>DATFZM010000051.1:0-35425 GCA_035314465.1 Solirubrobacteraceae bacterium | reverse complement strand
CGACGACGCCGACGACGACCACACCGAGCCCGGGCGGCGGCACGCCAGCGCCGGGGACCGAAGCGCCCGCCGGCGCCGGCAATGGCGAAGGGCGGGGCGAAGAACGCGCCGGCGGGGTGGGGCCCGGCGGCAACGGGGCGCCCGGACAGGAAAAGAAGTGAGCGCCGTGGAGATCGCGGGTCGCTACCGGCTCGAGAACCGGTTGGGCTACGGCGGCATGTCGACCGTGCACCGTGCGCTGGACCTGCGCCTCGAGCGCCAGGTGGCGGTGAAGCTGCTAGCCGAGCACCTCGCCGACGAACCGGCGTTCGTCTCGCGCTTCCAGCGCGAGGCGCAGGCAGCGGCGCGGCTCGTGCACCCGAACATCGTGCAGGTGTTCGACTCCGGCCGTGACGAGCAGACGGGCCAGTACTTCATCGTGATGGAGTACATCGAGGGCTCCTCGGGGGCGGAGATCCTGCGCGACCAGGGCTGGGTGGAGGTCGACGAGGCGCTGGCGATCATCGAACAGGCATGCGAGGGCCTCTACTACGCGCATCGCAACGGCGTCGTGCACCGCGACGTCAAGCCCGGCAACCTGCTGCGCTCGCGCGAAGGCGAGGTCAAGCTCGCGGACTTCGGCATCGCGAAGGCAACCGAGCAGTCGAGCATCACGCAGGTCGGCTCGGTACTCGGCACGGCGGCGTATCTCGCGCCCGAGCAGGCGCGCGGCGAGGAGGCGGGTCCGAGCGCGGACCTGTACGCGCTGGGGGTGGTCACATATCAGCTGATCTCCGGGCGGCTGCCCTATGACGCGGGGTCGCTGACGGAGCTCGCGCTCAAGCAGCAGCAGGAGTCGCCGCCGAGGCTCGACACGCTCGTCGCCGCAGTCGGGCCCGAGCTCGGCGAGGCGGTCGCGATCGCGCTCGCGCTCGATCCGCGCGACCGCTACCAGACGGCGCGCGAGATGCGGCGCGGCCTGAGCGACGGCGCCCACGGCATCCCCCCGGCAGTGGGGCAGCGCCCCGTCCGCGGCGCCCCCGCGACGCAGGCGACGAGCGTGCTCTCCGCCGGCGCCCCGGCGAGCGCCGAGACGCGGGTCGTGGCCCCGCGGCGGCCGCGGGCCGGCTCAGCCGCGCCGAGGTCCAGGCCAGCGGCGGCAGCGGCCCCCTCGCGGGCGGCGAGCGAGCCTGCGCGCCGGCGCCGACGCGGCCTGCTGATGGCGCTCGTCGCTGTGCTCGTGATCGTCGCGGTGGTCGTCGCGGTGGTCGTCGCGACCGCGCCCACGCCGACGAAGATCGTGCTTCGCAACGTCGTCTACCAGGACGTCGGCAAGGCCTCTGCCGCGCTGCAGCAGCTCGTCTCGGAAAACACGAAGTAGCGTTCGCGCGCGCAGGTATCCGACGGGCGCGCGGGGCTGCGCCATGCTAGACGGACACATCGCCGATGCTCGCGTCCGTCATCAACGTCACCCACCTGGTCGAAGCGGCTGGCTATCCGCTGCTGTTCCTGGTCGTGATGAGCGAGTCGAGCGGGGTGCCGGTGCCGGGCGAGACGGGTCTGATCGCGGCCGCGGTGCTCGCGAGCCAGGGGAAAATGCAGATCGAGATCGTGATCGCCCTGGCCGCGGCAGCGGCGATCGTGGGCGACAACATCGGCTACGTGATCGGGCGCAAGGGCGGGCGCTGGCTGCTGGAACGCCCGGGCCGCTTCGAACGCCAGCGCAACGAGGTTCTCGAGATCGGCGAGCCGTTCTTCGAACGCCACGGGCCGAAGGCCGTCTACTTCGGGCGCTTCGTGCTCGGTCTGCGCGTATGGGCCTCGTGGCTGGCCGGCGCGACGCGCATGCCGTGGCGCTCTTTCGCCCTCTGGAACGCGCTCGGCGGGATCACCTGGGCGTGCGCGATCGGGCTGATCGCGTACTTCCTCGGCAGCTCGGCCGGCGGCGCGATCGAAGCGTTCGGCCTCTACGGGCTGGCGGCAGTGCTCGTGGCGATCGCCAGCGTCCTGATCGCGCGCCGGCGACACCGGCGCCGAAAGGCGGCGGAAGACGGCGCGCGCGCCGCCTCCCGCCCTGTGGTCGATGAGCCGACGCAGCCCACCAGCGTGGACGGCGCGGGCTAGGAGGCGTTCGCGCTCTCGGCGCCCTCGATCGTGTCGGCCTTGGCGACGTTGATCGCGACGCGGCGCGGCTTCTCCTCGGCGGGCTTGGGGATGCGCAGCTTCAGCACGCCCCGCTCGAAGCTCGCCTCGATGCTGTCGGGGTCGACGCCCTCGGGCAGCGTCAGCGAGCGCGAGAACGCCCCTGAGGCGCGCTCGACGCGGTAGTAGCCCTCCTTGCGCTCGCTCACCTCCGAGCGGCGCTCGCCGGAGACGGTGAGGACGTTGCCCTCGACCTCGACCTTGACCTCGTCCTCGCTCAGACCCGGGAGGTCGGCCGTGAGGACATAGTGGTCGCTCTCCTCGACGAGGTCCATCGCGGGGATCCAGCGCCGTGCGCTGACGCCTGCGACGCCGCTGGCCTGGCTGTCGAAGACCGTGCCGAAGAGGCGGTTCATCTCCTGCTGGATCGTCTGGAGCTCACGTGCGGGCTCCCATCGTATTAGTGCCATGTCGAACCTCCAAGTTCAACCGGTGTGGTATAGCTCAAGTATATAAAATCTATGCGCATCCGTATCAAGTTTTTTTATGGATTGGATGGGATCTGAGATGCGCCGGTCGGCCCACGGCGGGGCGAGGGTCCCAGCGCGTGCTATGTGCCGCGGCGGCTCTGCCGGCGGGCGGGCCCGACACGACGATCGTCGGGTCGGCTCGCGACGGCCGCTCAGCAGCCGTTGCAGGGAGCGATGCGCTCCCACATGTCGGCTAGCACTCCGAGCTCCTGCTCGGTGAAGTGCGAGAAGAACTGCTCGCGCACGACCGCCAGGTGCGTGCCCCTGGCTTCCTGCAGGCGTTCGCGCCCGGCCTCGGTGAGGCACGCGTAGGACCCGCGCGCGTCGTGCGCGCAGGAGCACCGCTCGAGCAGGCCGTCGCGCTCGAGCCTGTCCACCAGCCGCGTGA
The DNA here is from genome assembly GCA_035314465.1 of Solirubrobacteraceae bacterium. Taxonomy (GTDB): domain Bacteria; phylum Actinomycetota; class Thermoleophilia; order Solirubrobacterales; family Solirubrobacteraceae; genus Palsa-744. Next base: position 32,386 of record DATFZM010000051.1, on the reverse strand, counting down.
GCCCGCTACGCGAGAGCTGCGCCTGCTCGGCGAGGTCGCACATGCGCATACGCCCCCTGTTTGCCTCCTGCAGGCGGTGGAGGACCTCGTAGGAGGTCATCGGCAGCCCGTGCTCGCGCTCGAGCTCAGCGTCCAGGCGCCTGGCCAGGCAGGCGTGCGCACGCAGCAACCCCCGCCACGCCCGCTGCTCCCCGACGCTGAGCGCCTCCTGCGCTGGGGGGGTGATCTTGACGGCGGTCGCGGTCGACATGACTGTCCGGGTCCAAACGCCCTACCAGGCGAACATAGCAGCGTGGCAGCGCTGCCGGCGAAAGACGCCTGTCGAGCGCTCGAGCGGCGCAGGCCCGGCGGGTCCGCTCCCGCATTTGCGGGGGGAGGGCACGCCCCCCCTCATCGCCGCGTCGCCCTCCACGCCCACCACATCATCAGCGGCTGCAGCGGCAGGCGCGCAAGCAGCGCCCAGCGGGGGATCCGCTTGAAGCGCTCGGGCGTGCGCGCCATGTAGAGGTTCGCGGGGAAGATCGCCGCGAGCAGCGCCACGAGCGCGGCGCCGGCGAGCCGCCGCGTCCACGGCAGCAGGACGCCCACGCCGCCCGCGATCTCGGCCACGCCGCTGATCTGGACGACGCGCTTGGCCTCCTTTGCGAGCACGGGAGGCACGATCGCTTCGTATGCGCGGGGCATCACGAAGTGGTTTACGCCCGCGCCGATGAACACGGCTGCCAGCAGGCGGCGCGAGCGTCCTCTCGATCCCTCGATGTGCTCTTCCGGTTCCATCCCGATCCCCTGCAGACGCCTAGCCGTGGCGCTCGCGCCCTCCTTCGCGAGGACACGCGCGCAGCGTCAATCTAGCGAGCTTCGATCAGCGAGTGCCCCGTCATTCCCGCCGGCTGCTCGATGCCGAGCACGCTCAGCATCGTCGGCGCGACGTCGGCGAGGATGCCCGGCTCGGCGCGTAGCCGCGCCGCGTGGCTCGTGAGGATCAGCGGAACCGGGTTCATCGAATGCGCCGTGTTCGGGCTTCCGTCGGGCTCGAGCATGTGGTCGGCGTTGCCGTGGTCGGCGGTTATCAGGCAGGCCCCGCCGCTCTCGTGCACGGCGGCAACGACCTCGCCGAGGCAGGCATCGACCGTTTCGACCGCCGTGACGGCCGCCTCGATCACGCCCGTGTGGCCGACCATGTCGGCGTTCGCGAAGTTGATGATCCCGAAGCGGGGAACGTCCCGCCGCCATGTGCGGACGAACGCCGCCGCCGCCTCGCGCGCGCTCATCTGGGGCTTGTAGTCGTAGGTGGGGACGTCGCGAGGCGAGGGCACGAGCTCGCGCCGCTCGCCCGGCAGCGGGGCCTCGTCGCCGCCGTTGAAGAAGTACGTCACGTGCGGGTACTTCTCGGTCTCGGCGACGTGCAGCTGCGAGGCGCCGGCCGCCGCCAGGACCCTCGAGAGCGTCGTCTGCGGGTGCTCGGGCGCGAACGCCACCGGGTAGCTCCAGTCCTCCTCGTAGCTGGTCATGGTCGCAAGCCGCGCCACGGCCGGAGCGCCGCCGCGCCCCTCCCAACCGGGGAGCTCCTGCTCGCCCTCGCCGAAGCCCGGCTCGGCGAGGGCGCGGACGATCTCGCGCATGCGGTCGGGTCTGAAGTTGAAGCACAACACGCTATCGCCGGGTCGGATCCTGGCCTCGGCTCCGACGAGCGTGGGCTCGATGAACTCGTCGGTCTCGCCGCGTGCGTAGGCGTCGAGCACGGCCTGCTCGCCGCTGTCGGCCCAGTACGGCGCGCGGCCGTGGACGAGCAGATCATAGGCGCGCTGGGTGCGCTCCCAGCGGCGGTCGCGGTCCATCGCCCAGTAGCGCCCGACGACGGAGCCGACACGGGCCCCGTCGGTGCGGTCGAGCTCGGCGAGGAACGCTGCACCGGCATGCGGAAGCGTGTCGCGGCCGTCGGTGAATGCGTGCACGACTACCTCCTCGGCGTCGAGCTCGCTTGCCTGTCCCCCCGCAGGGAGGGTGCCCTTCAGGGTGCGGCCGAGCGCGATCAGCGCGCGCAGGTGCGCGAGCGAGGAGTGCACGCCGCCGTCGGAGACGAGCCCGAGAAGATGCACTCGCGGGGCCTCAGAGAAGGCCGCGCGGAGAACTTCGTTGCGGGCAAGCTCGCCCGCCGCAATCGCGTCGTCTATCCGGACGAGATCCTGACGTACGACCGAGCCGGCGCCGAGGTTCAGGTGCCCCACCTCGCTGTTGCCCATCTGACCCTCGGGCAGGCCGACCGCGCGACCGCAGGCCTGCAGCGTCGTGTGGGGATAGCCTGACCACAGCTCGTCGAAGACCGGCGTGCTCGCGAGCGAGATCGCGTTGCCCGGCCCCGGCTCGCCTAGGCCCCAGCCGTCGAGCACGACCAGGCACGCGCACGGCGCGGGGAGCCGTGGTGCGCCCTCGGGCAGGCTCATCGCGCTGCCGCCGAAGCGATCACGGCGAACGACTCCGCCTCCAGCGAGGCGCCGCCCACGAGCGCACCGTCGACGTCCGGAAGCGCGAGCAGCTCGGCGGCGTTGTCGGGCTTGACCGAGCCCCCATAGAGCACTCGCAGCTGCTCGCTGGCGGGGCGGTCGCGGTCGGCAACCAGCGCCCTGACGAACGCGATCGCCTCCTGCGCCTGCTCGGCGGTGGCGACGCGGCCGGTGCCGATCGCCCAGATCGGCTCGTAGGCGATGACGACGTCGGCGAGCCGCTCGCTGGCCACGTTGTTGAGATCTTCCCTGATCTGCTGGCGCAGCTTGCGTTCGGTCTCGCCCTGCTGGCGCTCGTCCTCGGTCTCCCCCACGCACAGGATCGGCACGAGCCCGGCCGCGAGCGCGGCGGGCACCTTCAGCGCGAGCGCCTTGTCGGTCTCACCGAACATCGCCCGCCGCTCGGAGTGCCCGAGCACCACGCCACGCGCGTCGAGCTCGGCGAGCATCGGCGGGGAGATCTCACCGGTGAAGGCGCCCTCGGGCTCGTGATGCATGTTCTGCGCGTAGACCTCGACACGCGAGCCGCGCGCGCTGTCGATCATCGCGCGCAGGTCCGTGAACGGCACACAGATCGCGACCTCGACGCCGTCGAGCGCCGAGACCCTCGGCAGCAGCGCCTGGATGTACTCCTCGGCCTGCTCCTCGGTCTTGTGCATCTTCCAGTTGCCCGCGATCAGCGGCGTGCGAGCCATCAGCCCGCCCCTCCGGGCCCCTGGCCGACCCCGGCCCCTTCGAGCGCCTGCACGCCTGGCAGAGTGCGCCCCTCGACGAGCTCGAGCGTCGCGCCGCCGCCGGTCGACAGGTGATCGACGCGGTCCTCGAGACCGAAGTGGGCAAGCGCGGCGACCGAGTCGCCGCCTCCCACCACGGTCATCCCGGGCGCCGCCGCGACCGCCTCGGCGACCGCCCTGGTGCCGCCGGAGAACGGCTCGAGCTCGAAAGCGCCCATCGGCCCGTTCCAGAACACTGTGCCCGCGCGCGCGATCTCGGCCGCGTAGCGCTTGGCGGTCTCGGGGCCGATGTCCAGGCCCATCCAGCCCTTGGGCACGTCGACGCCATCCAACACGCGGTGTGGCGAGTCGGCCGCGAGTCGCTCGCCGATCACGAGATCCACCGGCAGGGCGATCTTCGCGCGGCCGCTCTCGCGCGCGCTGGCGAGAGCTCTGCGGGCATGCTCGGTGTCGTCGTCGTCGCACAGGGAGCTCCCCGTGGCGTGGCCCTCGGCGCACAGGAAGGGGAAGCACATCGCGCCCCCGATGATCAGCACGTCGGCGATCTCGAGGAAGCGATCGATGACGGCGATCTTGTCGGCGACCTTGGCGCCACCGACGATCGCGACCAGCGGATGCTCGGGATTCTCGAGGATCTTGCGCAGCGTGTTGACCTCGCGTTCCAGCAGCCGGCCGGCGGCGTTGGGCAGCAGCAGCGCGACGCCGGCGGTGCTCGCGTGGGCGCGATGGGCGGTGCCGAAGGCGTCGTTGACGTACAGGTCGGCGAGCGCGGCGAGGCCGCGGGCGAGCTCGGGGTCGTTGCTCTCCTCACCGGGCTCGAAGCGCACGTTCTCCAGCAGCATCACGTCGCCGTCATCCAGTTCATGGGTGAGCTTTAGGACCTCCTCTCCGACGGCCGCGGGAGCGAGCGTCACGTGCACGCCGAGCAGCTCGCCCAGCCGCTCCGCAACGGGCGCCATCGACAGCTCGGGCACGCGCTTGCCCTTGGGCCGCCCGAGATGCGAGACGAGCACGAGCCGGGCGCCGCGTCGGCGGAGCTCTTCGATCGTCGGCATCGCGGCGACGATGCGCGTGTCGTCGTCCACGACCGGCGCACCGTCGGGACCCTCGCGGAGCGGGACGTTGAAGTCCACGCGAACGAGCACCCGCCGCCCGCCCACGTCGAGGTCGTCGATGCTCCTCACTGGCTATCCTCCGATCGTCCGTGCGCAGTCAAGATACCCGCTCGGCGAAGGTGCCCGTCCGCCCTGCGCCCGCCCGGGTGTCGTTCCGAAGGGAGGGCGAGCGAGCGGCACCCGGGCGTCTCACAGCACCCTCTGGACCAGGTCCACGATGCGGTTGGAGTAGCCCCACTCGTTGTCATACCAGGCCACGACCTTGGCCATCGTGCCGTCGAGCACGGCGGTCAGCTGCGAATCGACGATCGAGGAGTAGGGGGACGAGATGATGTCGGTGGAGACGATCGGATCCTCGGTGTAGGCCAGCAGCCCCGCCAGCGGCCCGCGCTCGGCGGCCGCGCGCAGCGCGCCGTTGATCTCCTCCACGCTCGTCGCGCGCTGGCACTCGACGGTCAGGTCGACGACCGACCCGGTCGGCACCGGCGCGCGCACGGCCATGCCGTGAAGCTTGCCCTGCAGCTCGGGTATCACGAGCCCGATCGCCTTTGCGGCGCCGGTCGAGGCGGGGATCAGGTTGATCGCGGCGGCGCGCGCGCGCCGCAGGTCCTTGTGCGGGAGGTCCTGCAGGCGCTGATCGGCCGTGTAGGCGTGGATCGTGGTCATCAGCCCGTGGGAGATCCCGACGCTGTCGTTGAGCACCTTGGCCACGGGCGCCAGGCAGTTGGTCGTGCAGGACGCGTTGGAGATCACGTCGTGCGTGTCGCGATCGTAGACCTCGTCGAAGTTCACGCCGAGCACGACCGTCGCATCGGGGTCGCTCGCGGGCGCCGAGATGATGACCTTGCTGGCCCCCTGGGCGAGGTGCTTGGCGGCGCTCTCCCGGTCTGTGAACAGACCGGTGGACTCGATCACGACGTCCACGCCGAGATCGCCCCACGGCAACGCGCCCGGGTCGCGCTCGGCGAGCACCTTCAGCTCGCGGCCGTCGACCTCGATCGCGCCCTCGCCGGCCGCGACCTCGCCGTCGTAGGGGCCTAGGATCGAGTCGTACTTGAGCAGGTGCGCGAGCGTGCGCGCATCGGTGAGATCGTTGACGGCGACCCACTCCACCTCGTCGCCGGGGCCGGTGCGGGCCATCGCGGAGCGGAACACGTTTCGGCCGATCCTGCCGAACCCGTTGATCCCCACCCGTACTGGCATGCGTTGCCTCCTGAAGCGAAAATGAACGATGCCGGGCCCCAGGAGGACGGCTCCTGCGCCCGGCGTGCCGGCAGGAGGCTATCAGTGGCCGCGCGGCCGGCGGGGCCGTGAGGCATCGGGCCAGGCTCGCCGGCCGATCCGTCCACGGCGGCGCGCACGAGCCGGCGACACTCTCAGGAGCCGCGTGGGGAGCGCTCGATGTCCCGATGGGCGACGGCCACGTCGAGATCCTCGCTCCCGCGGTAGCGGGCGGCGAGGTGCTCGGCGATCGCCACCGAGCGATGGCGCCCCCCGGTACAGCCGATCGCGATCACCATGTGGGCCTTGCCCTCGGCGACGTACTGCGGCAGCAGGAAGTCGAGCAGTCCGTGCATGCGCTCGTAGAACTCCTGCAGGCGCCCGTCGCGGGCGATGAACTCGACGACGCGCTCATCGAGGCCGGTCAGGGCCCGCAGCTCGGGCTCGTAGTGGGGGTTGGCGAGGAAGCGAACGTCGAAGGCGAGATCCTCCTCGCGCGGCGGCCCGTGCTTGAACCCGAAGCTCATGAACGTAACCGCCAGGAGCCCGGCTCGCTCGCCGGGCAGCAGCTCTTCGGCGATCTTCTCGCGCAGCATCGTCGCCGACATGCCGGTCGTGTCGATCACGAGATCGGCACGCCCGCGCAGCGGCTCTAGCAGCGCGCGCTCGGCTGCGACGCCGGCCGCTACGCTGCCCTCCGGCGCGAGCGGATGGCGCCTGCGCGTCTCCTTGTAGCGAGTCACGAGCGTCTGCTCGGCCGCCTCGAGGAACAGCACGTGGTGGCGCAGGCCGAGCGCGTCGAGGTCGTCGACGACCGCGCGCAGCGCCTCGAAGTAGACGCCGCCGCGGACGTCGGAGACGACGGCCGCGCGCTCGACCTTCGAACCCTTGTGGACGAACAGCTCGACCAGCGAGCGGATCATCGCCGGCGGGAGGTTGTCTACGCAGAAGTAGCCGGCGTCCTCGAACACGTTCATCGCGGTCGACTTGCCCGCGCCCGAGAAGCCGGTGATCACGACGAGATCCTGCAGGCGCGACTTGCTGTCCCCCTCGCTCGATCCGTCGCGAGCCGCACGCTGCGTCGGGGGCCTGATCACGGCCATCATCCCTATTGTGCCGCGAACCGCGGACACGGCGCGGCGGCCGTGCTCGTCCTTGTGAAGGGAGGGCTTGGCCTTCCGGAGGCGAGGCCGCCGCCTCAGCCGGCGCGGTGGAGGTGGCCGAAGAGCTCGCGCCCGACCTTGGCGGGCACGCCGGGGACCGCGGCGAGCTCCTCGCTCGAGGCCGCGACGACGGCCTCCGGCGAGCCGAAGTGCGCGAGCAGGGCGCGCTTGCGTGCGGGACCTATGCCGGGCAGCTCGTCCAGCAGCGAGGTCGTCATCGCGCGATCGCGGCGAGTGCGGTGGTGGGTGATCGCGAAGCGGTGGGCCTCGTCGCGGACGCGCTGGAGCAGCTGCAGCGCGGGGGTCGCATGATCGAGCACGAGCGGCGATGCCCTACCGGGCAGGAACACCTCCTCGATCCGCTTGGCCAGCGAGATCACCGCGACGCCGCGTTCGCGGAAGCCGCTCAGGGGCGCCAGGCCGGCGGCGAGCTGGCCCTTGCCGCCGTCGATCACGACGACGTTCGGCAGCGCGGCGAAGCTGGCGTCGTAGGCCGGGTCGTGGGGCGAGAAGTCAGCCTGGCGCTCCCACTGCGCGAAGCGCCGGCCGAGGACCTCGGCGATCGCCGCATAGTCGTCGGCCGCGCCCTCGAGGCTACGGATCGTAAAGCGCCGGTAGTCGGACTTCTTCGGCGCGCCGCCCTCGAAGACGACCATCGAGGCGACCGTGTGCGTGCCGCCGAGGTTGGAGATGTCAAAGCACTCGATGCGGATCGGGGGCGCGTCGAGCTCGAGCGCCTGCTGGAGGCCTTCGAGGGCCTCCACGCGGCCCTGGCGGCGGCGCTCGGAGCGCAGCTTCTCCTGGTCGAGCGCGAGTGCCGCGTTGCGCGCCGCGAGCTCGAGGATGCGCCGCTTCTCGCCGCGCTCGGCCGCGCGCAGCTCCACGGGTCCCTCGCGGCGCCGAGAGAGCGCGTCCGCCAGAGCGCTGCGGTCGGCCAGCTCGCGCTGTACGACGAGCAGCGCCGGGATCGACATGTGGCCGCCGTAGTACTGGAGCATGAACTCCTCGGCGACCTCGGCGAGCTCGCGCTCGGCCTCGTTCGAGAGGTAGAACGACTGGCGGTCGGAGAGCACGCCGTCGCGCACCTGGAAGACCTGTGCGTTGGCCTCGCTGCCTTCGATCGCGACGGCGACCGCGTCGAAGGTGCCCACCGACTCATTGGTCACGCGCCGGCGCTCGAGCAGCGAGCGCACGGCCCGCAGGCGGTTGCGCTCGAGCGTCGCCTGCTCGAACTCCTCGGCGGCGGCGGCCGCACGCATGCGCGCGTCGAGGTCGCGCTCGATCGTCGCGAAGCGACCCGAGAGAAAGTCGATCACGCCCTCGATGCTCTTGCGGTAGTCCTCACGGCTGACGTAGCCCACGCAGGGCGCCTCGCAGCGCTTGATGTAGTAGTCGAGGCAGGGGCTGCCGCTGCGCCGACCGGGCTCGGGACCGGTGCAGGAGCGGAACATGAACACCTTGGCGAGCACCTCGAGCGTCGATCGCACTCGTTTGGCGTTCGAGTAGGGGCCGAAGTAGGCGCGGCCCGCGCGGTGGCGCTCACGCGTGAAGTAGACCCTCGGAAACTCCTCGTCGAGCGAGATCGCGATGAACGGATAGGACTTGTCGTCGCGCAGGCGGATGTTGAAGCGCGGCCGGTACTGCTTGATGAAGCTCTGCTCGGCCAGCAGCGCCTCGGCCTCGCTCGCAACGACGACGAACTCGATCTGCTCGACGCTCGCGATCATCTCGCCGTGCCCCGGGCTGCTCGGCACCTGCGCTTTGGCGAAGTGAGAGGCCACCCGCTTGCGGACCGACTTGGCCTTGCCCACGTAGAGCACCCTGCCTCGCCCGTCCCGGAAGATGTAGAAGCCGGGCTGGTCGGGCAGGCCGCGACGCTGCTCGGCAAGGCTCGCGCTCACGCCCTCGGCCCCGCTGTGCTGCTCGGTCGCTGCCACGGCCCTCCCGGACACCCTCAATACGTGCGCGAGTGCCTGTAGACCTCCATCGCGGCGTAGACGATGAAGCCGACGATCATGAACCAGCCGAGCTCGCCGAGGCCCGTCTGCCACATCCGCGAGCGCGCGGCCCAGGCGAACAGCGCGGCCGCGACGCCGACGTAGAGCAGCGCCCGGTGGCGGTCGCCGAGACTGTAGATCCAGACCCGCCGTTCGCGGTAGAGGCGCACCGCGAGAAAGCCGAAGCCGACTCCGAACGCCGCCCACAGGGCGGCTTCGAAGGCGCTCGCGACGCGCCCGCCGCCGGGGATGAAATACACCGCGGCGGCGATCGCTAAGACGATCGCGATGTTGCGAACGGTCTTCACCCGGCCCATGCACGCAGTCTAGGCGAGCGCCCGCGCGCCCTTCGGAAGGACACGCGAGCAGACCCTCAGTCGATCAGCGCCTCCAGGCGCGCGTAGGCGTCCTCGATCGCGCGCCTGGCGGCGGTGTGCCGCGCTTCGGACTTCGCGCTCTCGTAGCGCGTGGCCCAGGCGGCGGGATCGGCGAGCTCCTGCTCGAGCGCCTGCAGCGACGCCTCCGCCTCTTCGACGGCGAGCGTGGCCTTCTCCTGCTCGCCGAGGCGATTCTTGGACGTGCCCTTCGCGCGCGAGGTCCCCCGCGCCTTGGCCGCCGTCGCGGGAGAGCGCCCTCGAGCCTCCTGCGCAGCACCGGCCTCGCCGGCCTGGCTGCGTCCGTCAGGCTGCCCGTCCGAGCCGAGGGCGGTGTCGCGGTGTCCATCGGAGCTCGCACGCGCCGCCCGTACCACTGCGCCGGCGACGTCGGCGGGCGGCGAGGAGGAGCTCGCGCGGCGCTCCTCGCGGATCCGCGCATACTCGGGCCAGCCGCCCACGTAGCTGTGCAGCGTCCGGTCCTCGACCGCGATCGTGCGCGTGCCGACCGCGTCGAGGAGAGCGCGATCGTGCGAGACGAGCAGGATCGCGCCCGGGAAGGCGCGCAGCGCGTCCTCCAGCGCCTCGCGGCTCTCCAGGTCGAGGTGGTTGGTGGGCTCGTCAAGGATCAGCACGTTCGGCGCCTTGGCGTCGGCGCCGACGAGCACCGCCAGCGACAGACGCCGGCGCTCCCCGCCGGAGAGCCCGCTGAGCGGCTTCTCGGCCTCCTCGCCGGAGAACAGGAAGCGCCCGAGCAGCGCTCGCGCCCGATTTGGGCTCAGCCCCGTCGCGCGCTGGGCGGCGTCCAGCACGCTCTGCTCGGGCGGACCGCCCGCGCCGAGCTCCTCGGCGTGCTGGGAGAGGTAGCCGATGCGCACGTTGTGTCCCGTGCTCAGCTTGCCCGCGGCCAGAGGGCGGCGGCCGGCGAGGGCGTCGATGAGGGTGGTCTTGCCGGTCCCGTTGGGGCCGACGAGCGAGACATGCTCGCCACGTTCCAGCCACAGCTCGGCGTGATCGAGCAGCGTCACCCTGTCCGCGCCTTCGCCGACCTCCACGCTGCCGTCGCTCAGCTCGAAGATCACCCTGCCCGAGCGCTCGGGCTTGGAGAAGGCGAACTCCAGGCCGCGCCGATCCGCCGGGTCGCGCTCGATGCGCTCGATCTTGGCGAGCTTCTTGACGCGCGACTGCGCCTGTCGGGCCTTCGTGGCCTTGTAGCGGAAGCGCTCGATGAAGCGTTCCATCCGCTCGATCTCCGCCTTCTGGGCATCGATTGCCTTGCCCAGCGCGATCTCCCGCGCGGCCTGCTCGCGCCGCCACTGGTGCCAGGTGCCCGCGAAGAACCGCGAGCGCGCCGGAGCGCTTCCGTAGAGCTCGAGCACGGCGGTCCCGACCGCCTCCAGGAACCAGCGGTCGTGGGCCACGAGCACGACCGCCGCATCGAGGTCGACGAGCGTCTGCTCGAGCCACTCGAGCGACTCGATGTCCAGATGGTTGGTGGGCTCGTCGAGCAGGAGCACGTCGGCGCCCGTGGCCAGTGCCCGGGCGAGCGAGGCGCGCGTCAGCTGCCCGCCGGAGAAGGTGTCGAGGGTGCGGTCGAGATCGGCTTCGCTGAAGCCGAGGCCATGGCCCATGGCGGTGGCCCGGTTGCGCCACAGGTAACCGCCGCGCGCGTCCAGGCGCGCCTGTGCGTCGGCGTAGCGCGCGAGCGTCGCCTCGTCGCCGGCGCCACCGGACATCCTGCGCTCGAGCTCGGTCAGCTCAGCCTCGATGGCGAGCTCCTCCGCGCACCCCGACAGCACGTACTCGCGCAGCGGCATCCCCCGCTCCCGCGGCGGGCGCTGGTCGTGCAGCGCGACCCGCACGCTCTTGGCGATGCTCAGCTCGCCCCGGTCGATCGAGCTCTCACCGGCCAGCATCCGAAGCAGAGTGGTCTTCCCCGCGCCATTGCGCCCGGCGACCGTCAGGCGTTCGCGGCGCTCGAGCTTGAACGAGACGCCGCCCAGCAGCGGCTTGCCGCCGATGTCCTTGTGCATGTCCGATGCGATCAGCAGTGCCATCGTGAGCTGATGGTAGGGACCGTGCGGGAGCGCGCCGGCGCCCCCCTCAGCTAGGATCACGGTCATATGCGCCGCCTGCTCGTAAGGGTCCTGCCGCTCGCGCTGCTGCTGCTGCTCGTGCTCGCCCCCACCGCCGGCGCGTTCAACGACGGCCGCGGCTTCTATGGCGCGACGAACGACAAGGTCGTGACCGACGCGGGCTTCATCCTGGTCGTGTTCTTCCCCACGTTCGTGCTCGTGATGAGCCTGATTCAGGGCCGGCTGGAGAAGCGCAAGCAGGAACGCAAAGCCGCGGCCAAGGCGCAGCTGGGCAACGCCCACCTGCGCGGCGGCTGGTAGCCGCCGCGACGTGAGCGCCGGCCCCTCGCAAGGACACGACCCCCAAGCGGCCGGCGGCACGGACGTCGCGGCGCCGAGCGGCGCCGAGGCGGTGCGCTATGAGCGCGTCGGCGCCGCCGCGGTGGTGACGATCGACCGTCCGCACCGCCGCAATGCGGTCGACGGGCCCACGGCGGCGGCGCTGCACGAGGCGTACCTGCGCTTCGAGGACGACGAGCAGGCGCGCGTGTTGGTGCTCACGGGCGCGGGCGAGCTCGCGTTCTGCGCCGGTGCCGACCTGAAGGCGACGGCGACGTTCCTACCGCGTCTGGTCAGCGAGGAGGGGCCGATGGGGTTCACCCGGCTGACGCCCTCCAAGCCGACGATCGCGGCGATCTCCGGGTACGCGCTGGCCGGCGGCCTCGAGCTGGCGCTGTGGTGCGACCTTCGCATCGCAACGGAGGGCTCGACGCTGGGATACCCCGAGCGGCGCTGGGGCGTTCCGCTGATCGACGGCGGAACCCAGCGGCTGCCCCGCATCGTCGGCCTCGGCCGTGCGCTGGACATGATCCTCACCGGGCGCATGGTGGCTGCGCGCGAGGCGCTCGCGATGGGCCTGCTGACCGAGGTCGTGGGGCCGGGCGAGCACCTGCGACGCTCGCTCGAGCTCGCAGAGGGCCTCGCGCGTTTCCCGCAGCGAACGATGCTCGCGGACCGCCGCGCCGCGATCGAGGGGCCCGGCATGACGCTGGCCGATGGTCTCGCGCTGGAGGCCCGGACCGGCCCCGACGTGTTCGCGGAAGGCGCCCGCGGCGCCGCGCGCTTCGCGGCCGGCGAGGGCCGCGGCGGGGCGGGCGCGGGCGCGTAGGCGCGGTTGCGGGTAGGCTCTGATTCGCATGGCCTACTTCGTCACAGGCGGGACGGGCTTCATCGGGCGCCGGTTGATCGAACAGCTGCTCGAGAACCGCCAGGGAAAGATCTACGTGCTCGTGCGCGAGGGCTCGACGGGCCGCCTGGAGGACCTGCTCGAGCGCTGGAGGATGCTCACGGGGCCCTCGGCGGTCGGGCGGATCGAGCCCGTGCTCGGAGATCTGCGCCGCCCGATGCTCGGCGTGGAGAAGGAACAGGTCGCTGAGCTGCGGGGCAAGATCACGCACTTCTTCCATCTCGCGGCCGTCTACGACATGACGGCGCCGGCCCAGCGCAACACGGCGGTAAACGTCGGCGGCACGACGCACGCGGTCGAACTCGCACGCGCGCTCGACGCCAAGCACCTGCATCACGTCTCCTCGATCGCCGTCGCCGGCCAGTACAAGGGCGTCTTCGACGAGGAGATGTTCGACGAGCACCAGCGACTGCCGTCGCCCTACCACCGCACGAAGTTCGAATCCGAGCGGATCGTGCGCGATCAACCCTACGTGCCGTGGCGCGTGTACCGGCCGGGGGTGGTGGTCGGCGACTCCCAGACCGGCGAGATGGACAAGATCGACGGGCCGTACTACTTCTTCAAGGCGATCGAGCGCCTGCGCCACCTGCTTCCCGAGTGGGTGCCGCTCGTGGGGCTCGACCTCGGCTACACGAACATCGTCCCCGTCGACTGGGTGGCGGCGGCGCTCGAGCACATCGCCCACGAGCCCGACCTCGACGGTCGCGCCTTCCACCTCACCGACCCGCGTCCCCAGCGCGTCGACCAGCTTCTCAACGAGATCGCCACGGCCGCGCACGCGCCGCGCTTCGCGCTGAGCATCGACAAACGCATCGTCGACCCGCTGCCGAAGTGGCCGCTCACGCTCGCGGCGGCGCTGCCGCCGCTGCGCCAGGTGCGTGGTCTCGCCCTGCGCGAGCTCGGGATTCCCGAGGAGGTGCTGGCGCACATCGAGCTGGTGCCGCGCTTCGACACGCGCGAGACCGCGCACGCGCTGGCCGGCTCCCCGCTGGAAACGCCGCCGCCGTGGCGCGAGTACGTGCCGCGCCTGTGGGCCTACTGGGAACGCGAGATGGACACCGACACCGGGCGCGGCCGCACGCTCAAGGAGGCGCTGTCGGGCAAGCACGTGATGATCACGGGCGCCTCATCGGGCATCGGGCGTTCGACCGCTCTGAAGGTGGCCGCCGCCGGAGGCGTGCCGCTGCTGGTAGCGCGCAACGTCGACAAGCTCGAGGAGGTACGCGCGGAGATCGTGGCCTCGGGCGGCACGGCCTACGTCTACGCAGCCGACATCTCCGACGTAGAGTCGATCGAAGGGCTGCTCGAGCGCGTGCTGAGCGACCATCGCAACATCGACATGCTCGTCAACAACGCCGGGCGCTCGATCCGCCGCTCGATCGCCCTCAGCTACGACCGCTTCCACGACTTCGAACGCACGATGCAGCTGAACTACTTCGGCGCGGTTAAGCTGATCATCGGCCTGCTGCCGCACATGCGCGAGCGCGGCTCGGGGCACATCGTCAACGTTTCCTCGATCGGCGTGCAGACGAACCCGCCGCGGTTCTCGGCCTACGTCGCCTCGAAGGCGGCGCTCGACGCCTTCAGCCGCGTTGTCGCCTCCGAGGTGATCGGCGACGGCGTGACGTTCACGACGATCCACATGCCGCTCGTGCGCACGCCGATGATCGCCCCGACGAAGATGTATGACGCGTTCCCCGCGATCAGCCCCGACGAGGCCGCGGACATGATCTGCGAGGCGATGCGCAGTCGGCCAAAGCAGATGGGCACGCGCATCGGCAAGTTCGGTGAGGTCGCCTACTCGCTGAACCCGAGCGCGGTCGACCGGCTCCTGCACCTCGCCTACCGCGTGTTCCCCGACTCCGCCGCCTCCAAGGGCCAGAGCGAGCTCGAGGAGCACGTGTCCTTCGAGCAGATCGCGATGGCGACGCTCACGCGGGGCGTGCACTGGTAGCAGCGGCAGGGGAGCGCGCCCGGACACGGTCCTGGGATGATCGGATCGTGAGCGAGACGGCCCCCGCGATCGAGGTCAGCGCGCTGCACAAGCGCTACGGCGACTACGAGGCGCTTCGCGGGATCGACATCTCGGTGGGCCGCGGCGAGGTGTTCGGCCTGCTGGGGCCCAACGGCGCGGGCAAGACGACGACGGTCGAGATCCTCGAGGGCTACCGCGAGCGCAGCGCCGGCGAGGTCTCGGTGCTCGGCTACGACCCGGCGCGTCGCTCGATCGAGTTGCGCCGCCGGATCGGCATCGTGCTGCAGTCCGGCGGCGTCTACGGCTACATCACGCCGCGCGAAGCGCTGGCGCACTGGGCGCGCATGTATCCGCATCCGCGCGAGGTGCAGGAGGTGCTCGAGCTGGCGGGCCTCGCCGAGCGCGCCGACGTGCGCACGCGCACGCTCTCAGGCGGCCAGCTGCGGCGACTGGACTTCGCGCTCGCGCTGGTCGGCGACCCGGAGCTGATCTTCCTCGACGAGCCCACGACGGGCTTCGATCCGGAGGCGCGCCGCGCGGCATGGGAGACGATCCGCTCGCTGCGAGCGCTCGGCAAGACGATCGTGCTCACGACCCACTATCTCGACGAGGCCCAGGCGCTCGCCGACCGCGTGGCGATCATCAAGGACGGACGCATCCTCGCGATCGGCCCGCCGCGGGAGCTCGGCGTGGGCGCGGCGCACTATCGCGTCGCCTACCGCGACGGCGCCGGCGCGCTCGTGGAGCGCGAGACCGAGGACCCGACGGCGCTGCTTCACGAGCTCACCGGCGCGGCGCTCGCGCGCGGAGAGCGCCTCTCGGAGCTGTCCGTCGGACGGCCGACGCTCGAGGACGTCTATCTGGAGCTGACCGCCGATGCCTGAGGCCCTCGTGCTCGGCTGGCGCCAGTATCGCCTGGAGCGGCGCATGTTCTGGCGCAACCCCAGCGCCGCGTTCTTCAACTTCCTGCTGCCGCTGCTGTTTCTCGTCGGCGGCGGCGCGATCTTCTCCGGCAGCCAGAGCGACCTCGACAAGCTCGTGCCCTCGATCGCCGCGATGAGCGTGATGGCGACCACGTTCACGGCGTTGGCCTACAACATCGTCTTCCTGCGCGAGCGCGGAGTGCTGAAGCGGATCCGCGGGGCGCCGCTGCCCGAGTCCTCCTACTTCGGCGGCGTCGCCGCCAACGCCGTGACAAACGCGGCTCTGCAGATCGCGATCGTGGTACTCGCCGGACGAGTCTTCTTCGGCATCGGCTGGCCCTCCTACTGGGGTTCGCTGATCGTGTTCGTGATCGTCGGCGTGGTGAGCTTCTCCGCGCTCGGCGTCGCCTTCGCGCACGCGATTCCCAACTTCGAGTCGACGGCCGCGTACGTCAACGCGGTGTTCCTGCCCGTCGTGGCGGTGTCGTTCTTCGCGTTCGACTCCAGCAGCGCGCCCGGGTTTCTCGTCACGATCGCCGACGCGCTTCCGCTGAAGCCGCTGATCGAAGGGCTCTCCGGAGCGATGGTGACAGGGTCGGGGCTTAGCAGCCATCTCGACGCGCTCGCCGTGATCGCGCTGTGGGGCGTGTTCGGGATCTACCTCGCCGTGCGCGGCTTCTCCTGGGAGCAGAGGCGCGCGTGATCGACGGGCGGAGCGCGAATTCGTGAAGGAGCTGGCCGACGACGTCTACCAGCTCGACGGGTGGCCGCCGAACGCGATCAACGTGTATCTCGTGGGCGAGGTGCTGATCGACGCCGGCACCCGCCAGGCAGAGCGACGGATCATGCGCCAGATCGCCGCTCGCAAGATCAGCGCGCACGCGCTCACCCACGCCCACCCAGACCACCAGGGCTCCAGCCACGCGATCTGCATGCGTCTGCGCATACCACTCTGGTGCGGGCAGGGGGACGTGCCCGCGATGGAGACGCCGGGCGCGATCACCAACCCCCGCGCGCCGCGCGCGCTGGACTGGTTTCAGCGCCACTACTGGACCGGTCCGCCCCATCCGGTCTCGCGCGCGCTCCTCGAGGGCGACGTGGTGGCCGGCTTCAGCGTGCTGGAGAGCCCCGGCCACTCGCGCGGACACGTCGCCTACTGGCGTGAGTCCGACCGCGTGCTGATCCTCGGCGACGTGCTCAACAACATGAACCTGATGACGGGTCGGCGCGGGCTGCAGGAGCCGCCGGACCTCTTCACGCCCGACCCAGCGCGCAACCGTCGCTCGGCCAGGCGCCTGGCCGAGCTGCGCCCGAGCCTCACCTGCTTCGGCCACGGCCCGCCGCTGCGCGACCCCGACGAGCTGGCTGCGTTCGTCGAGCGCCTGCCCGCGTGAGCGCGATGCCGGAGAGCATCTTCCGCTCACAGGACGGGCTCCTGATCGCCAGCGAGCACGCGCGCGGCCCCTGGGATGCGAATGCCCTGCATGGCGGGGCGCCGGCCGCGCTGATCGCATCGGCGTTCGAGCGCATGCCCTCGCAGAACGACCTGCGCGTGGCGCGCCTCGGCTTCGAGCTGCTGCGTCCGATCCCGTTCGAGCCGCTGACGCTGTCCACCCGGGTCGTGCGCGAGGGCCGCCGCGTGCAGGAGCTCGCAGCCGAGCTGCGCGCCGGCGAGCTGCTGATCTGCAGGGCGAGCGCCCTGCGCGTGCGCGAGGTGCCCGCCGGTCTGCCCTGCTCTGCTCCCGAGGAGAGCGCGCCGCCCGCTGCGGCCGGGCTCGGGGAGGCCGCGATGCGGGGCCCGGAGGACGCCACGCCGTTGCCATTCGCCCTCAACGACGACGAGCCGAGCGCGAGCTTTGCGACGAGCGCCATGCAGATGCGCTGGATCGATGACCCGCGCCAGCTCGGCCCGGCGCGCGTGTGGATGCGCCTGGCGCGACCGCTGCTCGACGGCAAGCGGGCGACGCCGCTGGCGAGCATGGCCGCGACCGCCGATTTCGGCAACGGCGCTAGCGCTACGCTGCCGTTCGAGCGCTTCGTGTTCATCAACGCCGACCTCTCGATCCACCTTCACCGCCAGCCGCGCGGCGAGTGGACCGGTCTCGACGCGCGCACGCTGCTGACGCCCGGAGGGACGGGGCTCGCGGAGTGCGTGCTGCACGATCAGCAGGGTCCCATCGGCCGCTCCTTTCAGACGCTTGTCGTGGAGGCGCGTTGAACGGCTCGGCGATCGACCCCGGCCTGCGCGTCGGCTCAGTGACGCTCGCCGTCAGCGACCTGCAGCGCAGCGTCGACTTCTACGAGCGGATGCTCGGCCTGCCGCTGCTCGAGCGCAGCGAGGACGAGGCTCGACTCGGAACCGACGCTGCGCGGCCCGCGCTCGTGCTCACCGCGATCGCCGATCCCGAGCCTGTCCCCGTGGACAGCACGGGCCTCTTCCACGTGGCCTGGCTGCATCCCTCGCGCGCGGCGCTCGCCGCGACCATACGGCGGATCATCGACGCGGGCTGGCGCTTTGACGGGGCCTCCGACCACGGCGTCTCGGAGGCGCTCTACCTGAGCGACCCGGACGGCCTCGGCATCGAGATCTACGCCGATCGGCCGCGCGAGGCATGGGAGCGACCGGCGGAAGGCCATGGCGTGCGGATGATGACGCTGCCGCTGGACGTCGAGGACCTGCTCGCCCAGGGCGACCCCTCCCCCACGCCGGCGATCGCCCCGGGCACGGGGGTCGGGCACGTGCACATGAAGGTGGCCGACGTGCCCCGTGCTGCCGCCTTCTACGGCGGCACGCTCGGCTTCGAGGAGATGGCGCAGATGCCCTCGGCGGCGTTCCTCTCCGCCGGCGGCTACCACCACCACCTCGGCCTGAACTCGTGGCAGAGCGCGGGCGCGAGCAGGGCCCCAGAGAGCGCACCCGGTCTGCAGCTGGTGGAGTTCGAGCTTCCCGGCGAGGATGCGCTCGGGGCGCTCGAGCGTGTCCTCGCCGCGCGCGCGCCGGACGCGCTGCTCGGCGCCGAGGGCGGCCGCGTGTCGGTGCTCGACCCAGACGGCCAGGAGCTGGCCTTCGCTGCGCCCTGAGCGCTGCCAAGGCGCTCGATCGGCCCAGCCTGGCCGTAGCACGACGTATCGTCTGGCGATGGTCTACGTCGGGGTGATCGGCGCCTCGGGGCGCTCGGCTCCGCCACCGCAGGTCCTCGCCGCAGCCGAGCAGGCCGGCCGTGCGCTGGCCCGCGCCGGAGCGGTCGTAGTGTGCGGCGGGGGCGACGGCGTGATGGAGTCCGTCAGCCGCGGCGTCGCGGACGGCGGCGGGCACTGTGTAGGCCTGCTTCCCGGCGCCCGGCGCCAGGAGGGCAACGCGTTCCTCTCGATCGCGATCGCCACCGCCCTCGGCGACGCGCGCAACGCGGTGATCGTGAGCGCGAGCGATGTTCTGATCGCGATCGGCGTTGGCCTGGGGACGCTCAGCGAGATCGCTCTCGCGCTCGGCGCGGGCAAGCACGTGGTGGGCCTGCAGACGTGGGACCTGCTTAACACCCACGAGCACATGCACGCCGCACGCGACCCCGAGGAGGCCGTTCGGCTCGCGCTCGCGCTCGAGGGCGGGCCTTAGCGCCGGCGCCCGGCCGCGAAGCTCTGGATGGGCGGCGCGACCGCGCGCATGCTGGACCCCACGGCGGCGCCGGGGAGCTCTTCCTCGCCATCCCTGGCGTCGGGCAGCGTCTGGCCGCCCCGCTCTGGTCGAAGGCTGCGCACGCGCGCTCCCAGGTCCGCCTCGGCCTCGTCGACGCCGCCCGGCAGGAAGCGCTCCAGCGGGGCGAGCTCGCGCACGATCACGTTGATCACCGGCCGGATCTCCTCGGCACCCTGAAGGTCGGGCTCGGCCTCGGCGGGCTGTTTCTTGGCGTGCTCGGCCTCGCGCCGCGCGGCGTCGATACGCCTGATGCTCGCCGGCGCGCGCTCTTGCTTGCCTACGCCCTTCAGGGTGTGCCCATTTGGGTGTGAGCGCTCCAGGCGACCCCTCGCCAGCAGCAGGGGCTCCGCTCGCGCGAGCTGGCGATGACGCTCATACACCGCCCGGGAGACGATCAGGTTGATCGTGCCGAACTCGTCCTCGAACAGCAGGAACATCGTCCCGTGGGCGGTGCCGGGGCGCTGGCGGGCGATCACCAGCCCCGCCACGGCCACCTCCGCGCCGCTGGGCAGGCGGGCGAGCTGGGCGCTCGTGACGAGCATCGCCCGGCTGGCGTCGGCCGGCACGGTCAGGCGTCCGCGCAGGATCGCGATCGCGTGGTCGCCGACCGTCACCCCGCTGGTGGAGTAGTCGGCGATCAACCGCTGCCAGCGCCCGAGTGGGCGCAGGGAGGGCGCCGCGGGCGGCACGATCGGCAGCGCCAGCTGGGTGTCCGCGCCGTCGGGCGAGCCCTCGGCATCCTGCAGGGCACGGGCACCCTGCAGGGCACAAGCGGGCGCGACCAGCCCCAGCCGCCAGAGGGCCGTGCGCCGGCTTGCCTGCCCGTGTGCGCCCTGACTGTCGCCGATGCTGTCGCAGGCGCCCGACCACGCGAGCTGCTCCAGCGTGGCGCGGCCTACGCCGGCGCGGGCGGCGAGCTCGCCGAGGCTGCGGTAGGGACCGCCGCGCTCGCGCTCGGCCACCAGCGCGTGAGCTTCGGCGTCGGCGATGCCCTTGACATAGCCGAGCCCGAGGCGCACGCCCCCGCGCTGCGCCGTGCACAGGACCTGGGAGGCGTTGACGTCCAGGCCGAGCACGGTGACGCGGGCGGGTGGGCTTCGATTCTCGGCCTCGTGGACGAGGCTGTCCGGCGCATAGAAGCCCATCGGCTGCTCGTTCAGCAGCGCACACAGGAACTCGGCGGCGTAGTGCACCCGCAGCCAGGTCGACTGGTAGGCGAGCAGGCCGAACGCGGCGCCGTGGGCCTTGGGAAAGCCGAAGCCGGCGAAGCCCTCGACCATCGTCCATACGCGCTGCGCCGTCTGCTCGTCGGCGCCGACGTGCGCCCGGGCGCCCTCGATGAAGCGCTCGCGGTGGGCGGCGAGGAACTCGTGCGAGCGCTTGCGGCTCATCGCCCGGCGCAGCCCGTCCGCCTCGCCTGAGCTGAAGCCGGCGAAGGCTTCGGCCACCTGCATCACCTGGTCCTGGAAGATGATCGTGCCGAGCGTCTCGCGCAGCACGGCCTCCAGCGCGGGGTGCTCGTAGGGGATCTCGAACGAGGGGTCCGCGCGCAGCCGCTGTCGCCGTTCGATGTACGGGTTCACCGCCCCGCCCTGGATCGGCCCGGGACGCACGATCGCGACCTGGATCGTCAGATCTTCGAGGTTCCTCGGCCTCGTGCGCAGCAGCGACTGCATCTGTGCGCGGCTCTCGATCTGGAAGACGCCGACCGTGTCCGCTGCGCGGATCGCCCTGAACGTGGCGGGGTCGTCGTAGGGGATGCGCGAGAGGTCGATGCGCTCGCCGCGGGTGCGCGCGATCTCCTCCACGCAGCGCTCTACCGCCGAGAGCATCCCCAGCCCGAGCAGATCGATCTTCAGGAAGCCCGCGTCCGCACAGGAGTCCTTGTCCCACTGCACCATCTGCCTGCCCTCCATCGCAGCGGGCACGACCGGACAGCAGTCGATCAGGGGCCTGGTGGCGATGATCATCCCGCCCGGGTGCTGGGAGAGATGGCGGGGCAGCCCCTGGGCCTGCGCGACCAGGCGCTCGAGCCAGCGCCAGCGCTCGGAGCGGGCCCGCTGGCCGATCTGTGATCGGTCGCGCTCCTGCGCCGGCGCACCCACCTGTGCGATGCCGTCATCGGCGCCCGGCCCGTAGCGCTCGGCGCCGCGCGCCAGGCGCTCGATCTCTCCCGCGGGCAGACCGAGGACCTTGCCCATCTCGCGGATCGCCCCACGGGCGCGATACGTGGGGAACGCCGCCACCAGCGCCGAGCGCTCGTTGCCGTAGCGCTCGTGCACGCGCGGGATCAGGCGCTCGCGGATGTCGCGGGGGAAGTCGAGGTCGATGTCGGGCAGGCCGCTGAGGTCCTCGTGCAGGAAGCGCCCCAGCGCCAGCCCGTTCGCGATCGGGTCGATGTGCGAGAGCCCGGTCAGGTAGCAGACGAGCGAGGACACCGAGGATCCGCGGCCCCGTCCCGGCGCGAGCAGGGCGCGCACCGAGTCCGGCCCGCGCACCTCCAGGGCCACCTCGCGAGCGAGCTCGAGCATGTCATGGTGGAGCAGAAAGAAGCCCGCCAGCCCGAGCCGATCGATCACCTCCAGCTCCTGCTCGAGGCGCGCTCGCGCTTGGGCATGGGCGCGATCAGAGGACACCCTAACCCCCCCTGCGGAAGGACACCCTGGCGGGCGCACCCTCGCGGGCGCACGCAGGCCGTAGCGCTCATGCAGCCGCGCGCTGCACAGCTCCGCCAGGGTCCGCGAGGCGCTCGCGTCCTCGGCCCCCGGGTAGCGATAGCCGAGATCCCTGTTCAGGTCGAACGTCAGCCGCTCGGCCAGCAGGAGCGTCTCGCGGACCGCCTCGGGGTGGTCCGCGAAGCGGCGGGCCATCGCCTGCGGCGTGCTCATCACGTGACTGTGGTTGCCGCGGCGCAGCGGCTCGGAGGCGTCGAGCGTGGTGTGATGGCGCAGCGCCACGAAAGCATCCTGCAGCTCGGCCCTGGCACGCGCGTGCGCGTGAACGTCGCCGGTCGCCAGACACCTCAGGCCCAGGCGCCCGGCGAGCGCAGCCAGAGCGCGATTGCGCGCCCGATCGTCGCGCGCATAGGGACGCTGAAGCTCCACGTAGAGGTCCTCGGGGCCGAAGGCGTCCAACAGCCGCCGGGCGGTGTGCTCGTCACGAGCTCCGCGACCGAGCACCGAGCGTCCGGCGCAGCCGGTCAGGCAGACCAGCCCCTCGGCGTGCTCGACCACCGAGCGCAGCGCCACCGAGGGCTCGCCCGGCACGCGCCGGCGGGAGCCCTCGCGGGTGTGCTCGTGCGCGAGCGTGAGGATCCTGCAGAGGTTGCGCCACCCCTGCTCGTCGCGCACGAGCAGGGTGATGTGGCGCGTGTCCGCCTCAGCCGGCCTGTGCCCTTCAGGGTGCGCTCGCGCGCCGGGGGGCGCCTCGACGATGACGTCGACCTCGGCGCCGTGGATCGCCCGCACCCCGCAGTCGGGGGCGATCTGGGCGAGCTCCATCGAGCCCGACACGGAGTTGTGGTCGGTCAGGGCGAGCGCGTGGTAGCCGAGCTCGGCGGCGCGCTGCGCGAGCTCCTGGGGCAGCGAGACGCCGTCCAGGAAGGAGTACGCCGAGTGGCAGTGAAGCTCCACGTAGGGCGGCGTGGGATCGACCATCTAGCCGGCCTGGATGAACCAGCGTCCGTTGACCAGATCGTGGAAGACGACCACGTTGCGCCCACGTCTGCCGACGAGCTCCCAGTAGCGGCGGCGTAGCGGCTCGGCGGTCCACCAGCGGTCCTCAACCAGCCATGACTCGCGCAGCGACTCCATCGCTTCCCCGTTCACCTCGCCCGGAGCACCCGAGCGGGCGGGATCCAATCGCACGCGCGCCGGCCTGGGGCTGTTGAGCGCGCGCGCCATCCCTACTCCGGAATCGGCGCGAGCACGATGCGCCTCTCGGGCACGCGCGAGAGGGGGTCCACGCAGATGGCGCGCAGCGCCGCGTCGGTCCCCGCGACCGCACGCACCTGGGCGACGGCCTGACGCAGACGGGCGGCGCGATCGGCGCGACCCTGATCGAGCAGGGTGCCCTGCTCGCCGGCCGGGGGGCCGAAGCGCTCGACGGTCAACCGCAAGGTCGACGCGGGAGCGGGCACGAGCGCCAGCCGCACCGACAGCGCCAGCCGGATGCGCTCGGGATCGCCGAGCGCCTCCCGGAAGACCACGCGCTCGCGCCATCCGCCACCGGCCAGGAGCCGTGCTGAGAGCATCACCACCCGCAGCGTGCGTCCGCGACGCTCGCTACGGGCCAGCAGCCGGTTGACCAGCACCCCCAGCACGCGCTGCAGCGCGGCGCCGGAGCTCGCGTCCCCGACCTCCATCGACTCCCCCAGGCTCTCCTCCAGCCGCCGCACGCGCAGCGGGGCGTCCTCGACGCAGGCCAGCCGGTGGGCGAGCGCCCCCGCTGCTCCGAAGCGGTCGCTCAGGGGGCCCCTCCCCAGCTTCGCCAGCTCGCCGAGCGTGCGCACGCCGAGTCGCTGAAGCGTCGCGACGAGCGCCGCGGTCTCCTCCCTGAAGCCGAGCAGACCGATCGGCTGCCCGGCGAGCCAGCGCCGAGCGCCGGCGCCGTCGAGCAGCAGCGGACGACCCGAGCGGACCGCCAGCGCAGCCGCCAGGGCGCAGAAGCGCGTCGGTCCGCCCCCCATGCGCAGCGGGAGGCGTCCGCCTGCGTTAGTCCCAAAGGGAGGGAGCGCCCGCCGGGCCGCCGCGAGCGTCGCATCACGACCGCCGTGGACGCCCTCGAGCCCGTCCGTCTCGAAGTAGGCAAGGCCGGGGTCGCCCGGCTCCACCGCCGCGCCGATCGACTCCAGCGAGCGCACCAGCACCTCCCCGATCTCGCCCACCCGCACCGGGTCGGCGGGCACGAGCGTCAGCTCGGGGCAGCGCGCGAGCGCCTCGCCGAGGAGCATCCCGCGAGCTACGCCGCAGGCCTCCGCGGCGCCCGAGACCTCGCCCACCCGCTGTTCGGCGCCCACGAGCGGGGCGAGAGCCAGCGCCCGCCCGGCTAGCGCCTGGTGTGCGACCGACGAGCGATCCCCCACCGCCACGACCAGCTCGAAGCGGGGGATGTGGACGCAGACGACCATACGAACATATGTTCGCATAGGAGCGTCCGGGCTGTCAATCCATCGTCAGCGGCCCCTCCGCCGATCCGCTGAGGAACTGGCGCACGAAGGGGTTTTCCGAGGAGAACATCCGCGCGGCGTCCCCCGCTTCGACGATCCGCCCGCGCCACAGCAGCGCGATGTATTCGCCGATCTGCCGCGCAGAGGCGATGTTGTGGGTGACGACGATGTAGGTGCCGCGATGGATCCCGTGCATCTCCTGGATAAGTTCGCACAGCAGCGCCGTGCGCACCGGGTCCAGGCCCGAGTCGGGCTCGTCGAAGATCACGATGTCGGGCTCCATCACGAGCGCGCGCGCGAACCCGGCGCGCTTGCGCATGCCGCCTGAGAGCTGCGAGGGCGCGTCGTCCATGGCGTCGGCGAGCCCGACGTCGGTGAGGCGCGCGGACACGCGCTCGGCGATCTTCGCCTCGGACATGTCGGTGTGCTGGCGCAGCGGGAAGGCGACGTTGTCGAACACCGACATCGAGCCGAACAGCGCGCCGTCCTGGAAGAGGACACCGATCCGCCTGCGCAGCGCCAGCAGCTGCGGCATCGTCAGCCTGGGGACGTGCTGGTCGTGCACCACGATGTCGCCCGAGTCCGGGAACATGAGGCCGATCAGGTGCTTGATCAGCACGCTCTTTCCCGTGCCGGAGGGCCCGAGCACGACCGTGATCGTGTCGTCCGGGAAGGCGACGTTGAGGCCGTTGAGCACCGGCACCCCGCCAAGGCGCTTGTGGACGTCAACGCAGCGAATCGACCACTCGCCGTGATCGGGGTCGCCCGAGAGGTCGAGTTCGTCGGAGTGGTACTCGAAGTGGTCGTCGGTGGTGCTCATCGGCTGATCATTTCCCTGAGTACACCACGTGCGGGAACTGGCTGGTCTGGCCGTTGAACGTGAACGGCGCCTGCTGGTTGCACGGCGGCGCTGCGACGGCGTTCGGCGTTTCGGGCCTGTTGGCGACCTTGAATTCGAGGATCTGTTCGATGGTCGCTTTCGAGATCGCTTCGCTTTCGGGGCCGTTCGGGTTGATCGACGGGGCCGAGTTCGCGCAGGCGCTGTTGCTGAACACGGACAGCCCGCCCGGGCCCCCGAGCTGGTGCAGCGCGCCGATGTGCTGGTAAGGGTTGGCGCGGTCGGTGCCGATCCGGCTCGGATAGATGGCGAGGCTCTCGGGGCTGAGCACCGACATCGTCGTCAGCAGGTGCTCCTTGGGCCCTTCGCGCGCGGAGAGGCTTCCGTTGGATCCCTGTGAGGTTGTGGCCGCCGTGAGGTTCGCGAAGAACGCCTGCAGCTCCGGCACGTATTCGCCGGCGTACTGGAGGAGCGGGTCGAGGTTGTGCAGCACGGGGCGCGTGTTTTCGAGCACCGGCGTGGTCAGGTCGAGCGTCGTCTTGAAGTCGGGCAAGCCCACCTTCGCCGCGCTCGTCAACGGACCGAGCGAGGTCAGGAACGCGTTGAATTCGGGTACGAACGGACGCGCGGCCGCCAGCAGCGCGGACAGTTCGCGCTGGGCCGGCCTGAATTCTTCGAGGAACGGGTTCGCGACGACCGAGAACTTGTCGATTTCTCTCAGCGCGACGCTCGAGTTGTGCTCGAAGGCCGGCAGCGCACGGAACGCTTCGGCGAACGCCTGGCTTCCTTCGGCGGCTGCGTGGAAGGTGCGTTCGCCGTTGACGATCAGGCCTTCGAGCTGGTGATCGCGGCTGGCGAGCGCGTTGAAGACCACGCCCGTGTTCTTGACGAGCGCGTGCAACGCTCCGTCCTGGGACTCGAGGATCGCCAGCAGCTGGTTGCCGTTCGCGACGAACGGTTCGAGTTCCGCGAAGCCCGCGTTGATCTGTTCGCCGCGGCCGTTGATCCCAACCGCGACCGACTGCTGCCAGATCTGGAAGTCCTTGCGCGTCTTGGGGTCGAACGCCGCGAGGATGTCATCGAGCGTCACCGACGGTTCGACCTGGCTGTTGGCGAGCTGGCTGCCGTCGCCGAGGTTCGGGCCGGTCTGCGCCTCGGGGATCAGCTGCACGTAGGTCTCGCCGAGCAGTGTCTTCTGGCGCAGGATCGCGTGGGTGTCCGCGCGGATCGGCGCGTATTGGCTGCTCAGTTCGATCGTCGCGTGCGTGCGACCGTCGCTGCCGAGGTTGATCGCGACGACGTGGCCTACGTCCACGCCGCTGATGCGCACGTCGGACTGTTCGGCGAGCGCGAGCGCGCGCGGGAAGGCGACCGTGAAGCGATACCCCTTCGGCTTCAGCGGCAGCGGCCCGCCGAAGGACTCCCACAGGAACATCAGCAGCCCGAAACAGCTGAGCACGAACAGGATGATCACGAGGATGTTGCCGAGCGTGGGGGCGCGCTTCTGCATCTCAGCCGCCTCCTCCTCGAGACCCGCTCGCCGGCTTCGCGCTGGTGGCGGCCTTCGCGCTCGCTTGCCCGCGCCCGTCAGGGTGTCCTCCCGAAGGGAGGGCGCCGGCGCCGCCGAACGGGTCAGACAGGCCGCCGAAGATCCCCTGCGGCGTGCTCGCCGAGCGCGATCGCGCGCTCGCCGCGACGGCGCTCGCCTTGAGGATGCCCTCGCTCTGGCATTCGGCCTTCGTGGGCGGTTTGAGCAGCCCGACGAGCAGGTTCACGTTGGGGTTGATTTCAGAGACGCCGGTCAGCAGCGGCAGCACTTCGCAGTTGAAGTAGACGAGGCTGCGGCCGACCGGGCCGTGGGCGTCGGAGGTGCTGACGACGCTGTTGAGGTCGTGGTTGGCCCATGGCAGGAAGAAGAGGAAGCCGTTCTTCGATTTGCCGGGGTTGTAGGCGAGCTCGTTGAAGAATTCGTTGAGCACCTTGAAGCTCGTCGCGAGCTTGGGCAGCGATTCGGCGAGGCCTTCCGTGGAGGGGCCGAGCTGGTTCACGACGGGCAGGATTTCGCGCGCGAACGGGCGGATGTCGTTCTTGATGATCGGCGTCGTCGACTTGGCCAGCTGCGTGCTCGCTTCCTGCGCCGGGGCGAGCGCCTTCGCGAACGGCAGCAGGTCGTGCAGCGTCGGCCCGAGCACGTCGGAGGCGCGCGCGAGCTTGCCGAGGCCGACGCCCGTCTTGGCGAGCGCCCCGGGCAGCAGGCGCAGCGTCTTCTGCAGGTTGGCTTCCTCCTTGGCGAACGTCTGGAAGACCGCGTTGGAGGCGTCGACGAGCTGCGCGATCTCGGTGTCCTTGGTGCCGAGCGCTTCCGTCAGCAGGCGGAAGTTGTGGATCGAGCGCGCGATGTTTGCGTGGCGGATTTCCACCTGCGATGCGATCTCCTGGCCGTAGCGCGCGAGCGGTGCGAAGCGCTTGACCGTCGCCGAGAACGCGGCCGAATTGTTCTTGAAGCCCCCCGCCGCGCCGGCCAGCAGCAGCTGCAGGTAGGCGCGCGTTTCGGCGTCCAGCCCGGCTAGGAATTCGTCGAAGTCGATGTTCGGCGCGGTCTGCGACTGCGGCAGCACTTCGCCGCTCTTGAGCTTTCCCGCGGCGGGCGTGCCGGGGTTGACCTCGACCGTGATGTCCTGCAGCTGCGTCTTGGGCCGCAGCAGCAGCGTTGCGTTGCGGTAGAAGTGCGCGTACTTGGGGGTGATCCTCATCGACACCACCGCGACGCCGTTGTGCAGTTCCACGCTCTGGATTTCGCCGACCTTCGCGCCCGCGATCGTCACCGCCTGCCCCTGTCCGGGCGTCACCGCCTGAGCCGTCTCGAATTCGGCCTTCAGCGTGTAGTAGTTGCGTCCCAGCACGGGCACCCAGCCCGGGAGCTTGAGGTTCTCGTGCGCGAGTATGTAGCCGCCGACCGCGGCCGCGATCACGATCATCGTCACGACCGAGATGAACGCCGTGCGGTAGCGCTCGATCTGGTCGCGCACGCTGAGGCCTTCGTGGCTGCTCTCTCCGGCGTGCATCGCTCAGCCGGCTCCGTCCGCCGGCCCCTGCGCGGCCGGGCCGTTGAATTCGGGAAGCGTCTGCGTGTAGCAGGGCACGAGCGGTTGGTAGGGGGGCTCGGCGCCGGGGAACGCTGGGCGCGTCCCCAACGGCTGCAGCGGCGAGCGCGCGAGCAGGCGCAGCCCGGGCTTGACGTTCGTGCCGACGATCCCCACGGGACCCGAGCGAAGCGTCTGACCGCTGTTGCCGACGATGAACTTCGTCAGCGGGCCGTTGCCGTCGAAGCTCTGCCCGATGCCCGCTAGCCCGACCAGCGAGTACCAGAATTCCTTGTAGTTTTCGACGCCCGTGGTGCTCGTGCCGTCCTGCAGCTTGGTGTTGCCCGCCGGGTAGATCAGTTTCGTCAGGCATTTGTTGAACTGGTCCGTTTCCGCGAACAGCGGGATCTGTTCGGCCGTGAGCTTTGCCAGAGACGGGATCGAGCTGGCGAGGCCCTCGGCCACGCCGCCGAGTTCGTTCGGTCCCAGCGAGGCCTGTGTCTGTTCGATGAACGGCACCACCGCCGTGACGGTGGAGGGCGTGAGCTTGACGCCGGGGATGATCGCGTGGGCGAATTCGCGCGTGGGCCCGAACGCGGCGTCCAGCGAAGTCAGGCCGCGGTTGATGCTGGCGAGCACCGCGGGCAACTCTGCGACGGTCGCCTGCAGCGGCACCGACTGCGCGGCCAAAGACGCGAAGAAGGTGTTGAAGTTGACGATCAGTTCGCCGAGCTGCTGCTCGTGGACGTTCAGCGCCGCGGTCACCTTGCCGATCCCGGCGACGAGTTTGGAGAGGTCGTGCGGGTCGGTTCCGGTGAGCGCCTGCTGGATGACGGCGCCCCCGCGCAGCGCGGGGGGCGCGAGGTGGTAGGCCTTGTTGAGCGCCTGGGCGGCGTTGATCCCGCGCACTTCGGGATCCTGCGCGGCGTCCTGTTCGGGTGTCGGGCTGGCCGTCAGCCCGGCTCCGTATTCGATCAGGAACGTCTGCAGGTTCGCGCGCGTGTCCGTGTTGAGCGCGTCGAGCACCTGGTCGAGCTGCACCGGGTCGGAGGTGTGCGTGATCGGGATCGTCCCTCCCGAGGAGTACGTGGGCGCGGAGGGGCTGCCGGGCTGCAGTTCGACGAACCAGTTGCCTTCCAGGAAGATGCGCGGGCGGATCTTGACGGTCGCGTCGGTGTGGATCGGCAGCCCGCCGTTGCTGATTTCCATCGTCACGACCCCCGTGTTGCCCTCGCGCTGGATCGAGCTCACCTGGCCGACGTCGACGCCGGCGATGCGCACGGGGGACTTCGCTTTGATGTTGATCGCGTTCGCGAAGACGGCGTTCAGGCGGAAGCCGTGTTTGAACGGGATGTGCTTGGTGAAGCCGAAGTAGGTCACCAGCGCGACGAGCACGACCACGATCACCCCCGTGCGCACTGGGCGCGAGCGCTGAAGCTCTACGACGGGGATCTGGTCGCGCCGGCGCCACCAGCGAGTGCGGCTCATTTCTTGTTCCCCGTGCTCTTGGAGGACGTGGTCGGCGTCGACTTCTGCAGTCCGAGGGCCTGGAGCGTGGAGCTCGGGTACGTTTCGCCGAACAGGTTCTGGCTGCGGCTGGTGAATTCGCGGTTCTTCGCGACGTACTGCGCGGGCAGCGCGCCGAACTGCGCGACGCCCGGTATGTAGGTCTCGTTGCCCGCTTCGCAGTACTGCGGCTGACCGGGACCGGAGACCGACGGGTAGGGGTTGATGTGCAGGTGGTTGTTGTCGATGATCGCCTTGCTGCCTTTTTCGGCCGGTTCCGTGGACGGGCCGTTGGCGGGCGCCGAGGAGGGGAAGCCCTCGTTGTTGGGCCCGACGGGCGAGAGCACGAAGCCGGCGCGGGCCGCCGTGCCGACGGTGCCGACGCTCTCGGCCTCGAGGCTCGCGACGTTGCGGAAGGCGAGCGTGAAGTAGTTGCACGCCGCCTGCGCCGGAGCGAGCCCCTGCACGAGCGGGGTGCCCACTTCCAGCGTGTGGGTGAAGTCTTCGAAGCTCGCCGTCACGATCGGGTTCGTGCCGAATTCCGCCAGCGCCTTCGAGGACGCAGCCAGCTGGGTGTTCAGTTCCGTCGCCGCCCTGAGGTTCACCGCGCCGACCGTCAAGGCGTGTCCGAGGGGCGCGGCGAGTGTGCTCAGGTCCACCGCGCTGGGCCGCAGCAGGCGCATGAACTCGGTCGAGTTTTCGAGCAGCCGCGCCTGGTAGGGCAGCGAGTGGATCGCCTGTTCGAGCGATGCCGGGCCGCCATTGGTGGCGGCTTCCAGCGAGGGCGTCACGCTCGCGAAGGCGGTGAAGAAGATGTCGAGGTAGGTGTAGTAGGCCGCCTGCTGCTCGGCCACCGGCGCCGCCTGCCCGGAGGCGCGCTCGAGCGCGATGAATAGCTCGTGCAGTTCGGTGTCGGGCAAGGCGAGGTTGTGCAGGACAGGCACCGCGTTCGTCACGAGCGGGCGCAGTTCGGCGATCGTCGTGTTCAGCCCCGGGCCGCGCGCGGCGAGGCCGTCGCCGAAGTTGTTCGTGTTGATCTTGATCGCCGTGCGCGTTGGCTTGTTGAACATGTTGAAGAGGTCCTCGATGTCCACCGGTTCGCGCGTCTGGCTGAGGGGGATTGACTGCCCCGCCTTGATCGTCCTGAAGGAGCTGCCCTTTTCGAGTTCGAGGTACTTCAACCCGATCGCGGAGACCGACTGCACGATCGCCTTCGTGTCAGCCGGCAGCGGTTCGACTTTTTTTTCGAGCTTCAGTTCGGCGATCGCCGTGACCTTGCCGGTGTTCGGGTTCTGGTGCGCGGTCATGGCGTTGACGATGCCCACGCGCGTGCCGGCGATACGGACCTGGTTTGACTTCTGCAGGCCCGAGGCCTCGGGCAGTTCGACCTTGATGTCGTAGGTCGGCACGAACGGCAGCCCGTTGTTCGCGTTGTAGGAGAGGAACACCGCGACGACAACGATCAGCGCCGTGATCGCCCCGATCAGCAGCGGGCTACCGGCGAGCGAGTTGCGGCGGCGGCGATCCATCAGGGCGTCTGTGACGGGTCGCAGGACAGGAGTTCACCGTCTGTGAACGGCGAGGATCTGTCGGCCGAGGGCTGCGTTGCCGCGCCTGGACAGCGACGCAGTTCGCCGTGTTTGAGCGACTGGAAGACCTGCGAGGAGTTCGCAGGTATGAGCGTGTTGTTCGCCCCGAGTATGAAGTCGGGCAGCACGGGGCTCACGCGCGCGTAGTGGCCGTTGGCGTCGTAGTAGGCACCGCCCGCTCCGAACGTGCTCAGCGCGCTGGAGAGGTCCGGCGCGTAGGGGCCGAAGAAGGCGGTGATCGGCACGGATTCGCGCAGCGCGGTGACGCTCGCCGGGGAGCTGGATTCGAGCGTCTTGGCCAGCGACGGCAGCGCACGCACGAGGTCGGTGAGATCATTCGAGGGTCCCGGCTTGCTGAACGCGAGGCTGAAGTTGTGGACGACGGGCGTGGCCGTGGTCACGAGACCGCGCAGGTGCGAGAAGAGCCGCACGAGCGGCTGGCTGGTGGGCTTGGAGACGACCACCAGTTCTTCGAGCGCTTTGAACGTCGACGGCAGTTCCGCGAAGGTCTTGTTGCCCTGGTTCAGCGTCACGGGCAGGGCTTTGAGGCCCTGCGCGAGCTGTGTTTGCTCATCCCCGATCGCCCTGAAGGTGGTGTTCGAGTTTTCGATCAGGTCGGCGAGCTGTTCGTGGCGGGCGCCGATCGTCGTGACGGCCTTGGCGGTTTCGACGAGGAAGTTGGTGAACACCTTCTGATCCCTGACGAGCTCGCCGAAGAAGTGGCTCGTCGCACCGAGGAAGGGCGGAAAGTATTCGACCGATTCGCCGAAGGTGCGACCCGCGCCGGCGTACTGTTCGGCGGTGCCCTGGATGAACTGCGAGAGGCCCTTGCGCGTTCGCGGGTTGAGCGTGTTGAAGAGCGCGTCGAGGTCGGTCACTTCCTTGGTCGCGCTCGCGGGCAGCGTTGCTCCGTCCGGTAGGGTGGGGTAGTTCTGCGGGCCCGGGCTGAGCAGGATGTAGCGGTTGGCCACGCTCGAGAGCGACGGCACGCGCACCAGTGCCGTCGTGCCCGCGTGCAGCGGCGTCAGCGAGGAGTCCACGTGGATCGTGACCTGCGCCTTGAAGTCGTGCCGCAGGGTGATGTTCGTGACGCTGCCCACCGGCACCCCGCCGACCTGCACCTGGTCGCCGCGCACGAGCTGGTCGGCTTCGGCGAACACGAGATGGTATTCGGCGCCGCCG
>DATFZM010000050.1:0-3191 GCA_035314465.1 Solirubrobacteraceae bacterium | reverse complement strand
GTCCTGGATGGGGGGCGCGGCGGAGTAGTCATCCCGAGCCCGCTCGCGGGCAGACGCCGAGACGCCGGACGAGGCGAACGTGCGTCCGCGGTGTCCGCCGGCGCCCCGTTTGGATGCGCTCAACCTGGTAGCTCGACGAGTACAGTAACGCCCCGATTACCTCGATCGGACGCGCGAACCCACTGAAATTGTGCGGGTTTCCGTCGCATCGAGACGATGTCGTAGTCCGGGCGTTACGTCAACGGGCACATGGGGCAGGATGGTCCTGGCCCGCAGGAACCCCTTTGCATCCTCTACGTTCCTCCGCGCGGACGCGCAGGGGTTCACCCGGAGGCGCAAGCTGACCGAGCACCCCGAGTGGGTGGAATGGAAGGAGCTTCACCGCTCGCCTGAATAGACCCACCCCTGCTCACGAGAACGGACCCACCCCGGGGCCACCTCGGACGACGCAGGTGCGCGCGGCGTGAGGTGAGCGCCGCTGGGTGGCCATCGGCGGCCAGGCTTGCGGGATGGGTTTGTCGAGACGTCCCTGCTCGCGGTGTACGGTCTGCAGCGCGCAGTTCCACGCAGATCATCGCTCGGGCGCGGCCCAGCGGGTGTGCTCGGCGGCGTGCCGAAAGGTCCGACGTTGCGGGCAGGCGAAGGCGCGCCGGGCGCGCGACCTCGCCGGCCATCGGCAGGCGGACCAGGTGCGGCAGCAAGCCTGGCGTGCGCAGCGGCGCGGGGCGACGGGTCCGCCAGCAGCGCCGATCCGGCGTGTGACGGCGCCGCGGCCGGCAGAGCTGTCACGCGCCGGCTTGGGCTCGCAACCCATCGGAACGAAGGAGGAAATCCTGCTGGCATGGGACCGTGCGTCACGGCTGTCACGCGCCGGCTTGGAGCTGGAACTGGTGAAGATCCTTGGTGAAGTTGCCCCGATTGTGGGCGCCGCGGGGTCGGCCCCGGTCGCGTAGGCCTCTGTCACGCGCCGGCTTGGCGGGATAGGTCGCGGAGATCGTTGGAGATAACGCCGGCTTGCCGGGCAGCCGTCACGCGCCGGCAATGACGGCGCCCCGGCGATCGTGATTCGACGGGTCCATGGCCGACCCCGGAGACTTCGCCGCCGAGCCCGACACGGAGCCAGCACCGCCGCCGGGTACGATCACCCTCGAGTGCCGCGCGTTGGTGCTGCGCTACGTCGGTCTGCGGATTCGCGACGCGGGCGCGGAGGCGCGTCTCGCGGCGTGGATGGCCGAGGCTGGCCAGACGAGCCCGGTGATCGTGGTGCACGACGCGGACGGGCGGCCGGTGCTCCTCGACGGCTACCGGCGCGTGCGCGCCCTCGGTCAGCTGGGGAACGACACCGTGATCGCGATCGGCCTCGGGCTGAGCGAGGCCGACGGTCTGGTCTACTGCCATCGGCAGGAGACGAGCCGGCGTCGCTCGGTGGTGGAGGAGGGGTGGCTGATCCGCGAGCTGCACGGCCAGGGGCCGACGCTCCGGGCGATCGGCGTCGCGCTGGGTCGGACGTCGAGCTGGGTATCGCGCCGAATGGCCCTGGTGTCCGCGCTGCCCGAGAGCGCGGAGGAGGCCGTGCGCAGCGGTTGGGTGCCGCCGCACGCGGCGATGAAGTCGCTGGTGCCGTTGGCGCGCGCCAACAGGCCGCAGTGCGAGCAGCTGGTGAGGGCCCTCGGGAAGGAGCGCGTCACGACCCGGCAGATGGCCCAGCTGTATGCGGCGTGGCGTGCAGGCGACGGCGAGGTGCGCGAGCGCATCGCGAGCGCGCCGCGGCTGTTTCTGCGCGCGGTCGAGGCGTCCGCGCCGGAGCCCGGGGACGAGACCGGCTGGCTCATCCAGAAGCTCGGCGTCGCGGGCGACGCTCTCACGCGCACGGGCGATGGCCTCGAGCGTGCCGCGCGCGCCGACGCGAGCGTGATGAAGAGCGCCCGCGTACGGCGTGCGATTCGAACGATGAAGGCGGCGTGGGACGCGCTGAACATCAGGATGGAGGAGTACGATGCAGGATCGAGACACGCGGACTGCGATCTTGCAGCTGCGGGCTAAGGGGCACGGCATCCGCCGGATCGCGCACGCCCTCGAGGTGTCGCGCGGCACCGTCAAGCGAGTGCTCAAGGCAGGGACGGCGGAGGTGCCGGCGATCGAACGGCGGGAGAAGGCAGAGCCGTACGCATTGCAGATCCTGGAGCTGCACACGCGATGCAACGGCAACCTCGTCCGCGTCCACGAGGAGCTCGAGGCCGCCGGGATCGTGATCCCGTACCCGACGCTGACGGGCTACTGCCGTCGTCGCGGCATCGGGCAGAAGCCGAAGGAGCGAACAGGTCATTACTCCTTCGAGCCAGGCGAGGAGATGCAGCACGACACCTCGCCGCACGACGTGACGATCGGGGGCAAGAGGCAGCGGGTGCAGTGCGCGTCGCTGGTGCTCTGCTACTCGCGGATGATCTATGCGCAGGTCTATCCGCGGTGGACCCGCTTCTGGGTGAAGGTCTTCCTGACCGCAGCGCTGCGCTTCTTCCAAGGCGCCGCGGGGCGCTGCATGCTCGACAACTCGAGCGTCGTGGTGGCGGGGGGCGCGGGCAAGCACGCGGTGATCGCGCCGGAGATGGTCGCCTTCGCGGCGCGCTTCGGCTCGGTCTTCGCGGCTCATGAGCTCGGTGACGCGAACCGCTCGGCACGGGTGGAGCGTCCCTTCCATCACATCGAGAACAACTTCTACGCCGGCCGCACCTTCGTAGATCTCGCTGACCTGAACGCCCAGCTCCGCGCCTGGTGCGAGCGGGTGAACGCAACGACCAAGAGGGCGCTTCAAGCGAAACCCATCGAGCTCTTCGCCACGGAGCGAGCGAGCCTGAAGCCGCTGCCGCTGCACATCCCCGAGGTCTACCTGCGGTGCAGCCGAGTCGTGGACGACGAGGGGTACATCACGCTCCACACCAATCGCTACTCGCTCCCCGTATCGCTCATCGAGCGGGAGGTCTTCGTGCACGAGAGCCACGATCGGATCCGTGTCTTCGATGGGCACACGCTCGTCTGCGAGCACGAGCGTGTCGAGTCGGGCGCGCGGCAGCGCCAGACCCTGCCTGGCCACGAACGACAGGCCCGATGGCGACAGGGTGGTACGCGGCCACCGATCGAGGAGGAGAGGCGTCTGCTCGTCGCCTCGCCCGCGATGGCGGCCATGGTCCTTG
>DATFZM010000049.1:0-16751 GCA_035314465.1 Solirubrobacteraceae bacterium | reverse complement strand
CGCCGAAAACGGCGATTTCTGTGGCCGGCATGCGGGCTACGCCGCCGCGGCGGCCGGTTCCTCGACCCGCCGCGGGAGCAGTGTCTCCCGGGCGATCACCAGCCGCTGGATCTGAGCCGTGCCCTCATAGAGCTGGAGGATCTTGGCGTCGCGCATCAGCTTCTCGACCGGATACTCCTTGATGAAGCCGTACCCGCCGTAGACCTGGACGGCGTCGGTCGTCACCTCCATCGCGGTATCGGCCGCGAATCGCTTGGCGTGCGAGGACTCGAGCGTGTTGCGCTTGCCCTGGTCGAGCAGCACCGCCGAGTTCCAGGTGGCGAGTCGGGCCAGGTGCACGTTCGTCGCCATGTCGGCGATCATGAACTGGATCGCCTGGTGCATCGCGATCGGAACGCCGAACTGGACCCGTTCGCGGGCGTAGTCGGTCGCGAACTCGAAGGCCGCGCGCGCGATGCCGGTGGCCATCGCGGCGACCCCCGGACGGGTGCGGTCGAGCGTCATCATCGCCAGCTTGAAGCCGTGGTTTTCCTCGCCGAGCAGGTTCTCCGCCGGGACCTCGACGTCGTTGAAGGAGATCGTCGCCGTGTTCGAGGCGCGCTGGCCGAGCTTGTCCTCCTTCTTGTCGACGACGACGCCCCAGTCGCGCTCGACGACGAACGCCGAGATGCCGCGGTGGCCGGCGTCCTTGTCGGTCTTCGCATAGACGGTGTAGAAGTCGGCGTAGCCGCCGTTGGTGATGAAGCACTTCGAGCCGTTGATGACGTACTTGTCGCCCTTCTTGACGGCCGTCGTGCGCATGCCCGAGACGTCGGAGCCGGCATCGGGCTCGGTCAGGCAGAAGGAGGCCAGCAGCGGCGCCTCGGTGAGCATGCCGAGGTACTTCTTCTTGATCGCCTCCGAGCCGCCGAGCCCGATCGGGGCGGTGGCGAGGCCGTTGCAGCCGAGCGAGGTCTGGATGCCCGAGCAGCCCCACGAGAGCTCCTCCTCGATCAGGCAGCCGTCGAGGTAGCTTGCTCCCGGGCCGCCGTACTCCTCCTCGATGTGGCTGTTCATCAGGCCCACGTCCCAGGCCTTCTTGATGATGTCTTCGGGCCAGGTCCCGTCCTTGTCGTACTCCCAGGCGACGGGGCGGATCTCCTTCGCGGCGAAGTCGTGGGCCATCTCGCGCAGGTTCTTCTGCTCGTCTGTGAGCGTGAAATCGACCATTCTCGAATCTCCTTAAGGGGTGGCGCAGACCTCTAGATTGACTGGTCAGTCAACCTCGACCAACGAGGGTAGCGAAGAGGCGCGAGATCGGCAACAATCAGGCGGTGCAGAGCTCGGTCTCGACGGTCGCGTTCGGCATAGCCGAGAACGGCCTCACGTTCGTCGTCTTCGGCACGGTCGCGTTCTCGTTCGTCATGTCCGTGCTGTTCCTCGTGACGCGCGGCACGGACAGCATGTACGACCAGATCGGCCAGGGCGGGCTGTCGCGGGAAAGCGACTTCGTCGGTGCCGCTCCGGCGCCACCGAAGGAATCGGCTGCGGCGGCGCTCGAGCGAGAGCGCGAGGTCCGTCAGATGCTGCACGCCCGCAGCGAGCGACTCGTGCGCCGCGGCGAGCCCGCGCTCGACATCGACGCCGAGGTGAGCCGCTTGCTGGCGCCGGCCTCCGCGGGCCCGGAACACGACGCCGGCCTCCAGGAGGAGGTCCGGCAGATGGTGATCGCGCGCAACGAACGGCGCGCGCGCCAGGGCCTTGAACCGCTCGAGGTCGAGGCCGAGGTCCAGCGCACTCTGAGGGAGCTCGAGGCATGACGCACACAGCCGCTGCGACGTTGGGTATAAAGCCGCCATGACCAGCGCTCGCCGGTTCCAGCTCGACGAGGTGACCCTGCGGCCGGGCACCTACTTCAATCCGCAGACCGAGGTCATGATCATCGTCGACGACTCTCCCGAGGTCGACCACGAGATCTTTGAAAGCGAGGAGCTCGACAGCTCCGACTGGGTGCTGATCGCGGAGGACATCCCCCTCGATGAGAACAAGCGCGACGAGCTCGTCGAGCGGTTCCAGCGCGCCCATCAGGACGAAACCGATCTCCTCGCAGAGCACGACGACGAAGACCTGGACGAAGAGGACGAGGACGACGAGGAAGGCGATGAGGACGAGGACGACGAGCTCGACGGCGTCGACGACCTCGAGTTCGACCACGAGTGACGCCGTCGCGCGGCGGCGTGCAAGCAGCGAAACTGTGGGCCGCGCAGACTGTTAGCTGGGGCGTGCACGGATCGCGCAGGCGTCGCATTGCAAGCACTACTGCAGCGAGCTCCCCGCCCCCACGTAGCATGACCGCGGTGCGTGTCAAAGGCGTTACGACTGTGCTCGCCTGCCTTTCGGCCTGCGCCCTCGCCGCACCGCCCGGTCCCGGCCCCCAGCCGGCGCTGGCGGCCTCGCGCCCGCACCTCGCCCCCGCCGCTCGCGCGCGCGGCGCCGCGCGCGCGAGCCTCACCGTCAGCGTGGCGCTCACGCGCCTGCTGCGCGCGGGCGGGATAAGCGAAGCCTCCTACGCTCGCTACGCAGGCGCCTACGCGGCGGCGAGGAGCTCGCTCTCGCGCCTGAGCGGCACTCGCCGAACCGAGCTCGGCGCGGTGCTCGCGAACGTGCAGGCGATCGCCGCGGCGGGAGCGCTGACGCCCTCGCGCATGCCCGCGCTGTTCCTCACGCTCGAACGAAACCGCCAGTGGTGGACGACCGAACCGCTGATCGCAAGCGGCGAGCGCGTGAGCTTCCCGGGTAGCAAGATCGTGTGGCAGTACTACGCGGGACAGGGGATCGAGATCCAGTGGCTGGCCACCTTCGGCGAGGCCAACGGCTACTACACCTCGGGGCACGAAAACGCCAACCTGCGCCAGCTGCTCGGCGAAGTGATCCCGCTCGCCACCGAACGCGCCGGGGGAATCGCCTGGGAGTACCTGTTCCGCTTCGACGGCGGCACGCCTCCGTGGACCAGCGGCCTCTCCCAGGGCACGGCGCTGCAGGTGCTCGCTCGAGCATGGTCGCGCTTCAAGGAACCCCTGCTGCTCGAAAGCGCGCAGAAGGCGGTCGGGATCTTCGAGCAGGCGCCGCCGCAGGGGGTTCGGGTCCCGACGCCCGCCGGCGCGACGTACGCCGAGTACTCCTACGCCCCCGGCGACCGCATCCTCAACGGCTTCATACAGTCCCTCGTCGGCCTCTACGAATACACCTCGATCACGAAGGATCCGCTCGGGCTGCAGCTCTTCGAAGCCGGCGACGCGGAGGCGCGCGCGGAGGTGCCGCACTACGACACCGGCGCCTGGTCGCTCTACGACCAGTACGGGGAATCCAACCTCAACTACCACGAACTGCTGACCGAATTCCTCCAGCACCTCTGCGAACGAACACGCCGCGGCGAGCCCTATGCGCCGCCCGCCGGCGAATCGCCGCCCGGCCCCGGCACGCCCGGCGGCGCACCTCCGACCGGAGCCAGCACCACGCCCACCCCGACGGGCAGCGGCGGCGCGGCGGCGCCCGCTACGGCGATCGCCTCGATGCGAGCGCGCCTCGCGCAGTCCGCTGCGGCGATTCCCGGCGATTCGATCTACTGCACGACCGCTCAGCGCTTCACGACCGACCTGAGCACGCCCCCGACCGTCTCGCTGCTGACGCGGACGCTGCGCGGTGCGACGCGCGCGGGTCTGCAGATCGCGCTGTCGAAGCTCTCGACGGTGAACATGACGGTCCGGAAGGGCTCGCGCGTGGTGTGGACGAACACGGCCACCGTCGAAGGCGGCCGTCCGCGACTGCTGTGGGTAACGCCTTCAGCCGGCGGCATGTTTACCGTGACGCTCGCCGCGCGCGACCTGGTGGGGAACTTCTCGACGGCCAGCGGCACCGTCGTGGTGAGCCACCACTAGCCGGCACCCCCCACACCTAGACTTGTCGCTGTGAGCCACGAGGCCTCCACGACGCCGAGCGCAGGCGCGAGATGACCCGCCTGACGCACGCATGGCGGGCGCTCCAGGTCGAGCAGCGAGCGGCGGCGGTCGCCGCGCTGGCGCTGCTCGCGACGATGTTCCTGCCGTGGTACGGGCTGCAGAGCCTCAACCGCAGGACGGGCACGATCTACTCGCACGACATCAACGCCTTCGGCGACGTGTCGTTCGTCGAGGCCGCGATCTTCCTCGTCGCCGCCGGCGTGCTCGCGATGCTGTTCGCGCGCGGCGAGGGCCGACGCTTCCAGCTTCCCGGCTCAGACGGCACGATCGTGCTGATCGCCGGCGTGTGGGCGGCGCTGCTGATCTTCTATCGCGTCTTCAGCCGGCCGGCGGGAGGCGGCTACCCGGTGGGCATCGAGTGGGGCTTCTTCATGGCGTTCGTGGCTGCCGGCGCGCTGGCCTACGCCGGCCTGAGGATGCGCACGCTCGAGCGCCCGCAGCCGCCGCTGACCCGCGGTCGCTCGCGCCGGCGCCGAGCAGCCGAGGAGCCCGACGAGGCCTTCCCGGTGCCGCGCCGCGCCGCCGCCCAGCCGGAGGAGCCGGCGCAGGCCCCGCGCGGGGCGGCCGCCGAGCGAACTCAGGAGCCGTTCCGGGCGGCGGGGCGGCCCGCCGCCGAGCAGGCGGGCGAGACATTGCGGGCGCCGCGCCGTGGCGAGGTCGAGGACGCTCCCGATACCGTAGTGGTCCAGCGCCAGCCCCGCCGGCGCAGCTCGGCGGTGCCCGCGAGGGAGCGCCCTCCCTACCCGCCGGCGCCGCCCGAGCAGCTGTCCTTCGAGGACCAGCCGGGGCACTCCGAGTAAAGCGCCCGGGCCCGGCTCGACGGCGAGCGGCAGCCGTCCGCACGAGGCGCCCGGCGGCTCCTCGACGGCGAGCGGGGACCATCGCAGCGAGGCGCTCGGGGCGTCCTCGAGCCCGAGTGGCACCTATCATGACGCGAAGATGTCCCCGCCCCAGGCCCAAGCCCCCGCGTCGGTCGCAACGATGGCGGACGGTCTGCGGGCGGTCGGCTATCTCCCCGGCGAGTCCACGGCGCTGGTGGCCTACCTCGCAACGAGACTCGGCAAGCCCGTGCTCGTCGAGGGCCCCGCGGGCGTTGGCAAGACCGAGCTCGCGAAGGCGCTCGCGCGCCACCTCGGGCGCGAGCTGGTGCGGCTGCAGTGCTACGAGGGGCTCGACGAGGCGAAGGCGCTGTACGAGTGGAACTACCGCAAGCAGCTGCTGCGCATCCAGGCGGAGGCCTCCGACACTGGCTGGGACGCCGTGCAGGAGGACATCTTCGGTGAGGAGTTCCTGTTGGCGCGTCCCCTGATGAGCGCGATCGCATCCGAGCAGCCCGTGGTGCTGCTGATCGATGAGATCGACAAGACCGACCAGGAGTTCGAGGCGATGCTGCTCGAGGTCCTGTCGGACTTCCAGATCTCAATCCCCGAGCTCGGCCGCGTGCAGTCGCGCACGCACCCGATCGTGCTGCTGACCTCGAACAACTCGCGCGAGCTGACCGAGGCGCTCAAGCGCCGCTGCCTGTACCTGTGGCTCGACTATCCCTCGCTCGAGCACGAGCTCGAAATCGTGCGGCTGCACGCGCCCGAGCTCGAGGAGACCGTGGCACGGAGGCTGGTCGAGGTGATCGGCATGGTGCGCGAGCTCGATCTCAAGAAGCCGCCGTCGATCGCGGAGTCGATCGACTGGGCGCGCGCGCTGCTGCTGCTCGGCGTGCAGGAGATCGATGCCGACACGTTCACCGAGACGATGTCGGTGATCGTCAAGCACCGCACCGACATGGACGTCGTGTCCGAACGCGTGGGCCTGAAGCTGCGCTCGCCCGCCGATGTCGCCTGAGGATCAGCCGCAGGGCCTGCCAGCGCGGATCCTCGAGCTCGGCGAAGAGCTGCGCCGCGAAGGCGTCGCCGTCGGCACCTCCGAGATGCTCGACGCCTTCTCGGTGCTCAAGGAGGTGAGCTGGACCTCCCAGGAGGACTTCCGCGAGGCCCTCGCGGCGACGCTCGCCAAGAGCCAGGAGGACAGGCGCGTGTTCGAGCTCGTCTTCGAGCGCTTCTTCTTCCGGGCGGTCGAGATCGCGGCCGCGCGCGAGGGAGTTCGCGAGGACGGGGCGCTCGAGCTGGGAGAGCTCTCCGAGGAGGAGCTGGAGGCGCTTCGCGAGCAGATCGCGAACGCGCTCCGGGATGGCGCCGAGGGCGCGATGCGCGACCTCGCGCGGATGGCGATCGCCGCGTTCGCGCGCCGGCAGGAGGGGTCGGGCGTGATCGGCGTGGACGTGCAGCGGATCCGCCGCGCGCTCGGACTGCGCGCCGAGCCGCAACCGGAGCTTCCCGAGGACGACCCGCGCCACGAGGGCCTGCCGCGCGATCAGCTGCGGCGCTTCGAGGCGCTCCTGCGGCGCGAGCTCGAACGCGCCCAGATCGAGCGCAGCGGCAGCCTGCCGCCCGCGCGCCCGCTGGGGGAGCTCGACCGCGCGCTGCCGTCGGGGCCGCTCGCCGATCTCGCGGCCGTGCACAGGGTCGTGGCGCAGCTGCGCAGGCGCCTTGCCACGCAGGGCCTGCAGGCGCGCGGTCACCGTCGTCACGCCCACGTCGACGTGCGCCGCACGATGCGGGCCTCGCTGCAGACGGGCGGCGTGCCCGTCGAGCTGAAGTTCCGTCCGCGCCGCCCTCGCCGTCCCGAGATCTACGTGCTGTGCGACGTCTCGACGAGCGTGACATCGGCTTCGGTGTTCTTCCTGTCGGTGCTCCACGCTCTCCACGACACCTTCCGCAAGATGCGCTCGTTCGTGTTCATCGAGAGGATCTCGGAGGTGACGGACATCTTCGAAGGCGAGCGCAACTTCAAGACGGTCAGCGAACGCATCAGCAACGACGCCGGGGTGGCGGACATATCGGGCTACACCGACTACGGGCGCGTGTGGTCGGAGTTCCTCGTGCAGGTGGAGGACGACCTGCACCCGCGCGCGACCGTGATCGTGCTCGGCGACGCGCGTACGAACGGGCGCGATCCGCGCGCCGACGTGTTCGCGCAGATCGCCGCGCGGGCTGGACGCACCTTCTGGCTGAACCCCGAGCCGCATCTCTACTGGAACTACGGCGATTCGGTGATCGCCGCATACGAGCAGTACTGCACGGCGTTCGAGTGCTGGACGACCGCTCAGCTCGAGGACTTCGTGCGCGCGCTCACGCGCCCCGCGACCTCGGCCGCGCGCTAGCATCAGCGCTCGAGCTGAACACATACGGGGGGGCTGGCGGGAGGCCGGCTGAGATGGCGCCTCGCAAGCATCGCCCCGGCGCCGACCCTTTGAACCTGTGGGGTAATGCCCGCGAAGGGAGCAAGGTGCCGACCGAACTGCAGCCCCGCGCCACGCCACCGTCCGCGCCGGCCGGCGGTGCCGCGCAGCATCGTCCGCTCGAGATTCGCGTCGATCAGGTCAGCCGCATCTACCCCGCCCGCCCGTCCTCCGCGCGGAAGGGAGACGGCTCCCCTGTGCCGGCGCTGGCGGGGGTCTCGCTGCAGGCCTCGCACGGCGAGATCGTGGCAGTCGTGGGGCCGAGCGGCTGCGGCAAGAGCACGTTGCTTGAGCTCGTATGCGGGCTCCAGCAACCCGACGGCGGCACGCTGCGCTGCGCGCCGGCGGTGCTCATGCCCCAGCGCGACCTGCTGCTGCCGTGGCTGAGCGCGCTCGACAACGCCGGCTTGGCGCTGCGCATCGCCGGCGCGCCACGCGCGCTCGCCCGTCGCCGAGCGGCGACGCTGTTCGCCGAGCTCGGGCTGGACGGGTTCCAGGACGCGCACCCGAGCGAGCTCTCCGGCGGCATGCGCCAGCGCGTGGCCTTCCTACGCACGCTGCTCGCCGGCAAGCCGGTGCTGTGCCTCGACGAGCCGTTCGGCGCGCTGGATGCGATCACGCGCGCGGAGATGCAGGAGTGGCTGCAGCGGACGCTCGCCGGCGCGCCGCGCACGGTGCTCCTGGTGACGCACGACGTCGAGGAGGCGGCGCTGCTCGCCGACCGCGTGGTCGTCCTCTCGCCGCGCCCGGGACGCGTGCTCGCGCAGCTCGACGTCGACCTGCCGCGTCCGCGCCGGCGCACCGAGA
Organism: Solirubrobacteraceae bacterium; assembly: GCA_035314465.1. GTDB lineage: Bacteria > Actinomycetota > Thermoleophilia > Solirubrobacterales > Solirubrobacteraceae > Palsa-744. The sequence continues at coordinate 8,651 of DATFZM010000049.1, read as the reverse complement.
GCGAGCTGATCGGGCTGCGGGAGCGAGCGCTCTCGGCGCTCGCGGCGGGCGGTCGGGCGTGAGCGCGCGACGTACGCGCTGGCTGCCGGCCGCGCTGCTCGCGTGCCTGCTGCTCGGCGCCTGGGAGCTCTACGTGGAGATCAACGGCGTCGAAGAAGCGGTTCTTCCGGCGCCCCACGCAGTGGCCACGGCGCTGTGGAGGAGCAGGTCGTTGATCTGGCACAACTTCACCGTGACGGCCGAGGAGGTCGTGCTCGGCCTCGGCCTGGCCCTCGCCGGCGGGCTCGCGCTCGCGGTCGCCGTCCACCTGCTGCCGCTGGCGCGACGCGCGGTCTATCCCCTGCTCGTCGGCTCGCAGGCCGTGCCGGTTCCCGTGATCGGAGTGGTGCTCGTCTTCTGGTGGGGCTTCGGACTGCTTCCAAAGCTGCTCGTGATCGCGCTGATCTGCTTCTTTCCCGTCGTCGTCACGACCGTCGACGGCCTCGCCGCGGTGGACCCCGAGCAGCCCAAGCTGCTGCGCACGCTCGACGCCTCGCGCTGGCAGGCGTTTCGCTTCGCCGAGCTTCCCGCCGCCCTGCCGGCCGCGCTCAGCGGCGCGCGCATCGCGCTCGCGGTCGGCGTGATCGGAGCGTTCATCGCCGAGACGACCACGCCGACGACCGGCGCCTACCCCGGACTCGGCCGCGAGATCCTCAGCGACGTCAACTTCCAGACCTCCCGCGCCTACGCTGGCACCGTGGTGCTGTTCGCCTTCGCGATCGCGTGCTTCTACGCGCTGGCCACCGTGGAGCGAAGGCTCGCCCCGTGGAACGTTCGAGACCGGCGAGGCCGTACGTGAGGCGATCCGGGCGGCCGCACATGCTGCGCGCTCTGCTCGCGCTCGCGCTGATCGGCGCGTGCGCGCTGGCGAGCGCCTGCGGAAGCAAGCAGGACGCCCTCACGTCCGCCACCGTCAAGCCGCTGACGCTGATGCTCGACTTCTTCCCGAACGCCGACCACGCCGCGATCTACTCGGCGATCGCACACGGCGACTTCCGCGCGGTCGGCCTGGACGTCAAACCCGCCACCCCGGCCGACCCCTCCGAACCGCTGAAGCTGCTCGCCTCGGGCAAGGTCGACATGGCCATCACCTACGAGCCCGAGCTGCTGCTCGCGCGCGATGAGGGCCTGCACGTGGTCTCGATCGCGGCGCTCGTCCAACGTCCGCTGACGTCGATCATCGCCCTCCCCGGGCGACACGTCAGCAGCGTCGCAGACCTGGCGGGCAAGCGCGTCGGCACGGCGGGGATCGCCTACCAGACGGCCGAGCTGAGAACCGCGCTCGTGCATGCCAGCGTATCTCCCGCCGACGTGCGCGAAGTCAACGTCGGCTTCAACCTCATCCCGGCGATGCTCTCCGGCCAGGTCGACGCGACGCTGGGCGGCTTTTGGAACTACGAGGCGATCCAACTGCGCCTGATGCATCGCCATCCGGTCGTGATCCCGATCGATCAGGCGGGCGTGCCCAGCTACGACGAGCTCGTGTTGGCGGTGCGCGAAGGCCAGGCGCACACTGACGGACAGGATCTGCGCGCCTTTCTGGCAGCGCTCACGCGCGGCGAGCGCGAGGTGCGCGCCGACCCGCAGGCTGCTACGCGCACCGTGATCGACGCCAACCCGTCGCTCGAACCGAAGCTGCAGCTCGAATCGATCCGACAGACCCTCCCCGCCACCCAGCCGGCGAACGCGAGCGAGCCCTTCGGCTACCAGGACCCGGGCGCGTGGGCGTCGTTTGCGAGCTGGATGTTCGCGCACGGACTGCTGGCACACGATCCCACGAGCGGGCTGCCGCCGTTCACGAACGAGTTCCTGCCCGGCCAGGGGATCTGAGCGCAGGCCGCGTCACGGTCTGCGCGGATCTCTCACAGCGGCCAGTAGCGCCCGACCTGCGCGCGCGCCCGCCGCAGAACCTCCTCGTCGCTGCGCTGCAGGCCTCCCTCGGAGCCCGCGGACCGGGCTCCCGCCGGCGCACCGGAGCGCGGCGCGGCGCGCGGCGGCTCCCCCCCTGCGGCGCCAGCCACGGGCGCGCCCGCGCTCGCGGCGAGAGCCGGGAGGACCGCGCATACGCACTCCGCGAGCACGGCGCTGTCGTAGCCGCCCTCCAACACCAGACCGAGCGGCGCGCCGAGGTCGCGCGCGGCGTCCTGCACGAGTGCGGCAATGTGCGCGAACGAGCTGGTTTGCAGCAGGCAGTTGGCAAGCGGGTCGGCGGCGTGGGCGTCGAAACCGCACGAGACGAGCACGAGGTCGGGGTCGAAAGCGCGACCGGCCGGGATCACGATCTCACGCAGCAGCGCCGACCACAGCGGCTCGCCCGATCGCGCCGGCACGGGCAGGTTGATCGTGTAACCCTCGCCCTCGCCCGAGCCGGCGTCCTGCAACGGACCGCTGCCGGGATAGAGATCCTGCTCGTGGATACACGCGAGCAGCACGTCGGGACGGTGACGGAAGATCTCGGCGGTGCCGTTGCCGGCGTGAACGTCCCAGTCGATGATCAGGACCCGCTCGGCGCCCCGCTCGGCGATCGCGCTCGCCGCGGCGAGCGCGACGTTGTTGAACAGGCAGAACCCCATCGACCGCTCGGCTTCGGCGTGGTGGCCGGCCGGCCGCACGGCACAGAAGCCGACGTCGGCCTCGCCCGCGATCAGCGCGCGCGCCATCTCGCAAGCCCCGCCGGCGGCGTGCAGCGCCGCGGCGAACGATGCCTCCACGACGAACGTGTCGGGGTCGATCGCGCCTCCGCCGCCCGCGCACAGCTCGCGTATCCGGCTCACGTGAGCACCGTCGTGGACGAGCTCCAGGCGCTCGGGCGCGAGCGCGGGCGCCGGCAGCTGACGCCAGCCCAGCCAGTCGCGTTCGGCGAGCGCCGCCTCCAGCACGATCAGCCGCCGCGGGGTGTCGGGATGGCCCGGGGAGTAGACGCTCGGATCGTGCCCGAGACACGCCGGGTGGCTGAAGAAGAGGCCCGTGCGGGCGAGATGCGCTGCGGCGTGGTTCACTGGCGAGACTATGGCGCAATCGGCGCTCCCCGATCAGATGCGCGCGCTCCTGTTCGAGGGCGTGGGCCGGCCGCTGCGTGTAGTGCAGCGGCCGGTGCCGCAGCCCGGCCCGGGGCAGCTGCTCGTGCGGGTGCAGTCATGCGGCGTGTGCCGGACCGACCTGCACCTGCTCGACGGCGAGGTCACGATCGACTCGCCGCCGCGCGTGCTCGGTCATCAGATCATCGGGACGATCGTGTCGGCTGGCGAGGGCGTCGCGCTCGAGGGGCCACACCGCGAGGGCGCGCGCGTCGGCATCCCGTGGCTGGGATGGACCGACGGCGAGTGCGAGTACTGCCTCTCCGGGCGCGAGAACCTCTGCCCCCGGGCGCGATTCACCGGACGCGACATCGACGGCGGGTATGCCGACTACACGGTCGCCGACGCGCGCTACTGCTTCTCGATCCCCGAGCTCTACGAGAGCCTGCAGGCCTCCCCGCTGATGTGCGCGGGCGTGATCGGCCATCGGGCGCTGCGAATGTGCGGCGAGGCTCAGCGGCTCGGCCTCTACGGCTTCGGCGCCTCCGCGCACATCCTCACGCAGGTGGCGCGCTGGCAGGGCAGGGAGGTGTACGCGTTCACGCGCGAGGGCGACGAGGCCGCTCAGCGCTTCGCGCTCGAACTGGGAGCGGTGTGGGCGGGCGCGTCCACCGAGGCCCCGCCACAGAAGCTGCACGCGTCGATCCTGCTGGCGCCCGTCGGGGCGCTCGTGCCGCTGGCGCTGAAAGCGACCGTGCCCGGCGGCACGGTCGTCTGCGGCGGCATCCACATGAGCGACATCCCGTCGATGCCCTATGAGCTGCTGTGGGAGGAGCGCAGCGTGCGCTCGGTCGCGAACCTCACGCGTCTCGACGCCGAGGAGCTGCTCGCGATCGCACCCCAGGTGCCGGTACACACGCGCGTCAGCACCTACGAGCTCGAGCAGGCCCCGCAGGCGCTTGAGGACCTTCGCGCCGGACGCTTCACGGGCGCGGCGGTGATCGTCCTGTAGCGCGGCGCGCGCAGACCTCCCGGGCGCTCCTCACAGGTGAGATATCGTGGGCGCCGCCGAACCGGGGGGATGGGAAGACGATGGCGGGCGCGAGCCCTGAGAAGACGAGGTGGATGCGAGGACCCTCGACGCCGCTGCGGGGCGCGCTGCTCGGCCTTCTGCTCGAGCGACCGGGGCATGGCGGGGACCTGGCCAATCGGCTTGCGGTGCGTCTCGGCGAGACCTGGCGCGTGGACACGAACGACGTCTACCGCCTGCTCGAGCAGCTCGAGCGCACAGGGCTGGCGATCTCGCGCGACGAGCCGAAGCGCGGCAACGATCAGCGTACCCACATCGTCTACCACCCGACCGCCGAGACCGCGGCGGCGCTGACGACGTGGATGGAGACGGTGCTCCCACGTGAGCCCGTGCGGCTTGGCTTGCAGGCGAAGCTCTCGGTGGCGCGCCAGCAGGACGCGCGGCGACTGTTGGTCGCGCTCGTGGCCTACGAGCGCGAGTGCCTGGTGCTCTCGCATCTCGTCGCTCCGAGTGATTGCGCGGCCGGCTCGTGGGCGGCGCTATGCATGGACTGCACCCGCGACGCGATCTATGCGCAGCTGCAGACGGAGGTCGACTGGGCAGCGCGCACGCGCAGGCGGATCAGCGAGCACGTCCAGAACGGACGCTAGTCGCGGTGGTCGAGTCGCCCCACCCGATCGCCGTCGGCGTCGAGCGCCGGCAGCTCGCTGGCGTCGACGCGCTCGGGCGAGTCCAGGCCGGCGATCGCCCCGCGGGGCGCGCCAGCGCTCGCAGGCGTCGCGGTGAACCCCGGCAGCGTCAGCTCGAAGCACGCACCGCCCTCCGGCGAGCTGCCGGCGCGGACACTGCCTCCGTGGGCGTCCGCGATCGCGCTCACGATCGCGAGCCCGAGCCCCGTGCCGCCGGCGCGCCGGGTGCGGGCCGAGTCGGTGCGGTGAAAGCGGCGAAAGACCGACTCACGCTGATCGAAGGGCACGCCGGGGCCGTCGTCCTCGACGAGGAAGCGCACGCGTTCGCCCGGCATCGCCTCGACGCGCAGGCGGACGAGGCCATCGTCGGGCGCGGTGTGGTCGATCGCGTTGCCGATCAGGTTTCTGAGCGCCTGCGCGAGGCGATCGGGATCGGCCCGCAAGGTGCCCGCCGGTACGGGGGCGAGCTCGAAGCGGCGCGCGGCGAGCAGGCTCATGCCGTCCCAGAGCTCCCCTACGAACACCGGCAGGTCGATCCAGCCGATCTGCAGGAACTCGGTGTGCTCGCTCTTGGCGAGCACGAGCAGGTCGTCCACGAGGCGGCTGACGCGGGCGATCTCCGCCTGCACGAGCAGCTCGACGCGGCGTACGTCCTCCGCGGAGGGGTTGGGCTGGGCGGCGAGCACCTCGAGCTGTCCGCGGATCACGGTAAGCGGCGTGCGCAGCTCGTGCGAGGCGTCGGCGACGAACGCCCGCTGGCCGGCGAACGCGTCGGTGAGCCGGTCGAGCATGTGGTTGAAGGCCTCGGCGAGCACTTTGACCTCGTCGCCCAGGCCACCGGGATCCTCGATCCGAGGATGCAGGTCGCCCGCGTCGACGCGCGCGGCTACCTGGGCCATCCGTCGCAACGGGCCCGAGACTCGCGTGCCGATCAGATACGAGGCGAGCAGCGCGCCCGCGAGTGCGAGGATGCCGGCGAGGATAAACGCGTTCGCGACCCCCCGCTGGGCATCGCTCACCGTTGACAGCGACTCGCCGACGCCGACGGTGACGGCGCTCGCCGCGTGGCGCGGCCGCACCGACATCCGCAACAGCCGCACTTCGCCGATGTCGGTGACCGTGAGCGTCGAGTAGCCGATCGGCGCCGAGAGCAGCCTCGAGGAGAGACCGTCCTCCTGCAGCTGCTGGGCGGCGGTCTCGCCGTTGTCGGGGGGGAGCATCTTGAACAGCTCCGGCCTGTTGGTGACGGTACCGGCGCCCGGGATACGCGCGAACAGCAGCGTCGAGCTCAACCGGAAAGGCTGGTCGCGCACGTAGGAGTCGGCGGCGCGAGCGAGACCCGCGGGGGTTCGAGCCCCGCTCTCGGTGAGCGTGCCGGCGAGGTCGCGGGCGTCGCCGCGCAGCTCCTGGTCGATCTGGTGGCGCAGATCGGTGGCCGTGCCGCGGTACACCGCGGCGAAGGCGATCGCGGTGCACACGAGCGTGACCAACGCCACCCACGCGGCCAGTCGCCAGCGCAGGCCGGCCGGCGCCAGGCGGCTTCGCTCACGGGACACGATCAGCTCGCTGCGCCCAGCCGGTACCCCACAGCCCGCACCGTGTGGATCGGCGCCGGGTCGTCGGGCGCGCCGAGCTTCCGACGCAGGTAGCCGACGTAGACGTCGACGACGTTCGTCGCCGGGTCGTGCTCGTAGCCCCACACGGAGCTCAGGATCGCCTCGCGCGATACGACCTGGCCGTGGTGGCGCATCAGGAACGTGAGCAGCTCGAACTCGGTCGTGGAGAGCAGGACGGGCCGTCCTGACCGTTTGACCTTGCGCGTCAGCAGGTCGACCTCGATGCCCTCGGCCTCGAGCGTGCTCGTGGATACCTGCGCGATCACGCGCAGCTGCGCGCGCACGCGTGCGACCAGCTCGGCCATCGAGAAGGGCTTGACGAGATAGTCCACCGCACCCGCTTCCAGGCCCGCGACCCGATCCTCGATCTCGGCGCGGGCCGTGAGCACGATCACCGGCAGGCTCGGCATCGCCGTGCGCACCGAGGCGAGCACCTCCATTCCGCTGCGCCCGGGCAGCATCAGGTCGAGCACGACCGCGTCGAAGCCGCCGCGCAGCGCAAGCCGCTCGCCCACGGCGCCGTCGAGCACGGCCTCGACCTCGAAGCCCTCGGCCTCGAGCCCGCGGCTGACGAAGTCGACGATACCCGGCTCGTCCTCGATCAGGAGCAGGCGGCCCGCCGCCCCTCGTTCGCGCTCGCCGCCGGACTCCTCGGTGCGCCGCTCCTGCGCCAGGGTCGCGGCCTCGCCGTTGTCGCGGTCCCGGTCGTGGTCGGTCGCCATCGTTCAAGCATAAGCGTCGGGCACCGCGGCCCCTTTTCCTCCGCGCCAACTCAATGAGCTTTCTCATGCGCGGGTTACCGAATGCTTAGCCGTTCTGGGCACACTGATCCTCGTGCCGACGATCGGACAGACGCGTCCCCCGGCGCCGTTTCGCGCGGAGCCATCTCCTCCGGCGCAGTCGCCTCGCGCGCGAGGGCGCGTGCTGCGGCTGCTCGGCGGCGGCACCGCCGGCAACGAGCGACTCACCGCCCTCGCCGGCGCGATGCTCATCATCCCCCTCGCGGTAATCGGGATCACGCTGCTGAGCCTGCGCGGGCTGCTCTCGGTGCATCTGTTCGTCGGGCTGCTGCTGATCCCGCCCGTGCTGCTCAAGCTCGGCAGCACCGGCTACCGCTTCGTGGGCTACTACGCGCACAATGCGTCCTACCGGCTGCGCGGCGCGCCGCCGATGGCGCTGCGCGCCCTCGGCCCTGCGGTCGTCCTCACCACGCTGCTCGTGTTCGCCAGCGGCGTCGCGCTGCTGTATGTGGGACCGAGCTCGAGGGGCGTGCTCCTGCCGCTGCACAAGGTCAGCTTCGTCGCCTGGGTCGCGTTCACGGGCGTGCACGTGCTCGCGCACCTCGGTCACATGCGCAACGCGCTGACGAGCAAGGCCTGGCCGCTGCCGGGCGCGCGCGCGGTCACCGGTCGCGAAGGGCGCACGCTGGCGCTGTTCGGAGCGCTGGCGGCCGGGGCCGTGCTGGCCATCCTGCTCGTGCCTGAGTTCTCGGCGTGGCTCAACTGGAGCTCTCACTTCCACCGGGATCACTGACGATGCGGCTCGGCCACCACTCCACCCACACCCGCGACGCCGCGCTCGGCCAGCTGAGCCGCATGAATCGCTGGCTCGTAGCGGGCAGCGTGCTGCTGACCGCCGTCTTCACCGACGTCGCCGCCCACGCCTTCCCGGGCAAATCCGCGCACGCCTCCGCGCGCGGCCGCTCGACCTCGAGCTCGACGAGCCAGGGCGGCTCCTCCTCAACGACGCCCACTCCCCTGAAACCGCCGTCGCAACCGCCGTCGGGCGAAGCCAGCAGCGAAGCCCCGCCCGGGGTGGCCGCGCCGCGCAGCGGCGAATCGCAGGCCTCCCCCGCACCTTCTCAGGAATCCTCGGGCTCCTCGGGGGAATCCTCGGGCGCACCCGCAGAAGCACCGGCGCAGGAATCGCACGCCGCCCCGGAAGCCCCCTCGGCGAGCGAATCGCACCAGTCGCACGAATCCTCGCCGCAGGCCGCCGAACCGGCGCAGGAAGCCTCGCCCCCGGTCGTCTCGGGAGGATCGTGATGGGAAGCAGCGTGATCGATCGGTCGCGTTCGGCGACGATCAGCTGGCGGGCGCTCGGGACCTCGGTCGTGCTGCGCGTAACCGACGGTTCGGCGGCAGGCGTCGCACGCACGGCCGTCGAGCGCGAGCTCGCAGCCATAGACCGCGCCTGCAGCCGCTTTCGGCCCGACTCGGAGTTGATGCGGCTGAACGCGCGCGCCGGGCGCCCGACGCGC
>DATFZM010000048.1:0-4110 GCA_035314465.1 Solirubrobacteraceae bacterium | reverse complement strand
TGACCGCCTCCGGGTCGCGCTCGAGTGGGTCGCCGTAGCCACCGCCTCCTCCGATGCGCTGAATCCAGATCTCTCCCTCGGGGATCGGGGCGGCGGGGACGGACGGGTTTGTGACTTCATACTCGCCGGCTAGCGGCCTGTGGGCGATCATGTCCGCGGCGTCGTAGGTGAGCCCTGGCGCGCCATCTGCGAGCCACCCGCGCAGCGCCTCCGCGCCTCCCTCGGGCTTGACGATCGTCAGCGGAGTACAGCCGCCTCCGTAGCCGCCGAAGAGGCCGCCCGTGATGGGGAACCGCGCGCCGGTGGACGTGACCATGAACGCGAAGATCTGGCTGCCCCACAGCGCATACGCCCACTCGACGGAGGCTCCACCGCGCTGCTTGCCGAAGCCGTGGTTATCGGGCGGGATGTGGCGCCAGAGGCACAGGACCGGGATCTCGGTCTCGCGATCCTCGGTCTCGCCCCAATCGGCGAGCGTCGCAAAGAAGGGTGCCGCCGCGTGCTCGCCGTCGCGGTCTCGATGCGCTCCGCCACCCATCGCGTTGAGCTCGACGGAGATGTTCGCAGTGAGCTGGAGGTGCTGGGTGATCCCGCCGTACTGGAGCGTCGGCAGCATCGCGTACCAGGGCGCGATCACTTCGGTGACCCCCGGATTCGAGAACAGCGCCTTGGTCAACGCGGTGTGCACCGTCGTGTTGAGGTAGAAGCCGCTAAGCATCGACAGCGAGGTGGCGTGCTCGCGAGTTGCGGTGAGCATGCTTCCGGGCTCGAGCTCGAAGTCGATAGCCGAGACGAACCCCGCGTTGCGCGGCAGGTCGGCGAACAGGAAGTTCATGAACTCGTTGCCGACGAGCGACTTGACGGTATGCGCCTGCGCGTTCATCGCCCGGTCGATCGCGGGCGCGGTGCCGTTTGTGCGCATCGTGAGCCGGTCGCCGCGCTTCTCGAACTCCACCGCGATCTTGTAGAGGCGCTCCTCGAGCAGCGTGCAGTCGCCGAAATGCACAGCGCGGTAGATCCCGTCGGGCCACAGCGCGAGGCGGCGATGCACCTCGGCCTCAGTGTTCTCGAGCACGGTGCGCAGCGTCGCGATCAGCAACTCCGGTGAGCGCTCTCGCATGAAGTCGTGCAGGCGGCGCTCCACATCTCGCGCGGTCGCGAGCTTCGAGCGGATGTCGATCAGCCACATGAGCGGATCGCGGACGTGGTTCTGGAACATGTTCACCACGTCGCGCCGCAGGGTGTAGTCCTCGCCGATCTTCATCGGCGGGATCCTCAGGCCCTCGCCATAGGGGTCGGTCGCGCGCGGGGAGAAGCCGCCCGGATCGATCGCGCCGTTCTCTCCCTCGTGAATTACCGCGCCCACCCAGGCGATGTGCTCGCCGGCCCAGAACAGCGGCAGTAGCAGCGTGTGGTCCGGGTTGTGCGCTCCCCCATAATGGGAGTCGTTGTGGTAGAAGACATCGCCCTCACGCACGCCGACGGTCGGCTCATCGGCCCAGTAGCGGTTGATGAACTTGGGAACGGGAGAGGCGGCGGCCGAGAAGATGTTCACGCCGCTGGAGGTACACAGCGACATGTCACCGTCGCGGCTGTACACGCCGACCGTCAGGTCGCCCCACTTGGCGGCGGGCGCCGCGCTGATCTGCTGGAGCATGTCCTTGGCGCTTTCGATGATCGCCTCGATCCGGCTCTGCGCGATCGTCAGCTCGGTCACATCCGTTACCGCTGCGAGAGCAGCCTCCTCGCGCTCGCTGCGCGGACGGATCCGGTGTTCGTTCATGATCTCGGGGTCTGGCCCGAACATGACCGGCTGGTTTGTGAGCAAGTCGGTGAGGAACGCATCGGTTTCCGGAGTGCGTGCCGCCGGCGCGCCCGGTTGGGCCATGGGGTCGGTCGCTCTCGTCATCGCTCCTCCTTGCGCATCGTGAAGAACCCGTGCTCGTCCAGCCGGCCGTGCCAGCCCGGCTCGACCAGGATCGTCATGTCGGCAGCCTCGACCACCGCTGGGCCGTGGAGCTCGTGGCCAGGCCCCAGCGCCGCGTAGTCGTAGACAGGCGTTGCCTGCATGCCACCCGTCTGCCACCAGCAGTTGCGCTCGCCGCGCCGCGCGGCCTCCACGCCGCGATCCACGGGCTCGCGCACAGGGAGCTCCCACGGCTCGCGCGGTATCCATGCCCGCAGGCGGATCGCGTCGATCGAGACGCCGACCTCGCGCGTGAGGGCTATGCCGCCAAAGCGGTCTGCGTACTCCGCGAAGTAGGCCTGCAGAACGGCGGCGAGGTCGTTGTCGCTCTCGAGGCGCTCGACGGGGCTGGCGATCGTGATCACGTTGAGCTGGCTGCCCGAGCGAGCGTCGAGCTCCAGTGATGTGCACAGTTCGTCGCTGTCGAAGCCCTCGGCGACGAAGTCCTTGATCGCCTGTTCGCGGAATCCGTCGACTATCGCGTTGAATCCCTCGTAGTCTGTGAACAGCTGCTTGGTCAGCGGGTTGAACAGCGTCATCCAGGCCGAGCGCTCGTAGATCCGGAGCAGCTCGAGCCCTGCTGCGCCGGAGGCCGAGAACACCGAGCTGTTGGGAGGGACGACAACCTGCTGGGCGTCGAGCACGCCCGCGTAGCCGCAGGCGTGCAGTGGGCCGCCGCCGCCGAAGGAGAAGACCGTGAACTCGCGCGGGTCATATCCCTTGAGCGTCACCTCGCGGAATATCTCCGACCCCATGCGCTCGTCCACGACCTGACGAATCCGTCGCGCTGCGTCGAGCACGTCGATTCCGAGGGGCTTGGCGATGCGGCGCTCGATCGCGCGCTCGGCACGCCGGCGGTGGAGCGGAAGCTCGCCGCCGTGGTAGCCGTCGGGGTCGAGGTAGCCGAGCACGAGGTTCGCGTCGGTCACCGTGGGCTCGGTGCCGCCCTGGCCATAGCAGGCGGGTCCCGGGGTTGAGCCCGCCGACTCCGGACCCACCGCGACGCCGGCGACGGGATCCAGGCGCGCGATCGAGCCGCCTCCCGCACCGATCGCCTTGATGTCCATCATCGGAACCTGAACCCGCCAGCGGTCGATAACGGGGTTGAACTGGTAGAAGCGCACCGACCCCTGCACGACGACGCCGACGTCGAATGACGTGCCGCCCATGTCGGTCGTTACGAGCTTGTCGTATCCGAAGCTCGCCGCGAGGTGGCGCGACCCGTAGAGCCCCGACACCGGCCCGGCGTGGACCGTGCGCACCGGCGTGGTGCGCGCGAGACTCCCCATGCCGCCGGTGTTGTGCACGAGCAGCAGCTCGCCGCGGTAGCCACGGACGCGCAGATCGTCACGCAGCGCTGACAGCCGGTCCGCCGTGAAGCGGTGCAGATACGCGTCGATGATCGCGGTCATCGAGCGGACGTACTCGCCCGAGCGCCTTGATACCTCATGGGAGAGGATCACGGGGAAGCGGCCCAGGTAGCTGGTCGGGTACTCCTCCTCGAGGACCTCGCGGACCAGAAGCTCGTGCTCAGGGTTGACGTGGGCATTGAGCAGGCACACGACGAAACCACGCACCCCGAGGTCCACGAGGTCTCCGACGCGCTCGCGGACTTCGTCTCCCGCGAGCGGCATCAGGACCTCACCCGTGTAGGTGACTCGCTCGCGCACGGTCGCGATCTGCTCGGGTGGCACGAGCGGCTCCGGACGCTCGGCGCGCGCGAGATCGCGGGTCATCGTCGCCGGCAACCCGTCACCCCATTGACGGCAGCGGCCGATGCCCACCGTGTCGGCGTGCCCCATGGTCGTGATCAGTCCGAGCCGCGGCCCGCTGCGCTCGATCAGGGCGTTTGTGCCGAGCGTGGTCGCGTAACGGATGGCATCGGTCTCGGCGAGCAGGGCATCGGCGTCGGTGTCGAGCTCGCCCGCGATGTCTTCCACGGCGCGCATGAACCCGAGCGCCAGATCGTGATGCGTCGTGAGCGCCTTCGCCGTCGCCACGCCGCCATCCCCGGTCGTTGCGAAGCAGTCGGTGAAGGTGCCGCCGATGTCGACGTTGATCTCCATCACTCACGCTCCCCGCCGGGCTCGACGGCCCCGGCTGCGTGCTGGGCCTTCAGCGCATCGACGTCGATCTCGATGTCG
>DATFZM010000047.1:0-55626 GCA_035314465.1 Solirubrobacteraceae bacterium | reverse complement strand
CAGCGGCAGGTACATCGAGATCACGATAAAGCCGACGATCGCGCCGATGATGATGATCATGATGGGCTCGAGGATCGAGGTGAGGGCCTTGACCGAGGCTTCGACCTGTTCCTCGTAGAATTCCGCGATCCGGTCGAGCATCGCGTCGAGCGCGCCGGTTTCCTCGCCGACGCCGACCATATGCGTGACCATCGCCGGGAAGATCGGCGCTTGGGCGAGCGGCGCCGCGATCGTGCCGCCGCGCTTGACCGAGGCGATGACGCCGTCCATCGACTCTTCGATCGCGACGTTGCCGCCGGTGCGGCCCGTGATCTCGAGGCCCTGCAGCAGGGGCACGCCGGCGGCGGTGAGCGAGGCGAGCGTGCGCGACCAGCGCGCGACGGCGACCTGCTGGACGATCGAGCCGATCTTCATCGGCACGTGCAGGCGGAAGTGGTCCCACTGGCGCCGCCCCCAGGTGGTTTTCTTCCACTTGACGAACAGCGCGATGATCGCGAAGGCACTGCCGAACATCAGCCACCAGTAGCCGGTGACGGCTTCGGACATCAGCACCGAGACCTGCGTGAGCTTCGGAAGTTCGCCGCCGAACTGCTTGAAGACGCCCTCGAAGACGGGCACCAGGAAGGCGACGAGCGCCATCATCACGCCCACGGCAAACGTCACGACGAGGACCGGGTAGACCATCGCGGATTTGATCATGCGCCGCAGCGCGGCGTCCTTCTGGAGCTGGTCGGCGACCCGCATCAGCGCGTCCTCGAGCACACCGCCCATCTCCCCCGCCTGCGTCATCGCGACGAACAGCGGGCTGAAGACCTTCGGGTGGCGAGCCATCGAGTCGCTCAGCGAGAGACCCGCCTCGACGTCCTTGCGCACGGCGATGATCGTTTCTTTGAGGAACTTGCTCTCGGTCTGCTCCTCGAGCACGTAGAGCGCCCGCAGGATGCTCATCCCGGCGGAGATCATGGTCGAGAGCTGGCGCGAGAAGACCGCCAGTTCGTTTGCCTTCACGCGCTTGAGGAAGGACAGCTCGATCTCGCGCGAGCCGTGCTTGTCGGCGATGTCGAGCACGACGAGGCCGCGCTGCTTGAGCTGGTCGGCGACCGCCTGCTTGGAGTCGGCCTCGACCTCCCCGCGCGCCTTCGCGCCGGTGAGGTCGATCGCCTTGAAGACGTAGGTGCTCATCGCCGCCGCCTTAGGCCGCCGCCAGCGAGGGGGCGCCGAGCAGTCGCCGGAGCTCCTCGGGGGTAGCCGAGCGCGCTTCGGCGAACTTCTGCGTGATCTTGCCCTGGCGCACGAGTCCGGCGAGCGAGGCGTCCATCGTCTGCATGCCCTGTGCAGAGCCGGTCTGCAGGACGGAGTAGATCTGGTGGGTCTTGCCCTCGCGAATCAGGTTGCGCACCGCCGGGGTCGGAACGAGCACCTCGGTCGCGACGACCCGCCCTGAGCCGTCGGCGTTCGGCAGCAGCTGCTGGGTCATTATGCCCTGCAGGGCGACGGACAGCTGCACCCGCACCTGGCCCTGCTGGTGGGCGGGGAAGACGTCGATGATGCGGTCGACCGTCTGGGCGGTGTCCTGCGTGTGCAGGGTGGCGAACACCAGATGGCCGGTCTCCGCCGCGGTGAGCGCGGTCGAGATCGTATCGAGGTCGCGCATCTCTCCGACGAGGATCACGTCGGGGTCCTGGCGCAGGGCGGCCTTGAGCGCGTCGCCGAAGCTCATCGCGTCGGAGCCGAGCTCGCGCTGGTTGACGAGGCACTTCTTGTGCCCGTGCAGGAACTCGATCGGGTCCTCGATCGTCATGATGTGCTCCTCGCGGGTGCTGTTGATCTCGTCGATCATCGCGGCGAGCGAGGTGGACTTGCCCGAGCCGGTTGGGCCGGTGACGAGCACGAAGCCACGCGGCCGGCGCGTGAACTCGTGCACCGCGGCGGGCAGGCCGAGTTCATCGATGCTAGTGAGGCCGAAGGGGATCAGGCGGAAGGCCGCACCGATCGCTCCGCGCTGGTAGTAGGCGTTGACGCGAAAGCGGGCGTGGCCGGGAATCGAGTAGGCGAAGTCGAGCTGCCAGTTCGTCTCCAGGCGCTGGCGCTGATCGGCCGTGAGGATCGAGTAGATGATCTCGCGCGTGTCCGATGAGGAAAGCTTCGGGTAGTCCTCCAGCGGCGTCAGGCGGCCGCGTACGCGGATCGTCGGGTGAGCGCTGGAGCTGAGGTGAAGGTCGGAGGCGCGCCTGTGCACGACCTCCATCAAGAGGTCTGCGAAATCGATGTCCATGGTCTGGCGCATCGACGCTGCAGGCGGCGCGATCGACGTCTTTGAGCCGCGCTGGACGAACGTTCGACGGGGGCGAGACGATCAGTTGGTGCCGATCACGCGCGAGACCTCGGCGATCGAGGTGCGCCCATCTCTGACCTTCTGGAGCCCGTCGTCGCGCAGTCTCATCATGCCCTGCTGGACGGCGACCACGCGGATCGCCTCCGAGGGCTGGCGTTCCAGGCACATGTTCTGGATCTCGGGCGTCATCTGCATCACCTCGTAGAGCCCGACGCGCCCGCGGTAGCCGCTGCCGCCGCAGCGCCTGCAGCCGACCGGCTCGTAGGCCTCGAGCTCGACGCGGGCTTTGTAGCCGCTCTCCTGCAGCACCTTGGCGGGGACGATCGTCCGCCGCTTGCAGCTGGAGCACAGCATCCGCGCCAGGCGCTGGGCGACAATGCACTCGAGCGCCGAGGAGACGAGGAACGGCTCGATGCCCATCTCGGTCAGGCGCGTGATCGCGGAGGGGGCGTCGTTGGTGTGCAGCGTCGAGAGCACGAGGTGCCCGGTGAGCGCCGACTCGACCGCGATCTGGGCGGTCTCGCGGTCGCGGATCTCGCCGACCATGATCACGTCGGGGTCGGCTCGCACCATCGAGCGCAGGCCCATCGCGAAGGTGAGCCCGACCTTGTTCGCGACCTGCACCTGCGTGAGGCCGTCCATTTCGTACTCCACCGGGTCCTCGACGGTGATGATGTTCTTCTCGGGCGTGTTGAGCATCTTCAGCGCCGCGTAGAGCGTCGTGGACTTTCCCGACCCGGTCGGCCCTGTGACGAGCACGGCGCCATGCGTCTGGTGGCACGCGCGCTCGAAGCGTTCGCGCTCCGGATCGGCCATGCCGAGCTTGTCGAGCTCCACCACGACCGACGCCTTGTCGAGCACCCTCATCACGATCCCCTCGCCGTGCACGCTCGGCAGCGTCACGACGCGCAGGTCGACGTGGCGGCCGTCGACGACGAGCCCGATGCGCCCGTCCTGCGGCAGGCGCTTCTCGGCGATGTTCAGCTCGGCCATGATCTTCACGCGCGAGACGACGCCCGCGGCCATCTTGCGCGGCACCGTCGTGATGTCCTGGAGCACGCCGTCGATGCGGAACCGGACCCGCACTTCGCGCCCGTCGGGCGCCATGTGGATGTCCGAGGCTCCGCGCTCGACGGCCTGGCCGACGATCTGGTTGACGAGCTTGACGACCGGCGCGTCGTCGGCGGTCTCGTGCAGCGCGACGACCTCGCCCGCGTCCTCCTCGGCGTCCTCGATCCCAGCGCTCTCGCCGACGACGTCTTCGAGCCGGTCCAGGCGCGAGACGAGCGCGGCGATGTCGTCCGGCGGCGCGACCGCGACCCGGACCTCGTAGCCGGTCATGATCGCGATGTCGTCGACCGCGAGCACATTCGAGGGGTCGGCCATCGCGATCAGCAGCGTGCGCTTGTCGGCAAACGCGACGGGCACGGCCTGGTAGCGCTTGGCGACGATCGTGTTCACGAGGTTGGCCGCAGACATGTCCACCTGGAAAACGCCCAGGTCGAGGTGGTCGAGGCCGTAGCGCTCGGCCAGCGCGCGGGCGAGGCCGTCCTGGTTGAGCGCTCCGCTTTCGAGCAGAACCCGCTCGGGCGTCGTTCCCGCGTTGCGCGAGCTCTCGAGCGCATCCTCGACCTGCTTGCGGGAGGCGAGGCCCATCTCGACGATCACGTCGGTGAGGAAGCGCGGCGTGGAGCCGCGACGCGAGGGCCGCGTGATGCCCGCCCAGGCGCTCTCGTCCTCGGGCGGAGCTTCGCCGCCGTCCTCCTGCACGCGCTCCTCGAGCGGGATGTCCGGATCGAGCATCAGCTCGTGATCCTCGACCGTGAGCGCGTCGAGATCGATGTCGTGCTCGCCGTCGCCGTCGCCGTTGCGCTTGACCGAGAGCACCGCCTCGCGGCCGTCCTCGCCCTCGAGGTCGAAGATCGCGTCCAGGTCGGGCGCCGGCGGTTTGGCCTTCGTTTTCGCGCGCGGCGACGCCTCGCTCATCGCGGGCCTCCTTCGCCCGTGCGCGCTTCAGGCGCCGTCGCCCGCTTGCCTGCTTGCCTGCCTGCCTGCCTGTGCCCGCGAGGGTGCGCCCGCCAGGGTGTGCCCGCGAGGGTGCGCCCGCCAGGGTGTGCCCGGGAGGGTGCTCCCGCCTGCTCGCGCCCGACAGGGTGTCCTCCCGCCGGGAGGGTCAGAGTGTCCTTAGGAAGGCAGGGCGCGTGCTGCCGCGAGCATGAGCTCGCGTGGAGCCGGCCTGCCGGTCCACAGCTCGAAGCTGAGCGCGCCCTGGGCCACGAGTATCTCGAGCCCGTCGACCGTGCGCGCCCCGTGCGCTGCAGCCGCCGCGAGCAGCGGTGTGGATCCAGGGCGGTAGACCAAGTCGACGACATAACCGTACTCACCGAGTTGATCGAACGTCATTCCGAGTTGGTTGAGCGCACAATCCTCAGTGGCCGAGCGTTCTAGTCGCGCCCCCGAAGGGGCTCGACCGGCGGGCTCGGCGAGCCCCACCGATGTGCAGTTGACGAGCACGTCCGCGGGCTCCGGAGCGGGCACCCGACGCGCCGCGAACGCGCGCGCCAGCTCCTCGGCGCGCTCGGGCGTGCGGTTCCAGACGCTCACCTCGCTGGCGCCCGCGCGCTGGAGCGCCCACACCGCCGCACGAGCGCTTCCGCCGGCGCCCAGCACGAGCGCGCTGCGACCGCGCGCGCCGTCGCCGAGCGCCTCGACGAGGCCGGGCCCGTCGGTGTTCTCGGCCGAGATCGAACCCTCCTCGGCGAACGTGAGCGTGTTCGCCGCGCCGATCTCCCGCGCCGCCTCGCCGGCCTCGTCGGCGACCGCGAGCGCCGCTGCCTTGTGCGGGATCGTCACGTTCGCGCCGAGGAACCCAGCGAGCGCGAGCGCGAGCGCGAGCGTGGTCTCCTCGAACAGCCGCGGCGGCACGGGCAGGCGCTGGTAGCGCCAATCGGCCAGGCCGACCGCCGCGAGCGCTGCGTTGTGCATCGCCGGCGAGCGGCTGTGGGCGACCGGCCAGCCGAGCACGCCGAGCCGATGAGTCGGCGTCCCGCCCTCCGCCACACTCCGCGTTACTTCTTCTTGCACGTGGGTGGACGCCCGCCGTTCTTCGCGATCGCCCGATGGTAGGCGGCGGCGTAGGCTTCGAACGCTGCGAGCGTCGTCGAGAACACGTGCTCGCCACAGCCGTCAGCGCCCGCGACGTAGTAGAGGTAGGGCACGTTCGCGGGATTCGCCGCGGCTTCCATCGAGGCCAGGCCGGGGTTGGAGATCGGCGTCGGCGGCAGGCCGAGGTGCGTGCGCGTGTTGTATGGCGAGTCGATGTGCAGCTGGGCTTCTGTGAGTTCGTGGGTATACGTCGCGATCCCGGTTTTCAGCTCGAGCGCGTAATAGATCGTCGCGTCGACGCCAAGCGGCATTTCGGCGCGCAGCCGGTTGTAGATCACGGCGGCGATCTTCGCGCGGTCGCTCGGGATCTGCGCCTCGCGCTCGACCATCGAGGCGACGATCAGCAACTGATAGGGCGTCTCGTGGAGGTCGCGCGCCCGCGCCGTCAGGGCCGGGCCGAAGTTTTCCTTGAACGCGCCCAGCTGGTCGGCGACGAGCTGGGAGACGGGCGCGCCGCGGTACTCGTCGTAGGTCGCCGGGAACAGGAAGCCTTCGAGGTCGGGCGTGCCGGTAGGCGCGCCGTAGTCGGCCGGGTTTAGCAGCAGCGACCGGCGCGAGGCCACGCGATAGCTGCCGCGCAGCCCCTCATGGGCCGCTATCTCCGCGATCTGTGCCCGGGTCATGCCCTCGGGGATCAGCACCTTGACCACGGCCGGCGCTGCGACCGGCTTAGCGCTCGACTTGTGCAGCAGCGCGTAGAGCAGCAGCGCCACTGCGACCGCGACCGCGATCAGCGCCAGGAGCGCGCCGACTCGCGCCCGCGACGGGCGCGAGGGTCGCGAGGACACAGCGCGAGGCGTCGTTCGCGACGCACCCGGGAGCAGCGGCGGAGGAGGCAGACGACCGGCCGTGCCCGCTTGCTCGTGCCCTTCGGGGTGCTCGTGCCCTTCAGGGTGCTCGTGCCCTTCAGGGTGCTCGTGCCCTTCAGGGTGCTCGTGCCCTTCAGGGTGCTCGTGCCCTTCAGGATGTCCTTGCGAAGCGAGGGCGCGCGCATATCCGTCTGGAGGCGACCCATCCGGTCCCGCCGTCGCGTCATCGACCGGCTCGGCATCTATCTCATCGACCGGCTCCACATCTATCTCATCGACCTCGACGCTCTCGTACGCAAGCGCGGGATCGTGCTCGCGCGGCGAGCGCGGCGCGTCAGCGGCCTCCTCCGGCGCGACAGCAGCCTGCTCGGATGTCGGCGCGTCGAGCTGCCACGAGCTCAGCTCGGGCGGCTCCAAGCCCGGCTCCATCGGCTCCACCGGCTCCACCGGCTCCAAGCCCGGCTCCACCGGCTCCAAGCCCGGCTCCACCGGCTCCAAGCCCGGCTCCATCGGCTCCACCGGTTCCACCGGCTCCAAGCCCGGCTCCACCGGCTCCAAGCCCGGCTCCATCGGCTCCATCGGCTCCACCGGCTCCACCGGCTCCAAGCCCGGCTCCACCGGCTCCAAGCCCAGCTCCACCGACTCCAAGCCCAGCTGTGGCGGCTCGCTCGTTGGCGGCATCGGTTCGAAGGGCGTGCGGTCGTCCTCGCGGGCGGTCTCGGCGGCCTCCACGAGACCCTGATCGGCGAGGTCCCGAGGCGCGGTTTCATGCGTGGGCGCGGACAGCTCGTAGTCGCCCTGCGCCGTCGCCTCCACAGAGAACGCGACCTCCGGCGGAGCGTCGGTGCGCGCCTGCTCCTCAGCAGGCCCGCCACCCGGCTCCGGATCCCGGACTGCGTCGCCGGATGAGCCACCGGGCGTCCGCTGCGCACGTCGTCGTTCGCGCTCCAGTCGGTCTCGCTCGCGTTCCTCAGCGGTGCGTTCGCGTCCGGTCCCTGATCGATCGCGGCGTGCCAAGACAGGGACCTTAACGCGATCGCGAGGCCAGCCAGCCTTCGAGCAGATGCGCGGCAGCGCGGGAGTCCTCGCTGGCGAGATGGCGTCCCGGCATGCGCTGCGCGATGCGCGTCGTGTAACGCTCGTCGTAGAGCTCGACGTCGACGTTCGGGGCGAGACGCTCGGAGAGGGCCGCCGCGAAGCGGCGCGTCTCGCGCGTCTGCTCGCTGTCGCCGCCGTCGAGCGAGAGCGGCAGCCCGACGAGGACGCGCTCGGCCTCGTAGTCGAGCGCGAGCTTGCGCAGCCGCGCGAGCCCCCGCTTGGAGGCGGGCTGCTCGACGTGCGCGAGAGGCGTGACGATCGTGCCGGTGGGGTCGCTCACAGCGCAGCCGCAGCGCGCGCTTCCGTAGTCGAGCGCGAGCACCCGCATCGTCTCAGCGCGAGAGGGCCGCCTCGATCGCCGTGCGGGCGGCCTCGATCGCCTCGTGCAGCTTCTCGGGGTCGCGCCCACCAGCCTGGGCCATCGTGTCGCGCCCGCCGCCGCCGCCGCCAACGACCTCGGCGGCGACCTTCACGATCGCTCCGGCCTTGACGCCGCGCTGCACGAGCGACGGCGCGACGCTCGCGACCAGATGGACGCGGCCGTCGGCGGCCGTGCCAAGCAGGATCGCGGCGTCGCCCAGACGACCCTTGACGCGATCGGCGACATCCAGCAGAGCCTTGGCGTCGGCCACCTCGACGCTCGACGCGAGCACGCGCGCGCCGGCTACCTCCTGCACCCCTCGCGCAAGCTCGTCGAGGTCGAGCGAACCCGCGCCGTTGCCCTGACCGCCTCCCTTGAGCGCCTTCTCGATGCGCTTGCGCTCCTGCGCGAGCGCGCGCACCGCCGCGGGAACGTCCTCGGCGCGCGTGCGGAGCTCCGCGCCCACCTCGACGAGGAGCCGGTCGTGGTCGCGCAGAAGCGCGACAGCCTCGGGGCCGGTGACAGCCTCGATGCGCCTCACGTTCGCCGAGCTGGAGGTCTCGCTGAGGACGCGAAAGACGCCTATCTCGGCGGTCGAGCGAACATGCGTGCCGCCGCAGAGCTCGCGCGAGTAGTCGCCCTCCCCCACCTCGACCATGCGCACCACGTCGCCGTACTTTTCACCGAACAGGGCCATAGCTCCGAGACGCTTTGCCTCCTCGAGCGTCGTGTTGATCGGTCGCACCGGGTCGTTCTGCAGGATCCAGCCGTTGACGTCGTCCTCGACCTCGCGGAGCTCCTCGGCGGTGAGCGCATGTCCGTGGCTGAAGTCGAAGCGCAGCTTGTCGGGCCCAACGTAGGAGCCCGCCTGGCGCACATGCGATCCCAGGCGCCTGCGCAGGGCCGCCTGCAGCAGGTGCGTAGCGGTGTGATTGGCCTCGGTCGCGTGACGCGTGAGGTGGTCGACGCGCGCGATCACGGCCTCGCCCTCCTGCAGCTCGCCCTCCTCGAGCACCACCCTCAGCACGGGATCCTGCCCGACGCGAACCACGCCCTCAACGCGCGCGCGGCAGTCGCCGTGCTCGCATTCGAGCACGCCCACGTCGGAGATCTGACCGCCGCCCGCGAGATAGAACGGCGAGGAGGCGAGCTTCACGAGCCGATGCGAGGCCCCGAGCGACCCCCCCCGGCCGCCGTCCTCGGCGGCCTCATCCTCTACAACGGCGAGGACGGTCGTGCGCTGCTGCTCGGTCTCGTAGCCGGTGAACTCGGTCGGAGGCGTCCCCTCCAGCGACGCCGCGAGCGCGGCCGAGGTGCCGGTCCTGGCCTGCGAGGCCCCGCTCCCCGCCATCCGGCTGCGCTGACGCTGCTCCTCCATCAGAGCGTCGAAATCGCCCTCGATCGAGAGGCCGGCCTCGGTGAGGAGTTCGCTCGTCATCTCATACGGGAAGCCATAGGTGTCGTGCAGGCGGAAGACCTCCTCGGCCGGGAGGGCGTCGCGCCCCGACTCGCGCGCCTGCTCGATCAGCGTCTGCAGCGTCGCCATGCCCTGCTCGAGCGTGCGGCCGAAGGCCTCCTCCTCGGCCGAGAGCCACATGTCGACGACGCCCGCCTGCTCGATCAGTTCGGGATAGGCGGCGCCCATGAGCTCGCGCACGCGCTCTGCGTAGCGCGTGAGAAAGCCCGGCGCGAGACCGACCGCGAGACCCTGCTGGATCGCGCGGCGCATCACCCGCCGCAGCACATAGCCGCGGTCCTCGTTGGAGGGCACGACGCCGTCGGCGGTGAGGAAGGTCATCGCGCGAGAGTGGTCGGCGAGGATGCGCAGCGCGCGATCGGTGTCGAAGTCGACGCCGTAGCGCCTGCCCGAGAGCTCCTGCCCGAGCTCGATCAGCGGCAGGAAGTCGTCGGTCTCGAACACCGACTCCTTGTCCTGGAGGATCGCAGCCATGCGGTTGAGCCCGAGCCCGGTGTCGATGTTGTTGGCGGGCAGCGGCGCGAGCTCCGAGCCGCCGCCGGGAAGCGGCTGCTGGTCGTACTGCATGAAGACGAGGTTCCAGTACTCCAGGAAGCGCGCGTTCTCACCGCCCGGGAGGTCCGCCTCGGAGCCGAAGCGCACGCCGCGGTCGAGGTAGAGCTCCGAGCACGGTCCACACGGTCCGCTCGGGCCGGCCTGCCAGAAGTTCTCAGAGCGCGGACACTCGACGATCCGCTCGCGCGGAATGCCGAGCGCGAGCCAGCACTCGATCGCCTCCTCGTCGGGTCCCAGCCCGAGCTCGTCATCGCCCGCGAACACCGTCACCCAGATGTCCCGCTCGGCGAGCGCGAACACCTCCCGTGAGAGCTCCCACGCGAACGCGGTGGCCTCACGCTTGAAGTAGTCGCCGAACGAGAAGTTGCCGAGCATCTCGAAGAACGTGAGGTGGCGCGCGGTGTTGCCGACGTTGTCGATGTCGACCGTGCGAAAGACCTTCTGACAGCTCGTCAGACGAGGCGCGGGCGGCGTCTCCTGGCCGAGGAAGTAGGGCTTCAACGGGTGCATGCCCGCGACCGTGAGCAACGCCGAAGGGTCGTGCGCGGACGGCACCAGCGACGCCGAGGCTATGCGGCGGTGGCCGCGCTCCTCGAAGAAGCGCAGGAAGCGCTCGCGGATCTCATTGGTGGTCATTCCGGCAGTGATGTTAAGGCGCAGCGCCCGCTAGGCGGTGACCGTGCCGTGCCCGACGACGACCTCTCCGGAGTACAGACAGGCGAGCTGGCCCGGGGCGGTACGCTCGGCCGGCTCGGCGAGCTCGATCTCGACGCGCTCGTGGCGCCCCGGAGGAAGGTCGCCGGCGAGGCTGCAGGCGAGCGTGCGCCCGTGCGCGCGCACCCTCACGCCGTCCACGCTGCGCGCCGGCAGGTGCAGCACGACCTCACTCGCGGGAACAGAGCTGGCGAGCAGCTCGGCGCGCGGGCCGACCGTCACGGTGTTGGCGCTCGTGTCGGTAGCGAGCACGTACAGCGGCTCGCGCGCGGAGACACCGAGCCCGTGGCGCTGGCCGATCGTGTACACGTGCGCGCCATGATGCTCGCCGAGCACGCGGCCGTCGAGGTCGAGCACGGAGCCCGGGCGATGGCCCAGGCCGCCGTGACGCTCGAGGAAGGCGCCGCTGCGCGTGCCGGCGAGAAAGCACAGGTCCTGCGAGTCGCGGCGCCCCGCGACCGACAGTCCCGACGCTCTGGCGAGCTCGCGAACGCTGCCCTTGTGCATCTCGCCGAGAGGGAAGCGGAGCCTCGCCAACGACGCCGGCGCAAGGGCCGACAGGACATAGCTCTGGTCCTTCGCACGGTCGGACGCGGTCGCGAGCAGCGGGGCCTGCGGGCCGCTCCTCACGCGCGCGTAGTGGCCGGTCGCAAGCTGCTCGGCGCCGAGGCGATCGGCGAGCGCGAGCATCGCGTCAAGGCGCACGTTGCCGTTGCAGCGCACGCACGGGTTGGGCGTCAGCCCGGCCGCATGATCGGCGAGCCAATGCTCGATCACGCCAGCGCGGAACTCCGCGCGCAGGTCGATCGACAGGTGAGGCATGCCAAGGCGATGCGCGAGCTCGCGCGCTCCGCGCACCGCCTGCGCGGAGCAGCAGGAGAGCTCACCGTCGTTCTCGGGGTCCGACCAGAGCTCGAGCGTGACCCCGACGGCCTCGCCGCGTTCGGCCACGAGCAGCGCGGCAACGGCGCTGTCGACGCCGCCGCTCATCGCCACGAGCGTTCGCTGCGGCGATGGCGCGAGCGGGGCTGCTTCCCGCGCCGCCGCGCCGAGGGCCCGGTGCAGCGCGTCGGCTGCGAGCTCGGCGGCGTGGCGCTTGGCCGGCGAGAGCCCGCCGAGCTCCTGCGCGATCTCCTCGGCGCCGATCCGCGCCGCCTGCAACAGCGATCTGCCGCGCAGCAGCGAGACGGCCGCGCTGCCCGCCGCCACGGTGGCGCCACAGCCGCTCGCGTCAAAGCCCGCGTCGGCGATCGCAGCGTCGGCGGCTCCCGGCTGCAGGGCGAGCGAGACGCGAATCAGATCGCCGCAGGCTGCGCCGCCGGCAGCGCCGGTGAAGGCCTCGCACGGCGTATGGCCTCGGCCGACGGGCCGCTGCAGATGGCTGCTCAGCTGTTCGGCGCTCGGCATCACCGAGCGAGTGTAGGGCTAGTGTCCTGAGTCAGGACACTAGGCGCGGCGCGCTTCGTCGATCGCCTGCTGCAGCGAGAACGCGTCGGTGAGGCCGGTGAGCACGATCGCCTGCCCGCTCTTGCCGAACACGAGCACCGTGGGGGTGCCCACGACCTGCACGCCCTTGGTGACCGTGCCGAAGTCGGCGACTTCGCCGGCCTTCGCGATCTGGACAGCGGTCTTGCGATGACCTCGGAAGCTGAGCACAACGCGCTGGTCGGCGAGGTCATCGGCGCCTTTGCGGTCCCAGAAGAGCACGACGACGACGTCGCCCGCGGCGAGCTCGGCTTCGACCCGCTGCTGGCGGGTGGGGCCGCTCGCGAGAGCGTGCGCTCTCGGGCTCGCGGCCCGGATCGCGGCAGCGGTGCTGTTCGCGGCGGCCGCGGGCACATGCGCAACGGGCGCGGCGCCGGTGGAGGAGGTCTTCGCGGCGGCGGCCGGGCTGGATGCGCCGGCGGCGGCGGAGGCCGCGGGGGTGCTGGTGCTCGAAACGCTCGGGCTGGACGCCTGCGCCGAGCGGGATTCGAGCTGGTGTTCGCTGCGCTGCGAGGCCGCGACCGCGCCGTGAGCCTTCGCGATCGCGCTCGTGAGGCCCGACACGCCGGGCGCGGAGCCGTGATAGACGGGAGTGGGTGCGCCGGCGCCCTTCGCCTCGCCCGCGGCCGAGCTGCTCGGTGCGGAGGCGGCCGGCGCGCTCGGGGACGCGGCGGGCGTCCCGGACGATGAGGAGCCCGGTTCGCTCGATTGCGAGTGGCCGCGCAGCGCGAACAGCCAAACGCCGGCGAGCAGCACGACGCCGACGATTGCGATCTGGAAAGGGCGAGAGATATTCGCCATCGCAGAAAGCTTCGGCATCTCGCGCAAAGAAGTTGAGCGGCGCGATCGGCCTTGGACGGTTTCTGCGCCTCGCGGCTGCGCCCACGAGGACGCTCAGAGGGCGTGGTGGCCGCGCAGCACCGCGTGCACGACGGCATCGGCGGCGAGCTCGGTCTGCTCCCCGGCCTGCATGTCCTTGAGCACGACGTGCGAGGGAGCGACGATCCCCACGTAGCGGGCTCCGAGCGCGGCCGCGTGCCCGAGCTGGCCCTTGAGCGAGCGTCCGCCGAGATCCATCTGCGCCGCGAGGCCAGCCGAGCGCGCCTCGCCCAGGAGGCGGAAGGCGACCCCCCGGAGCTCGGGCTCGGGGCGCTCCAGCGCCAGGAACAGCTCGACGGCCTGGCTCGCCGCCGGCGGCGCACCGCCGGCCAGCATCACGCGCTCCACGCCCGCGGCCCAGCCCATCCCAGGTGTCGGCGGGCCGCCGAGCTGCTCGACAAGGCGGTCGTAGCGGCCCCCGCCGCCGACGCCGCTCTGCGCGCCCAGGGCGTCCGAGGTGAACTCGAAGACGGTGCGCGTGTAGTAGTCCAGTCCGCGCACCAGCGTGGGGTCGATCTCGTAGGCGACGCTCGCGATGTCCAGCAGCGCGCGAACCTCGGCGAAGTGCTCGGCGTCCTCGGTGCCCAGCTGGTCGAGCAGCCGCGGCGCACCGGCCATCACCTCGCGCGTGCCGGGGTGCTCGGAGTCGAACGCGCGCAACGGGTTCAGCTCGATGCGCTCGCGAACCTCCGGCGAGAGCGAGCTCTCGTTCGCGCGCAGGTAGGCCTGCAGCTGCTCGCGGTAGGCCGCACGCGTCTCGCGCGCGCCGAGGCTCGAGAGGCGCAGGCGCAGCTCGCGCACGCCGAGCTCGTCGAGCAGACCTGCGAGCAGGGCGATCGACTCGGCGTCGACGGCGGGGTCCTCGGAGCCGAGGATCTCCGATCCGATCTGCCAGAACTGGCGGTAGCGCCCGGCCTGCGCGCGCTCGTGGCGGAAGAAGCTCGAGAGATACCAGAGCTTCACGGGCTGGCGGCGCTTGTGCATGCCATGTTCGACGTAGGCGCGGCATACCGGCGCGGTGCCCTCGGGGCGCAGCGTCAGCGAACGCCCGCCCGCGTCCTCGAACGTGAACATCTCCTTGCGCACGATGTCGGTCGACTCGCCGACGCCCCGCTCGAACAGCTCGGTCGCCTCGAACGCGGGCGTCTCGATGCGCTCGTAGCCGGCCGCTCCGAGCAGCGTCCGGGCGCGCGACTCGATGCCGGCTCGCACGCAGGCGTCCCCGCCGAGCACGTCGAAGGTGCCGCGCGGCGCTTTGAGCTTGGCGCCGCTCAACGCTCGGCCGGCGCGGAGTCGGCCGCAGCCAGACTCGAGGTACGGCTCCGGATCTCGGCGAGGAACGGGTTCGTCTCACGCTCGCGCCCGAGCGTCGTCACCCCCATGTGTCCGGGATACACGACCGTGTCCGCCGGGTGGGCGACGATCAGGCGCTCGATCGAGCGCTCGAGCGTCGCCCAGTCGCCGCCGGGCAGGTCGACCCGCCCAACCGAGCCCTGGAAGAGCACGTCGCCGGAGAGCAGCGCGCCGGGCAGCGCGTATGTGACGTGGCCGGGGCTATGCCCGGGCGTGAAGATCACGTCGAAGTCGATCCCCGCGAGGCTCAGCCGCTCGCCGCCTTCGACGGTGTGGTCGGCCTCGTAGCTCTCGAAAGGGCCGAAGCCCGGCGGCACCCAGCGCATCACGTCGGCAAGCACGAAGCGCTCGATGCCCGGGCAGTACACGGGCGCGCCCGTAGCCGCTGCAACCGGAGCCACGGCCCCGATGTGGTCGAAGTGGGTGTGCGTGAGGAGGATCGCCTCGATCTGCACGCCGAGCGCGTCCGCCGCCTGTAACAGGCGCGGCGCCTCATCACCCGGGTCGACGATCACCGCGCTGCGCGCCTGATCGTCGGCGCGGACGATGTAGCAGTTCTCCTGCACCGGACCGACGGTGAAGGCACGCACGTCTGGCGCGCTCATCACGGCGCCGCCTTCGAAGCGGCGCGCCGGGCCTTGTTGCGCTGCCTGCGGTTGTAGCTCCAGCGCTCGCTGTAGTAGCTGACCGGTATGTACATCAGCAGCACGATCGGGAAGAGCGCGAGCGCCTGGGTGGCCTTCGTGAGCTTGAAGATGAGGAGTATCGCGAGCATCATCACGGCCGCGAACATCGCGCGGACGAACGCGCCGCGCCACGTCGGCAGCCGTTCCTCGCGCTCGAGCGGCTTCTTGCGCGCGCGAGCATCGGGCGGCCCGGCCTTCTCGGCGGCGGTCGGCTTGCGCCCGGTGCGCCCGCGCGACTCGACCACGCCGGCGGCGTTGCCGCGGTGCTTGGTTTGGCGCTTGCGTCGCGTCTGAGCCATGCCTAGCAGCCTAGTGCGTTCTCGATGATGTGGCGAGCGGGGTCGAACCCGGGCATCGGCAGCCCCGCGGGCAGCCCCTGCAGGGCGGCCGCGGGCGCGAGCCCGACGAGCTCCACGCTCGCGACCGGATGGATTCGCGCAACGGCCTCCACGACGCGCACGATCGGCAGCTCGAGCGGCCGCTCGACGTTCGTCGAGACCTGTGCCACGCCGCCAGCGAGCGCGACAGCGATCGCGCGCAGCCCCGGCAGCCCGTCCTCGCCTCCCTCGCGTATACGCGCGGCGACGGCGCGCGCGTCCTCGATCCTCGCGGGAGGCGCAAGCTGCAGGTTGAAAGCGACGAGCGGCGGCCGCGCCGCGACGAGCGTCGCGCCGGCGCTGGCATGCGTGTGCTGTGGCCCGAAGTCGGCGCGCAACGGCGGCAGCTCGATGGCGTCGGACCCGCTCCGAGCGCTCGGATCCATCCGGGCGGCGAGCCCCTGCACGCCGCCGCGGCGCAGCTCCGCGCGCGTGCGTGCGTCGCCACCGGGCGCCTGTGTGAGCTCCCCGTACAGGAACACCGGGATCGCGAGCTCCGCGCCGATTCGATCCGCGAGCACGAGCGCGGTCGCGCACGCCGCGCCGCGCGCGGCCTCCTCGACGTAGACGATCGGCGCGACGTCGAGCGCGCCGACGTGCGGGTGCTGACCGCGCAGACGCTCCTGCTCCGGAGGGCGCGTCACGACGTCGATCCGCTCGCACGCAACCCGAGCGCCCGCCATCAGCCCCTCGACGAGCGCGGACGGATCGCCCGCGAGTGTGAAAACCGAGCGATCGTGGTCGCGGTCGCTGTGGACGTCGAGGAGGCGAACCGACCCCTCCACGCCAGCCAGGAGCGCGTCGGCGATCGCGGCGATCGTGGTCTCGTCGCGGCCCTCCGAGAAGTTCGGCACCGCGAGCAGCGTCGGGGCTTTCATCGCGCACGAGGCTAACGCCCGCCGCCTCGGCCGCGAGCTTCGGTCGCGGCGGCCCGGCGTAAACTGTGCCCCAGAGCGAGAAGGCCGCGCCGCGGGCCGCGAGCAGGTAGCGAGCGGGCCGCGCCAGCCACTTTCCTCGCCGTCTCGCCAGAGTAGCTCAGTCGGTTAGAGCAGCGGAATCATAATCCGCGTGTCGGGGGTTCGAGTCCCTCCTCTGGCATCACCGGAAAACCGCATAGAAATGCGGGTTTCGAGGGCTAGGTGCCGGCTCGGCGAGACTTCAGGTGCCGAGGTGCTGACGTAAGCGCTAACAGGCTTAGGCGAACGCTCGGCGTTAGGGGTCCGGGGCTTGCGCTGTTGCCCCTTGCTGCCACCCTGCCCCCCGCGTGCCCATGCGTGTCCCCGCAATCGGCTCGCTCAGGGCTGAGCGAGGCGCTCCTGGATGAGGCGCGCGAGCTCGAGCGCGTGGCGCACATGGAGGAGGTCATCGGATCGTGCGGCGTGGGCCTGCTGGAGCGGACCTCCCCGTTCCGCCCACGAATGACAGGAAGTGCGATCCCCAGGGGTCGAGGGCGACGTACAGGCCGCTGTTGACAAGCTCGTCGCCGTCGCGTTCGAAGCGCTGTCCGCTCAGCAGATCGGTCAGCTGCCAGGTCTGCCTGGCCAGGTCCTCCCAGGGCGGGTGCACGCGCGCCTGGGCGGGCGCGGGCGCGAGGTTGACCACCACGAGGTGGCGTGCGCGGGTGGTCGACCAGCACCAGGCACCCAGTTGGCGGTGGGAGTCGTTGTCGGGCCACCCGCTGCAGTCACACAGGCGCCAGTCTCCCGCGCGCAGGTCCGAGTCGGCGACGGCGCGCAGCAGCCGCTCGTAGAAGGCACGCAGGCCAGCGTCCACCCGTTCGTCGGGCCCGCGGCCCAGGAACACCGGGATCCGAGTCCGGCGGCCCTCCAGCTGGCCGTCGTGGTAGAGCCGAGCGCCCTGCAGCGTGGACATCACCACTGCTGCCGCGCGGGCCTGCTCCGACCCGAATGTGGCCGCGGCGCGCGGCTCGTCGTGGTTCTCGATGAAGCGGACCAGACGCTCCTGATAGCCCGCATCGGCCTGGAGGTGCCCGCGTACCGACTCGGCCGAATCGTGCGCGAGACGATCGTAGAGGCGCTTGTCGTAGCAGAGGTCAAAGCCCTGCTGCTGCAGCGTCCACTCCATGTCCCAGTACGCCTCGGCCATGAACAGCAGCTCGGGATGGGCCTCCTTGACGCTTCCGATCA
Organism: Solirubrobacteraceae bacterium; assembly: GCA_035314465.1. Classification (GTDB taxonomy): domain Bacteria; phylum Actinomycetota; class Thermoleophilia; order Solirubrobacterales; family Solirubrobacteraceae; genus Palsa-744. The sequence continues at coordinate 38,185 of DATFZM010000047.1, read as the reverse complement.
GGGTCGGCCAGTAGTCGGCCTCCGGGACGGGGCCGCCCCGCTCGCCCCACGTGCGGGCGAAGACCTCGTTGGTCATCAGCATCGCCATGTCGCAGCGAAGGCCGTCACAGCTAGCGCCGACCGCGATCAGCGTCTCGACGACGGCGTCGCGCAGCGCGGGGGAGAACGCGTTCAGCTGGACCACGTCGGGCCATGGTGGGAAGTAGGGATCGCGCCCGTTCGCCATTACCGCGCCGGAGTCGGTGCGGATGAATGCCTCCGGGTGGAGGGCCAGCTCCTCGTCGCTGCCGCCGAGAAGGCACTCCGGCCGTGCGGTCACCCACGGGTGATCGGGCGCTACGTGGTTGGGCACGTAGTCGAGGATCAGCGCCAGACCCCGCTGTGCGAGCTGCTCGCGGGCCGCAGCCAGGGCCTCCGGCCCACCGAAGCGCTCGTCCACCACGTAGTTGCGCACGCAGTACGGCGAACCGATCACGTCCTCCTCACGCAGGTCGGGGAGCGCGGCACGGTTAGCGGCGTCCAGCTGCGGATCCGCCAGTGCAATCGCCAGGCCGACGGGGCTGCGCTGCCAGACCCCCATCAGCCACACGGCATCGACCGGCAGATCGGCCAGCGCGTCCCACTCTCCGCCCGGGACCTCGCTCAGCTGCAGCGGACGTCCCTGCACCCGACCCAGCCGCTGCAGCCAGACCGCGGTGTTGATCTCATACACCGTCGGTCGGGCGGGCAGGCGCACGTCAGCGTCCGCTAGCCGACCGCGGCCGCGGCCTGGCTCGGCTGGTCGTGCAGGGCGCCACCGAGCAGGAACAGCAGCGCCACCGTGCCCGTCCAGCCGGTCTGGTGGCTCGCCCCGATGCCGGCGCCGTTGTCGCCGTGGAAGTACTCGTGGAACAGCAGCAGGTCGTGCCAGTGCGGATCGGTCTGGAACTTCTCGATCCCGCCGAACACCGGCCGGCGCCCGTTCTCGTCCTCGGTGAAGGTCGTCGCCAGACGTGTGCCGATCTCGGTGACGACCTCGAGCAGGTTCATCTCGTGCGCGGAGCCGGTGGGACATTCGACCTTGAGCCGCTCACCGTAGTAGCGGTGCAGCTGCATGAGGCCTCGCAGTAGCACGAGGTTCATCGGGAACCAGACCGGGCCGCGCCAATTGGAGTTCCCGCCGAACATGCCGCTGTCCGACTCGGCCGGGAGGTAGTGGACGTTGTACTCCTGCCCACCCCAGTCAAACACGCACGGCTGCTCGAGGTGCCGGCGGGAGATCGCGCGGATCCCGTGCGCACCGAGAAACTCGCTCTCGTCGAGCATCACCGAGAGGATCCGTCGCAGCCGACCTTCGTCCACAAGCGCGGCCATCCGCCGGCCCTCGGGGTTGGCGTCCGGCACGTGAGCCAGCGCCGGCACATCGCCGGAGAAGTGGCGCACGAACTGCTGGACGCGCTCCATCAGCATCGGGTGGCGCTTCATGAGCTCGCCGTCGAACACCGTCGCCGCGCACAGCGGGAGCAGCCCGACCAGCGAGCGTACCTTGAGCTGGATCGTCTCGCCATCGGGCCGGCGCATGACGTCGTAGTAGAAGCCATCCTCCTCGTTCCACAGCACGGTGTCGCCGTCCGGTGGATCCATCGCGATCGCGATCCACTCGAAGTGGGTGGCGAACTTCATCGCCATGTCGGCGTAGACGGGATCCTCCTTCGCCAGCTCGGCCGCGATCTGGAGCATCCACTGGCAGTAGAGTGCCATCCACGCGGTGCCATCAGCCTGCTCGAGCGTGCCCCCGCCGGGCAGCGGCGCCGAGCGGTCGAAGATGCCGATGTTGTCCAGGCCCAGGAAACCGCCCTGGAAGAGGTTGCGGTCGTCGGGATCCTTGCGGTTGACCCACCAGGTGAAGTTGGTCAGCAGGCGGTCGAACACACGGGTCAGGAACTCACGGTCGCCCACGCCACGGATCTCGGCCTCGCGCTCGTAGACGTACAGGGCGGCCCAGGCGGTCACCGGCGGGTTGACGTCGCTGAAGTTCCACTCATAGGCCGGGATCTGACCGTTGGGATGCTGGTAGCGCGTATCGAGCAGGAGCTCGACCTGCTGCTTTGCGAAGTCGACATCGACCAGGGCAAGCGGCGCGCAGTGGAAGGCGAGGTCCCAAGCAGCGAACCAGGGGTACTCCCACTTGTCGGGCATCGAGATCACATCCCCGGCGACCATGTGGAACCACGGCACGTTTCGCAGCGAGCTGGCGGGGGCGTTGGGGTCCCACGGGTTGACCCCGTGCTCGCGCAGCCAGCGGTGGACGTGGTACTCGTAGTACTGCTTGCCCCACAGGAGCCCGGCCAGCGCCTGGCGCATCACCATCGCCCCGTCCGGGCGCAGGGTGGCAGGGATGACGGTCGCGTAGAACTGGTCGGCCTCGCTGCGTCGCGCGGTCATGATGCGCTTGAACCCGGAGCCCAGCGGCTTTCCCTTTGCTGATGACCCCGCCTCGGCGATCCGGTCCGCGCTCAGCCGCACACGGATCGAGGCGCTGTCGCCCGCCGCGACCTCGAGCACGTGATGGGCCGCCACCTTGGTGCCAGAGCGCGCGGGGTTGACGGCCCCCTCGGCGCCGTGCACCACGAAGTCGTTGATCGCGTCCTTGACGTAAGGCGAGGCGTTGGGTGTCCCGAACAGCCGCTGGTTGTTGGTCTCGTTCTCGCAGAACAGCAGCTCGGCCGACGCGTCGGCGCGCAGCCACCAGTCGCCCAGGTCCGGGTGGGAGGCCCGCGCAGCGGTGACTCCGCGCTCGCCGTCGGCGGACGTCAGCGTCGGCTTGGGGACCTCCTCGCCCCACGACCAGGTGTTGCGAAACCACAGCGTGGGAAGGAGGTGAAGCGTCGCCGCGTCCGGGCCGCGGTTGTGCGCCGTAACCAGCATGAGGATGTCGTCCTCGGCGCCCTTGGCGTACTCGACGATCACGTCGAAGTAGCGGTCGTCGTCGAAGATGCCCGTGTCCAGCAGCTCGTACTCCATCTCCTGCTTGCCGCGGCGAGCGTTGGTGGACGCCAGGTCCTCATAGGGGTACGCTCGCTGCGGGTACTTGTACTGGCACTTCAGATAGGAGTGGGTCGGGGTGCTGTCGAGGTAGAACCAGTACTCCTTGACGTCCTCGCCGTGGTTGCCCTCGCTGTTGGTGAGCCCGAACATGCGTTCCTTGAGGATCGGGTCGACGCCGTTCCACAGGGCCAGCGCCAGGCACAGCCGCTGCCGCTCGTCGCAGATCCCCGCGATCCCGTCCTCACCCCAGCGGTAGGCGCGCGAGCGCGCCTGATCGTGGGGAAGATAGTTCCAGGCGTCGCCGCCTGGGCTGTAGTCCTCCCGCACCGTCCCCCACTGGCGCTCGCTGAGATAGGGACCCCACGCCTTCCACGCAACCTCGCCCGTGCGCGCCTCCTCCAGCCGCCTGTGCTCGGGCGTGTTGGGAGTTGGCGCTCTCGGGCTCGCGCGGGTGCTGGCCGTGGCCATCGGGGCGATTCTCCACCTTGCGCGGCGCTGGCACAAGGGTGCCGGCCCTCAAATCACAGGTGCCAACCTGTGGGAGGCCGTCAGCCTGTTACCGGCCTGTAAACGAGAGCAAGCTGTGCTGCTTGCTTTGCCGCGAGGGGACGAGTTCGTTCGGTCGAGGTTGCGCATTTCACGCCCCTGATCGCATGTCTCCGCCCCACGCGTTCTTTGCCACTATGTCCGTTCCAGCAGTCCCACCCCGAACGGTCCGATGACCTGTTCGAATTGCACCACGCACTCGAGTTCGCGAACCTCGTCGTCGAGCACGTCTCGCCACTGGCCAGCTGCCCTGTCGGGCAGCACGAGCGACCCGAGGTCGTAGCCGGGCCGTAGCCGCACCACCACGAGAACGTCGCATTGGCCCCGCATGAACGCGCAAACGGTGGGCCCGGCCGCCACCGAGACGTACGGACCGGCAAACGCATCGGGGCGGCGCGCGCGCAGCTCCATGACGGCCACGATCAGGTGGAGCTTGGCCGTCTCGGGAGTCGGCGGCGCGCCGGCCCGCACCGCCGCCAGTGCCGAGATCCGGCGCTCCCAGTCCACCGGCCCACGGTTGTCGGGATCCACCAGCTCGAGCAGCTCCAGCTCATCGCCCTGATAGATGTCCGGCACTCCGGGACAGGTGAGCTTCAGGAGCGTCTGACCGACCGCGGCGCGCCTGCCGCGGGCCGCGACCTCAGCCGCGAACGGCTCGAAGTCCTCGAGGAACGGTGGGTGCGCCAGGACACTCACGCAGAACCGCTCGACCCGCGCCTCCCAGTCGCTGTCCGGTCGCAACCAGTTGGTATTCAGCTTGGCCTCGCGTAGCGCCTTGCGCATGTAGGCCACCAAGCGTCGGCGACCGATAGGCCACGTGCCGATGAGCGTCTGGTAGAGCAGGTACTCCTCGCTCGCGTCAGGCGCACCGGCTTCCCGTAGAGAGGCGTTGAGCTCTCGCCAGAGCAGTACGCGCGTGCGCCACTCGCGGGGCATCTCGGCGATCACGGCGATGCGTGCCCGCACGTCGCCGCTGCGCTTGGTGTCGTGCGTCGAGGTGGCCAGCATACCCCGTGGAAATCGCCGCGCGCGCTCGAAGTTGCGAGCATGGAACGTCTCCACGCTGATGCCGAAGCGGTCCGGATCGCCGCCCACCTCATTGAGGGCCAGCAGGCGGTTGTAGCGGTAGAAGGCCGTGTCCTCGACGCCCTTCGCCTTGACTGCGGGCGAAGTCTGCTGGAAACGCACCACGAACTCCGGCGGCTGCTGCGTCTGGAGCAGCAGGGCGCTCGCCAGGGGCCCGGGCATCTGCGCCAGCTCGATCAAGACGCGGTCAGCATCGCTCACGGCGCCGGCGGAGGGTTCCACGTAGGTGCGGTACGCGGGCAGCCGCGCGAGCGACTCGCGGATCCCGGGCAGGTTCGCGATCCGACGCAGGCGCTCGACCTCGGGCTGGAACGTTGTGGTCGCCTGCTCGAGCTGCGCGCCCAGGGCCACGTCGGAGAAGCTCCGCTGATCGCCGGTGAACTCGGCGTAGAGCTCCGTTAGGCGCTCCTCCTCCCACTGGTCCACGAACAGCGCGGTGACATCGTTGAGGAACTCGTAACCGACGGTGCCCTCGACAGGCCAGTCGCGAAGTGCCTCGTTCGTTTGCAGGATCTTCTCCACCCACAGCTGCGCGACTCCCTCCTGCCGCAGGCGGTGCAGGTAACCGGAGGGATCGGCCAAGCCGTCGATATGATCGATCCGCAGGCCGTCCACGAGCCCCTCCCGCACGAGTTGCAGCACCTTCTCGTGGGTTGCCCGGAAGACCTCGTCGTCCTCTTGGCGCACGCTCGCGAGCCCGTCGATGTCGAAGAAGCGCCGGTGGCGGCCGGTTACGGAATCGATGTCGAAGAAGCGGCCCCGCAAGCGTTCGTCGACCCAGAAGCGGTTCTCCTCGCAGGCGCTCATGTGATTCGGCACGATGTCCACGATCAGGCCGAGGCCGGCGGCGGCCAGCTCACGCAGGCCGCGCTCGCCGCCAAGCTCCTCCGAGACTCTGCTCGGGTCGACGACGTCGTAGCCGCTCGTCGAGCCGGAGCGCGCCTGTAGCAGGGGGGATAGGTAGAGGTGGCTGACTCCCAGGTCGCGAACGTAGGGCACGAGCGCGCGCGCTTGTTGGAAGCCCATCTCGCCTCCGAGCTGGAGTCGGTAGGTGGCGCGCAGCGCGGTCAGCCCTGCCGCCCCATCAGCTTGAGCATGGTCACCGAGCGGCTCCTCGCCACAAGCTCGCCTCGGGCGCTGACCTGAAAGGCGCCCGCCTCGAGGTCCGGCTCGGCCGTGGAGATCTCGAGCGCCCAGCGCTGGCCGAAGCGGCGCGAAGGGAGTCTGAAGGTCACGTCTTCAGGCTCGGCGTTGAAGATCAGCAACCATGAGTCATCTCGGATCTCTTCCCCGTGGATGCCGAGGTAGCTGGGTGCCTGACCATTCAGGAACAGGCCGAGCGACCGTAGATCGTCGCGCTGCCAGTCGCGTTGGGTCAGCTTGAGCCCGTCTTGGCGAAACCACCATGCGTCGGGTAGGCCTTCAGGACCGACGACGCCCTCGAAGAAGCGCTGGCCGCGAAAGATCGGGTGCTCCCTACGCAGCGCGATCAGTCGCTTGGTGAATGCGAGCAACTGCTCGCGCGGCTCGTCGAGATCCCAGTCATACCACGAGAGCTCATTGTCCTGACACCACGCATTGTTGTTGCCGAGCTGTGTTCGACCGAGCTCATCGCCACCGCATAGCATCGGCACACCGAGCGAGAAGAACAGCGTTGCCAGGAAGTTGCGTTGCTGGCGCACGCGCAGCGCCGTCACCTCGATGTCGTCGGTGGGCCCCTCGACGCCGCAGTTCCAGCTGCGGTTGTCGTCGCTTCCGTCACCTCCGCCTTCGCCGTTGGCCTCGTTGCGCTTGTGCTCGTAGCTGACCAGGTCGGCGAGGGTGAATCCGTCGTGGCAGGTGACGAAGTTGATCGAGGCGAACGGATCGCGGTCGTGCGAGTAGAGATCGCTGGACCCGGTCAGGCGCGAAGCAAACGCGCTCGCCGGCGCTTGCCCGCGCCAGAAATCGCGCACCGCATCGCGGTAGACCCCGTTCCACTCGGTCCAGAGCGGGGGGAACTTGCCCACCTGGTAGCCGCCCGGGCCCAGATCCCACGGCTCGGCGATCAGCTTGACCTGCGACAGCACTGGGTCCTGGTAGATGACGTCGAAGAAGGCCGACAGACGATCCACCTCATACAGCTCGCGCGCCAGCGCGGCCGCGAGGTCGAAGCGGAAGCCGTCCACATGGCATTCCATCACCCAGTAGCGCAGCGAGTCCATGATCAGCCGCAGCACGCTTGGGTGGCGCGCATTGAACGAGTTGCCGGTGCCGGTGAAGTCCATGTAGTGACGCGGATCCTCGGGCACGAGGCGGTAGTAGCTTGCGTTGTCGATGCCCTTGAAGGAGAGCATCGGACCGAGGTGGTTGCCCTCTGCAGTGTGGTTGTAGACGACATCGAGGATCACCTCGATCCCGGCACTGTGCAGCGCCTTCACCATACCCTTGAACTCGCGCAGCTGCGCACCATCTGAGCCCGTTGCTGCATAGCACGCGTGCGGTGCGAGGTAGCCGATCGAGCTGTAGCCCCAGTAGTTGGTCAGGCCCCGCCCGGATAGGAAGCTCTCATCCGCGATGTGATGGATGGGCAGCAACTCGACCGCGGTCACGCCGAGCGAGGTCAGATACTCGATGGCCGGCGCGGACGCGAGTCCGCCGTAGGTGCCGCGCAGATCCTCGCGAACGTGGGGGTGGCGCATCGTCAGACCTCTGACGTGCGTCTCGTAGATGACCGTCGCGCTCCAGGGAGTGCGCAGCGGCTGGTCGTCCTCCCAGTCGAATGCCTCGTCCACAACCAAGCACTTGGGAATCGCCTCGTCGTCGTCCTCGTCGTCGGGCTCGAGATCGGCGTCGGGAGTGTCGTCGGGAACGTAGGGCAGCACGTTCGCCTCATCCCAGAGAACGGGCCCCTCGATCACCTTCGCGTAGGGGTCGATCAGAAGCTTCGTCGGGTTGAAGCGATGCCCATTCGCGGGCTCGTAGGGGCCGTGGACGCGGTAGCCGTAGCGCTGACCGGGCCCGACACCCGGCAGGTAGCAATGCCAGTTGAAGGCGGTGCGTTCGGTGAGCTCCACGCGTGTCTCGCGATCCTGCGCGTCATAGAGGCACAGCTCGACACGCTGACCATTCTCTGAGAATAGTGAGAAGTTCGTCCCGTTGCCGTCCCAGGTTGCTCCCAGCGGGAACGGGCGGCCCGGCCAGACCTCGCTCATCGCGCCAACGCTCCTGCGAGTGCCGGCAACAGCACTCCGTCCTGCTGCGGCTGCGCTGCCGGGTCGGTGGCGAGCACGAGTTGACGGGCAGCGGACGGCACGAGCATCTCCGAAGAGGCGAAGTTGCACAGCAGTTGCCACTCACCGCGGTGCACACGCAGCCAGCGCTCGGCCTCGTCGAAGGCGACTTCCGCATCGCCTGCGGGCAGCTCGAGCCGAATGCGCAGGAGCTCGGCGTACAGCCCGTAAAGTCGCGGGTCGCCGTCGCGTGTGAGCTTGGAGCGCATGAACGTCTCGGGCGCCTGCGGGTTGGGTACCGCTCCGGCATGGGCAGCGAAGCGGGCGAACTCACGCCGTCGGCCCTCGCGCGTCGCCTGCGCGATCTCGACATCGATGTGGTCGGTGAAGAACTGGAACGGTGCCGGCTCACCGTACTCCTCGCCCATGAACAGCATGGGGGTGAACGGCGAGAGCAGGACGCAGAAGGCAGCCAGCGCCCGCACCTGGTCCGGCAGTCGATCGCCAAGGGCACGATTACCCACCTGGTCGTGGTTCTGGCAGAAGACCACGAACTGCGCGGGCGGCCGATCGGCGGCGGGCGCTCCGAAGCGCCGCCGCCGATACGCCGAATAGGTCCCGTCGTGCACGAACGGCCGCCCGTAGGCCTTCGCGAGATCGGATAGGGCGCCGAAATCGGCGTAGTAGCCGTCGCGGTCGCCGGTCAGGAGTACGCGCAGCGCGTGGTGAAAGTCGTCGGCCCACTGCGCGTCATGTCCGTAGCCTCCAGCCTCGACGGGGCGAATCACCGTGGGGTCGTTGAGCCCGCTCTCTGCGATCACGAGCGCTCTCGCGTCGACCGCGTGAACCCGCTTGGCGAGCTCGCGCAGGATCGGGCGCGCGCTCTCGTCGTGGATCGCATGGACCGCGTCGAGTCGCAGCCCGTCGAGGTGGAAGTCGCGCACCCAGCCCTCGGCGCTCTGCAGCACCCATTCGCGCACGGGGTCGCACTGCTCGTCGTCATAGTTGATCGCCTTGCCCCACGGGGTCTTGTGCTGGTCGGTGAAGTAGGGCCCAAAGGCCTCCATCGCCTTGACGCCTGAAGCTCCGACGTGGTTGTACACGACATCCAGGACGACGCCGATCCCCTCCACATGGGCCGCGTCGATGAGTCGCTGCAGGCCGCGCGGTCCGCCGTAGCCGGAGAAGGCTGCGGAGATCTGCACCCCGTCATATCCCCAACCGCGCCGGCCCGGGAACTCGGCGACGGGCATCAGCTCGATCGCCGTGACACCCAGCTCGCGCAGCGCGCGCAGACGGGGGATCACGGCGCTGAACGTTCCCTCGTCGGTGAACGCGCCCACGTGCATCTCATAGAGCACGAGATCCTCGAGTGCGACCCCGCTCCAGTCGCCGTCGCTCCAGTCGAACTCGCGCGGATCGAGTAGGCGCGAAGGACCGCGAATCCCCGCGGGTTGCCAGCGCGAGCAGGGATCCGGCAGCGGAGTCGCGTCGAGCACGATCCAGTAGTCCTCGCCCGCGGATGCCGGCAGCGCCCGCTCGTACATGCCGTGGCCGGCATCCTCGAGCTGGTGGTCCTCGCCGCGCAACCGCACGGCCACCCGTCGCGCCCGCGGCGCCCACACACGGAAGCAGGCCTCCCCCTGATCGCCTGGCACGGCGCCGAGCACTCGCTCCCAGGCGTAGGTCATCGAGCTTCGGGTACGAACCAGACGACGGCGAGCGGTGGTAGGAGGACCTCCGCCGAGCACGGCTGGCCATGCCAGGCGATCGGCTCGGCAGCGATCCCGCCGAGGTTGCCGACGTCGCCGCCTCCGTAGTGGCGGCTGTCGCTGTTGAGCACCTCGATCCACCCCCCAGCGCGTGGCAGGCCGATCCGGTAGCGCAACTTGGGGGAGGGATTGAGGTTGCAGGCACAGACGAGCACGTCGCGTTGCTCGCGAGAGAAGCGAATGAAGCAAAGCGTGTTGCCGTCCATGTCGTTTGGCTCGAGCCAGCAGAAGCCGGCCGGATCGTGGTCGAGCTCCCACAACGCCGGGTGCTCGCGATAGGTGTGATTGAGGTCACGCACGAGCGCATGCACACCGCGATGCTCGGACTGCTCGAGCAGGTGCCAGTCGAGCGAGCGCTCGTGGCTCCACTCCGCCTCCTGGGCCAGCTCGCCGCCCATGAACAGGAGCTTCTTACCCGGGTGAGCCCACATGTAAGCGTACAGTGCCCGCAGATTCGCGAACCGCTGCCAGCGATCGCCGGGCATCCGCGACAAGAGTGAGCTCTTGCCATGCACGACCTCATCATGCGACAGCGGCAGGATGAAGTTCTCGCTGTACGCGTACAGAAGGCTGAACGTGAGCTCGTGGTGGTGGTAGCGGCGGAACAGCGGGTCGCGTTGGAAGTAGCCGAGCGTGTCGTGCATCCAGCCCATGTTCCACTTGAACCCGAACCCCAGCCCCCCGAGGTAGGTGGGGCGCGAAACGCCGGGCCATGCCGTCGACTCCTCTGCCGCCGAGACGATGCCCGGCTCGCGCGCATACAACACCTCGTTGAGCTCGCGCAGGAACGCTATCGCCTCGAGATCCTCGCGGCCGCCGTAGCGGTTGGGCAGCCACTCACCATCGCCACGCGAGTAATCGAGGTAGAGCATCGACGCAACTGCGTCGACGCGAATTCCGTCGGCGTGATACTCGCGTATCCAGAACAGGGCGCTTGCGATCAGGAAGTTGCGGACCTCGTTGCGGCCGAAGTTGAACTCAAGCGTGCCCCAGTCCGGGTGGACGGCACGCCGCAGATCCTCGTGCTCGTAAAGGGCGGTGCCATCGAAGCGCGCGAGCGCCCACTCGTCCCGGGGGAAGTGCGCCGGCACCCAGTCGAGGATCACTCCTATTCCCGCTGCGTGCAAGCGGTCGACGAACTCGCGCAGCTCGTCCGGTGATCCGAAGCGAGGCGTCGGCGCGAAATACGAGGTCACCTGGTAGCCCCAAGAGCCGCTGAAGGGATGGGCCATCACGGGCAGCAACTCAACATGCGTGAAGCCCAGCTCCGCGACATGCGCAGCGAGCTCGTCGGCGAGCTCGAGGTAGCTCAGGCTGCGATTGCCCTCCAGTGGATTGAATCGCCAGGACGACAGGTGCACCTCGTAGATCGAGATCGGCTCGCCCAGCGGGTCCGCTGCGCGGCGACGCTCGAGCCAGCGTTCGTCGCGCCAGCGGTGGCGCGGGCAATGGACCACCGACGCGGTCTGTGGAGGTTGCTCGACCTCGAACGCAAGCGGATCCGCCCGCAACAGCAGCGCTCCGTCGTGGGCGCGGATCTCGAACTTGTACCGTGCACCGCTCGCGACACCGGGAATGAAGAGCTCCCAAACCCCCGCGGCGCCCAGCGAGCGCATCTGATGCAGGCGCCCATCCCACCCGTTGAAGTCCCCAACGACGCTCACCGAGCGCGCGCTCGGCGCCCACACGGCGAAGCTCGTGCCCGTCGTTCCGGCGATCTCGCGCAGGTGCGCGCCGAGCCGCTCGTAGAGAAGCTCGTGCCGGCCCTCGGCGACGAGGTGGAGGTCCAGCTCGCCGAGCGTGGGCAGGTAGGAATAGGGGTCGCGGAGCGAGATCGTTCCCTCTCGGTAGTCGACCTGCAACTCGTAGTCGAGCGGCAGGACCGCGTCCTCGACGACGCCTTCGAACACCCCTGCGGGGTGACGCAGACACAGCGGCACCGGCTCCTTTCCCTCGACCTGCGCGCGCACCCGCCGTGCCCCTGGGCGGAAGGCGCGGATCACGACGCCGCCGGCGCGCGGGTGAGCGCCCAGCAGCGCATGGGGATCAGGATCGTCGCAGGCGACGAGGCGCTCGATCTCTCGCCCGACGCTCACGTCGCCCGCGCCTCGAGCAGGCGCGAGAGCGCCGCCACGGGGATGGGCACCCAGTCGGGGCGGTGATCGATCTCATAGCGCAGCTCGTAGATAGCCTTCTCGAGTTCCAGGAGCGTGAGCGTATGCTCGATCGCAGTGAGATCCGACGGCAGCAGGCTGGGGTCGACGTTGCCGAGGTAGCCCTCTAGGAAGCTCTGCCGCGCGCGCCGCTCCCAATCGTCGGGCGGGGGCACGCCTCGCTGCTGTTCTGCTACCGCGACAACGTAGGCAATCGAGCGGAGCATGCACGCCACGTCTCGCAGGGCCGGGCGCTTGCGGCGCCGCTCCAGCGGCGAGCGGTCCGGCTCGCCCTCGAAGTCGACGATCACCCATCCGTGCGACGTGGCCAGCGCCTGGCCGAGGTGGAAGTCGCCGTGGAGACGAATCAGGCGCCCGCCCACGGTCCCGAGGGCCGCATGGCGCACGTACTCGCGCAGCTCCTCCCGGCAGCGCAAGATCGGCCCGAGCGCCGGATCCTCGGAATGGCTATCGAGGGTTCGATCGAGATGCTCCTCGATCGTGGCGGCGAGCAGCGCGGTTGTCTCAAAGCCCGGCTCTTCGGGTGAAAAATCCGGATCGGCGGGGTCGGAGGCGAGCAGCGTGTGCATGCGGCCCGTCACTGCGCCCAAGTCGGCGAGCGATGCCATCAGCGTCTCGCCCTCGCCGGCGGCGAGGGCGTCGAGCGTCAGCCGCCAGCCATCGCGGGCTCCGGCTATATGACGAACGGCGATGCCGAGCGTGGCGTCGATGCGCTCGCCGCGGTGCTCGAACCAGCCGAGCAGCTCGGCGTTGTTCTCGGACCCGTGCTCCGAGAGGAAGCGCAGCATCTCGAGTTCGGGGTTCGTGCCCGCGGCGAGCCTGCGGAACACCTTCAGCAAGACCTGCTCGTCGTATACGAGCGACGTGTTGCTCTGCTCGCCCGCGAGCGCGCGCACGCGGGTCGCTGCTGCGAGTGGTGCCGATCCCTCCAGCCCGTGGAACTCAACCCGGCCGGTCGCCTGCTCGACGACCGCGGATGCGCTCAGCAGCTGCGCCAGCTGCCTGCAGTGCTCGGGATCGGCGAGCGCCCCGTGGAGGACCCAGCCGTCGACCTCGCAGATCGACTCGTCGTCGAAGCCATCAGCCGCGGGACGCAGTCCGACCATCAGGTTGTAGAGGTCCCGCGTGCCTGAGTTGAAGCGCAGCTCCACCAGCGCCAGGACGAGCGGGGGCTCGCCGCCGAGCGGTAGCGTCTCCACCACGCTCGCCTGGCCGCTCCCGCGCCCCTTGGTGGCGTACCAGCGCCGTTGTGCGATCCAGGCCGCCAGCTCGGCCTCGTCGACGAAGCCGAGCTCGCCGTCGGCGAACGCCGACACCACGCCTCTTGCGCTCACGAGTCTCCTCCCCGATCGTCCTCGCCCGGCTCGCGCTCGAGCAGAAACCAGAAGAAGCCATGTGGGCCGAACGTCAGCAGGTAGGACAGCTCGCCGATGCGCGGAAAGCGCGAGCGACCGAACATCTCGACCGGATGGCGGCCCTTATACTGCGACAGGTCAAGCTCGACGGCCTGGGCCGAGCGCGCAAAGTTGTGGACGCAAAGCGCCACATCGGCCTCGCCGCGGCGGATGTGCGCGAATATGCGCGGGTTGCTGCTCTGCAGCGGCTCGTAGCTTCCCATGCCAAAGACCGGGTGTTCCTTTCGCAGCGCGATCATGCGCTGCAACCAGCGCAGCAGCGAAGTGGGGGTTCGCAGTTGCGCCTCGACGTTGACGGCCTGGAAACCGTAGACGGGATCCATGAGCGGCGGTAGGTAGAGCTGTGCGAAGTCGGCCTGCGAGAAGCCGCCGTTGCGGTCGCCGGTCCACTGCATCGGCGTGCGCACCGAGTCGCGGTCGCCCAGATACACGTTGTCGCCCATCCCGATCTCGTCGCCGTAGTAGAGGATCGGGCTGCCGGGGAGCGAGAACAGGATCGCCGTCATCAGCTCCATCTCGTCGCGGCCATTGTCGAGCAGCGGCGCGAGGCGTCGGCGGATCCCGAGGTTGAGCTTTCCGCGCGCGTCCTTGGCGTACTCGTCGTACATGTAGTCGCGCTCCTCGGCGGTCACCATCTCGAGCGTCAGCTCGTCGTGGTTGCGCAGGAACAGGCCCCACTGGCAGGCGTCCGGGATGTCGGGCGTGCTGGCCAGAGTCTCATACACCGGCGTGGCGTCCTCGCGGCGCAGCGCCATGAACATGCGCGGCATGACCGGAAAATGAAACGCCATGTGGCACTCGTCGCCCTCGCCGAAGTACTTCACGACTTCGGCGGGTGGCTGGTTCGCCTCTGCGAGCAGGACGCGGTCCGGGTAGGCCGCCTCGACCTCGGCGCGCACGCGTTTGAGGAACGCGTGCGTCTCGGCCAGGTTCTCGCAGTTGGTGCCCTCACGCGCGAACAGGTAGGGCACTGCGTCGAGCCGCAGCCCATCGAGCCCGAGCTCCAGCCAAAAGAGGATCACGTCGAGCATCGCCTCCTGGACGTCGGGGTTGTCGTAGTTGAGGTCCGGCTGGTGGTCGAAGAAGCGGTGCCAGTAGTAGGCGCCCGAGACCGGATCCCACGTCCAGTTGGAGGACTCGGAGTCAACGAAGATGATCCGGGCATCCGCGTAGCGGTCGTCGCTGTCGGACCACATGTACCAGTCGCGCTTGGGCGAATCCGGACCGGAGCGCGACTCCTGGAACCACGGATGGTCGCTGGAGGTGTGGTTGATGACCATGTCCGCGATCACGCGGACGCCGCGCTGATGGGCGGTCTCGACGAAGGCGCGCAGATCGTCGATCGTGCCGTAGTCAGGGTGCACCGAGTAGAAGTCCGATATGTCATAGCCGCCGTCGCGCAGCGGCGAGGCGTACATCGGCAGCAGCCAGACGCAGTCGACGCCGAGCCACTGCAGGTACTCGAGCCGCTCCGACAGGCCGCGGAAGTCGCCCGAGCCGTCGGCGTTCGCGTCCGAGAAGCCGCGTAGGTGGATCTCATAGAAGACGGCCCGCTTGAACCACAGCGGGTCGGACTCGAACCAGTGTGTCGGAGGAGTCACAGCCATCGCACCAGCAGCACATGCGCCACTCGCGTACCCGGCTGCAGACGCACGTAGTTCTCGCCCGTGCGCCACGCGTAGCTGGTCGCGTCGAGCAGGTCGACGACGTCGAAGCTCGGGGGCAGCCCCAGGCCAGGCGAGAGCGTCACCAGCCCCTCCTGGTCGCCGAGGAAGTCGACGTTGACCACCGTGATGATCACGTTGTCGCCGGTCTGCTTGACGTACGCGATCAGCGCGTCGTTCGCGGTATCCAGGAACGTGAGGTTGGTCAGCTGGTGAAGCGCCTCGTTGTCGCGGCGGATGGAATTCAGGCGCTGAACCAGCGGCAGCAGCGGACCGTCGAGGCGGCGCTGCTTGAGCTCGTACTTCTCGGAGTGCAGGTACTCCTCGGAGTGCAGGTACTCCTCGGAGCCCTCATGAAGCGCCACGTTCTCGCAGTGCTCGAAGCCGGAGTAGATGCCGTAGGCGGGCGACATCGTCGCGGCGAGCACCAGCCGCGCCTCAAACGCCGGGCGGCCGCCGTGCTGGAGATAGGCGGTGAGGATGTCGGGCGTGTTGACGAAGAAGTTGGGCCGCAGGTACTCGCGCTCCTCTCCGAAGGCGAGCTCGCCGACGTACTCCGTCAACTCGGCACGCGAGTTCTTCCACGTGAAGTACGTGTAGGACTGGTCGAAGCCGAGCTTCGCAAGCTCGCGCATGACGGCCCTGCGGGTAAAGGCCTCCGCCAGGAAGATCACATCCGGATGGCGCCGGCGCACATCGGCGATCAGCCACTCCCAGAATGCGAGCGGCTTGGTGTGCGGATTGTCCACACGGAAGATGCGCACGCCGCGCGCCACCCACAGCATGATCAGCTCGCGCAGCGCCTCCCACAGAGCGCGCCAGTCGGCGCAGTCGAAGTCGAGGTTGTAGATGTCCTGATACTTCTTGGGCGGGTTCTCGGCGTACTTCAGCGTCCCATCCGGCCGCTGCATGAACCACTCGGGGTGCGTGCGCAGCCAGGGGTGATCGGCCGAGCAATGGAGCGCCAGGTCGAGTGCGATCTCGATCCCGTGCTCCTGCGCGGACGCGAGAAGCCCTTCGAACTCCTCCACCGTGCCGAGTCGGGGGTCTATGGCATCGTGGCCTCCGTCCCTGCCCCCGATCGCCCACGGACTGCCCGGATCGCCGGGGCCGGCGACGAGCTCCCCGTCACGACCCTTGCGACAGGTTTCCCCGATCGGATGGATCGGGGTCAGGTACAGGACATCGATGCCGAGCTCAGCGAAGTGCGCCAGCTGCCCGCAGACACCCTCGAAGCCGCCCCACGAGCGCGGGAACAGCTCGTACCAGGCGCCGAATCGCGCGCGCACGCGGTCGACGTCGAGCACCAGCGGGCGCTCGAGCACAATCGATCTCGAGCGGTCGGGATGGCGCTCGAGGACACCGAGCAGCTCGTGCCCGAGAGCCGCGTCGTGCTTGGCAGCCTCCGGCGCGTCCGGATCCTCGAGAAGCGCGAGTGCTCGATCGACCACGCGGCGTTCCTCGCCGCGCGCGCGCCCGGCGGCGTCGCGCAGCAGCACCACGCCCTCGGCGAGCTCGCTCGACAAGTCGTGCTGGCCGAAATCCAGCTTGCGCTGCAGCTCCTCGCGCCAGGTGGCGAAGGCGTCGCTCCACGCCTCGATCGTCCATTCCCAGCGCCCGGCGCGCTCGACGGTGAAGCAACCGGCCCACCGCACCCCGTCGAGGTGCGCGTCGCTCGGCCGCATAGGCGCCTCCTGCCAGCGCCGTGCACGCGGTCCACGCCAACGCACGAGCGCTCGCACCACGTCATGGCCGTCGCGGAAGACGTCGGCGGAGACCTCGACGACGTCGCCCTCGCAGCGCTTGGGCGGATAGCGACCGCAGTCGACCCTCGGCAGCGGCTGCTCGATGCGGATGCGTGATGGCGGTTGCGCGTCTGCCGTGGCAGGTGCGGGTCGGCGCGTGCGTGGCACGATGTAATCCTTCCTCGTCTCCGAGCTCCCGGCGTGAACCTCTCAAGCTATCCACGATCGAGTGGCGTCCAACTGCACGTGACCTCGCTGCCCGACGGGCGCCTCGGGCCGCCCGCGTTCGCGTTCGTGGACTGGCTTGCAGACGCCGGCCAGTCATGGTGGCAGATGCTTCCGCTCGGCCCGCCGGATCGCACGGCCTCGCCCTACCGCACACGCTCGGCGTTCGCCGCGTGGAGCAACCTGCTCGCCGACCCGGCCGCCCATGTCGCGCCCGCGGAGGCTGCCGCCTTCCGCAAGCAGCACACCTTCTGGATCGGCGACTGGGAGCGGGTGGCCGGCAGGCGCGCCGTAGACGACCAGGTGCGCTTTCAGCGCGAGTGGGGCGCGTTGCGCGCCCACGCGGCAGAGCGCGGCGTGCGGCTGATCGGCGACGTACCGATCTACGTGGCGCGTAATGGCGCGGATCAGCGCCTTCATCCCGAGCTGTTCTTGGAGGGGCTGGTGGCAGGCGCACCCCCCGACGCATACAGCGCCGTGGGCCAGCTGTGGGGCAACCCGCTTTACGACTGGCCCGTGCACCGCCGCCGGGGCCACTATGCCTGGTGGGTGGAGCGGCTGCGTCGCACGTTCGAGCTCTTCGACATCGCGCGGCTCGATCATTTCCGCGGCTTCGTGGCCTATTGGGCGGTACCCGCCGGGGCGCGCGACGCAGCCTCGGGACACTGGCGGCGCGGGCCGGGACGTGCGCTGTTCGACGCGGCCCGTGACGAGCTGGGTGAACTGCCCGTGTTCGCCGAGGATCTGGGCGTGATAACCGAGCGCGTGATAGCGCTGCGGCGGGAACTGCGCATTCCGGGCATGGCGGTGCTTCAGTTCGCGTTCGGCGAGGAGCCCCTGTGCGAGCACCAGCTCGACCGCCATGAGACCGACTCCGTGGCCTACACCGGCACGCACGATCACGACACCGTGCTCGGCTGGTGGAAGACGCTGCCGGTATCCGAGCGGCGGCGCGCTCGAGCCGTGGCGGCGGCCAAGTTCGTTAAGGAGGAAGAGCCGAACTGGCTGATGATCCGCCTGCTGATGTCCTCGCCGGCGCGCGTGGCGATCGTCCAGCTGCAGGACGTCCTCGGCCTTGGCAGCGAGGCGCGGATGAACGTCCCCGGGCGTGCGAGGGGCAACTGGAGCTGGCGGCTGGGAACCGCTCAGCTCACCTCTGAACACGCCCGGCGATTGCACGCTGCGACGGCGCAAGCGGGACGGCTGCCGCCGGTTGACGTGGCTGCGCCCGTGGGTACAGCCGATCGTCGATGCGGGCAAAGGCGTGGTCGGCGTGGGTGAGTCGTGTCGCCTCGGGCTGATCGCGCTCGGCGACAGCATCACCAGAGGCGACGGCGAGCCGTCGCTCGGCGTCTCTCATCGCTCGTGGTCGCTGTGGCTCGCGGAGGCACTGGACCTGCCCTACACGAATCGCGCCATCGACGGAGCGGTCGCGTCCGATCTCGTGCGCGATCAGCTGTCGTGCGTGCGGGCCGACTACGACCTCGCCTGCCTGTATGTCGGCGTGAATGACGTCCGGGGGCCCGACTGGGATCCCGATCCATTCGCCGCCGCCCTGGACGTGACTCTGACGCATCTGTGCGGGCGTGCCACGCGTGTCCTCACCCTCACGATCCCACTCGACCTCGGGCGCCCACGTGCCGGCGCGGCGGTGCCGCATGCAAACGCTCTGATCAGGCGGCTGGCCGTCGAGCACGGCGCCGTGTGCACCGAGCTGGCCGACTTGCGTGGTTGGCGCCTGCTGTTGCCCGATGCCGTCCATCCAACCGCGCTCGGCCAGCTCGCGATCGCCGACCGAGCGGCCGCGGCGCTCGCCGCCGCAGGTGCTCCGCTCCCGCGACTGCCGTCGGCGCTCGCGGATCCAGACATCAGCCGGCGCGCCGCCGCAGGCTTCGCCGTTCGCTGGGGAGGCCTGCTGGCGCGCGACCTTGCGCGCCGCCGTCTGGAGGCGATGCGCCTTCACACCTGACGCAGGCGAAGTGCCCAGGCGACTAGTATCCGCGAACTGTGTCAGCGTTCGCCACGAATTCATCCCCTCCGTCGCCCGTTGGCACGTCGCTGCTCGCCCAGCGTCCCGGCGTGCGCCACCGCCTGCGTGCGCTGCGCGTTCGCGCGCGGCGAGGAGGTCGCGTCGAGTTGCGCGGATGGCCGCTGCTCGGGACGGGCGTGCAGTTCGATGTCGCACCCGGAGCGCGCGTGATCGTCGGCGACGGAGCCTCGCTCGGCGAGCACTGCCGCGTGCACGTCCACGCAGGCACGGTAACGATCGGTGAGCGTGCGGTCCTCGGCGACCGCTGTGTTATCGCCGGCCGCGCCGGTGTTCTGATCGGCGAGCGGTGTCTGCTGGGCGACGAGGTCGCGATCATCGACTTCGACCACGGCATCGACGACGTCGAGGCCCCCATTCGCCTCCAGGAGCGGGTCTCGAGCCCCGTTCGAATCGAGGCAGATGCGGTGCTAGGGCCGCGATCTGCGATCCTGCGCGGCGTGCGCGTCGGCGCGGGCGCACGCGTCGGGGCGGGCTCGGTCGTCACGCGCGACGTCGCTGCCGGCGCCGCGGTTGAAGGTGGGCCCGCCCGGCCACCGACGCGACCTCCCGACCCGTCCGCTCAACCACTTCGCACCCGGCGCGACGGTCGCAGGACGGACGGATAGACCGCAGCATCCGGCCAGCCGTGCCGGAACCGGCGCACGGTCACAGCGTGCACGGACAGGCCGGCGGCCCGCACACCGAGATGCGATGATCGAGCCTATGGGACGCGGCGAGCAGGACATCGCGCGCGCAGCAGCCGATCTGGCGTCCCGCGTGCCTGAGCCCCTGGCCGCGCTGGCCCGCATCGCCTACAACTACCGCTGGTCGTGGTTCCCCGACGGCCCGGACATCTTCCGCGCGGTCGATCCACATCGGTGGGAGCTCTGCGGGGAGAACCCGGTTCGCCTGCTCCAAGAGGCCTCCGGAGAGTCGTTGTCGCGCGCCGCGGCGGACCCCGATCTGCTCAACCGGGCGACCTCCCTCGAGCGAGCGCTCGAAGCCATGATGATGAGCTCGGGCGACCCGGAGTCGCCCCGACCGGAGCGCCCGATCGCCTTCTTCTGCGCGGAGTACGCCATCCACCAATCGCTCCCGGTCTACGCCGGGGGTCTGGGCGCTCTCGCCGGCGACTACCTCAAGGAGGCGTCCGACAGGACGATGCCGCTTCTCGCCGTCGGCCTCATGTACCGCCAGGGCTACTTCCACCAGGGTGTGGACACCTCCGGGTTGCAGCACGAGTACTGGCTCGACAGCGATCCCGAACGTCTCCCGGTCGCGCTTGTGACGGCTGCCGACGGGCGGCCGCTGACCGTCAGCGTGCCGATCTGGGAGGAGCAGGTCGTCGCTCAGATCTGGCGGGTGGACGTTGGGCGGGTTCCGCTCTTCCTGCTCGACACCGAGCGCCCGGACAACAGCCGGCCGGCGCGGTGGATCACCTCACAGCTGTATGTCGGGGACCCGATCACGCGCTTGGCCCAGTACGCCCTGCTCGGCATCGGCGGCGTCCGGGCGCTCGAGGCCCTCCGCGTCGAACCCGGCCTCATCCACCTCAACGAGGGGCACGCCGCGCTCGCCTCGCTCGAGCTGGCTCGCGTCGAGACCACAAGTGGCCTGGTGCTCGACGCGGCGCTCGACGCGGCTCGCCAGCGCGCGGTGTTCACCACGCATACGCCCGTCCCGGCTGGGAATGACACGTTCCCAGCCGAGGAGGTCAGTCACGCGCTCGGCGCGTTCGCCGCTGAGCTGGGTCTCGACACCGACTCGCTCATCCGACTCGGTCGCTCTCACCCCGACGACGCCGAGGAGGGCTTCGGCCTGACTCAGCTCGCCTTGCGCATGAGTCGGAAGGCCAACGGGGTGAGCCGCCGACACGGCGGCGTCGCACGAGCGATGTGGTGGGCGGTGTGGCCAGAGCGCCCGATCGAGGACGTGCCCATCACCCACGTCAATAACGGCGTCCACCTCCCCAGCTGGCTGGGTGCCCCAATGTGGCGCCTGCTCGACCGCCACCTGGGAGAGAACTGGGAGCGGCGAGCTGCCGAGCCTGCGACCTGGGCCGCGCTCGAGGCCGTGTCCGACACAGAGCTGTGGGCCGTCCGCAACCAGCAGCGCGCAGAGCTGGTTGACTTCGTGCGGGACCGCAGCATGGCCGACCGCCTCGCACGGGGCGAGGCCCGCGACTACGTGCAGGCCGCCGCCCGGGCATTCGACCCGAGTGTGTTGACGATCGGCTTCGCGCGCCGCGTCGCCACGTACAAGCGCCTGCACCTGCTCGTCCAGGACGCCGACCGCAGCCTCAGGCTGCTCGCCGGCGATCGGCCGATCCAGATCGTGCTCGCGGGCAAGGCACATCCGAACGACAACGAGGCCAAGCAGGTCGTTCAGACCATCTTCTCGATCAAGAATGCTCCTCAGGTGGGCTCCAAGGTGATCTACCTGCACGACTACGACATCGGCATGGCCGGCCGACTCGTGCAGGGCTGCGACGTGTGGGTGAACCTCCCCCGCCCGCCGGCGGAGGCCAGCGGCACGAGCGGGATGAAGTCGGTCGCAAACGGGGGCCTGCAGTTGAGCGTGCTGGACGGCTGGTGGGCGGAGGCATACGACGGCGCCAACGGCTGGGCGCTCTCGGGCGACATCGACACGGACCACTCCGCTCAGGACGCGCGCGACAGCGCCGAGCTGCACCGCCTGCTCGAGGAGGAGATCGTCCCGGCCTTCTACGTACGCGACACCGGCGGGTTGCCCCGCGAGTGGTTGTCTCGTGTCCGCCGCTCGATGCGCTTGCTCGTCCCGGCGTTCTGCGCCGGCCGGATGCTCGACGACTACGTCGAGCGTGTCTACCTGGCAAAGGACTCACCGGGAGTGTAGCCCGAGCAGCTCCTGTGCCCGGTGGCCGCGCTCTCGCCCAGCTCGCAGGCGCGCACGCGACGGTAACATTCCCTCTTCATCGGGATGGTAACGTCCTGCTTGGATTGAGTCCCTTGTCAGGAGAAGGATGACATGCCCGAGAAACGCGCCACCTCCGCCACCAAGCCCGCAAAACCCGCCAAGCCCGCCGCGAAGCGCACCGGCTCGCGCAAGCGCACGACAGGTCAGCGCAAGCCCAGCCACGCCGAGATCGCCGAGCGTGCCTACTTCATACACATCGAGGAGGGCGGAGGCGATGAGCTCGGAAACTGGCTTCGTGCGGAGGACGAGCTGACGACGGTCTGAGGACTCCCGCGCAGCTCACATCAGCCGCTCTCGCAGCCAGCGTGCGTTGCGAACCGCGAACGCCTCCCAGTCGTTGTTGAAGTAGACGAATACCTCGACGCTCGCCTGCCATCCCGCGAGCCGCTGACGCCAGGCCTCCAGCTCTCCCTCGGAGTAGTTGCCGCTGCCGCCGTGTCGGCCACAGTGCATTCGTACGTAGGTCCAGCTCGTGGTGAACTTATGTGCCTGGAACGGCCGCTCCGGATGGTCGCCGATCACGAGCGCCGCTCGATGCGCGCGCAGCAATGCGTAGACCTCGTCGGCGAACCAGCTCGGATGGCGAAACTCGAAGCAATGACGCCCGGCGGGCAGCGCGCGCAGCGCGCCGGTCAGGCGCTCGTCGTCGCGCTCGAAGCGCTCAGGCAACTGCCACAGAACGGGGCCGAGCTTGGGAGTGCCGACGAGCGGCTCGACGGCAGCGTAGAAGTGCTCGACGCCCGGCCCGATATCCCGCAGCCGCTTGATGTGCGTGAGGTAGCGGCTCGCCTTCAGCGCGAACACGAACTCCGGCGGCGTCTGCTGGATCCAGCGCGCAACCGCATTGGGTGAGGCGAGCCGGTAGAAGGTGCTGTTGACCTCGACCGTGTCGAACAGCGTCGCGTAATGCTCGAGCCAGCGGCTCGGCGGCACGTTGCGCGGGTACACGCTCCCACGCCAGTGGGGGTAGTTCCAGCCCGAGCAGCCGACGTGCACGGCCTCCACGCGCACATGATCTCCGATGTCCACCCCAACCGGTTACCGCATGGCTCAAGACCACGTTCCCGAGGCAAGCTCCCTGAGCAGCCAGCCAGACCGCCGCGCTTGGTCCCGAGTTTGGTCCCCGACTGGTCAGAAACGACCCTGGATTACGTCCGCGTAGACGCCTAGATTTGACTCTAGAAAGCCGTAATCATGCTCTGTTCCGCCTATCATAATCCGCGTGTCGGGGGTTCGAGTCCCTCCTCTGGCATCCAGAAACTCCTGCAAAACAAGGGTTTTGCGCTCACCGCTCGGTCGACGACCGGCGAACTTGGTCCCAATTTGGTCCCACAAGTCGGGGGGTGGCCTCCAAGCCACCGCCGTCGACATCGGGTTATGCGGCCCTGCTCGGAGACGCATGCCTAACGGGCCCGTCAGCGGCCAAGTCGTCCGTCGCCGCGGCGCACGCGGCGACGTCTGGTACGCCCGCTACCGGCTCCCAGACGGCCGGCAGATCAAACAGAAGATCGGGCCCGCCTGGACCCAGCGCGGTCGGCCCGCCGCTGGCTGCCACACGAAGCACACCGCCCGAGTATGGCTCGAGAACGTGATTGCGGGATCACGGTGTTCTCGACCGAGGAGATCCACGCCCTCGTCCGGGGGGCGGACTCAGAGCAGGACGCGGCGATCTTCCTCACCGCGGCATTCACGGGCTCGTGTCCGAAGCGTTCGCTCGCGGCCGATCATACGCGCAGACGTCCTAGCGCTGGTGAGCAAGGCGGGGGTGATCAACCCTCGACGTGGGCGCGATGCCCAGCGGGTGCGGGCGTGGCGGCGGCCGGCGAGCGAGCGGCCACAGATTGAGCAGACGGCTGGTGCACTAGCGGGCGCATCGGCGAGGGAGACTCGGTCAGGTACCGGATGCCTGTAGCGCGGCCTGCGGTCGCCGGACGGTCAGCCGTGTGAGTTCTTCCTCGGTTAATGTGCTGACTGGCGACTGTGAGGCCATGAAACTCAGGGAGGTGCCTGCTCGGCCGACGCGGGCGAGCGCGAAGTCGAGGTAGAACTTGAACTCGAGCGTCGCGGCTGTGTCGGTCACGGTTACCGTGATGCGGTAGGCGCCGCTTTCGTTGCCCTCGGTGGGGAACGACATCTGTTCCACCTTTGGTGTATTCACCTTCGCGCCAGGGGGAAGTTTGTCGCTCGCTTCTTTCGGGTGACTGAGGGTGTAGGTGAAGATCTTGGCGACGGCCGCTTCGAGGCATGGCCCTGTTTGGGGCTCGTCGAATACGACGAACCGCTGCTTTGCTTCCTGTGCCGATGGTGTCACGGTGACGGCGTTGGCGACGGACTGTTCAGTCGGACCCTTGAACTTTTGTGATTGCACTTTCGCCGGGTTCTCTTCGGTCACGAGTTCGACGGGGGCGTGCAGGCACGCCGCTGCTTCCTTTTCGATCCCGGTCGTTTTCGATTCACCTTCGGGCGGGCGTGCTGTCCAGCCCGCCGGGAAGTCCGACAGCCGCAGAAGGGCGGTCCGCCCGATGAGGCGGTCCTTCGCGATCTCGACCGGGGATCCGTGCCTCGAGGCCGCCTGGGTAGTCGTCGGCGTGCTCGTCCACCCTTGCCGATGAGCGCTTGAGCTGCCTCCGCAGCCGGGCAGGACCACGACGGCGAACACGCCTTTGACGAGAACACCGAGGAAGCGTGAGGTCACGGTCCGGGAGCCTCGCAGCCGCAGCGGACCGGTATGCGCCGCCGCCAGCGATGCCAGAGCGCCCCTCGAACTGGATAGCGCGGGGCGCCGCGGGGTACTCTGAGCGCGTGCGTCTCGTCCGAGACAGTTTGCTTACTGCCGGTGCGGCTGCCGTGCTGTTTGTCGCGTCTGCCCAGGCGATGCCGGTGCACGTCCAGAACAAGCCGGCAGTCCGCCAGAATTTGCATCTCACCTTCCGCGCCCAGAACCTGCCGGAAGGCGGCTACTACTACGCGGTGATCGTGCTGAGGCCGTACAAGCGGTACACACGGGCCTCGCCGCCGCCGTGCTCGACCTCGAGCGACATGCAGCGCACCGACTACGGCTACCCGCAGCCCAACCGGGTAGTCGCCTTGGCGCTCACTCCGGCCAAGTCAGCCACAGGGCACTGGTGCCGAGGCGGCTCCTACCAGGGCGCGATCTACGCGGTACCCCATCTGCCGCCGTGCGAAAGCAGCTACCCATGCCGCGCAGAACCGTACAGACTGCCAAGCCCGTGTTGGCAGGTCGAAGGGCGGCCCGTCTGCGGTCTTGTGGCGCGGCCGACGGAATGGGTGTACCCCGACCCGCTGCCGACCCCACTAGCGAGCGGAACGATGATCGTGGGGCGCTTCTCGGTCAAGTTCCCCTCGAGGTGAGCGGAGGCAAGCTCCGGCTGGGTTGTAGCCCGGCGGCAACATGGTCGCCGCCGGAGAGCGCGTCAGCGGTCTGAGCGCCACTCCTCGAGCATCGCCCGCGTGAACCGGATATGCCGGCCGATCCGCAGACACGGGAGCTTCCCTGTGCTCACGGCCTCGTATATCCAGCTGGTCTTGACTGCGAGGAGCTCGGCGTCCTGGTCGGGGGTCAGGAGCGGCCCGTCCAGGCGCCGGGGCCGCCCGGCACGTGAGCGTCGGGCGGCCGGCTGGTGTGCGTCGGCTGTCTAGTCATCGGTCTGGTCCTCCCCGGCGGAAACATGGTTTCCGCCGGACCCAAACTGGACCTGCCCGATCACCTGGTGCTTGGAGCGTTGCTCGCCGGTCTTGGTCTCCCATCGGTGGTAGACGAGCCGGCCGGTGACCGCAACCTGCCGGCCCTTCGCCAAATGCTGGGCGCAGGCGTCAGCACCGGGGCCGAACGTGTGATGTCGATGAACAGCGCGGGCTGGGCGCGGCGGTCGTTGACAGCCAGCCGCAGATCAAAGACCAGCCTCTAGGGTTCGACGTATGCGGTTTGTGGATCTGGCCCCGGATGATCCGCGATTGACCGCGGACGTTCTGCCGGTCCTGGTCGAGCTGCGCCCGCATCTGACCGCCGAGAGCCTCGCCGCGATCTACGCGGAGGGCCATCCGCAGGGGCTGCGGTTCACGGCCGTTTACGACGAGAAGAATCGCTGCGTCGCCGTCGCGGGCTGGCGGCAGATTGCGACGACCGTGGCCTACCGCAAGCTGTATGTCGATGATCTCGTGACCGCGCCCGATCAGCGCGGGAGAGGTATCGGGGCGGCCCTCCTGCGAGAGCTGGAGGACCGCGCCGGACGGGCCGGCTGCCGGGTGATCGACCTGGACTCCGGTGTCTCCCGTGCCGATGCTCACCGCTTCTACTTCCGTCAACGTATGAGCATCACCAGCCTGCATTTCGCGCGGCGCCTCGACGAGACTCCCGAGTAGACGAACGCTCCCAGCCCACGCTGATATTTTGCCGCCGAGGCCGACCAGCCGTTGGGCAACTCCCGCGGACCGGGTCGGCGGTGAGCTCGCCGACGAGCACGTTGGTCTTGACCTCCGCGATGCTTCCTCCTCGAGGCGGGTGATTGCACCACGGGAGGTTGTTCCTCGGCAAGCTCCCGTCTGCCAGGTCCTGGGCGTAAGGACCTCGCGCAGTTGTGCGAACCTGTCAGGGCCGAGCTGCTGTTCCCATTCGGCCTCGACCCGCACCGCCGGAGCAAGGAGACCTCGAAATGCCTTCAGAATCGAGAGAGACGATCACGGTCGGCGCATTGGGCGTCCGCTTCCTCGTCGAGGCTGACGACTCCAACGGGACTGCCGCCGTCTTCGAGTGCTACGTACCGGCGAACGCCACCATGCCCGCGCCCCATAGCCACGATGCCTTCGAGGAGACGATTTATGGGCTCCAGGGCACGACGACGTGGACGATCGATCGCGAGAAAGTCGAGGTGAGACCCGGCGAGGCGGTGTGCGTCGCGCGCGGAGCGATCCATGGGTTTGAGAACCGCGGCAGCACCGACGCGAAGTTCCTCGCGATCGCCACACCCGGCGTCTTCGGACCCGCCTACTTCCACGAGGTCGGCGGCGTCCTGGCCGCCTCCGCCGGCGGCCCACCGGACCGCGCGGCCCTGATCGAGGTGATGCGCCGCCACGGGCTCACCCCGGCCCAGCCGGCCTCCTGACCTCAGCGTTTCGAGGCCCTGCGAGCCTCGGCGTAGCAAGCCTCACCGGTACAACTCTGTAGATCGAGCCCGTTCCTCGCCAAGCTCTCCTGCGCACTCGCCCCGGCGCGAGCCGTGCCGGTCGCGGCGTAGACGCACCCGTCGTTCGTGGGACACTGGCTGGCGGTGTCACAAGAGAACGTGGAGAAACTACGCGCGGCCTACGAGTCCGCGGCCCGGAGGCATGCGCCGGATTTCGACTTCCTCGATCCCGATATCGAGTGGCACACTCGCGCGGATTTGCCCGACTCCGCCACGTACCGTGGACACGATGGCGTCGCGAAGCTCTTCTCCGAGTGGTTTGAGTCGTTCGACGACCTTCGCTTCGATCCTGAGGAGTTCATCGATGCGGGCGACGATGTGGTGATCGCGGTCTTGCGACTGAGCGGTCGCATCAGGGGTAGCGGCGAGGAAGTCAAAATGCCGGAGACGCACGTATGGACAATGCGTGACGGTAAGGGGGTCGAGTGTCGCGAGTACCCAACCAAGGCCGAGGCGCTCAAGGCCGTCGGGCTGGAGGAATAGGCGCGGCGAGTTTCGCTAGTCGTTTCGCTAGACCCTCCTAGTAGCCGAACTCCGTAGATCGAGCCTGTTCCTCGGCAGCTAGCCATAGTGGATGATCCTGGTCGTTCAGGCGCTTCGAGGTGCCGCCGATGCAAGCTCGATACGGACACGAACCGGAGCACTGCGCCT
Source organism: Solirubrobacteraceae bacterium (assembly GCA_035314465.1). Taxonomy (GTDB): domain Bacteria; phylum Actinomycetota; class Thermoleophilia; order Solirubrobacterales; family Solirubrobacteraceae; genus Palsa-744. The sequence continues at coordinate 10,480 of DATFZM010000047.1, read as the reverse complement.
ATCGACACGCGATACTTCCGCAATCTGCCACGTGAGCAGGCGTCTGGCAGTCCGCAGCCGACGCGCTCGGAAGTCGTCCAACTCGAGCGTCTGGTGGGCATCGACCGGGACACCTCCTTCCGCGCGAAAGCGCGAGTCCCGCTGTCCGCGCGAAGCGGGTACACCGACGAGACGGGCATGGCGCCCGCCTGGATGTGAAGGCAGGTCCAGTACCCATTCGGGGCCGCAGCTGGGAGACTGGCTGGTGTGGATCGGATCCGTGTACTGCTTTCAGAGGGGTCGAGCTTGACCTCTCGGGAGGTGGTGACGTGTTTGGGCGCGGTCGGCTACCACCTGGAGGCGCTCGATCCCGACCCGCTTTGTATCGCGCGGTTCAGCCGCTGGATGCGCAGGATTCATCGCTGCCCGCGCTCTGGTGCAGATCCGCTCGGCTACTTGGAGGCCGTCAGGCGAGTAGTCGCCGAACGCCGGATCGACGTGGTGTTGCCGACGCATGAGCAAGCCTGGCTGTTCGCCGCCGCCAAGCCTGAGCTACCGGATGTGCCGGTTGCTGTTGCCGACGCGGCGTCGTTTGACCGCGTCCAGAGTAAGGTCGAGTTCGCCCGACTGCTCGACGAAATCGGGCTCGCTCAGCCGCGATGGCGGCTCGTCCGCGCGAACAGCGATCTCGATGGTCTTTCGTTCCCTTACTGGCTCAAGAGCGCTTTCAGCACAGCCGGCCGCGGTGTGCGGCTAGTGGCCGATGAGCGTTCGCGTACGGATGCTGAGCGCGAGTTGCTCGAGCAGGCCAGCGGGCCGGTGATGGCGCAGGAGCCAGCCGTCGGGCAGTACGGCCAGGTTCAAGGTCTGTTTGATCGCGGACGTCTCGTGGCCGCTCACACGAGCGTGCAAACCGGGATCGGGATCGGCCCGAGCGCCGCCGCCCGTGTGAGCGTTGATCATCCGAGGCCGCGCCGCGATATCGCCGCGGTCGGCGAAGCGCTCACGTGGCACGGAGGGCTGACGCTCGACTACCTCCACGAGCAGGGCCACCCGAGCTACATCGAGTGCAACCCACGAACGGTCGAGCCAGGCAACGCGACCGCGAGCGGGGTCAACGTTCCTGACCTGCAGGTCCGTCTCACGATCGGCGAGCGGCTCACATCCCCGCCGCCAACAGGTCGCGTGGGTGTGCGAACCCACGGCACGATCGCGCTGGTCCTCGGCGCGGCCGCATACGACGGTACTCGGCGAGCCGTCACAGCGCAACTCGCGCGGGCGCTCGCACGCCGCGGCTGCTACCACGCCAGCGCCGAGCAACTCACTCCTGTCCTTCGGGATCCGCCGAGCGCAGCGGCGCTCGTGTTCGTCACCGCTCAGGCACTCGGGTCGCCCTCTCAAGCGACCGCAATAGCCCGCAAAGCAATCGTCCGCTACTCGATCACGGAGGAGACGATCGACAGCATCGCCGAGGCGACCGGAGCGTCACCAACCGGATGACGGGTATAGCTCAGCCGCGCCTGTCCGAGCACGGAGTCAGGTCTCCCCTGGCGAGTCGCACGAGTCCGTCATCCTTGCGCAACTGCGGCGTCGGGGCTGTTGGACGCTCGCATTGCTCGGAGGCTGTTTCGTAAACCCCCGGTCTGTCCGGCGGGTTTAAGAGGCTTCTGGGCAGGACGTCGCCTACCGCGTGATCGCTTCGAACCTCGCGCCCGACCACGTGACGATCAACCGCTTTCGCTCAGAGCACTCAGACGCTCTGGCCGGACTCTTTGGCAGCGTGCTCACCTCGTGCGCGCGGGCTGGGGATGGTCAAGGTCGGCACGATCGCCGTCGACGGCACGAAGCTCAACGCGAACGCGAGCCGCGAGCAGAACGCAGACTTCGATCAGATCGCAAGGGAGATCCTCAAAGAGGCCGCTGAAGTCGCAGCCGAGGATGAGCTCCCGCTCATGGCTTTGTCCTTTCGCGCGTGTTGTCGGCCGCCAGCCGGCAGCCCTCTTTCGCGATTATCATCCATCCGCGTTGCCTTGGCTGCTCGGCGCCAAGAGATCGAGCGCGCCGCGAGCGGCTGGTGCGAAGGCCGGCGAGCGAGCCGCTCAGGCACGCAGCCCACCGCGGGCGTCCAGGCACCCATCGCGAAGAGTGCCCGAAAACGGTGACCGCCGAGGATCCGAGCGCATCGGCCCGGATCTACGCCTCTAGCCGGCGCCGGACAACACCCCGATCGAATGCGCCGAGACGTACCGGGCCCTCCTCGGCCTCGGCGGGCGGCTGTGGGCTCGATCCGGCCGGCTGAGGCCATGCGGGGATCGTGACCCGACCGGGAGCGCCGCCTCATTCGTCGAGCGCGATCCGGCACCGATTAACGCCCGCTACGCGCCGTGGCTGACGGTGCTCTAGGCGGTCTGCCTAGTCGCGGTGCCGCCTATCCCAGCGCGAGCTCGGATGTCATAGGTGGCCGTGCCGCTTCGCGCCTGCGTGCAGTGTGATGCGCCGCACAACGCTCACCGGATAGCCGTTCGGGAGCAGATCGCTGGGCAAGGAGATCGTGACGTGGACGATCACAGCGGCGCTGTTGTGCCGCAGCAGACGGCGGAGGCGGCTCGCGTTCAGGTGGAGGTCGAGCCCGACCCTGCCCGCCTTCGCACGGACGGCGCCACGGACATGTCGGTTGGGGACACCGCGAGGCCAACCGCGCTGCGCGCGGGGTGGCGGGCGGAGCACGAGCCTGCACGCCGCGCTGCTCGGGTCCAGAGCGCCCGCGCCCTGCTAAAGCGCGCCCCTGGCGCGGTCGAAAATTCCGCATGCGGAGAAAGTCGGCTCTGATCGCGAGCGCAACGGTCATCCTGATCGGCCTGCTCGCGGTCGCCGCACCGGCCTCCCCGACGCTGCACGAGTTCCCACTCACGACCAAAGACCGCTCGCCGCTCGGGGCCACGCTGGGACCCGATGGAAACGTGTGGTTCACCGAGAGCGCCGGCGGCGGCGCGATCGGGCGGATCACCCCCGCCGGCACGATCACGGAATTCACCGAAGGGCTCACCGCAGAAAGCCATCCCACCGGCATCACGGAAGGGCCCGACGGCAACCTCTGGTTCACGGAGAGCGCCAATCCCGGCGGCATCGGCAGGATCACGAGGAATGGGGTGATCACCGAGTTCACAGGAGGACTAACCAAAGATAGCCAGCCCACCGGGATCACAGCGGGCCCCGACGGGAACGTGTGGTTCACAGAGGCAGCCGGCGCCGGCGCGATCGGCAGGATCTGTCCCGAAGGGGAAATCACCGAGTTCACCGAAGGGCTTTCCCCGAACAGCCAGCCGACTTCGATCACCGAAGGGCCCGACGGCAACCTTTGGTTCACAGAGAGCGCCGGCAATGGAGCAATCGGCAGGATCACTCCCGAAGGGGAAATCACAGAGTTCACGAAAGGACTGACGCCGAACAGCAAGCCGACCGGCATCGTCGCGGGGCCCGATGGCCGGCTGTGGTTCACCGAGGCCGCCAACCCGGGCCGGATCGGGCGCATCACGATCAACGGCTGGATCACCGAGCTCTCGAGCGGGCTGACCGCCAACAGCCAGCCCGAAGCGATCACCGTGGGCGGTGACGGTGCGCTGTACTTCACCGAGGCCGCCAACCCCGCCCAGATCGGCCGGATCACGACGAAAGGCGTCATCACGGAGACCGCGACGCCCACGACCGGCAGCCAGCCTCAGGGGCTGACGACGGGCGGCGACGGGAACATCTGGTTCACGGAGAACGGCGCCCACGGACAGATCGGCACGCTCAGCGTCGCCCCCGGGGTGACGGGCGCGACCAACGTCGCAACCGAGCAGACGGCCGTGCTGAGAGCTCGCGTCCTCCCCAACTCGCAGGCGACGAGCTACCACTTCGAATGGGGCCCGAGCAGCTCCTATGGCAACGTTACGCAGACCGCGTCCGCCGGAAGCGGCGCAGGCGTGGTGAAAGTGTCGGCCCCGATCAGCGGCCTGGAAACCGGCACCACCTATCACTACCGCGCGGTTGCCACGAACACGACCGGGACGACCTACGGCCCTGACGAGACCGTCACCACCAGCGAAGCGCCCGAGGTCAGCGCGGCGCCGGCGGCCGGTGTGACCCTCAGCGGAGCGACGCTCGTGGGCGAGGTCGACCCCAACTATCAGGCCACGAGCTACCGCTTTGAATGGGGGACGACCACCGAATACGGCAATGAACTGCCGCTCGGCGGCGCCGAACTCGGTAGCACCGACGACACCCTCCACCCGGTGGAAGCTGTGCTGGCGGGTCTGACGCCTGACACCATCTACCACTTCCGTGCCGTTGCGACCAACTGCGGCGGCTGCTCGGAAGGGACGACCGTCGGTCCCGATGAAACGTTCACGACGGCGGCGCCGCCGGGCGCGCTCACCGGAGCGGCGTCCGCGCTCAGCTCAGGAGGCGCCACGCTGAACGGGAGCGTGAGCCCCCATGAAGCAAAGACCGGCTACCACTTCGAGTGGGGCGAGACCACCGCCTACGGCAGCCAGACGCCGTCCGTGGAAGTGGTGGCAGACAGCCTCACGCACGCCGTGAGCGAACCGATCACCGGGCTGGAGCCGGGGCGCCTCTACCACTACCGGATCGTGGCGACCAACTGCGAAGGCTGCGAAGCCGGGACCGTCTTCGGCGCCGACCAGACCTTCACGACGCAATCGCCGCCCGCCGCTACGACGACGACTCCGGCGCCCACGCCGCCGAGCTCGAGCCTGTCCGCGAGCCTGACGCCGCCGCTCGGCCCCCCGCCGCCCCCTCAGATCGGGCTCTCGGCGCAGGTCCACTCGCTGCGCGGCTCGGTCACGATGCATTCGCCATCGAGAGGTACATGGACGCTCGAAGGCAGCGACACGGTCCCCGTGGGCACGATCATCGACGCCGAACACGGCGCGATCCAGATCACGACCGCCACGGACGGCAGCGGACACACTCAGAGCGCCATCGTGTGGGGCGCCGCCTTCAGCGTCGCCCAGACACGCGGGCACGGCGGCATGACCACGTTTGTCACGCACGCCGGCTCTCGCGGCTGCACCGCCCGCGCGCGCCGCTCCTCGCTCGCCTCGGCGGCGCGGTCCCGCCGTGCCGGCCACCAGCCGCCGACCCTCTGGGCTCACGACAACCACGGCCGTTTCAGCACGCGGGGCCAGAACAGCGTCGCAACCGTTCGTGGGACCCTTTGGGGCACGACCGAGCGCTGCAACGGGACGCTCACCACCGTGAAGCAGGGGGTTGTACTGGTGAAACCGCGTCACGGGCGCCCTAGGACCGTCCGCGCGGGCCACAGCTTCCTGGCGCGCGCCTGAGGCCGTCGCGTGAACGGCCTGGGCCTGCAGACCATCAGGCGGCTCGCGCTCGGGACGGCCGCGGCACTAGCGGTCCTCGTCGCCCTGCTGGCCCTGCAGGCGGGCGCGCTCAGCCGCATCGAGGGCGAATCGGTCGACCTGCGCCTCCGCATGCGTGGGTCCTCGCGGCCGTCGGACGTAGCAGTGGTGGCGATCGACGACAAGACCTTCTCCGACCTGCAGCGGCAGTGGCCGTTCCCGCGCTCGCTGCATGCGGCGGTCATCGACCGGCTGCGGGCCGCCGGAGCGAGGGAGATCGTCTATGACGTGCAGTTCACCGAGCCGACAGACCCGGCCGATGACTTGGCGCTCTACCGTGCGGTCGGCCGCGCGCGGCACGTGGTGCTGGCCACCACCGAAGTGGACGCCACCGGCGAAACAGCTGTGCTCGGCGGCGACGCGAACCTGCGCCAGGTCGGCGCGGTGGCCGCAGCCAGCAACCTGTCGGCCGAAGAGGGCGGGATCATCCGCCGCTACCCCTATTCGCGGCTTGGTCTGCCGAGCCTCGCGACCGCCGCCGCGCGCGCCGCGGGCATGCCGATCGCCCGCTCTAGCTTCGAAGACGGCAGCGCCCTGATCGACTTCCGCGGCCCTCCGGGCGCGATCCCGACATATTCCTTCTCCGACGTGCTCCGCGGCCGGGTCGATACCCGCCTGTTGGCCGGGCGGGTGGTGGTCGTGGGTGCGTCGGCGCCGACGCTGCAGGACGTCCACCCCACGTCCACCTCCACGTCGAACCCGATGGCCGGCCCGGAGATCCAGGCGAACGCGATTTGGACCGCCCTGCACGGCAACCCGATGCGGGACGTCCCGGGCTGGGCGGCGCTGCTTGCCGTACTGGCGGCGGGCCTGCTGGCCCCACTCGTCGCGCTGCGCACCAGGCCTTTGGTGGCGGGGCTGGCGGCGCTGGTCGCGGCGGGCGCCTATCTGCTGGCCGCCCAGATGGCCTTCGGTGCGGGTGTGGTCCTCAACCTCGTCTATCCCCTGCTCGCACTAGCGGTCGGCGCCGTCGCGATGATCGCCGCAAGCTACGTGGCGGCGTTCATCGAGCGCAACCGCTTCTCGCGCCGGCTCCAGGAAAGCCAGGTCGAGCTGATCCAGCGTCTCGCACAGGCCGTCGAGTACCGCGACGTGGAGACCGGTGCACACATCAAGAGGATCGGGGTGCTCTGCGAGCGGCTCGCGCTGGCGATCGGCTGGAGCGAGCGCGAGGCCGAGATCATCCGCCACGCCAGCGCAATGCACGACGTCGGCAAGATCGGCATACCCGACGCGGTGCTGCTCAAGGCTGGGCCACTCGACGAGGACGAGTGGGAGGTCGTGCGTAGGCACACGACGTTCGGCGGGCAGATGCTCGCGGACTCGGACAACCCGCTCGTTCGGCTGGCCGAGACCATCGCCCGCTGTCATCACGAGCGCTGGGACGGGAGCGGCTATCCGGCCGGACTGCGCGGCGAGCAGATCCCGCTGGCGGCGCGGATCTGCGCGGTGTGCGACGCCTTCGACGCACTCATCTCCCAGCGCTCCTACAAGTCATCCTGGTCGGTCGAGCAGGCGCTCGCGGAGATCGAACGTTGCCGCGGTAGCCATTTCGACCCGGCCCTCGCGGACGTATTCGTCGCGATCGTCCCGGACATGTCGGGGCAGCTCGAGCAGCTGCAGGGAACACCCGAGCCCGCGATTGGCCCGGGCATGGTGGCGACCGGCGCCGCACGTTAGCCGGGCTCCGAGAGGTCGCGTCGCGGCGTGCGTCAGCGGCGCTTCGGCGACGGCGGCGCCGCGCCCTGATCGCCACGCTGACACCTCATCTACGTAGGACGCCGCTCGCCCGACCCCGCACAGGACCATGGGGCATTTGGGAAGCGTGGCGCGTACGCGTCGCGAATACGCCCTGACGCGCTCGCACCTGCAACGCGCCCCCCCCGTAAGCCGCGATCTCGGTGACGCCCCAGAGATGGTCGAGAGCATGCTCCAGCTCGCGCAAGTGGAGTTCCTGGACGGCAACGCGCTGCTGGCGCGCGCCATCTTCTCTGAAGCGCTCACCGCATGCCGCGGCTGGGGTTATCGCGTCGGCATCCCGGCGGCTCTCTGGGGTCTGGCATCGACGGAGACCGCCCGCGGCCAACCCGAGCGCGCGGCGATGCTTCACGGCACCGCCGCCGCCTGGCGCTAGGCTCGGGAGGGCGCGGCTGGAAGACGCCGCAGCGCGCGCAGCTCGGTCACGATCGCGTCCATCAGCTCGGACGGGTCGGGTAGGAGACCGGCATCTGCATTGACGCCGAGGGTCACGCGGCCGTTGTAGCTGAAGATCGTCACGCCGAGCCCGACGCTGCCCGAGCGTGGCGCCATGATGAGCATGCCCTCCACCGTGACGCCGGCGAGGCGAATCGGTTTGGTCGGCCCGACCATGTTCGACACGACAACGGTCGCCTTCGCCGAGAAGAAGTCGGTCCACAGCCGCGCGTTGCGAGTCGGCCAGATCCCCATCACGGACAGCCCGTCGAACACGACACGGCCCTCGCCCGAGCGCTTGATCTCGCTCATGCGTTCCTGCACGCACGCAAGTCGCTCGCGGCGATCCGCGACGCCGATCGGCAATGTCAGGAAGACGAGGCCGAACACGTTGCCGAGCTCTCGCGGGATCGGCTCGTCCAGCGAGCGCAGGTTGAACGGCATGTACGCACGGATCTCCTCGACGAGGCTGCCGCGGGCGGCCAGATGATCGCGCAGGGCGCCGGCGAGCGCCGCAAGTGCGACGTCGTTGACGGTGGCGCCGGTCGGACGCCCGATCCGCTTGACCTCGTCAAGCGACATCGGCGTCGTCCAGCTCGTCCGCTGCGGGACGCTCAGGGGGCCCTTCAGCACAGTGGGCGTGTCGGAGCCGGTACGCGCGATCCTCGCGAGCGCCTGAGCGTCGACGCCGGCGATTCGCCCGCGGAGGATCCCACGCGGGTGCGCTAACGTGTCGCGCGCCTCGCGGGCGATCGCCGTTGCAAGCCTGCGAGACGCGAGCATCGCCGGCACCGCAGGGCCCGCGGCGGCCGCAAGCGGGGGCGCGGGCTGCCGCAAGTCCGGCGCGATGCCGGCCTCGGGCGCATGATCACCGAGGGACTGGAGCGCGCGCGCGAGCGATATCCCATCGGCGATGCAATGCTGGATCCGCCACACGATCGCGGCGCCGTCGCCGAAACCGTCGACGAGGTGCACGCTCCACAGCGGCTTGTCGCGATCGAGTGATGTGGACTGGAGGGTTCCCACGAACCCCTCGAGCGTGGCCTGGTCGCCGGGCTCGGGCAGCCGGAGGCGGTGCACGTGTCGCCGCAGCGCGAAGCTGGGATCGTCGTGCCACCGCGGCGTGCCGATCCGGAGGCGGGGTTCCACCGCCCGCTGGCTGAAGCGCGGGAAGCGATCGATGAGCCGCTCACGCAGCAGCTCTTCGACCGCATGCCAGTCCGGCGTGCGCGCAAGCCACATGACGCTCGTGATGATCGTCAGGTTGGTCGGACGATCCATGCGCAGCCAGGCGGCGTCGATGGCGCTCATGTCGCTCACCAGTACGCGCCTCGCAGCAGCTGAGCGACGGCGCGCTGGAGGGTGGACGCGGACTCGCTCTCGTCGACCTTCCCACGCGCTACCGCCGAATCGGGAAACGCTCGATACGCCGCGCCGAGGACCTCCTTCGCCACGCCCGGCGAGATCGCGTACCCGAGCTCGGTGAACGCGCCCAAGTGCGGGCCGACGTGATCAGCGCGGGTGCGGATCGCGTCGCAGATAAGCTGCGCCGCCTGCTCGGCCGTGAGCGCCGGGAACCGATCGTAGAGTTTGGTCGGAGCGCTCATCGGCGTGCGTACGAGCGGCATGTGGATCGTCGTGAACTGCACGCCGTCGTCGGCGCACTCGGCCGCCGCCACGCGCGTGAAGGCGTCGAGGGCGGCCTTCGACGCGATGTATGCGCTGAACCGTGGCGCGTTGGTCTGCACGCTGAGCGTGCTCACGTTGACGATCTGACCACTACGGCGCTCGCGCATGTCGCGCAGCAGGCCGAGGATCAGCTTGACCGGGCCGAGGTAGTTGAGTTGCATCGTGCGCTCGAAGTCGTGGAAGCGGTCGTAGCTGAGCGCAAGCGAGCGGCGGATCGAACGGCCCGCGTTGTTGACGAGGACGTCGATCGTCGGATGCTCAGCCTGCACCCGCTCGAGCAGGTCGTCGATCGACCGCTCGGCGGAGAGGTCCGCGCTGTAGACCTCGGCCACCCCACCGGACGCCTCGATCTCGCGAGCGGTGTCCTCGAGCTTCGCGGTCGTGCGCGCGACAAGCAGCACGATGCCGCCGGCCCTGCCGATCTCGACCGCGGCCGCACGGCCGATCCCGCTCGATGCGCCTGTGACCATCACCATGCGACCGTCGACGGCGCTGTGCAATGAACGCGATCCGAGCAGTGGTCCTGCAACGGAGCGCGCAGCACGGCCCGCCGACCGCGCCACCGGGCGGGACGCCGAGGGTAGGCGTATACGAGGCGTGAGCGCTACTCCCGGTCGAGATTCAGTGGGGTTGGCGACTGCGCCCGGATTCGGCTCGTGTCCTATTTCGCTTGGTCTGACGCGCCGAGCGCCTTGCCTGCACTGTCCACAACCTCGCGAAGGAAGCCGTACTGGGTGTGCACCAGTCGGTCGGACAGCTCCAAGGCGGCGTCGATGATCTCCTGCCGCGTGGACGGATGCTCGTCGCCGAGTGACGGCAGTTTCTCATCGACGGTATCGACGAACTTCCGCACCGCCTCGATCGCGGCCCGCTGCCCCTTCTCGACCGACTCGAGCGTCTGCTCGGATAGCTCTGTTGGCCTGTCCACAATCGCCATGGGTACCTAGCTCTCTTGTCGTAACCAATAGTTAGACTTATAGTAGAACTATTGGTAAGATTCGTCAATGTCTGTCACGCGAAGCCGGCGGCATTCGACGCATCGCGAACGTCGTCACGCTCGGGAGCGGGCAATCGTCGCCACCACCCGAGCCTTGTTCGACGAGCGCGGCCGGCGCGACGCGCCGGTCGACGAGATCGCGCACGCGGCCGGTCTGAACAAGGCGCTGATCTATCGCTCCTTCGACTCCAAGGAGGAG
>DATFZM010000046.1:0-19879 GCA_035314465.1 Solirubrobacteraceae bacterium | reverse complement strand
GCGCGAGATCTGCGACGAGCACGGCCTGCTGCTCGTGCTCGATGAGATCGCCACCGGCTTCGGGCGCACCGGGAGGATGTTCGCGAGCGAGCACGCGGGCGTCGCGCCGGACGTGATGTGCGTGGGCAAGGCGCTCACGGGCGGCTACATGACGCTCGCCGCCACGCTTTGCACGCCGGCCGTCGCCGAGGCGGTCTCCCGCGGCGAGGGGGGCGGCCTGATGCACGGTCCCACGTTCATGGCCAACCCGCTCGCCTGCGCCGTCGCGCTCGCCTCGCTGCGCCTGCTCCAGGACGGCGTCTGGCGGCAGCGGGTCGCGGCGATCGAGTCCGGGCTGCGCGAGGGCCTTGCGCCGGCGCGCGAGCTGGAGGGCGTGCGCGACGTGCGTGTGCTGGGCGCGATCGGCGTGATCGAGCTCGAGCGGCCCGTCGACGTCGCCGCGGCAACGTCGGCGGCCGTGCAGCGCGGCGTGTGGCTGCGCCCGTTCCGCGACCTCGTCTACGCGATGCCGCCCTACGTGATCGACGAGCAGGACCTCGCGCGCGTCAGCGGCGCGATGGTCGCGGCCGCAGGCGCGTCGCTCGGCGTCGGCTAAGCGTCGTCCCGGCTAGCGTCGTCCCGGCGGCGCGGGCGCTCTCACGCCCACGCCTACCACGGCACGCGACTCAGCGTTTGTGGTGGTGCTTTGGCTTCGGTTTTGGCTTGGGTTTGATCGTGAGGTTCTGCGCGATCAGCGTCGAGAGGCCGCCTTCGCCTTCGAGCGTCGCGGTGAGGTGGGCGGGGAGCTTGTGGAAGCGCGCGAGCAGTTTGCGGCCGGTGGAGTTCAGTGGGACAACGACCTTCACCTGAGCGCCGGCCGCCAGCAGCACCGTGGCGCTGCCCACCGTGACCCTCCCCGACTTGGTCTTCGCCGCCGCAATGCCGATCACGCGCTTGCGGCGTATCTTCTCGATGCTCGTCAGCGTCGCGTGCACCTTGCAGCTCGTCCCCGCGAGCCCGTGGCAGGCGACCGTGAAGCTGGCCTGCGCCCCGGATCCGCTCGCATTGCCGACCCGCGAGGCGGTCGCGGGCGGGAGATAGGTGACGCCCACGGCCGCGCTCTTGGAGAGCCCCGACTGATCGGTGGCGGTCGCCGTGATCGTGTTCGCGCCCGGCACGAGCGGGACGGCGGCCGACCACGCACCGCCCGCGCCGACGGCCACCGCTTTGCCGTTCACGGTCAGCGAGCTGAGCCCGACCGCGTCGGAGGCGGTTCCGGTTACCGTCACGGTGTGGCTCGGCGATTTGATCGGCGACGCGTTCGCGGGAGCCCCGATCGTCACGGTCGGGAAGTAACCGGTGATAGCCGCTGTGGCAAGCGAGCGCACTTCGTTCATCGAGAAGCTCTGCAGGAACGTCATCCGCAATGTGTTCGTCGTGCCGCCGGCGGGGACGGTGCGCTGGTAGGGGAGTTCCAGGTCGTTCCACGGAGCTTTTTCGGCGCTCCCCGTGGTGACCGCGATCGCTTCGCTCGGTGCCTGGTCATACACGATCGCGCCCTGGGGGGTTTCGCCGTTGCCGGCTTCGGAGACCCCGGCCTTTTCCTTGTAGAGGATCGCTCCCGGGCCTGAGGGCACGGTCTTTGTTTCGCCCTTGCTGACCGCGGCGAACGAGCCGGCGCCTGGAAGCTCGAACGATGCTTCTTCGCTTTCCTCGGACTGTTCCATCAGGTAACGGGCGCTCACCGAGTGCGCGGCGCCGTCGGTTGAGCGCCACCTGTCGCTCATCGCGGCGATGTGGTCTTCGTCGCCCGTTTCCCAGGTTCGCACGAGCGTGACCCCGGTGGGCGCGAACCCGGTGCAGCTCGCCATCGTCGCCGGAAAGGCGGTGCTGGGCGAGCACTTCACGATCGGGTCTTCCTCGGAGATCGTCAGCTGGTGCGTGGCTTCGTTGAAGGACTCCGCGACCGTGGCCGCGGGCTTGCCCGCAAGCGTCACTGCTTTGCCGGCTTTTTTGGTCAGGTTGCTTTCCTCTTCTTCGGCCGCGTTGGGCAGATAGCCAGTCGCACCGTCGACCTGCACCGCGGCGGCGCGCGGTTCGAAGAAGGGGACGAGCACGTTCAGGTCGCCGTCGCCGTAGAAGAGCTGCGCGTTCCGCTGGCCGGCGATGCTGTAGAGCGACGATTCGAGTGCGAAGTTGCCCGCGTCTTCGATCGTGAAATCACCTGCGAGTGTGCTGGACACAGCGAAGAAGTTGCCCGGACTCGCGGGGGTGGTGCCGTCGAACCGCGACGCGAGCACGATCGGGCCCTTGAATTCCGTTTCGACCCCAGGAGGCAGCGGGGCTTTGGATTTCACAGGAACCGCGCGCAGCTGACACGGCGCGGCGGGCAACTGTGTCTGCGGGACCGTGACGGAGAAGGCTTCGGAGGAAACCGCGACCACAGGTTCTCCCGCGTTCGGTTCCAGCGTCCGGAATTCGGTGGCGGCCGTGTAGCAGCGGATTTCGAGGTTGCTCATGTTCGTCGTGCCCGCCACGTTGAGCGTCGAGGCGCTTTCGCCGAAGAGGTAGACGACGGGACCGGTCGGCGTCGTGATCGACGACATCGGTTCGATCGCATCGGCCGCCGCGGGCAGCGCGAGCGCAAGCAGAGCCGTCGCGCAAACCGGCAGGACGCGGCGGAAGGGGATCGACGGCACGTAAGCCTCCTGTCGTGGTTGCGAGCCCGCGCTCTCGTGGCGAGCGAGCCGTTGCCGGCCCCTGGGCAGGCCCGAATGCATACACGATCTACCAGACGCCGCCAGGTGGTGGACGCCGCGCAGGCGCGCTCAGGAGACCTGAAGGGGCGCTCCAGAGCGGCGGCTCTCGAGGCGGCGGCCCCGGAGCCAGCGGGCCCACGGCAGCACGCCCCCCGCGCGCGCCAGTTCGGCGGGATCGGGGCCGCTCACACGCGCGAGCACCTGCACCTCGACCCCCCCGAGGCGCGCGATCGTCTCGCGGTTGGAGAGCTCGATCGTCGAGGGCTGCGCTGGCCACGGCGTGAGCACGACCGCGCGCACCTCCAGGCCGGCGTTGCGCGCGGCCCGTAGCGTGAGCAGCGTGTGGTTGATCGTGCCGAGCCCAGGGCGGGCGGCGATCAGCAGCGGCAGGCGGAGCTCGGCCGCGAGCTCGCAGACGCTGTAGTCGGCCGCGAGCGGAACGAGCAGACCGCCGACGCCCTCGACGATCAGCGTCTCGCCGCTCGCGCTCGCACGTGCGGCCGCGGCGCGCGCGCAGTCCAGCAGCATCGCCGGGTCGATCTCAGTCCCGGCCAGCTCCGCCGCCAGATGCGGTGAGACCGCCGGGGCGAAGCGCAGCGGCGCGACCTCCGCGGCGGCCATGCGGGCTGCGGCCCCCAGAAGCTCGTCGTCCGCTGGCCACAGCGCGGGGGCGTCGCTCTCATGCTCCTCGAGTCCCGTGAGCACTGGCTTGAACGCCCGTACACGCTCTCCCCGTGCGGCCATCGCCGCGAGCAGCGCAGCGCTGAGAACGGTCTTGCCGACGCCGGTATCGGTGCCCGTCACGAACAGCCCGCGCACGGCCGCGATCGCCCCGGCTCAGGCCGCGCGCGCGTCCGAGAGCTCGCGCTCGAAGTCGAACGGCGCGTTCGGCCGCGGCGGCTCCTTCGGACGCTGCGGGTCCTGCTCGGCGCGTGTCTGCGGCGGCTCGTGCGAGGCCGCCGCAAGCCAGCGCTCCGGCGAGTCCGCGCCCGCGACCTCGGGAAGCTCGCCGTCGCGCTCGACGTCGAAGGGCGCATCGCCCAGCGGCCCGGCAACGTCGAAGAGCGCGTCACGCAGCGGCTCGGCAATGCCGGAGCGCTCGACGCCGTAGGCCGGGTCGAGCTCCTCCGCGAGCTCGGGCGCGGCGACGCGCTCGGGTGCCGGCGCCTGCATCGCCTCCGGGGCAAGCCCCAGAGCGCGGGCGGCGTCGCCGAGCGCGCCGGCGGCGAGCTCGAGCTCGGACTGCGTGTGCGAGGCCATCGCGGCGAGGCGCAGGCGCGAGCTGCCCGACGGCACGGTCGGCGGTCGAATCGCCTGGGCGAAGACGCCGCGCTGCAGCGCCGCCTGGCAGAGCCTCATCGCGGCACGCTCCTCGCCGACGATCAGCGGCGTGATCGGCATGTCGGACTGATCGATCGGGAAGCCCTCGGCGGCGAGCGCCCGGCGCAGCGCTCGCGCGTTCGCGTGCAGCCGCTGCACGCGATGGGGCCGCTGCTCGAGCAGACCGAGCGCTGCGAGCGCTCCGCCGATCGCCGGGGGAGAGGGAGCGGTCGAGAAGATCAGCGGGCGCGCGGTGTTGATCAGGTAGCGCACCATCTCGGCGCTCGCGCACGCGTAGGCGCCATAGCTCCCCAGCGCCTTGCCGAGCGTGCCGATCACCACGTCGACCTCCCTCTGCAGCCCGGCCTCGGCTACCGCACCGCGTCCGCCGGGGCCGAGGATGCCGGTGGCGTGGGCCTCGTCGACGACCAAGCGCGCGCCGAACGCGCCCGCCAGCTCGGCGATCTCCTCCAGCGGCGCGACGTCGCCGTCCATTGAGAACACCGAGTCGGTCACGATCAGGGCGCCGCCGCGCCGGTGCTTTTCGAGGCTCCAGGCGAGGTGTTCCACGTCGCGGTGGCGGTAGACGACGACCTCCGCGCGTGCCAGGCGGCAGCCGTCGACGATCGATGCGTGGTTGAGCTCGTCGGAGAAGACGGTATCGCCGCGGCCCGCCAGCGCGGCGATCACGCCGATGTTCGCGAGGTAGCCCGAGCCGAACAGCACGGCGGCCTGGCTGCGCTTGAAGTCGGCGAGCCGCTCCTCCAGGCGGCCGTGGATCGTCATCGTCCCCGATACGAGCCGCGAGGCGCCCGCGCCGACGCCCCAGCGCATCGCCGCCTCGGCGGCCGCCTCGCGCACCCGCGGGTGGTCGGCGAGCCCGAGGTAGTTGTTGGAGCACAGCAGCAGCACGGGGGCGCCGTCGAGCAGCACGGTCGGACCCTGGGGCCCGCTCACGAGCCGCAGCCTGCGGTTGAGACCGAGGCGCTCCAGCTCGGCAAGGCGCTCTTCGATCTCGCTCATGGTCGCTTGGCCTCCTAGACCGGCACGCGGTTTGGCGCCCCGTCGGGTCGCCTCGGAACGGTGCGCTTGGCGCGGTAGCGCAGCTGCGTGGAGGGATCCCACAGCCGCACCCTCAGCGCCGGCGCCTCCTCGCCTGCGACGGGGTCGGCGAGGTGCGCACCGATCACGTCCGGCGTCTCGCCCGCGAGCCATCCCGAACGGTTGTCGGGCCGCGGGTTGGCGGCGTTGTCGGGCTGGCGCCCGACGTTCAGCCCGACGTCCTCGAACATCTCGCGGTCGGCGGCAGGCTCGTTGCCGAGCGTGGTCAGGAAGTTGCCCATCATCACGCCGTTGATCCCCGCGCGCACGGCCAGGCCCTGCAGCTCCGCGAGGTTCTCGACGCGTCCGCCGCACAGGCGGAAGAGGGCCTCGGGGAGGATCAGGCGGAAGATCGCGATCCACTTCACGGCCTCCCACGGGTTCATGAACTCGCGGTCGCCGAACTTCGTCCCGGGGCGCGGGTTGAGCATGTTGATCGGCACGCTCGTCGGGTTGATCTCCGCCAGCTCGAAAGCCATCTCGACGCGCTGCTCGCGCGTCTCGCCGAGGTTCAGGATCCCGCCCACGCACGTCTCCAGCCCGGCCTCACGAACAGCCCCGATCGTGCGCAGGCGGCCCTCGTAGCGGACCGTGCTCGTCACCTCGTCGTAGTAACTCGATGCCGTCTCCACGTTGTGGTGCACACGCTGCACTCCGGCCTGGCGCAGCGCGCGCGCGCGCTCGAGCGAGAGGTGTCCGACCGACGCGCAGCGCTTGAGGTTGGTGCGTTCGGAGACCAGGCGCACCCCCTCCAAATACTTCTCGAAGTCTCGCTTGGAGAGACCCTGTCCCTGCGTGACCATGCAGAAGCGATGTGCACCCGCGGCCTCGGCGGCACGCGCGTGTTCGAGGATCTGCTCGGGCTCCATCATCGCGTGCATCGGCGTCTCGGCCTCCGCGAAGCGCGACTGCGCGCAGAAGCCGCAGTCCTCGGCGCACCCGCCCGACTTCGCGTTCACGAGCGAGCACATGTCGGTGGAGTCGGCAAAGCGCTCCACGCGCGCGCGCCAAGCGCGCGCGATCAGCGCTTCGATGCGCGCCCGGTCCTCGAGCTCGCCGAGCGCCCTGGCCTCCTCCCGCGTGATCAGCGGCGGCATGTGCCACACCGTATGCGCTGCGGCGGACGGCTAGTCGCCGTGCGAGCAGCGGTTATTCGCCGCGCCAGCGCGGCGCGCGGCGCTCGCTGAACGCGCGCATTCCCTCGCGCATGTCAGCCGAGGCGAAGGACGCGCGGCGCAGCTCGATCAGCTCCGCTTCGACGTCCGCCGGCAGCTCGCCCTCGGCGGCGAGCAGCGCGCCGATCACGCGCTTGTTGCCAACCTGCGACAGCGGCGCGTTACCCGCCAGCTCGCTCGCCAGCTCGAGCTCCTCACGCGCCAGCCGATCGGCGGCGACGCGGTTGACGAGGCCCCACGCCAGCGCGGTGTCGGCGTCGATGTAGCGGCCGAGCAGGAACAGCTCCCGCGTGCGCGCCGCGCCGATCGCGTCCAGGAAGCGGCGCAGGCCCGTGTGCGAGTAGACGAGGCCGAGCTTCGCGGGAGGCATGCCGAGCTTGATCCCCTCGAGCGCAAGCCGCAGGTCGCACGCGAGCGCGAGCTCGAGGCCGCCGCCGATCGTGTGGCCGGGGAGCACCGCGAGGGTCGGGTAGGGGAACGCCTGCAGCGCGTCGATCGCTTCCGTGAACGGGTGCGCCACGAGCCGCTCGGCGCGCCGCTCGAACTCCTCGTCGGGGATCTCGCCGATGTCGTAGCCGGCCGAGAACATCCCGTTTGCGCCCGTCACGATCACGCAGCGCGCCTGCGCCTCGGGCGCCGAGAGCTCGGCGAGCGTGGACGTGATCGCGTCGAGGATCGGGTGGTCGAGCGCGTTGCGCTTCGCGGGATTGGAGATCGTCAGGCGCACGACGCCCTCGGCCGGCCGCTCGACGAGCAGCTTGCCGGCGGCGAGCTCGCGCGTGTCGGCCGGGTCGGACACCGGCCGACAGGCTACCGGCGGGCGAGCCGCAGCAGGAGCCTGCGCCCGAACGCCGAGCCGCCGGCGAAGCGCTCCGCGCGCACGCTGGCCGTGACCCGCAGCCGGCGCTCGCCGAGCAGCGCTCCGTGAGCCGAGCCGTAGAGGCGCACCGTGACGAGCGCGCGATCGCCCGCGCCGATCGCGAACACGCCCGAGCGGCCCGCCGCGACGCGCACCCTGCGCTCGCCCGCGCCGCGCCGCGCGCGCATCCGCACCACGCGCGTCAGCAGCACCTGGCCGCGGCAGGGACGTGCGAGGTGGGCGGGGCAGGCCACGCTCACGTGCGCCAGCCCCGAGCGGCTCGCGGCGGCCGCGGTGCTCGTCACCGACGCGCCCACGCCGAACGCGAGCACGGCCTTCGCGTTCACCGTCGCCACGTAAACGTCGCGCCCGTCGGGGCTGACCGCCGCGGCTTGCGCGCCTTTGAGGTCGGGCATCGCCGTGCAGCGCGCGTCTTCGTCGCTGGCACAGCCCGTCTCGGTGAGCGCGCCGCTGGCCGCGTCGCGGGCGAAGCTGACCGCCGAGCTGGATCCGAACGCATAGACCGCCGAGCCGTCGCCGCTGACGGCGAGGCTCTGGACGTCTTCCAGCCCCGGCACGCGCACGCACGAGTCGGGTGTTTCGGCGCTCTTTTCCTTTTCGGCTTTTTCTCGTTCCCGCCTTTCCGCCTTTTCTTCTTCGTCTTCTTCGTTTGGTTCTTCCTTCACCGGCGGAGGCAGGTAGTCGACGCAGCCGGCGTCGCTCAGGCTCCCGGTCGAGGCGTTGCGCGTGAGGATGTCGATCCTGCCCGCGCCGGTCGATCCGTCGGCGACGTAGACGTTGTGTCCGTCGGGGCTCACGGCCAGCTGCGTGGGCTCCTGCAGCACTTCGCTCGAACTGCACAGGCCCTTCGGCGCGGCCTGCTTCAGGCAGCCGATCTCGGCGAGCGGTTCGGCCGCCGTCGGCGAGAACTCGTCGATCGCGTGGCTGGCGGCGGCGACGGCGTAGAGCTGCTTTCCGTCGGGGCTCAGCGTGAGCGCCCCCACGCCCTGCATCGCCACCCCCACCGCACAGTCGCCGTCGTAGCCGTTGACGGCGATGCAGGCGTTGCGGATGAAGCCCCCGGGCGGCGCGCCGAACACAGACGCGAGCCCCGCGGGCGCGGGCGGCGCGGGCGGCGCGGGCGCGCTGGCGACGGCTTCGGAGGCTGCGGCGGGGCCCGGCGGCGCAGGTTCGGTGAACGCCGAGAGCGTGCCTTCCTGCGGCGAGGCCACGTACAGGGTCGAGCCGCTCGCGCTCACGAGCGGCGCGCCGGACCCCTCGAAGATGTTCGCGCCGATGCAGGGCGAGCCCGGTCGCAGCGTGCTCTGCAAGCAGCCCAGGCGCGTGAGCGCGCCGGTGGCGGGGTCGCGCGTGTAGGCGACGACGCTGGCCGAGGCGCTCGCGGTGACGAACACCGTATGACCGTCGGGGCTCACCGTGACGCCGTTCGCGCCGAGCAGCGACGGGCTCGCTGCGCAGATCCCGCTCGCTCCGTCGCGTCCGTCGGTTCCGTCGGAGCTCAGGCAGCCGTCGTCGCTTATTTCGCCGGTCGCGGGGTTGCGCTTGAGGATCGCGATCGTGCCGAAGCTTTCGTCTACTTTGCTGCGCGAGATGCCGCCCACGACGTACACGTTCGCGCCGTCGGGCGAGACCGCGAGCGCGCTCGGGTGAAACAGGCCCTTGCCTTCGCCGCATTCGGCGCCGCCCGCCTGGCCGGTTTCCAGCAGGCAGCCCCCGGGCCCTTTGATCGCGCCGAAGCCGGCCGAGGCCGCGGCCGCCGGAGCGAAGGCGATCGCCGTCGCGCAGGCCGCCGCCACGAGCGCGCCCATCTTCGACGCCTCTTGCAACCCCCTGCGTTTCATCGGGCGCATCGGCCTCCTCTCGCAAGCCTGCGTCCTACTCGAGCACCACCAGCGTATCGCCCTCGCTGACGGCCTGGCCCTCCTCGCAGCGGATCTCGATCACGGTGCCGGCGTCTTCGGCCTCCACCGGCATCTCCATCTTCATCGACTCGAGGATCGCGACCGTGTCACCCTCCTCGATCGAGTCGCCCAACGCGCACTCGATTTTCCATACCGTGCCGGTGATGTGCGCCTCGATATCCGTCATCGCGTCCCTCCCGTGCAGTTCGCCGCCACAGGGCCAGCACAATAGTTAGCCCCGCCGACCGATCCGCGGGCGAGCGCATCGTGGTCGTGGTCGCAGCTCGCGACGAGGCCGCGAGGATCGGTGCGACGCTCGCCGCGCTCGCCGCTGCGCTGCCAGGCGCGCAGCTGTGGCTCGCCGACGACGGCTCGCGCGACGCCACCGCGAGGATCGCGGAGCGCATGGGCGCGCGCGTCGTAACGTGCGCCGGCCGCCTGGGCAAGGGCGCGGCGATGACCGCCGCGGTGCGACGCGCGCTGCGCTGCGCGAGGGCCTCCGGCGGAGCCGCCGGGGAGACGATCTTCATCCTCTGCGACGGCGATCTCGGCTGCTCCGCCGGCCTGCTCAGCGAGCTCGCATACACGGTCGCGCGCGATCGCGGCGACCTCGCGGTGGCGGCGTTCGAGCGCGCGCAGGGAGGGGGGCTCGGGCTCGTGCGCGCGTTCGCGCGCCACGCCGTGCGCAGCCGTTGCGGCCTATCCCTGCGCGCGCCCCTCTCCGGACAGCGCGCGCTGCGCGCCGGCGCGCTCGAGCGCCTGCTCCCGTTCGCGGAGGGCTTCGGCATGGAGCTCGGCATGACGCTGGACGCGTCGCGCGCGGGGCTCGCGATCGTCGAGATCGGGCTCGACCTCGAGCATCGCTCAACCGGTCGCAGCCCGGCCGGCTTCGCGCACCGCGCGCGCCAGCTGCGCGAGATCGTGCGCGCATATAGGCAGCGGCGCTAGGCGCCGAGCGAGCGCCCCCCCATGCCCGTGGCGGGTTACGCTCGCGGGCGCGCGTAACCTCAGGGCCCGTGCGAGGTAAAGGCGCTCAGATGAGCGAGCTTGTGCCGATGCGCGAACAGGTCTACTCGGACCCGCGCCCGAAGGAGTACTTCGACCGCTTCCACGAGCGCGCGCGCACACGCGAACCGAACTTCGTCTACGAGGCGGTGCGCGTGCTCACCTCGCTCTACGCCTACACCTTCCTGCGCGCCCGCGCGATCTCCACCGACAACGTGCCCGGGAGCGGCGCGGTGATCCTCGCGCCGAACCACTTCTCGTTCATGGACCACTTCCTGATGGGCTGCTACATCCGCCGCAAGGTGCGCTTCATGGCCAAGTCGCAGCTCTTCAAAGCGCCGGCGCAGTACATCTACTCGCCCGGCGGCGTCTTCCCCGTGCGCCGCGGCGCACGCGACGAGGAGAGCTTCATCACGGCCAACGCGATCCTCAAACGCGGCGGCGCGATCACGATGTACTGCGAGGGCGGGCGTTCGCGCTCGGGGCGTGTCGGCGAGGAGGCCAGGCCGGGGATCGGGCGCCTGGCGCTCGAAACGGGCGTGCCGATCGTGCCGATCGCGATCTACGGCTCGTCGCGGATCCGCAACTGGAAGCGCCTGCAGTTCCCGAAGGTGACGATCCAGTACGGCGAGCCGATGCGCTGGGAGGTCGTGGAGAACTCCACCCGCGAGCAGCAGCAGGCCGTCGCCGACCAGGTGCTCGAGGAGATTCGGCGCCTCTACGGCGGCCTCGAGGAACACGGGCGCAAGGGCATCGTCAGACGGCTGCGCGAGCAGCGGCGCGCCGAACGGCGTGCGCCGAAGGACGCGGCGGTGGCCTAGCGGGGCGGGCCGTCGGCGCCGTCGCCTAGGGTTTGCGCGACAGGTGCACTCGCCGGCCGGGGGTGGAGCAGTCGATGCAGCAGAAGCTTGACGTTGGCGCCGTCATCCGGCGCGTGTTCTCGATCTACGTGGACCAGTCGTCGGTGCTGATGCCCGTCGCCGCGGTCGTGTTCGTGTTCACCGGCGTGCTCTCGACGGTGCTCACGAACGCCAGCTCGGGTCTGCGGCTGCTCGCCCTGCTGATCAGCCTCGTCGCCACGACGCTCTTCACGGGGATGGTCGTCGAGCTCGTGGCCGACGTGCAGGACGGGCGCCGCGACGCCAGCCCCGGACAGCTGCTGCGCGCGGTCACGCCGGTGCTGGGACAGCTGATCCTGGTCGCGATCGTGGCGGCGTGCGGCGTGCTCGTGGGCTTCCTCCTGCTCGTGATCCCGGGCCTGATCCTGATCACCGTCTGGTCGGTCGCCGCGCCCGTGGTCGTGCTCGAGCGCCCGCCCGGGCTGCGCGCGCTCCGGCGAAGCCGTGAGCTCGTGCGCGGCAACGGCTGGCAGGTCTTCGGCGTGATCGTCGTGCTCGACGTGCTCGTCGCGATCCTCTCCGGCGCGGTCGATGCGATCGCGGACTCTGCGAGCACAGCCCTCGGCATCGTGGTCACGGTCGTCCTCGGGGTGCTCACCGCGCCCCTCTCCGCGCTGGCCGCGGCCGTCCTCTACTTCGACCTCGGCGGCGTTCGCCCGGGCGCGCAGACGCCCGAGCCCACGCCGCCCCAGCCGGACCCGTTCGCGGGCGCCTGAGCGCCCCGCCGCGGGGGAGGGGCGGTGGGAGGGGGTTGCGGGTTCCGGATAATGTGCGGCGGCGTCATGGCGAGGATCGATGCACCGGCGCTGCTGCGCCCCGGCCTGCTCGAGGGGACCTCGATGCTCGTTGGCGGAGCCGGGGGCGCGTTCGGCGAGGGCGTGCTGGAGGCATGCAGCGGCCTCAGCGCGCGCACGGCGCGCTGTGAGCTCAGCACCGCGCCGGACGCCGAGCGCCAGGAAGAGGAGATCGAGGCCGCTGTGCAGGCGGCGCTCGACCCCGGCGTCGGCGTGCTCGTCCTCGACGTCGCCGCGCTGTTCGCGCGGGCCGGGCTGAGCGGCTCTCTGCAGGCCGCCTGGAGCGCCACGCGCACAGTCGCCAACGGCGGCTTCATCGCCGACGGCGCAGGCGGACGCGTGCTGCTGATCGCGCCCGCCGCCGACGCCGGTCGCGAGTCGCAGGCCGCGGTGGCCGGCCTCGAGAACCTCGCGCGCACGCTCTCGATCGAGTGGGCCAGGCACGCGATCACGGCGGTCGCGATCGCGCCCGGCTCCGAGCGGGCCGGCGACGAGGTCGCTGCGCTTGCGGCCTACCTCGCCTCGGAGGCCGGCGCGTACTTCTCCGGCTGCCTGCTCGATCTGCGCGGTCCAGAGCGTGAGCTGGGCGCCCCGGCGTTCCCGCGCGGCTCGGCCTAGGCGGCGTCAGCTAGCCGGTCATCCCGCCGAACAGGCCCCCGGTCACGTGCAGGGTCTGGCCGTGTACGTAGTTCGACCACGGCGAGCAGAGGAAGAAGACGCCTCCGGCGGCCTCTTCCGGCGTCGCCGGCCGCCCCAGTGGGATCAGCATCGAGGCCATCTGGCGCATCTGCTCGGGGATGCCGAGCTGGATCGTCTCGCCGTCCTTCTGCATCGTGTTCTCGTCGACCTTCGCCTGCGTGAGGCGGGTGTCGATGAAGCCGAACGCGACGGCGTTGACGTTGACCTTGAACTGGCCCCACTCCTTGGCGACCGTTTTCGTGAGGCCCACGACGCCGGCCTTGCCCGACGAGTAGTTGGCTTGGCCGGCGTTGCCGAACGTGCCCGACGTCGAGGAGATGTTGACGATCTTGCGGAACACCTCCTTGCCTTCCTCGCGCTCCTTCTTGGCGGGCTCGCGCAGGTGTGGCGCGGCCGCTCGTATGACGCGGAACGGCACGACGGTGTGGATGTCGAGCATCGCCTGAAAATGCTCGTCGGACATCTTGTGAATGGGGGCGTCGAGCGTGTAGCCGGCGTTGTTGACGATGATGTCGATCTTGCCGAAGGCATCGATCGCCTTCTGCACGAGCTCGTCGGCCGCGCCCGGCTTCGTGAGGTCGCCTGCGAAGACGGCGGTCTCGCCGCTGATCTCGCCCGCCGCCTGCTCGGCCACGTCGCCGTCGAGATCGTTGATGAGCACCTGGGCGCCCTGTGAGCTCAGCAGCTCCGCGGTCGCGCGTCCGATGCCGCGCGCCGAGCCGGTGACGATCGCGGACTTGCCGTCGAGTACTCCCATTGCAGTGAGGTCTCCTTCCGGATGGGGGAGGGGAGTTATATACGGAGCGGCCCGCCGGCCGAGCGGGCTCGGGTGGGCGGGGGTGGGCGGGGGTGGGCGGGGGCCCCGTGCCTAGCTGATGGTCACGCCGAAGTCCTGCGTATAGATGCCGCCCGGCTGCCCACTCGAGAGCGAGGCGGGAACGTTGGGGGAGACGCCCACACCGGTGTCGCGGAAGCCCGCGTCGAGGATATTCGCGCGGTGGCCCGGCGAGGCCATCCAGGCGGCGAGCATGGCGGCGGGCGTACCGAGCGAGAGCGTGCCCCAGCCGAGGTTCTCGCCGATTTCGTAGCCGAGGTCGGGACTGTAGATGTAGCCGGCCTGCCGCAGCCGGGCCGGCGGCGTGGAGCCCGCGGGGCCGATATGGCCGAAGTAGTCGCCGAAGGCCATCGATTCGGTGTGCAGCTGGGCGGCGCGCGTGATGCGCCCGCTCCAGCGCAACGGCGCCTCGTGCCGGCGGATCCGTTCGCGGTTGACGAGGCACACGACCGCGACGCGGATCAGCTCGGCGTTGCTCCTCGTCGGTGCGGCCCGTTCGTCGGGGCAGGAGCCATTCGCCGCCGGCACCACGAGCGTGCCGTCCCTGCCGGCGGCGCCGCCGGGGCGGCTGCCGGCCCGACCGCTCGCGCGGCGGCTCGCGCAGCGCCTTCGGTGGAAGCTCAGCCCGCCCGGCCGCCGAGCGCCATGAGCATTGCGCCGATGCCCGCAGCCGGCGCCGGAACGCGCGCGGTGGCTCGGCGCGCGCGCGTGGGCGCTCACGCCGAGAGCCGCCGGCGCCTCGGCGGAGGCGAGCAGCAGTACGACCGCAAGAAGGAGGCTCGCGCGGGCCATGCCCCTCTATCGGCGCGGCCCCCTGCAGGCTTGAGCAGGAATGGGCGCCTCTGAAGAGGGCTGGCCGGGCGGGAGACGGGCGCTGCGCGCCGCGACGAGGGCCGCTAGAGCCCGAGCGAGCGGCCGAGGATCTCGCGCATGATCTCGTCGCTGCCGCCGCCGATCGGCCCCAGCCGCGCGTCGCGAGCCGCGCGCTCGACCCAGTACTCGCGCATGTATCCCGCGCCGCCGTGGATCTGCAGGCACTCGTCCATCAGCTCGAAGGCCGCGCGCTGGGTGAGCAGCTTGGCCATCGTCACCTCCTTCAGCGGATCCTCTCCGGCGACGAAGCGCCGCAGCGCGTCATAGGTGACGCAGCGGCAGCTGTACACCGACGTGGCGAGGTCGGCGAGCTTGTGGCGGATCGTCTGATGGCCCGAGAGCGGGCGCCCGAACGTGTTGCGCTCGCGCGCGAACTCGGCCGTGCGCTCCCACGCGAGCGCCATCGCGCCGACCGCGCCGAGCGCCATCGCGAGCCGCTCCCACTGGAAGTTGGCCATGATCAGCTTGAAGCCCTCGTTGAGCTCGCCGAGCAGGTTCTCCTGCGGCACGAACACATCCTGGAAGGCGATCGTGGCCGTGTCGGAGGCGTGCCAGCCAAGCTTCTCGAGCTTGGCCGACTGCACGCCCTCGCCCCGCTCGATGATCAGGAAGGAGATGCCGTGGTGGCCGCCCTGGCCTCCGGCGCCCGTTACCACGGCCGTGACGATGAAGTGCGCGCGCACCCCGTTCGTGATGTAGGTCTTCTCGCCGTTGACCACGAAGCCGCCGTCGACCTGCTCGGCGCGCGTGGCGATCGATGCCACGTCCGAGCCGGCGCCCGGCTCGGTGATGCCGAGCGCGCCGATGCGCTCGCCCCTGATCGCCGGCACGAGGAAGCGCTCGTGCTGGTCTGCGCTGCCGAACTTCCAGATCGGAGGCGTGGCGATGTTGATATGCGCGCCGAGCCCGGCGGCGGTGCCGCCGGAGCCGATCCGGGCCATCTCCTCGCAGAGCACGGCCTCGTGCAGGTAGTCGCCGCCCTGCCCGCCCAGGGCCTCGGGGTACTTCAGGCCGAGCAGCCCCTGCGCGGCGAGCTTGCCGAACAGCTCGTCGGGGAACCAGCGCTCCTCCTCCCAGCGCTCGGCGTGGGGGGTGAGCTCGCGTTCGATGAAGCTGCGCGCCGACTCGCGCAGCTGCTCGTGCTCGTCGGTGAAGGGAGGCGAGGCCTGCGTCATGGGGTGGTCAGGTCCGTTACGACGCCGACTTCGACCTCATCCGGTCCGTCACGGGGCCTCGCGCCCGCGGGGCTAGCCTCCCCGCCTGTTCCCTCACAGCCCGTAAGAGCGGCCGATCACCTCGAGCATTATCTCGTCGGTCCCCGCACCGATACGGTTCAGGCGCGCGTCGCGCCATGCGCGCTCGACCCCATACTCCTTCATATAGCCGGCGCCGCCGTGGATCTGGATGCACTCGTCGGCGACTTCGACCGCGACGCGCGAGGCGAACAGCTTCGCCATGGAGATCTCGCGCACCGGATACTCGCCGTTGGCGAATCGCCATGCCGTCACGTACACGAGCTGGCGCGCCGCCTCGATTTTGGTCGCCATCTCGGCGAACTTGTGCCGGATCACCTGGAAGTGGCCGATCGCTCTTCCGAATGCTTCGCGGTCTTTCGCGTACTGCAGCGTGCGGTCGAAGCAACGCTGCGCGCCCGCGAGGCTGCCCGCCGCGCCGATCATGCGCTCGCCCTGGAGCTCCCACATGATGTGGTAGAAGCCCTTGCCGACCTGGCCGAGCACGGCCGAGGCAGGCACGCGCACGTCCTGGAAGGCGAGCAGTGCGGTGTCGGAGGCGTGCATGCCGAGCTTGACGAGCTTCTTCTCGCGGATTACTCCGGGGGCGTCCATCGGGACGAGGAACAGCGTGAAGCCGTCGTAGCCGGCGTCGGGGTCGGTCTTCGTGACGAGCACGATCACGTCCGCGCGGTGGCCGTTGGTGATGTAGGTCTTCGAACCGTTGATTACGTAGTCCTCGCCGTCGCGGACCGCGCGCGTCTTGATCCCTTTTACATCCGAGCCGGCATCGGGCTCAGTGATGCCGAGGCAGAGGATCTTCTCCCCCTTGATCGCCGGCACCGCCCATTCCTGCTTCTGCTCCTCGGTGCCGAACGCGAGGATCGGCGGCATTGCCATGTCGGTCTGCACTGCGACGCCCATCGCCAGGCCACCGCAGTTGGCGGCTGCGATCGCCTCGCCGAGGACCATCGCGGAGAAGTAGTCGCCGCCCTGGCCGCCGTACTGCTCGGGCTTGTCCAGGCCCAGGAAGCCGAGCTCGCCCATGCGCCGGAACACCCAGTCGGGAAACGTCGTCTCCTCCCATTCGTCCGCGTGCGGCGCGAGCTCTTTGGTCGCGAAGCTCGTGATCGACTCGCGCAGCTGTTCGTGCTCGTCGGTGAAGATGAAGTGCTTGCGCTGGCTCTTGAAGTCGGGCTTCAGCACGCTCTCGGCGGTGGCGGCCATTTGGGGGGTCTCCTCCTCGTTTCTCTCGTCGGCGGTCGTCGGCGAAGCTATCGCACAGGCGATCGAAAGTAAACAGTAGGACTGCTCACTTCCCACCGACGCGCGCGCAGGCTAGGATGCGCGCGATGGGGCCGGATACGACCGCAGCACCCCCGCCCTCCCCTCCGGAGGACACCCCAAGCAGGCAAACGGGCACCGGGAAGGTGCTTTACCACGTCGCCGATGGCGTGGCGACGATCACGCTCAACGACCCCGAGACCCGCAACGCGCTCTCGCCGGAGCTGCTGGAGGGGCTGATCGATTGCTTCGAGCGCGCGCGCGAGGAGGAGGCCGTTCGCTGCGTGGTGCTCGCGTCCTCGCACGAGCGCACGTTCTCCTCGGGCGCGAACCTCGGCGGCTTCGCGGCGGAGATGGCGCTCGTGCACAAGCACTTCGCGGGCGAGCGCTTCGTGGATCTGTTCAAGCTGATCGGCTTGCTTGGCAAGCCGACGATCTGCGCGGCCCGCGGGCACGTGCTCGCGGGCGCGCTCGGCATAGCGCTGGCGTGCGATCTGATCGTCGCCTCCGAGGGCGCGAGCTTCGGCACGCCCGAGATCAACGTGGGGGCGTTTCCGTTCATGATCATGGCGCTGATCTACCGCAACGTGCCGCGCAAGCGGGCCAACGAGCTGCTGCTGCTGGGCGAGCGCTGGGACGCGCGCCGGGCGCAGGAGGCGGGGATCGTCAACCGCGTCGTGCCCGAGGCCGAGCTCGAGGCGACCGTGGCCGACTGGGCGGCGAAGCTCGCGTCGAAGTCGCCCGTGATCATGCGCCTGGGCAAGGAAGCGATGCGCCGCCAGCTCGACATGCCGCTCGATGACGCGCTCGACTACCTTCGCGCCCAGCTCTCGCTGGCGCAGTCCACGGAGGACATCGTGGAGGGCGTGAGCGCGTTCTTCGAGAAGCGCGAGCCGGTGTGGAAAGGGCGCTGACCGGAGTCCAACGAACTCGCGGCGCCAGCGCCCGGCGGCCCCTTTGAAGTAAGCAGTAGCACTACTCACTTCCTGCGCGTGCGCGATCTAGTTAGGATGCGGCCCATGGCCGCTTCCTCCGCCCAGACGAGTCTGCTGCGTCCGCTCGTCGAGGACCTGCATGCGCGTCGCGCGCAGATCGCCCAGGGCGGCGGCCCGGAGAAGATCGAGCGCCAGCACGAGCAGCAGAAGCTCACCGCGCGCGAGCGTCTGGCGCTGCTGATCGACGACGGGACCTTCGTGGAGATGGGCATCCACGCGCGCCCGCACTTCTCCCAGCGCGCGATGGAGGGCAAGGACGCGCCGGCCGACGGCGTGATCACGGGCTACGGCAAGGTCGACGCGCGGCTGGTGGCGGTGTGCGCGTACGACTTCACCGTGATGGCGGGCTCGATGGGGATGACGGGCGAGCTGAAGGTGACCCGCCTGCGCGAGCTCGCGCTGACGAAGAGGATCCCGTTCATCTGGCTGCTGGACTCGGCCGGCGCGCGCATCCAGGAGGCCGTCGGCTCGCTGTTCGCAGGCTCCGGGCACCTCTTCCGCGAGGAGGTCGTGATGAGCGGCGTGATCCCCCAGATCGCGGCGTTGATGGGGCCGTGCGCCGCGGGGACCGCCTATATCCCGGGCCTCGCGGACTTCGTGCCGATGGTCAAGGGGCGCGGCTCGATGGCGCTGGCCGGGCCGCACCTCGTACGCGCGGCGGTCGGCGAGGACGTCACCCAGGAGGAGCTCGGCGGCTCGCGCGTGCACTGCCGCAAGTCGGGTGTCGGGGACATGGAGGTGGCCGACGACGAGGAGTGCATCGCGCGCATCAAGCAATACCTCTCCTACATGCCGCAGAACTGCGAGCAGGAGCCGCCGCGCCTGGCCGTCTCGGACCCGATCGAGCGCGCGGAGGAGGAGCTTCTGGACGTGCTGCCGGAGTCCAACCGCAAGCCCTATGACATGTACGAGGTGATCCGCCGCGTGGTCGACGACGGTGAGTACTTCGACATGAAGGGACAGTGGGCGCGCACGATCATCACCTGCTTCGCCCGCTTCGGCGGGCGCCCGGCGGGGATCGTGGCAAACCAGCCCAAGCAGCTCGGCGGGATCCTCGACAACGACTCGGCGGACAAGGCCGCGCGCTTCGTGAACCTCTGCAACGCCTTCTCGATCCCGCTCGTGTTCCTGATGGACGTGCCGGGCTTCATGGTCGGCACGAAGGTCGAGGCCGAGGGCATCATCCGCCACGGCGCGAAGATGCTCTATGCGGTCGCCAACGCGACCGTGCCGAAGATCACGGTGATCACGCGCAAGGCCTACGGCGCGGGCTACTTCGTGATGAACGGCCGCGCATACGAGCCGGACCTGATCGTGGCGTGGCCGAGCGCGGAGATCAGCGTTATGGGCGCCGAGGGCGCGGTAGAGATCGTGATGCGCAAACAGGTCGAGGAGGCCGAGGACCCCGAGGCCAAGAAGGCCGAGCTGATCGACGCCTACCGCCAGATCATCGACGTCTACATCGCCGCCGGCAACGACATGATCGATGACGTGATCGACCCGCGCGAGACGCGCGCCACGATCTGCCGCGCCCTCGAGATGGCCGCGGGCAAGAAGATCGAGCGACCCTACAAGAAGCAAGGAGTGGTTCCCGTATGAGCATGGATGACCCCGTCGTGATCACGTGCTCGATCTCGGGCGCTATCGCCAACCGCGAGCAGTGTCCGGCGATCCCCTACACGCCCGAGGAGTACGCCGCGGAGGCGCGTCGGATCGTCGGCGAGGGCGGCGTGATGATTCACATACACGCGCGCAAACCGGACGGCACGCCGAGCTACGAGGTCGAGGACTTCCAGGCGATCGCTGAGGCGATCAGGAGCGAGGTGGGCGATGCGGTGATCGTGAACTTCTCAACGGGCACGATCGGAATACCGGTTGCAAAGCGCGTGGAATACCTGAGAGCGTGCCGGCCGGAGGTCGCGGCGCTGAACATGGGCTCGATGAACTACGCGAAGTACTCGCGCTCGCGCAAGCAGTTCGTCTTCAACATGGTCTTCGCAAACCCGTTCGAGGAGATCATCGAGCTGCTGCAGGCGATGAACGAGCTCGGCATCAAACCCGAGCACGAGTGCTTCGACGTCGGCCACGTCGGCAGCCTCGCGCCCCTGATCGACATGGGCGTGCTGAGGACCCCGCTGCACGTCGACT
>DATFZM010000045.1:0-8725 GCA_035314465.1 Solirubrobacteraceae bacterium | reverse complement strand
GTCGTGCGCGCGGTGGGCAGGATCGTCGTCTGTGTCGAGGCGGACGCCGAGGTCAGCACCGCCACGATCAGGAACTTCACGCCAACCGCGCCGAGGACGCCTTTGCCGAGCGCGTGCAGGACGTCGCTGGCGTTTTCTTCGTTGGCGAGGAATTCGGTCCCGTGGTAGGACTGCGCACCGGCGGACACGAGCAGGTAGATCGCGACGAGCAGGAGCGTCGAGACGACCGCCGCCCGTCCCGGGCCCTCGTTGGCGTCCTCGGACTCCTCGTTTACGGCGACGCCGGAGTCCCAACCCCAGTAGATGAAGATCCCGAGCAGCATCGCCACGATCAGGTCGTGGAACGGGAGCGCGAAGGGGTTGAACCAGGATGCGTGCGGCTGGATCGAGTGTGCCGCGGCGTTGCCGCTGTAGACGTCCACGAGCGCGACGACCGAGAAGATCACGAGCATCACGACCTCGAACGTGAGCAGCAGCTGCTGCACGCGGGCGGACAGCTCGATCCCGCGGTGGCAGATCCACGTCATCAGCCATATCCACAGCACGCAGCCCACGAGCGCCGCGCCTTTGTGCACTTCGGCCCAGTGCCATTCGAACAGCAGGAAGGTGTACGTCGCCGCGATGTAGCCGAGCGAGGCCATCACGAGGATGTCGGCCAGGAAGATGGCCCATCCGTTGACCCAGCCCATGCCCGGGCCGAAGGCGCGCGTCGTCCACGCGAACGTGGTGCCCGCATCGGGGTCCGCCTTGTTCAGGTACCGGTAGCCGAGCGCGATCAGCAGCATCGGGATGAACGAGGCGAGCAGGATGCCGGGCGCGTGCGTCGTCACTCCCGGATCGGCGACGATGAACCCCAGCGTGGCCGCCAGTGAGTAGGCCGGCGCGGTCGAGGCGACGCCGATGACGATGTTCGAGACGTAGCCGATCGCGTTGCTCTTGAGGCCCTTGTCCTCAACCTGTCCCGTAGCTGGCGCTCCTGATGCGGCAGCGATTTCGGTGGCCATCTCGGCTCCCTCCCCTGGGGTGATTGAGACGTTAAGGCATGGTGAACAGGGAAGGTACGACGTGGGGCGGCGGCGGCGCAAGAGTCGGGATCCCCAAAGCGAGGAGCCCCCACTGGCCGATTAGTACAATCAGTGGCAGCGTTTTGCCCGTCGGGGGCGATTGCGTAGGCAATCAGGCCGGACTATGGTTGTCCTGAGTGTCTAGCCGGGTCGCGCCCGGCTCGAAGCCGTCGAGGGAGGAGATGCCATGGCGAGCCACGCCGATCCGAGCCGCTCATCAGACCAGCGCCAGCAGGAGGCCTCGACCGCGACCAGCTGGGCCCCGGGCCCTTCGGGCGTCGCGCTGCTAGAGGACCAGCCGGACCGTCTGCAGCAGCTCGCTCGGCGCAACCTGTGGATGCACTTCACCCGGATGGGCTCCTACGACGAGCACCACGCGGTCCCGGTGATCGCCAGGGGAGAGGGCTGTTATGTCTACGACGAGCACGGCAAGCGCTACCTCGACGGCCTCTCGGCGCTGTACTGCGTGAACATCGGACACGGGCGCGCCGAGCTCGCGCAGGCGGCGGCGACACAGATCCAGCAGCTCGGCTTCTACACGAACTGGAGCTACGCGCATCCGCCGGCGATCGAGCTCGCCGCGCGCATCGCGGCGCTCGCGCCGGGTGATCTGAACCGCGTGTTCTTCACCTCCGGCGGGTCGGAGGCGGTCGAGTCGGCGTGGAAGCTGGCCAAGGCCTACCACCACGCCTGCGGCGATCACAACCGCCACAAGCTGATCTCGCGCCACCTCGCCTACCACGGCACCTCGATGGGGGCGCTCACGGCGACCGGCCTGACGCCG
Source organism: Solirubrobacteraceae bacterium (assembly GCA_035314465.1). Taxonomy (GTDB): domain Bacteria; phylum Actinomycetota; class Thermoleophilia; order Solirubrobacterales; family Solirubrobacteraceae; genus Palsa-744. Next base: position 6,877 of record DATFZM010000045.1, on the reverse strand, counting down.
CTGCGAACGCCGTTCGAACCGCTCACGCCCGGCGGCGTGCACGTGCCCAACACGAACTCCTACCGCTGGAGCGAGGATCGCGATCCGCTGTGGGCCGCCGACGCGATCGAGGAGGCGATCGCGTTCCAGGGCCCCGAGACGGTCGCCGCGGTGATCCTCGAGCCGGTGCAGAACGGGGGCGGCTGCTTCGTTCCCCAGGATGGCTACTTCCAGCGCGTGCGGGAGATCTGCGATCGCCACGGCGTGCTGCTGATCTCCGACGAGGTGATCTGCGCGTGGGGGCGGCTGGGCCACTGGTTCGGCTGCGAACGCTACGACTACATGCCCGACATGATCACGACCGCGAAGGGCATCAGCTCGGCGTACGCGCCGCTCGGGGCCGTGATCGCCGGCGACCACATCGCCGAGCCCTTCCTGCACGGCAAGGCGGCGTTCAACCACGGCTTCACGTTCGGCGGCCACCCGGTCTCCTGCGCGATCGGGATCGCCAACCTCGACGTGATCGAGAACGAGGAGCTGTGCGCTCGCGTGCGCGAGAACGAGGGACCCTTCCGGCAGATGCTAGAGGGCCTGTATGACCTGCCGATCGTCGGCGATGTGCGCGGCGCTGGCTACTTCCAGGCGATCGAGCTCGTCAAGGACAAAGCCACCAAGGAGACCTTCGACGCGGCCGAGTCCGAGGAGCTGCTGCGGGGCTTTCTCTCGCGCGAGCTCTACAGGCGCGGCCTGATCTGCCGCACCGACGACCGCGGCGACCCGATCGTCCAGCTCTCGCCGCCGCTGATCGCGGGCCGGGAGCAGTTCGAGGAGATCGAGGCCGTCCTGCGCGGCGTACTGAGTGAGGCGTCGGAGCGGATGGAGCGGTGGAGCTCACCGTCGAAAGCCTGATCGCCGAGCTGGGCCTGACCCTGGCCAGCGGACAGGAGGCGGCCCAGACGCACGTTCGTTGGGTGCACAGCACCGAGCTGGCGGATCCGACGCCGTGGCTGAAAGGCGGCGAGCTGCTGCTCACGACCGGCATCCAGCTGAACAGCCCCAAGCAGCAGCGCGAGTTCATCGAGCGGCTCGCCGACCACGAGATCGCGGGTGTCGGCTTCGGCATCGGCCTCGCGCATCGCCGCATCCCGGCCGCGCTCGTGACGGCGGCGCGCGGGCGCGGCTTCCCGCTCTTCGAGGTGCCCTACGAGCTGCCCTTCATCGCGATCACCGAGCGCGTGTTCGCACAGCTCGTCGGCGAACGCTACGAAATGCTGCAGCGCAGCATGGTCGGAGACCTGCTCGCCGAGGCGATCAGCGGACATCTCTACCCCGAGGATCTGCAGGCCCGCCTGCGGCCGTTCGGGATCGGCGAGCAGGTCGCCGTGCTCGCCTTCAGCCCGCCCGATCCGAGCGCCGCGGCGGCGTCCGTCGAGAGGATCCTGCAGGCCGAGCGAGTGCCGGGCCTCGTCGCCGTGCGCGGCGGGCTCGTGTGCGCCGTCGTCGACGGCGAGCGGGTGCAGCCGCTCGAGCTCGCTCGCCGCGTGCGCGCGGCGCTCGCTCCCCGCTTCGGCGAGGTTCCCGCCTCAGCGAGCCGGCCCGCGGCGACGCACTCGCTGCGGATGGCCTTCCACGAGGCCCGCTGCGCGCTGGAGGCGGTGCGCCTGCGCAACGGCGAGGCGCCCGAGGTCGCCTCCTACGAGCACCTCGGAGCCTTCCAGCTGCTGCTCTCGCTGCAGGACGACGACGCGCTCAGCTCCTACTGCCGAGCCGTGCTCGGGCCGATCCAAGAAGGGGAGGGCGACTACGGAGAGGAGCTGCTGCGCTCGCTCGACGTGTTCATCGAGCAGAACGGCCATTGGGAGCGCGCGGCGGCCGCCCTCTACTGCCACCGGCACACGCTCCGCTACCGCATCCGCCGCATCGAGGAGCTCACCGGGCGCAGCCTCTCCAGCGCGCGCGACCGGATCGAGTTCTGGCTGGCGCTGCGCGGCCGGGAGCTCGCGCGGTGAGCGAGGACGCTCGACTAGGCTGGGCGCGGGTTGACCGTCCTGCCCGCCCCACCGCGGAAGGAGCCTCGCGTCGATGAGAATCGGGGTGCCGAGCGAGATCAAGGCCGACGAGTACCGTGTCGCGATCACGCCGGCCGGCGTGCGCGAGCTGGCCTTGCGCGGGCACGAGGTGCTCGTGCAGTCGGGCGCCGGCGTTGGCAGCGCGTTCTCCGACGCGCAGTTCCGCGCCCAGGGGGCGCTGATCCTCGAGACCGCCGAGGGGCTGTTCGGGGAGTCTGAGCTCGTGCTGAAGGTCAAGGAGCCCCAGCCCGAGGAGGTTCGGCTGCTGCACGCCAACATGACGCTGTTCACCTATCTGCACCTCGCGGCCGAGCCCGAGCTGGCGCGGGGGCTGATGGACTCGGGGGCGACGTGCATCGCCTATGAGACCGTCTCGGACGCCTCCGGGGGCCTGCCGCTGCTCGCGCCGATGAGCGAGGTGGCCGGCAAGATCGCCACGCAGGCCGGCGCGTTCATGCTCGAGAAGCCACTCGGGGGGCGGGGGATCCTGCTGGGCGGCGTACCGGGCGTCGCGGCGGCCACGGTGCTCGTGATCGGCGGCGGCGTGGTCGGCATGAACGCGGCGTTCATCGCGATCGGGATGGAGGCCGACGTGTTCGTCTTCGACCGCTCGATCGACCGCCTGCGCGAGCTCGAAGTGGCGTTCGGAGGTCGCGCCTCGACCGTCTACTCCTCGACGCTCGCGATCGAGGAGATGCTCCCCGCAGCGGACCTCGTGATCGGTGCGGTGCTCGTGCAAGGCGGGCGCGCGCCGAAGGTGATCACGCGCGAGCAGCTCAAGCTGATGAAGCCCCAGGCGGTCCTCGTCGACGTTTCGATCGACCAGGGCGGCTGCTTTGAGACCTCGCGTCCCACGACGCACTCCGACCCGACCTTCGAGGTCGAGGGCGTCACGCACTACTGCGTGACGAACATGCCGGGCGCCGTGCCAATCACCTCGACGTATGCGCTCACGAACGCGACCCTTCCCTACGTGATCGAGCTCGCAGAGCGTGGAGTTGAGGACGCGCTTGCTCAGAACCCCGGCCTGCGCGACGGACTCAACGTCAGAGCGGGCGAGATCACCCATCCGGCCGTCGCCGAGGCGCTCGGCGTCGTGGCGGCCCCCGGCTGAGGCGCCGGCCGGAGAACAGAAGCCCAAACGAGGAGACACGATGGCACCCACGAGCACCGTAGAGACGCTGAACAACTTCATCGACGGCGAGCCCTCGGCCCGCGAGGGAGAGACCGAACCGGTGCTCAACCCCGCGACCGGCGAGGAGATCGCTCGCGCGCAGCGCTCGAGCGGCGAGGAGGTCGACCGGGCGGTCACGGCCGCGCGCAGGGCGTTCGCGGGCTGGTCGCGCACGACCCCCGCCGAACGCTCGCAGGCGCTGCTGGCGATTGCCGACGTGGTCGAGGAGCACGGCGAGGAGATCGCGCGCCTGGAGGCGCTCAACGCCGGCAAGCCGATCGAGGCCGTCAAGAGCGACGAGCTACCGGTGATGGCCGACAACCTGCGCTTCTTCGCCGGCGCCGCCCGCTGCCTGGAGGGCCGCGCGGCGGGCGAGTACATGAGCGGCTACACGTCGTTTACGCGCCGCGAGGCTGTCGGCGTGATCGGGCAGATCACGCCGTGGAACTACCCCCTGATGATGGCGATCTGGAAATTCGGACCGGCGATCGCAGCCGGCAACACCGTCGTGCTGAAGCCGGCCGAGACGACCCCGATCACGACCGTGCGGCTGGCCGAGCTCGTCGCGGACGTGCTGCCGAAGGGCGTGCTCAACGTCGTCACGGGGCCCGGCAACCCGACCGGCGAGGCGCTCATCAACCACCCCGAGGTGGACATGCTCGCGCTCACCGGCTCTGTCGATACGGGCAAGCACATCGCACGCACCGCCGCCGACACGCTCAAGCGTGTGCACCTGGAGCTCGGCGGCAAGGCCCCGGTGGTCGTATTCGACGACGTCGGCCTCGAGTCCGCGCTGGAGACGATCGCCGGCACCGGCTACTACAACGCCGGCCAGGACTGCACGGCGGCCACGCGAGTGCTCGCCGCCCGTGGCGTCTACGACGACGTCGTCTCAGGGCTGGCCGCGCAGGCCCAGGCGCTAGTCATGGGCGACACGCTCTCGCCCGAGACGACGCTCGGCCCGGTCAACTCGGCCCGCCAGCTCGAGCGCGTGAGCGGCTTCCTGGCGCGCCGTCCCGCCCGCGCCGAGATCGTCACGGGCGGGGGCCATCCCGACGGGCCCGGCTTCTTCATCGAGCCCACCGTCGTCGCGGGTCTCGAGCAGGACGACGAGATGATCCAGCGCGAGATCTTCGGCCCGGTGATCACCGTGCAGCAGTTCAGCGACGAGGAGCAGGCGATCGCGTGGGCCAACGCGACCCGCTACGGCCTCGCCTCCTCGGTATGGACGCGCGACGTGGGCCGCGCGCTGCGCGTCTCGGCCGCGCTGCGCTTCGGCTGCGTGTGGATCAACGACCACATCCCGCTCGTGTCCGAGATGCCTCACGGCGGCTTCAAGGAGTCCGGTTACGGCAAGGACCTGAGCGTGTACTCGCTCGAGGACTACACCATCGTCAAGCACGTGATGGCCAACGTGCAGTAGGACGCTTCGCGCAGAGCGCGGACGGCCCGAGCGCGGCGTCGGGTTGGATAACGTCGTCGCATGAGCAGCCCCCAGCCGCCCGACGCCGAAGCGGAGATCGGCGTCATCTCCGAGCGCGCGGAGGCCGACCCCGACGCCGAGCGGCTCGCTGGCTATGACATCGCCTGTGTGCGCGCTGCCAACCCGGGGCCGCTCACGCTGACCGGGACGAACACGTGGCTGCTCGGCCGCTCGCCGGCGTGGCTCGTCGATCCCGGGCCACTGCTGGACTCCCACCTGCAGCGCGTCGGAGCGGAGATCGAGGCCCGCGGCGGTCTGGGCGGGATCGCGCTCACGCACGATCACGGCGATCACGCCGAGGCCGTGGCGGCCCTGCGCGCGTCATACCCCGCGCCGCTGGCGGCCGCTCGTGGCGCGGCCGATGTGCAGCTGCACGACGGGACGCGGTTCGGGCCCTTCGACGCTCTCGCCACGCCGGGCCACGCAGAGGACCACTTCTCGCTCATCGCCGGGGGCGCATGCTTCACGGGCGACGCCGTGCTCGGCAGCGGCAGCGTCTTCATCAGCCCCCATGAGGGCGCGATGGCGGGCTATCTGCGGGCGCTCGTGCGCCTGCGCCTGCGCGAGGACTTCGACGTGATCTGTCCCGGGCACGGTCCGGCTGTGTGGGAGCCGCAGGGCAAGATCGACGAATACCTCGCCCATCGCATCGACCGCGAGAATCGGCTGATCGCCGCGCTCGGCGAAGGCCGTCGCAGCGTCGCGGAGCTGCTCGACGCGGTCTGGTACGACGTCCCCGAGCAACTGCGAGGCGCCGCAGCGGTCACGCTCGCCGCCCACCTTGACAAGCTCGAGGAAGAGCAGATCCTGCCGCGCGGCGTCGAGCGGCCCCGCTTCGAGCGTGTCAGGTGGTGAGCTTGGGCGGGAGACTCAGTAGCCGGGCTCGCCCGGCAGCACGATGCGGGCGACCTCGCCCTCGAGCACGACCCGCGGCTCGACGGGCTCGACCGTGCGGCCGCGCGCGTGCGCCAGCAGCTCCTGCGCGGAGGCAAACTCATCGAGCTGTTCGAGATGCTTGATCGTGGGGAACACGAGCGGCAGCTTCCCCTCGCGATAGGCCTCCAGCGCGGCCCGCGGCGTGAACCAGCCGAGGTCGACGCACTCCTCGCCGTCGATCTGCGGCTCCTGGCCGGCCGGCAGGGGCGCGAGGAAGAAGTGCGTGTCGAAGCGGATCTGCACCTGCGCCGGGGTGATCCAGCGCGAGAACTTCACGAGCCCCGACGGGTCCATCAGCGTGATCGCGGCCTCCTCGCGCAGCTCGCGGATCGCCGCGGCCCGGTGGGCCTCGTCGCCGCTGCCCTCCTCGGCGTCGACGGCGCCGCCGGGGAACACCCACACGCCGCCCATGAAGCGCGCCTGTGGCGTGCGCCTCACCAGCAGCACCTCCAGCGCCGCCTCGTCGCCGCGCAGGAGGATCACGGTGGCCGCCTGGCGCGGGCGCGAAGGCGGCCCCGGGTTGTAGACCTCGCCCGGACCCGGGCGCTCGTCGTGTGAGGCGGCGTGCATCGCCGTGACCCTAGCGGGAGGTAACCTTCCGCGCATGAGAATCAGCAACCGAGGTGGGTCCCTGTGAGTGCGACCGAGACACTCCAGCGCTGGATCTGCGAGTCCTGCGGCTACATCTACGACCCCGACGAGGGCGATCCCGACGGCGGCATCCCCGCCGGCACGGCCTTCGAGGACATCCCCGACACCTGGTTCTGCCCGGTGTGCGGCGCGCGCAAGCGCGATTTCACCCTCTACGAGGATTAGGACGCCCGCGCGTCCTTCAGGCTCGCCGCCGCTCTCGCGCTGGGAGCGGCTGCTCGCGCTCGACCGCGAGCGCGTGTGGCATCCCTACGGCGCGCTGCCGGCGGCGCTGGCGCCGCTGCCCGTGTGCGCCGCCGAGGGGGTGCGCCTGCAGCTCGCCGATGGGAGCGAGCTGATCGACGGCATGTCCTCGTGGTGGTGCGCCATCCACGGCTACCGGCACCCTGCCCTCGACGCCGCGATATCCGCTCAGCTGGCGAGCGTGGCCCACGTGATGTTCGGCGGCCTCACGCACGAATCCGCTGTGCTGCTCGCCGAGCGCCTGACCGAGCTCTCCCCGGCGGGCCTGGAGAGGGTGTTCCTGGCCGACTCGGGGTCGGTCTCGGTGGAGGTCGCGATCAAGCTCTGCCTGCAGTACCAGCG
>DATFZM010000044.1:0-45666 GCA_035314465.1 Solirubrobacteraceae bacterium | reverse complement strand
CCTCGACCGTCTCTCTGCCCTCGCCGTCGCGAATCCGCAGAGCCCGCAGGCGACCGTCGGAGCCCTCGGCCGCGACCGCCTCCGAACGCGTCCGCACGTCCACGTTGGGCAGCGCCGCGATCTGATCGATCAGGTAGTGCGACATCGACTTCGCCAGCGACTCGGCGCGCACGAGCATCGACACGCGTAAGGCGTAGCTCGAGAAATAGACCGCCGCCTGTCCCGCCGAGTTGGCGCCGCCGATCACGACGACGTGCTGGTCGGAGCAGGCGCGCGCCTCCGTCACCGCCGCTCCGTAGTAGACGCCTGCGCCGGTATAGTCGGCGAAGCCCGGCGCGTCGAGCTGCCGGTAGGAGACGCCCGAGGCCACGAGCACGCAGTTCGCGCTCAGGGAGCCGCCCCCGGAGAGCTCCACGACGCGACCGGCGCCCTCGGCGCGCAGCGCCACCGCGTCCTGCACGGTCAGCAGCTCCGCGCCGAGCCGGCGCGCCTGGTCGGTCGCGCGCCGCGCGAGGTCCGAGCCCGAGAGGCCTGCGGGGAAGCCCAGGTAGTTCTCGATCCGGCTCGACTGTCCGGCCTGTCCGCCCGGCGCCTCGCGCTCGACCATCACCGTGCGCAGCCCCTCCGATGCTCCGTACACAGCTGCCGCGAGCCCCGCGGGACCGCCGCCGACGATCACGAGGTCGTAGTGCTCGGAGGCGGGCGCCACGGAGATGCCGAGTCGCTCGGCGAGCTCGAGAATCGTCGGGCGCTCGAGCACCGACCCGTCCTCGAGCAGCGCCACCGGCAGGCCGGCCGGCTCCACTCCGGCGACCGCGAGCAGCTCGCGCGCCTCGGCGTCGCGCTCGACGTCGAGCCAGCGTCCGGGAACACGGTTGCGCGCCAGGAAGTCGCGCAGCTCGTGGGACTCCTTCGAGAAGCGGTGCCCCAGCACGCGCACGCCGCCCGCCTCCAGCGCCGCACCAGCCTCCCACGTCGTGAGGAGATCGTCCACGATCGGGAACAGCTGCTCCTCGGGCGGGTCCCAGGGCTTGAGCAGGTAGTAGTCGAGCGCAACCTCGTTGATCGCCGCGATCGCCGCCTCGGTGTCGGCGTAGGCCGTCAACAGCACCCGCTTGGCGGCGGGCACGATCTGCCGGGCGGCGACGAGGTAGTCGGTGCCCGCCATCCCGGGCATGCGCTGGTCGGCCACCAGGAGCGCCACCTGCTCGCCGCGGCGCAGCAGTTCCTCGAGGAGCTCCAGGCCCTCCCCGCCGGAGCCCGCTCTCAGCACTCGGTAGCGCTCGCCGAATCCCCGTCGCAGATCGCGCGCCACCGCCGCGAGCACGGCCGGCTCGTCGTCGACCGCGAGGATCGTCGGGCGCCGGGTCCGCTCCTGGGAGGCTCCCTGCTCGTCGCTCTGCGGCGTCCGCGCGGGACGCTCGCGCGGTGGGGCCTCTGCCGGCGGCGGCCCGCTCATCGCGGGCCCGGGATCCAAGGCGACTGCAGCACCCCCCGAACGCTAGCGGGCCTGGCAAGGCCGCGGCCCGCCCGGCGCTCGCCCGCGCGACGCTCGGCCGCCGAAGCTCCTCGCCGAACGCGGCGCGCGCCGTGCTCGCGCCGGCAAACGTGAGGTCCCATGCGAGAACCGCTGCCTTTAGTTCGCATTGGACCGGACCAAGTGGCCGAGGGCGTCGAGACCGAGTGGCAGCTCCAGCGGCTGCGCTCGCTCGGATGCGAGTACGTCCAGGGCTATCACCTCTGCCGTCCGATCGCCGCGCCCGACATTGACACGTACCTCCAGCAGCACCTGCCGGCGCGCGAGCAGCCCGACCGCGCGCCGGCCCGCCAGGCTTCGCGCATCGCCAAGCGCCGCCAGGCCAACGCGCGTGTCTGACACCCGCACGCGGGCGCTTCACACGGCGCGTGCTCTCGCTGCTCTAAATGCTCGCATGGAGCCCTCGCCGCGGACGCATCATGCGCGATCGCGTAGTCGAACGCGAGCCCTACGAACAGGGCCGGCCAAGGGTACAGACGAGCTCAATCGACCGTGTCTGCGGGCGCGGCGCGCAGCCGTGCGCGGGCGGCGCGTATCTCCTCGATCGCCTCCTCGCGCGGGCGCCAGCCCTGGATCGTGACGAGCTTGCCCTCGAGGTCCTTGTAAATCGAGAAGAACTGCTCGATCTCCTGGCGCAGCAGCAGCGGCAGCTGATCGAGCTCCTGGTAGTGGTTCCAGTAGGGGTCATGCAGCGGCACGCAGATGATCTTGTCGTCGACGCCCTTGTCGTCGGTCATCTTGAACAGCCCCACCGGGTTGACCGGGATCAGGCAGCCGGGGAAGGTCGGCTCGTACAGGCACACGAGCGCGTCGAGCGCGTCGCCGTCGCGTCCGAGCGTGCCGCGCAGATAGCCGTAGTCGGCCGGATAGGTGGCCGCGCTCATCAGCAGCCGGTCGAACTTGATCCCTCCCAGGTGCTCGTCGTACTCGTACTTGTTGCGTCCGCCCTTGGGGATCTCCACGACGCACACGAGCGCGCCCTGTTGGTCGTCTGCACCGCCGTCGGCCTCCACGACACGAAGCTACCGCTTGGCCGCGGCGGCCGCCTCGCTGCTGCGCGGCCGGCGTCCGCTGGACGAGCGCCCGGCCCAGGCTCGCGACGCCCGTGTTGGCGCACGTGAAACGATCGGTCCCGCAAGCACGGCGACCAGAGAGGAGCAGCATGCGCGTTGAGTGGTTCGGACAGTCGGCCTTCCTCCTGACGGCGAACGACCACGCGGTGGCGATCGATCCCTTCGGGGACCTCTCGGGGCTGAGGGCGCGGGGCCTGCAGTTCGAGTATCCCCCGATCGAGGACGTGCAGGCCGACCTGCTCCTGATCACCCACGAGCACGTCGACCACAACGCCGTTGAGGCGATCGCCGGCGAGCCGCACGTGCACCGCTCCACGGCCGGGCGGCTGGAGTCGCCACTCGGCGCGAGGACGGGCCCGCCGCGGTGGTGCCTGCGGCGCCGTGAGCGCGCGGCCGATCGACCGGACCTGCTCTCAGCAACACGCAGAGACCAACGACAACAAGGAGGCAGCACATGCGACCTGGACTCACAGCACTGCGCACGATCGTCGGCGCCCTGTTCGTCGGCCACGGGACGCAGAAGCTCTTCGGGTGGTTCGAAGGCAACGGTCTGGAGGCGACCGCGCAGTTCTTCGAGGGCATCGGGCTGCGCCCGGGACGCCGGCACGCGCTCGCCGCCGGCGCGGCCGAGACCGGCGGCGGAGCGCTGCTGTTGCTCGGCCGCGCGAACCCGTTCGCGGCGGCGGTTCTGACGGCCACGATGCTCACCGCTATACGCCGCGTGCACCTCCAGAACGGCCCGTGGGCGACGAAAGGCGGCTACGAGTACAACCTCGTGCTGATCGCCGCGGCGCTCGCGCTAGCGGCGCCTTCGCACAGGGGTCGAGAGGGCGGCGAACGGGACTGGCCGTGGGCGCTCGGCGCGCTGCTCGCGGGCGTAGCCGGCGCCGCGGGCGCCGAGCTCGCCGCGCGGGCCGGGCAGCCGCCGGCCGCGCCAGAGACAGCGGCGAGGAACGGGACGGGACAAGCCGGCGAGGGGGCCGCGGCCAGCACCAGCTGATCGCCGCCCTCTCCTCAGGCGGGTGCCTCGAGCGACGCTTGGCGCGCGGCGTGGCGCGCCGCTGAGCGGACCTCGCCTGCGCCGTTCAGGCGCCGTACGCGGGCGAGGAATGCGCCGGCGTCTGGAGCGATACCAGGGGGCTGCGCGCCTCCTCGCCAACGCGGCGCAGCTCGACCGCGGTGCGATCACCGCTGGAGTCTTCGATCACGAGCCCGATCACACCCCGCGACTCGGCGATCACGATGCGCCGCGGAGCGGCGATGAAATAGCGGAGCGCCGGCCCCAGGCCCGCCCCGCCGCCGACTCCGAGCTCGAGGGCGTCTCGGTCGCGGTCGTAGCGAATCGTGCGCAGCGTCCTGCCCGCTCCCGCGCCGTGCCCGTCGCGGTCGTCAGGAAGCAGCGTGACGGTCGCAATCAGTCGTCCGCAATCACGGCCGATGTCACGGAAGTAGTCGGTCCATGCGCCCGCCTCGAGGGGTACCGCGTGTTCCACACAGTTGACTATGGTCGAGCAGTCAGGGCGCGGCGACCCAGTGATGGCCGCTGCAACGTCCAATCCTGGACACCCGAGGAGGTGGGCGCGCGCCGGCCCCGTCAGACGGCGCGCGCGCGCAGGGCGGCCTCGTCAGTGACGATCAGCCTGCGCCGCTCGGTCTGGATCCAGCCCAGCTCCCGGAGAGCCTGGAGCGCCTGCGCGACGCCGGCACGCGAAGCGCCGGTCCAGCTCGCGAGCTCTTCCTGGGAGATCGGCGAAGCTATGACGATCCCGGCCTCGCCGGGCTCGCCGTAGCGGTCGGCCAGCTCTGTGATCCGCGCGGCGAGACGGCCCATCGTGTCCGATGCGGCGAACCGCAGCCGTTCGATCGTCGCCTCCCTGAAGCGGCTGGCGACGATTTCAAGCAGCACGACCGCGACGCGCGGGGTCGTCTCGAGATGGGTGCGGAACACCTGTGCCGGCATCACGAGCACCTCGACCGGCTCCAGCGCGGTCACCGTCGCGGCACGCGGTTGACGGTCGATGAACGCGAGCTCCCCGAGCACGTCGCCGGGGTCGCGGATGCTCAGCACGATCTCTCGACCGTCGTGGCTGACGTGGGTCACCTTCACGCGACCGTTGAACACGAGCATCACCCGCTCGTCGGGCTCCCCCTCGAACATCAGCACCGCGCCGCGAGGAAACGTGCGGCGCATGCCGAGACCGCGAAGCGCCTCGCGCTCGCTGTCGGTGAGCAACGCGAGGAACGTACTGGAGACCAGCCCGCTGGTGGTGGGAGTTGGCATCTCGTACGGTTCTCGGGCCGGCTCGCGACGCCCTCGGGTCGGGCCGCCGGCAGCCGGCCGAGGCGGCGACACGATACCTCGCCCGCAGGCAAGCTGCTCGCGCGAACCCCGCATGCCCAGCTCAGCGTACGCTACGGCCTTCGTGCTATGGCCCGCGCGAGTAGCGTTGGCGTTCATGCGCGCAAGCGAGCCGCTACGCCGGGCACTCCGGCACGCCGTCCCGGCGCGGCCCTTCCACGTTCACCTGTGGGACGGTGCGGTCGTCGCTGCGACGAGCCCTGACGCCCCCACGTTCTTCTTGCGGCGCCCTGCGGCGCTGTCTCACTTCCTTAGAGCCCCGGGTACGCTCGGCCTCGGCCGCGCCTACGTCGACGGCTCGCTGGATGTGGACGATCTCGATGCGGCGTTTGCGGTGGTCGATGAATGGGAACCCTCGGCGGTCGGCGCCGCGGGTCGCGCGCGACTCGGGCTGGCGGTGGCGATCGCCGCCGCGCCGGGGGGGATCCCGCGGCGCCCGGGACTCGAGCTCGTCCTGCGCGGAGGGGTTCACAGCATCGAGCGCGACGCGGCAGCCGTGCGCTACCACTACGACGTCGGCAACGACTTCTTCGCGCTGTTTCTCGACGAGACGATGACCTACAGCTGCGCGATCTTCTCCAAGGGCGCGCGCACCCTGCAGGACGCACAGCTTGCGAAGCTCGAGCTCGTCGCGACCAAGCTCGGCCTCGAGCCCGGCATGCACGTGCTGGACGTGGGATGCGGCTGGGGCAGCTTTGCGATCCACGCCGCACGCAAGTTCGGCGTCAGGGTCCTGGGCATCACGCTCTCGGAGCCACAGGCCGAGCTCGCGCGCGAGCGGGTCGCGCAGGCCGGGGTCGCCGAGCAGGTCGAAATCCGCGTTGCCGACTACCGGCAGCTGCCGCGGGCATCCTTCGACGCGATCGCGAGCATCGGCATGGCCGAGCACGTCGGAGAGAGCCGGATCGACCTCTACGCGAAGTCGCTGTTCGGGCTGCTGCGTCCGCAGGGCCTACTGCTAAACCACGCGATCGCCGCGTTGGACCCCGAGCACAAACCGCTCGAGGACGTCTTCTCGACCCGCTATGTGTTCCCAGACGGCGAGCCGCTGCCTCTCTCGCGCGTCGAGCTCGCGCTCGAGCGAGCCGGCTTTCACACGATGCACGTCGAGGGCTTCAGGGAGGACTACGCCCTCACCCTCCGTCACTGGAGCGAACGCCTCGACGAGCGTCTCGAGGAGGCGCTCGCCCTTGCCGGCCCGGAGAGAACGCGCGTCTGGCGGCTGTACCTGCGCGCCGCACGCCGTGGCTTTGAGAGGGCCGACACGGCCGTCTACCAGGTCTGCGCGCGCAGGCCCGGCGCCTAGACGTTGCGACTCGTTCTCGAGGGACATCAACGCCGCGGCCTTCCTCGGGCCCGTTGAGCGCTGGCGCCCGGTTGGAGCGCTAGCCCGTTCCGCCGGCGAGCTTCGCTTGCTGAGCGCGCGGCGTGATCCGTATGACGTCCCACGCGAGCCCGAGCCGCTCGAGGCTGTCGATAAGCCACCCGCCCGGGTCCAGCTGCCAGCGGGTGAGGCCGTGATGCGCGGATGTCGGGAAGGCGTGGTGGTTGTTGTGCCAGGCCTCGCCGAACGTCGGCAGGGCGAGCCAGGCGAGATTGCGGGACTCATCGCCGGTGGCAAAGCGCCGTCGGCCAAAGAAATGACAGAGCGAGTTGATCGAGAAGGTCGCGTGGTGCAGGAAGAGGATGCGAACGGCACCGCCCCACAACATGCCGGTCAGGCCCCCGATCACCGAACCGGTCAGCGCGACCCCGAGCCCGAACGGAAGCGCGAGCCCGAGCAGCGCCCAGAGCGGGAACGTGCGATCGACAGCCCTGATCACCGGGTCGGCGAGCAAGTCCTTGGCGTAGCGCCCCTCACTGGCGCGATCGACACCGCGGAACATCCATCCGACATGAGCGTGGATCAGCCCCCGCAGCGCGCCCCGCCACCCCAGGCCGCGATCGGTGTGAGGGCTGTGGGGGTCGCCGGGCTGGTCGCTGAAGCGGTGGTGCTTGCGATGGGTAGACACCCACTCGATGACCGGCCCCTCCACCGCGGCCGAGCCGAAGATCGCGAACAGCGCGCGGATCGGGCGGCTGGTCTTGAAGCTGCGATGGGTGAACAGACGGTGGTAGCCGACCGTGATGCCGAGGCCGGTGATGAGATAGCTGAGCGCCAGCACGACGAGGTCCTGCCAGTGGAGCGTTCCTCCCCAGGCCAGCCAGATTGCGAGGCCGAGCATCGCAATGGGCACGACCGTGACGACGATGTTGGCCACACGATCAACCGTCTCGTGCTCGATGACGAGAGCGTCGTCTTCAACGGATAGATCGGACATCTGACCTCCAGCGAGTGAGCGGCGGGCGTCTGCCGGCCATCGCCGGCAGACGCGCAAGGCTCTAAAGGGCCTGGACGTTGACCGCCTTCGGCCCCTTCTCGCCAGCTTCCGAGTCGTAGTTGACCTTCGCGCCTTCGGCGAGCGAGCGATAGCCGTCGCCGATGATCGCGCTGTGGTGGACGAAGAGATCCTTGGACTGGTCATCGGGCGTGATGAACCCAAATCCCTTGTCGTCGCTGAACCACTTCACGGTTCCTGTAGCCATTGTCTCCTCCGGCGTCGATGCGTGCAACGAACGCGGAGATGCTATGAGCAAAGCTACGAGCGCTGACACTGCGTTATTGGATCGATGATCCAACCTGATCGCTTCACGGTAGCAGGCCGCTGCTGCCCGGCCTCACGGACCTGCCATCACGGACGCTCCATCGCCCGCGGTGACCCGCAGCCCCTCACCCTGGACCAGTGAGCCGATCGAAGCGCGAGCGGACACGACGGCAACAGCGTCCGCACAGCGAGCGGATCGCCAGGGAACTTGTGCCAATGCGCACTGCTACGCTCGATCGGTGGCACGGGGCGAGATCCCGAGTGGCTGAAGAATTGCGCATTGCGGCCGTGGGTGTCTCCGTCGAGGCGATCGACGGCGTGCGTGACTATGCGCTCGTGCTCGCGGACGCCCTGCGCGCAGAGGGCGTTTCCTGCTCGTTGCACTGGCTCTCGACCTACGGCCTCACCGGAGCGCGCCACACGCACATGCGGGCGTGGACACGAGCGCTACCCGACCAAGTGCGCGACGCGGGAGCGGACGCGCTGCTGTTTCATTATTCAGCCTTCTCCTACTACCGTCGCGGGCTTCCGCTCCTCGTCCACCCGATGGTTACCGCCCTGCGCCGCTGCGGGGTTCCTCTCCTCACGACCGGGCATGAGCTCGCCTACCCATGGCGGCGCGAAGGCGCGAAGGGAATGGTGTGGGCAAGCGCCGACCGTGTCGCCCTGCGCGAGCTCGTGGCGGCCTCCGACGCGGTGGTGGTCACGACCGAGTTCCGTTTGCGCTGGCTGCGCAGCCGCTGGTGGCTTCCAACGCGACCGATTTCATCGGCGCCGGTCTTCTCGAACTTGCCGCCGCCCGCGGTTCGTCCGCCTGCCGCTCGGATCGTGCCGGAGCTCGGACTGTTCGGTTATGCGCTCGATGCCGGCACGATCTCGCTTGTTCTCGATGCGATGCGCAGCCTGTTAGAGCGGGGGCTCGAGCCGAGGCTGCTGCTGCTCGGGCGGCCGGGCCGTTGGGGGGCTGCGGACGAGTGGTCGCGGCAGGCACGCGCTCGAGGGCTCTCGCATGCGCTGTCCTTCCCGGGCGTGCTTGCCGCGCAGGAGCTATCCGACGTGCTCGCACGGTGCGACGCGCTGTTGTACGCCCAGCCCATCGGGCCCACGTCGTGCAAGGGAACGTTGGCCGGCTCGCTCGCCTCGGGGCGGCCGCTGGTCGCGCTCGAGGGTCGTCGGCGCTGGCAGCAGCTGCTCGACGCCGACGCCGCGCGGGTCGTGCCACGCGACGCCCTCGCGCTGGCCGACGCCCTCACCGAATTGCTCGATGACCCCCGCACGAGCGAGACGCTTGGTGCTCGCGGACGGGCTTTCGCCGAGCAGGAGATGGGGGTTGCACGTACGCTGGAGGTCGTCGTCGGCCTGCTCCAGTCGACGCTGCACAGTCGCGCTCGAGATCAGCGCGCGCGCGCCACAAGCCACGAGGCGCACGCCGCGCGATAGCCCTCGAGCAGGCGCGCAACGTGCTGCTCGGGCGAGAAGCGCGAGGTGACTGTCTCCCGGCCGGCATCTCCCATCGCACGCTGCCGCTGCGGATCGGCCAACAGCTCAGCGAGCGCTCGCCGCAAGGCACCGGCATCGCCGGGCGGAACGAGAACGCCGCTCACGCCGTCCTCGAGCCAATCGCGGACGCCGCCCGTATCGCTCGCCACGACTGGCGTTCCGGCGGCGAGCGCCTCGATGCCGACCAAACCGAACGGCTCAGGCCACAAGGAGGGCAGCGCGACGACCGACGCCTCAGCCAGCTGGCGGGCCAGCTCATCGGCGGACAGCCACCCCCGGAAATGAGTGCGCTCCGCGACCGCAAGCTCGCGCGAAAGCTTGCGCATCGCCGGGAGATACCTTCCGTTGCCGCATATGACGAGCTCTGCATCGAGCTCCTGCGCCGCCCGTAGCAGCGTCTGGACGCCCTTCTCCTTGACTATGCGCCCGGCGAAGACGACCCGCCGTCGCTCGCTCTCGCCAGCCCCCGGCCGCGGCTCGACGGTGGTCAAGTACGGCACCACGGCGCGGCGAGTCACCGCGTTGGTCGCGAGATAACGGTCCATGAAGTGCGAGTATGAGATCGCCAGATCAGCCTGTTGCAGCGCATGCAGCGCGCGACCAGACTCTGCATAGGAGTGCAGCCGGCGTGGATCGCGGGTGTGTAGGCAGCCGCGGAACAGCATGTTCCCGATGCACCCGGGACCCCGCGCTCGCGCGCACTCCCGACCAGGCGCGAAGTAGTAGAGGCTTGCAGGGCACGCGGTGTAAGCGTGCGCGCTGAGCACCGTAGGCGTTTGTTTCTGTATGAACGCCACAAGCGCAGGGTCGTCCAGTTGATGGATGTGAACGACCTCGGCGCCGCAAGCGAGCGCATCACCAACTCTCGCGCGCATTGGGGCCTGCCTGTCGTGAAGCTCCGCAGACGCTATCACCGTCACCTCTGGGGCGAAGGTCCGTTCCTCGATCCGACCGGTTAGCACCGTGACGTGCACGCCGTACGCGGCGAGCGCACGTGCGCTCGCCTGCACGTGCGCACCGACGCCCCCGTCTCTCACCCAGCGCGATGTCACGAGCAGCACTGAGTCGGGCGTAGCGACGGTCACAGTCGCTCCAGCGCCGCGCATGCATCCACGAACATTCGAGCTAGGAGTCTATTTCCGCGAGCGTGACGTCCCGCGAGCGAATGTCGGAGCGGTCGGAGGCGACCGAAGAGCCGAGCGGCGCCTACCCAGAACTGACGCCTCCTTCAGCCGACCCGGCA
Source organism: Solirubrobacteraceae bacterium (assembly GCA_035314465.1). Lineage (GTDB taxonomy): Bacteria > Actinomycetota > Thermoleophilia > Solirubrobacterales > Solirubrobacteraceae > Palsa-744. The sequence continues at coordinate 35,309 of DATFZM010000044.1, read as the reverse complement.
GCCAACGGCAGTCAGTGGCCGGGCTGTGGATCACGCGCGCCCCTGTCATCCAGAGATCCGCTCTTGAGAGCCGAATCCCGAAGCCGAGACTCCCCCGGCACTCCCCAGGTTCTGTCGGCGAGCTAATCGGGGCGCCCGGTTCACATTTCGCTTCGAAGAGCCAAAAAATCGGCAGTCTGCTACCCGCTTGCTACCCCATGGAGAGGTTGACGAGCTCGATCTGCTAACCCTGACCGACCGGCAGGCCCGCGCGAGCGTTTGCGACCCTGCCCACCCAAGCCGCGAACCTTTGCTGCAACAGCTGGACGGCTTCGCGGGACCCGGCGCGGGCTGGAGTCCAATCGGCCGCACAGAAAAGACGCGCATCTCAGCGTACGGCGGCAGCCCTGCCCATACGCGCCTCAGGGCGTGGTGCAAGCTCTTCGGCGAGGGCGATGCGAAGGGACTCATCGAAGCTGAGCGGCTCGATCGCGAAGAGTCGGGACCCAGACGTGTCGGTGACGACCGTCTCGGTGGTGAGTCCCGCGACGAGCGGGCGGGCGACGTTGGTGTCGACCGGCGTCACCAGCCCGAGCCAGAGGGCCGACAGCCACGGAGTGATGAGTGGCACCGGCAGCTTGGGGCGGGGGTGGACCCCCATCGCGAGCGCCATGCGGTCGAGCATCGCGGCGTAGCTGAGGACGTCAGGGCCCCCTATCTGGACCTCCCGACCGGACGATCGCGCGACCTCCGGCGCGGACGCGAGGTAACCGATCGTGTCGTCGATCCCGATCGGCTGGGTCGCGGTCCGAAGCCAACGAGGAGCGACCATCACGGGAAGTCGCTTGACCAAGTAGCGCAAGGTCGTGTAGGACTCGCTGCCAGACCCGACGATCATGCCCGCGCGGAAGTACGTCAGCGGAGGGCCCTCCGCGGCGAGCGCGAGTGCGGTCTCGTGGCGGCTGCGCAGATGCGCCGAGGAGGGCTGATCCCCCAGCCCGCCGAGGTATACGACCCTCGACACCCGGTCGCGAGTCGCCATGCGCGCGAAGTTGATCGCGCCTGCGAGCTCGCGCTCGCGGAATCCCGGACCATCGGCCATCGAGTGAATCAGGTAATAGGCGACGTCGATGTCATCGCCAAGCCCGTTCAGGCTCGACTCTTCCATGACGTCACCCTGCCGTACTTCCGCGCCGCTTCGTGCAAGGTCGGCCGCCGCCGCGGGGTTGCGTGCGAGGCAACGTACCCGCGCGCCGGAGCGAAGAAGGCTTCTCGTGAGCCGCTGCCCCACGAAACCCGTCACGCCGGTGACGAGCGCCCTCACGGCCATCAGCTGCGCTCCGACACGGACACACGAGCACCCATTTCCGCCTGTTTGCGGGCGAGCGTGTCGCGCATCCCGGCGAGCGCTCGATCGCCGACGCGTTTGAACGCCAGCGCCAGCAGCGGATCGGCGAGCTTTAGCGGGCCCTTCAGGGTGAGCCTGGCGTCGTACGTGATGCGCGTTCCCGTGCCGGCGGTCACGATGGTGACGCGGTCCAGCGAGATGACCGTCGAGTTCTCGCCGCGAAAGCTCACGGCATTCGGCGGTTCGTGTTCGACGACACGGTAGGTGAGGGCGGTCTCGCGGCCGAGGAAGGCCGCCACGAGCCGGAACTCGCTGCCCTCACCGATGGGACCTTCGCCTATACGCTCAGCTTGCACGGTGCCGGGATCCCACTCCTCGGTGTTCGAGAAGTCGCTGAGATACGCGAACGCCTCCTCTCGGGGGATCTGCGTTTCGAGCGTCGCGCTGTAGTTGGCCATTGACCTCTCCTTTGCCGTTGCTTGCAGGCTCGACTACGCCGCCAGGGCCGATTCTGTTTGTGGGGCGCTCGCCAGCCCGCTGGGCGCGCGCCACTGCGGCTTCGCGAGCAGCAGCTGGACGACGCCGATGCGCCGCTCATCGAAGCCTGCCTCGCAGTACGCGAGGTAAAGCCGCCACATCCGCCTGAAGCGCTCATCGTAGCCGAGGCGCTCGAGCTGCCTCGCGCGCTCGAAGTTCGCGCGCCAGCGTCGCAGCGTCTCGGCGTAGTGCGGCGTCAGATCCCTCAGCCCGACGGTCCGCATGTCCGTGCGCCGCGCGAGACAGCGCGCGATCACCTCCATGGAAGGCAGGCAGCCGCGCGGGAAGATGTGGGTGCGGATGAAGCTCCGCGATGCCTTCTCGACGTGGTAGGCGCGGTCGTCGATCACGATCGATTGCAGGAGCATCGTTCCGTGGTCTTCCAGCAGCTCCGAGCAGCGGGCGAAGAACGTTCCGAAATCGCGCCACCCGACCGCCTCGATCATCTCGATCGAGACGAGCTTGTCGTAACGCCCCCGCAGGTCGCGGTAGTCCTGGCACAGCACGGTGACGCGATCCTCCAGACCCGCCGCGCGCACGCGTGCGCGGGCGTACTCGTACTGCTCGCACGAGATCGTCGTCGTCGTGACGCGGCAGGCGCGCGTGCGCGCCGCGTGGAGCGCGAACCCGCCCCATCCCGTGCCGATCTCGAGCACGTGGTCCTCGGGCCCGAGCGAGAGCTCGTCGCAGATCAGCTCCAGCTTCGCCGTCGAGGCCTCGGCGAGTGTCATGTTTCGTCGCGGGAAGTAGGCGGACGAGTACATCATCGTCTCGTCGAGCATCAGCTCGAAGAGCTCGTTGCCGAGGTCGTAGTGGGCCGCGATGGCACGGCGGCTGCGCACCGGCGCGTTGCGGAAGCGCAGCCCGCGAAGCGCCTGGAGCGGGACCCGCAGCGGCGTGAGCCGCCGTCGCCAGCGATCGAGCCCCGAGACGTTGCGAGCGGCGAGGCGCACCACCGCCGCCAGGTCCGGGGAGTCCCACAGCCCGTCCCTATAGCCCTCCGCCAAGCCACGGCTGCCGTGCAGCAACAGCGGCCACAGCCTCGGTGAGCGAACGTGCACGACCGCCTGCGGGCCGCCGCGGCCGAGAACCAGCCGTTGTGCGCCCTCGATCACCGTCAAACGGCCCGAGCGCATACGCGCGAGCACGCCGAGGGCGATATGGCGGGCGATCCGCTGCCTCGCCGTCACGTCTGCACCTGCGGACGGGGGTGCAGCGGCACGCCCTTCAGCTTCAGCGCGATCGCGTGGCCGTATATGAGAGCGAGCACGCGAAGCGTGGCCGCGGGATAGCGGGCTGTGACGTGGGCGAGGCTGCCACGCGTCAGGGGCACACGACGCAACGCGAGCGTCGCGTCGAACACCCGTCGGCCGTGTTCGCCGCTCGAGATGTGCACCGCCAGCGTCTCTGCGGGTGTGGCCGCACGCCATAGGTAGCTCTGCTGCATGCCCATGAACGGCGAGACGTGCAGCCGCTTGGCGAGCTCGCCTGCGAGCACGGTGCCATCTCCGGTGCGCTCGAGCACATAGGCGTGGCGCTCCCCCCACGGCGTGCTGGTGACCTCCGCAACGACTGCGTCCAGCCGCTCCTGCGGCGTGAAGCAGTAGTAGAAGCTGACGGGGTTGAAGCAGTGTCCGAACGCCCGCAGATGCGTCAGCACCCGGACCGGACCCGTCGGCGCGCTCCCGTTGTGCCGCTCGACGCACGCGCGCACGGCCGCTGACAGATCGACCGCAGGGTCGCCCAGGTAGTCGGCACGGCGAAAGCGAGCAAGCCCTCCTCGCCGGGCGAGGAGACGGCCGCCGAGCAGCGTATGCAGCTCGTCGAGATCGAGGTATGCGAGCGCCAAATGGTGGCTGAACTCGTGCGAGCGCACGGCGAAGCGCCGGTGGCGGACCGCGCCCTCGTAGATCGCGCTCGCCGTCATACGCTCACCGGCTGGGCCCTTTCTGCGGCCAGCTCGCGGGCGACGCGCAGCGCGCTCCTGACGCCGTCCTCATGGAAGCCCCACCCCCAGTAGGCGCCGCAGTAGTGCGTGCGGTTATGTCCGCTGATCTCGTCGTGGCGCGCCTGCGCGGCGACGCCCGCAGTGGTGTACACAGGGTGGGCGTAGTGGAACGTCGCGATGATCTGCTCGGGGTCGATCGCCGCCGTACGGTTGAGCGTGACGCAGAACTGGCGGTCGGCGTACAGCGACTGCAGGCGGTTCATGTGGTAGGTGACCGTGGCGCGGTCGACATCGGGGGCGACGAGGTGGTAGTTCCAGCTCGCCCACGCTCGGCGACGTCGCGGCAGCAACGCGCGGTCGGTGTGCAGCACCGCCTCGTTGTGCTGGTAGGGGATCGCCCCGAGCAGCTCGGCCTCGAGCTCGCTGGGGTCGGAGAGCAGCGCGAGGGCGTCGTCCGAGTGCGTGGCGAAGACCACCACGTCGAAGCGCTCGGGCTCGGCGCCGCGCGTCGTCACCTCCACCCGATCGGGGTGCCGAACGACACGCGTTACCGGCGTCGAAAGCCTGACGCGGTCACGCCATGGCGCTATCAGCGCCTTGACGTACTTGTGCGAGCCGCCCGCGACCGTCCGCCAGCGCGGCCGGTCGGTGAACCCGAGCATCCCGTGGTTCTCGAAGAACTCGAGCAGGAAGCGCGCCGGGAACGACCACATCTGCCCCGGGTCCGCGGACCAAACGGCGCCTACCTGCGGGACGATCAGACGCTCGATGAAGGCGTCCGAATAGCTCCGCTGCTCGAGCCACTGGCGCAGCGAGGGATCATCGTCAGAGCTGAGCAGCTCATGCGCCTCGCGGTTGAAGCGCAGCAGGTCCGCGATCATCCGGTGGAAGCTCGGCGTGAGTGCGTGCCTGCGAACCGCGAACCACCCGTTCGGCGATGAGCCGCTGTACTCGAAGTCCTTGCCGTCGCTGACACCGAAGCTCATCTCGGAGGGCTGCGTCGCCACACCGAGCTCGTCCAGCAGGCGTTCGAAGCCTGGGTAGTTGCGGTCGTTGAAGACGATGAAGCCCGTATCGATGTCGTAGGCGCCGCTCTCGGTCTCGACACGAACCGTGTTCGCGTGGCCGCCCGGCCGCTCGTCCGCCTCGAACACCACGATCTCGTGCTCGCGCTGGAGCATGTGCGCGCACACGAGTCCGGACACGCCTGCGCCGATGATCGCGATCCTCATCGTCTCCTCCGTGGGGTCGGTGGCGTCGAGCGGGTGTCGGCCTGCCGGGTCATGGCAGGCCAGTATAGAGAGTCTGTCGAGATATTGTAGAGCTAGTGTCCAAATGCGATAGACTGCGGCCATGGCGGACAGTCCGCGACTGCGTATCGGTGAGTTCTCCAGACGCGTCGGGGTGAGCCCCGAGCTGCTGCGCGCATGGGAGACGCGCTACGGGCTGCTGCGCCCCGAGCGCTCCGGCGGCGGTCTTCGCCTCTTCTCAGAGCAGGACGAACGCCAGGTGCAGCTGATGGTCCAGAATCTCGCCGCCGGAATGCCGGCCTCCGAGGCGGCCCGTTTGGCCCTGCTCGGCCGGCGCCCCGGCGCCCGCGAGCGCGCGCAAGCCTCCGAGGAGATCGAGCGCGCGCTGACCGAAGGCGTCGACGCGCTCGACGAGCCGATGACGCAGGCGGCGCTCGACCGCCTGCTCGAGACGTTCGCGCTGCCGCAGGCGCTCTCGGAGGTGATCCTCCCGTTCCTGCGCCGCCTCGGAGAGCGCTGGGCCGCGGCAGAGATAGGCATCGCCCACGAGCACTTCGCGAGCAACGTGATCGGTGGGCGCCTCCGCGCGCTTGCTCGCGACTGGGGCAGCGGCGTCGGGCCACGCGCCGTGCTCGCGTGCCAGCCCGGCGAGCGACACGACCTCGGGCTGCTGTGCTTCGGGCTGGTGCTCCGCGAGCACGGCTGGAGGATCACCTACCTCGGGGCGGATACGCCCCTTCGCGACGTAGTCGCCGTGTGCGGCGAGCTCGGGCCAGCGATAGTGGTGCTCTCCGCCGTCAACCGGGAGCGCTTCCGAAAATCCGCTGAGGAGATCCTCGCCCTCAGCAAGGGTGTGCGCGTGGCGCTCGGAGGCGCCGGCGCTACCGGGGACCTCGCCGGTCGGCTGGGTGTCGAGCTGCTGGGAGGAGATGCCGTGGGCGAGGCGTCGGCACTCGTGCCATGAGCTGGATGGGCGCCATGGACACCGTGCTTGACCGCAGCGTGGTCGTTGGGTACACGAGCGTCGGCTACTGCATACGCGAACGCACCTGGGCCTCCGACGAGCTCGCGCGGATGGACGGCCGGGTCGTTCTCGTCACCGGGGCGACGTCGGGCATCGGACGCGCTGCCGCGGAAGGCTTTGCCAGGCTCGGGGCCTCGGTGCGGATGCTCGCGCGAGACCCGCGACGCGGGGAGCGCACCCGGGCGGAGATCGTCGCGCGAACCGGGAACAGCGACGTCGAGGTCGAGCGATGCGACCTCAGCGATCTGGCCTCCGTCCGGGGGTTCGCAGAGCGCTTCGGCGCGCAGACGTCACGCCTGGACGTGCTCGTCAACAACGCCGGAGTCCTGACCGGCGAACGAAGGCTCTCCGCCGACGGCATCGAGCTGACGTTTGCCACCAACGTGCTGAGCCCGTTCCTGCTGACGAACATGCTGATCGGACTGCTCGAGCGCAACGCGCCGTCCCGCGTCGTCAACGTGTCCTCCGGTGGCATGTACACGCAGCGACTCCACGCCGACGACCTGCAGATGGCCGCCGAGAACTTCGACGGCCCCGTCGCCTACGCACGCACCAAGCGAATCGAGGTGATACTCACCGAGCTGTGGGCCGAGCGACTCAAGGACGCCGGCGTGGTCGTGCATGCGATGCATCCCGGCTGGGTCGATACTCCGGGCCTCGCGGCGTCGCTGCCGCGCTTTCGCCGCCTCACGCGCCCGCTGCTGCGCACGCCGCGCCAGGGCGCCGACACGATCCTCTGGCTCGGCGCAGCCTCTGAGCCGGCCCGCCGGTCCGGTGAGTTCTGGCACGACCGTCGAGTGCGCCCGACGCACCGCGTGCCGTGGACCAAGGAGAGCGCCGAGGAGCGCGGGCGGCTCTGGGTCGAGTGCGAGCGGCTCAGCGCCGCGCCCAGCGATCGCGCGCCCGCGCCGTGGGCCGGTTTCGCCCAAAGATGACCTATCGGCTCGACAGCGAGCAGCTCGTGCGTGCCCCGCTCGAGCAGATCTTCGAGTTCTTCTCGCGCGCGCGCAACCTCGAGGAGCTCACGCCCCCTTGGTTGCGCTTTTCGGTACTGACGCCCGAGCCGATCGAGATGCGCGCGGGGACCCTGATCGAGTACCGCCTGCGCGTGCGCGGGGTGCCGCTGCGCTGGGTCTCGCGCATCGAGGAATGGCAGCCAGGCCGGCGCTTTGTCGATCGCCAGCTCAAGGGGCCCTACCGGCTCTGGTGCCACACGCACGAGTTCGCTGCCGACCCGCGGGGCACGCTGATCCGCGACAGCGTGTGCTATGAGATCCCGTTGGGGCGTCTCGGCGCGCTCGTGCATGCCGCGGTCGTCCGGCGCGACCTTGAGAGGGTGTTCGACTATCGCCGGCAGCGAGTCGAGCGCCAGTTCCCCGGGGCGGGCATGCAAACCGAGCCATGAGGACTGCGCTGGTCTGGCTCCGACGCGACTTGCGCGTGCACGACCATCCGGCGCTGTCGGCGGCACTCCAGCATGCGGATGAGGTAATTGTGGCCTTCTGCCTCGACCGCCGGCTGTTGTGCGGCCGGCATCGGTCCGGACCAAGAACGCAGTTCATGATTGAGTGCCTCCAGGACCTCGAGCGCTCGCTGCGTGGGCGCGGGAGTGGACTGATCGTCCTCCGCGGCGTGCCCGAGCAGGAGCTGCCAAGGCTCGCCCGCCGGCTCGGCGCCCAAGCGGTGCACGCGAGCGCCGACACCGGTCCGTTCGCTTGCCGGCGAGACGCAGGCGTGCGAGTTGCACTGGAGACGATGAGCATCGAAACACACCTTCACCCGGGGCTGTTCGCGGTCGACGAGCCCACAGCGATCCGCACCCGCGACGGTCGCCCGCAGACGGTCTTCACGCCGTATCACCGCGCTTGGCTGTGCGAGCCCCGGCGGGAGGTGCTCCCGGCGCCGAGCGCCTTGCCGCCACTGCCTCCAGACGTTGACGTCGGGCACATGCCGCGGCTGAACGAGCTTGGCCTGCACCGGTCCGTGACCAACCCGCCGGAAGGCGGCGAGCACGCCGGCCGTATGCGGCTGGAGGCGTTCCTCTCCGGCGGCGTCCAAGGCTACGCCGAGCGCCGCAACCTGCTCTCCAGCAATGGCACGTCGTCGCTCTCACCGTATCTGCACTTCGGCTGCCTCTCCCCTCGCGAGATCGAGGAGCTACTTCCGGCCGGCGCGGGCGCATGCGAGTTCCACCGTCAGCTCTGCTGGCGGGACTTCTACGCGCAGGTACTGCACTCGTTCCCGCGCAACACGCGCGACGAGCATCAGCCGCGATACCGCGGGACGCTGCGCTGGCGTCATACCCAGACACACTTCCGTGCATGGCGCGAGGGACGCACCGGCTACCCGATCGTCGACGCCGCGATGCGCCAGTTGCTGCGCGAGGGCTGGATCCCCAACCGGGGAAGGCTGATCGCCGGCTCGTTCCTAACCAAGGACCTCGGCGTCGATTGGCGTTGGGGCGAGGGCTGGTTCATGCGCCTCCTCCTCGACGGCGACGAGGCCAGCAACAACGGCAACTGGCAGTGGATCGCTTCTGTCGGCGTCGATCCGCAACCACCGGCGCGCCGACTCTACAACCCGATCCTCCAGCAGCGGCGCTTCGACCCCAGCGGCACGTACGTGCGTCGCCACGTTCCCGAGCTCACGCGCGTGCCGGACGAGTACCTCGCCGAGCCCTGGCGGATGTCGCGCAAGCTTCAAGACGACACCGGGTGCGTGATCGGCCGCGACTATCCGGCTCCGATCGTCGAGCATAGGCAGGCGCGGCTAGAGGCGCTTGCGCGCTTCGCTGCCGCCCGCGAGGACCTTCTCCACGCTCCTGAACGGTGCCGGCCTTGACAGGACTTGAGGGAACCCACGCCGTCACCTCCACGGGCTCCGGCTATCTACAGCACCCCTGGGACGCGACTCCGGCGTCTCTCGTCAGACGCCGCTCGGAAGGGTACGCGGTAGCAAGGGGATGTCGCCAGACCCAGTCTAAGCTTGGTGGCTAGCAGCCTACGACGGTAAACGAGGAGGCTTCGACGATCACCGAGCAGCGAGACGCCCAGTGGAACGTCGCAGAGTGGCACGGCAAGATGCTCGTCGATCGTGACGGCGAGCGGATCGGCAAGCTGCAGGACGTCTACGTCGACGTCGAGAACGACCCGAGAGCGGCCGCCGACTCGCCCCGCCGATCTGCGCCTTCGTGCGCGGTTGTGCGCGCCGGCGCGCTGTCCATGCTTGTTGGCTTCGAGCTACGTTGCGCAGCTCTGGCGAGGAATGAGGAGTATCGGGGCGCCCGGTTAACATCGGTCGCTTCTTGGCTTTCCAGAGCCGTTTCTCAGACGGCTTGCGAACCGTTTGCGAACCAAACGCCGGAGCGACACGGCCTATTTGCGAACCGTGGGGAAGATCACAATCGAGCGCGGACGCTTAGCCTCGATGTCGGCCGTGCCCCGTGCGGACCTGCTTTCAGCTGCCCGCGGTGCTCACGACGTCGGCGCATCGCGCCCCGCAATCCGAGGTGGGCAGCGCCGCCCGCTGTGACCAGCACGCGCTAGCAATCGCACAGAACAGTTAGCGACGGCCGGCGCCGCCCCTTGGTCGGGGCCGAGCGGGAGTCTGTCACGCCGGAGCGAGAACGCCTCCTGTCATTGTGAAGCGGTGGTGGCGTACCGTGTGGGTGGGGTAGGCAACGTGGCTCTCGGATCGCAAACGCAACTGGTGGACGGCCGTGGCCGCTCGATATCGACTGCGATCTTGTACGAGGTCGTCTGGGCTCTGAGAGGGCTCTCGCCGGGGGATGAGATCAGGGTGCGAGCCGATCCCCTCCCTGCCGTCGACAGCGACGTGCGCGCCTGGTGTATGACGACCGGGCACGAGCTGGTCGCGGTCGAGGAACCCGAAAGCGCTCGTGAGTACGTGATCCGAAAGGCCGGCGAGGTTCGCGAGCAACCCGCCTGGGCGATGGTTATCTCGAATCCCGGCCTTGAGGAGCTGCTCTCCCCGCTGGGGTTCGCGCTCGGCGCCGCGCTCGGGGGTAGCGCAGTCGCCCTTTACTTCCAGGGCCCGGCGGTGCGGGTGCTAGCGGCGTCGTTCAGCGAGAGGCTGCCCGGCTGGCGGCGGCCGTTCAGTGGGTTCGCGCGCCGCGGCCTTGCGCGGACCGGGCACCCGCCCCCGCACGAGAAGCTCCGCCAGCTCGAGACCCTCGGCGCGCGGATCTACATCTGCGGGCCGTCGATGGAACACTTCAAGGTCGCTGTCGAGGACCTGTTCCTGGCTGAGATCCACATCGCCGCCTACCCGACGTTCGTCGAGGAGATGAACCGCGCCGGGGTGCAGGTGTTTCTCCAATAGCCCGATCAGAGCGGCCCTCGGAATCGAGCTGGGCTGGGCGTCGGCTCAGAATGCTGACTTTCGCGCGGTCACGATCTCGGTCGGGAACAGCATCTGGGCCATGTACTCGCGGCGGATCTCGCAGAAGCCAAGTTCGGCCAAGACAGGTGCAGCGAGCACCCCCCGACAGTTGGCCGTCAGGTTGACTCCCCGCGCGTAGAGCGAGTCCCAGACGCGGTGACGGCGGCGCTCGCCCTTGGTCATGTTCGACAGGACCAGCCGTCCCCCGGGGCGCATGACTCGCTTGAACTCCGCAAGAGCGCGAACGATGTCTTCGCGTGCGAGCAGATCGAGCATGTAGGCGTTGACGAGCAGATCGAAACTCGCGTCATCGAAGGGCAGCCGCAGCGCGTCGCCGCGGACGAGCTCAACCGAGCTGAGCCCCGCAGCGTGTAAGCGCTTTCGTGTCTGGGCGAGCATCCCGTCCGCCAACTCAACACCTGCCGTGTGGCCGGACGGGTTGCGCCGCGCGAGCGAGACGAGCTGAGCGCCGGTCCCGGTCGCCACCTCCAGGATGTCCTCGCCGTTGCGCACGTTGGCTAGCTCGAGCACGCGCCGACGCGGGCCGGACTCGGTTACCCGAGCCCAGAGCTCATAGACCGGTGCGAGTGTCGAGTAGCGGCCTACAGCGGCGTCGAGCGGCCTGTTGGCCTCAAGTATCTGCGAGCGCCAGCCCGGGTCGGCCGCGGGATCGTCGGACATCACCTGATGACTCCTCGCAGCATGGCTCACAGCGTGTCGATCGGCACGCCGATGATGTTGAGCCTGCGGGTGAGTCCGTCGAGCGCGAAGCCGCGGAGCTCCTCGGCCGACGCTCCCAGAACAGACACGTCAGCTCCCTCGGGTGGCTTCAGGGACTCGGCGACCGCCGGAAGGAGTTCGCGGAGCGTCGCGCGAACGACGTCTCCCATCGCCGAGTCTTCAGCGACGGCTTGGCGCAGATACCAGATGCCGTAGCCGATGTGGCGGTGCTCGTCATAGTGGATCTTGCTGTAGCCGGCGACGAAACCCGGAAGCAGGTCCTCGCGCTCCATGAAGCGGGTCGAGAACTCAAACGTCGTAAGCCCGAGCGTCGACTCGAGGATCAGGTGGTAGATCGTCACGAACGCGACCTTCGCCGCGACATCGCCGGGGTTCGCGACGAGCCGTTCGTGGGCAGCGACGAGCTTCTCGTCAAAGATTGTCCTGAAGGCAGGTGAGATTTGCTCGCGGGCGCGCTCGACGTGGGCCGCGATCGGTGCGGGGTCGGAGACGACCTCGTCCTGGAAGCGTGCGTAGAACTGCATGTGTCTGGCCTCGTCGACCTGCTGGGTGGCGAGGAAAGAGATTTCCTCCTCGCTGCCGTCGGCAGCGACGAGCCCCGAGAACTTGGTCGTGATCCGCTCCTCGGCCACCATCAACGAACCCAGGACGAAGGACACGAGCGTGCGGTCCTGCATCGTGGCCCACTGCTCGCGGTCAACGGAGAGGTCGATCTCCCACGGGTTCCACTGGCTCTCCTCCCAGTGGCGGTAGAGCATCTGGGGGTCGTGCAGGTGGACCTCGCTCGCGGTGCTCATGCGCAGGGTCCGGTCGGCTTGCGGGCGCGGATGATCGCTGAGGCGGCCTGGTCGTGCACTCGATGGGTCTCGCTAATTTCGATGTCAACCAGCCCAGCGTCGCCCAGGGCCAGCTCGAACTCCCGCCGGGTCAGCGCTCCAGCGATACAGCCGGTCCACTTCTGCATGTCTGCCCGGGTGGCGTCATCCATGTCCTCATCGGCGATCACGTCTGAGATCGCGAAGCGCCCGCCGGGTCGCAAGGCACGTGCCGCCTCCCGCATCACCTTGGGCTTGTCGCCGGAGAGGTTCAGCACGCAGTTGGAGATCACGACGTCCACGCTCGCGTCCGGCAGCGGGATCTCCTCGATGTAGCCCTTGTAGAACTCGACGTTCTCGGCGCCCGCCTTCTCGGCGTTGCTGCGGGCTAGCTCCAGCATCTCGTCGGTCATGTCCAGGCCGATCGCCTTGCCGCTGGCCCCGACGCGGCGCGCTGAGATCAGGACGTCGGCGCCGGCTCCGGAGCCGAGGTCGAGGACGATATTGCCCTCCCTGAGGGCAGCGACTGCTGTCGGGACCCCGCAGCCGAGAGACGCCGCGACCGCCGAGTCGGGTGCATGGGCGGCCTCGGCGGAGTCGTAGAGTGCGCCGCCGAACACCTGCTCGCCGGAGGCGTCAGTTATGGACAGGGCGGGGCTGCAGCACGACGACGCGGCGGTGCCGGCGACCTGACGCTGGGCGACCGTGCGGGCGGCCGCGGCGTAACGCTCCCTGACCTCTTCGCGAACGTCTGCGGCCTCCATCGGCTTCGTGCCCTGCTCGCAGTCGCAATTGGCGCCACGAGCGCAGCAGTCGGCCTTGGCGCTCGGCTCGCAGCATGTCGCCTGCTGCTCCGGGGCGCAACAGGGATCGATGGCCGTGTCGGCCGTGGTCATGTCAGCCATGTGGACAGCTCCTTGAGTGCGTCGGGGATGACGTAGTAATAGGCCCAGAGACCCTGGCGCTCGGAGTCGACGATTCCGGCGTCGCGAAGCTTCTTCAGGTGGTGCGAGAGGGTTGGCTGGGAGACGTCGAAGAGCGGCACGAGCTCGCACACGCACACCTTGCCGGCGTGCCGGCGTAGAACGTCGACGAGCTGCAGGCGGATCGGGTCGCCGAGCGCCTTGGCGACCTCTGCCATGCGAAGCGCGTGGTCGCGCTGCACGTCGGGGTAGACGACGGGCTCGCAGCAGCGCTCACCGGCCGCACGCTTCTGCTTCGGGGCTAGCTCCAGATCGACCTGCATCGATATACATATATCACTAACACTGACGTTTGTCGATCTAATACGATGTGGCGCGTGAGCAGCGAGCCTCAAGAGCACGCGGTGGCTGTCATCACCGACATCCACGCCAACCTTCCGGCGCTTCAGGCAGCGCTCGCAACGATCGAGGTGCTCGGGATCGGGCGCGTCTTCTGCGGCGGGGACCTCGTGGGCTACGGCCCGCACCCAAACGAGGTGTGCGCCCTCATCGCCGACCTGGAGATCCCCACGATCTACGGGAACTACGACTACGCGATCGCGCGCGAGGAAGAGGACTGCGGCTGCGCGTACATCACTCCCCATGACCGCGAATTGGGCCAGCGCTCGGTCGATTGGACGCTCGCACACACCAGCCGGGAATCCAAGCAGTTCATGCTCGGACTGCCCTTCGACCTGCGCTTCGCGGTCGGTGACGTCGAGGTCCACCTGGTTCACGGCTCGCCCCGCAAAGTCAACGAGTACCTGTTCGAGGACAAGCCTGCACGTCTATACGAGCGCCTCGCTGCTGGCGAGACCGATCGCGTCCTGGTCTTCGGCCATACCCACAAACCATGGGTGCACGAGTACGGCGGGGTCCTGTTCGTCAACTGCGGCTCGGTCGGCAAGCCAAAGGACGCAGACCCACGCGGCGCCTTCGCCGTGCTCAGGCCGGCCGTAGACAGTGTCGAGGTGAGTATCGAGCGCGTCGAGTACGACGCCAGTGCGGTCGCGGCGGAAGTCCGCGAGGCTGGGCTACCGGGCGAGTTCGCCGACAAGCTCCTGACAGCGATATGAGCACGCGCGCCTCCGACACGCGTGCCCCCGAGTCACCCAAGCGCGTGGCGGTCAGGCCATGAGCCAGCCACTCTCGCGGCGCCTACTTGCGGAGTACGCCGGCTCTGCGTTTCTCGCCGCGCTCGTGATCGGCTCGGGCATCGCTGCACAGACGCTTTCCCCGGGCGATGTCGGCCTGCAGCTGTTCGAGAACGCTGCCGCCACAGGGGCAGGGCTGTTCGCGATCATCCTCATGTTCGGGGCAGTGTCCGGCGGTCACTTCAACCCGGTCGTCTCGCTCGTCGACGCAAGCTTTGGCGGGATGCGCTGGCGAAGGCACTCGCCTATGCGCCCGCCCAGATCGCCGGATGCATCACCGGCGCGATCGTCGCGAATGCGATGTTCGAAAAGGCGCTGGTATCCATCTCCACCAAGCACCGCGCCGCCGGAGCACACGATTTCGCGGAAGTCATCGCGACGCTCGGCCTGATGCTCGTGATCTTCTCGCTCACACGCACCCGACGCGGCGCCGCGGCGCCGGCCGCGGTCGGCGCATACATCGCCGCCGCGTACTTCTTCACCAGCTCCACGAGCTTCGCGAACCCCGCCATCAGCATCGGACGCATGTTCTCCAACACCTTTGTAGGCATCGCACCATCATCGGTCCCGCCATACGTCGCCGCCCAGCTCGTCGGCGGCGTCGCGGCGATCGCGCTGCTCCGGGCCCTCTACCCCAACGTGACGCCGGACGAGGCCGCCGAGGTCCTGCTCCCCCACAGCGATGAAGCCCCAGGCCTCGAGGCAGACACAATAAGCGCCACAACGATCGACGCACGCACTCGAGCGCACCCTGAATAGCCCCTCCGCTTCTTGGCTGCGAGCGCATCATGGCCAGCTCCGGTGACGCCAACAAGCCCATATTCCTGGGGCTCAACTAGATCAGCCCGGTGAGGTCACCGGATCATGTCGGTTTCGTGCGCAGTTTGCGGAGCTATTCCACTTGTGCGCAGCAGCTTTTGAGAGGATCTGCGGAGCGGTGCGTAGCTTTGCGGGGTAAAGACGAATTATCGGGGCGCCCGGATTTGAACCGGGGACCTCACCGACCCGAACGGTGCGCGCTACCAGGCTGCGCCACGCCCCGACGCGCCTGGGAGTATTCCACACCGCTATCGTCGCCCTGTGCGGGCGCCGCTGGCGGAGATCATTGCCGAGATCGACGGGCTGCTGGCTCCGGGGCGCTTCGAGGACTACTGCGTCAACGGCCTGCAGGTGCCGGGCCCGGCGGAGGTGCAGACGATCGCCACGGGCGTCTCCGCGCATCTGGAGCTGTTCGAGCTCGCGGCCGCCGAGCAGGCCGATCTGCTGATCGTGCACCATGGCCTGTTCTGGGGCGCGGGGGTGCGGAGCGTCGATGAGCTGCTCAAGCGCCGGCTGCAGATCCTGTTCGAGGCCGATGTGGCGCTGGCGGCCTACCACCTGCCGCTGGACGCCCACCCCGAGCTCGGCAACAACGCCCTGCTGGCGGACTCGCTCTCCCCGATCGAGCGCGAGCCCTTCGCGCTGCACCGCGGCGAGCCGATCGGCGTGCTCGCGCGCTTTGGCGGCGAGGGCATCGCCTTCGAGGAGCTGCTCGCGCGCACGCGGGCGGCGACCGCGAGCGAGCCCCTGTGCTTCCGGTACGGGCCGCCGCGGGTGGGCGCGCTTGCGATCGTGTCCGGGGCGGGGGCGGACTACCTCGGCGAGGCCGCCGCTGCGGGTGCGCAGGCGCTGCTCACGGGGGAGCCCGAGGAGCGCACGATGGCACTCGCGCGCGAGCTCGGGATGCACCTCCTCGCAGCCGGCCACCATGCGACCGAGACGCTCGGCGTGCGTCGGCTGGGCAAGCACCTGGCCGAGCGCTTCGGCCTGCGTCACGTGTTCCTGGACGTGCCCAATCCCGTCTGAAGCACGCCGCTCGCGCGCGTGCGTTGCGCGAGCGCGTTACGAGCGCCGTCCCCGCGCAGCGCCTAGCGTCTAACATCCGTTCAGATTGTTGACTCGAGGGGAGGAAGACCTGATGGAGGCCACCGCAACGGCAGCGACGACGGGCTCGCAGACGATCGCCGACCTGCTCCCGTACACGGTCGCGGGCCACGGCGAGCACGCCGCGGTGCGCTTCAAGCGCGACGGGTCATGGCACGACGTGACCTACGCCCAGCTTGACGACATCGTCACCGAGATCGGCCTCGGGCTGATCGACCTCGGGATCGAACCCGGGGAGCGCGTCTCGATCCTCGCGAACACGCGCCCGGAGTGGAGCTATGTGGACATGGCCGCCACGTCGGCCGGCACGGTCGTGGTGCCGATCTACCAGACCAACTCGCCCGAGGAGTGCCACTGGGTGCTGTTCGACTCGGACGCCTGCGCGGTCGTGTGCGAGAACGAGGAACAGCTCGCCAAGATCGCGGCGATCCGCAGCCGGCTGCCGCATCTGCGCGTGATCATCGTGATGGACCCGCCGGCCGAGACGAGCGCCAACCGCGCCGCGAACGGCGCGGCGAGCGTCGCCTCGCTGGGAGCGCTCACACTCGAGGAGGTGCGCGAGCGCGGCCGCAGGCGCCCGGCCGAGGAGCTCGCGGCACGCCGCGCGGGGGTGCGCCCCGAGGACCCCTTCACGTTCATCTACACCTCCGGCACGACGGGCCCCCCGAAGGGGTGCGTGCTCACGCACCACAACTACCGGGCGATCATCGACATGGTCTCCGAGGTCCGCGAGATCACCGAGGGGGAGATCATCTACCTCTACCTCCCGCTCGCTCACTCCTACGCGCTGCTCGTGCAGCTGGCGGCGTTCTCGCTGGGCAGCACGCTGGCCTACTTCGGAGGTGACACGAAGGCGATCGTGCCGGAGCTGCTCGAGGTGCGCCCGACCTACCTGCCCTCGGTGCCGCGCGTGTTCGAGAAGATCTACACGATCGCCCAGGGCGCGATCCAGGGCCAGCCGCCCGAGGAGCAGGAGCGCTCGCGCCAGGCGATCGCGCTCGGCGTGCAGGTACAGGACATGATCAACCGCGGCGAAGAGGTCCCGGAGGACATGCGGCGGCAGTTCGACGAAGCCGACGAGCAGCTGTTCAAGAACGTGCGTGCGATCTTCGGCGGCAACGTGCGCCACGCCACGAGCGGCGCGGCGCCGATCGCGCACGAGATCCTCGAGTTCTTCTACGCCTGCGGCATACCCGTGTTCGAGGGCTACGGGATGACCGAGACCGCCACCGCGGCGACCATCTCGACGCTCGAGAACCACCGCTTCGGCACCGTCGGCCGCGCGCTTCCGGGCGTCGAGCTGCGCATCGCCGACGATGGCGAGATCCTGATCAAAGGCCCGAACATCTTCGCCGGGTACCACAACCAGGCCTCGACGAGCTTCGGCGCAGTCGAGAACGGCTGGCTGCACACCGGCGACCTCGGCTCGATCGACGAGGACGGCTACCTCTCGATCACGGGACGCAAGAAGGACATAATCATCACCGCGGGCGGCAAGAACCTCACGCCGGCGAACATCGAGAACGACCTCAAGCAGTGCCGCTGGATCTCCCAGGCGGTGATGCACGGCGACCAGCGCCCCTACCCCGTCGTCCTGATCACGCTCGACGAGGAAGAGATACCGATCTACGCGCGCGAGCACGGCCTGCCCGAGGACATCCCTACGCTCGCCAAGGATCCCGTGATCCGGGAGCTGATCCAGCACGAGCTCGACAGGGCCAACGAGAAATACGCCCAGGTCGAGCAGGTCAAGAAGTTCGTGATCCTCGACCACGACCTGTCGCAGCCGACCGGTGAGCTGACGCCGACGCTGAAGGTTAAGCGCAACGTCGTCAACGACAAGTACGCGGAGCTGTTCGACGCGCTGTACGCCGGCTGAGACGCCAGCGGCGCGATAGCTGCGAAGATGGGATAGATGCGCAGCGACCCCTCCGATAATGGCGGCCTGTTCGTAGGGCGCCGGCCGGGCACGGCGCCCCTTCACTTCCGCGCGCTGCCGAAGCGCGCAGGGGAGATGCGCCAGCGCCTGGACGGCTCCTTCGCGAACGTGCTGCTCGCGGCGATCGCGCTGCTGAGCCTGCTCTGCTGGGGTCCGATCCCGCTCGCGTGCCTATGGCTGGGCTCGGAGGCGAACTACGTCTCGGGCAGCGTGAGCCTCGGCATCCTGGTCGCCTTCATCGCCCTCTTCGCACTGCTCTTCGGGACGCTCGCGATTCTGCGGCGACTCGACAACGCCTGGATCCTGCTGCGGCGCGCTGCGGGCCACGACCAGCGCACGGGCGCGCTGGGACGCGTGTTCGCGATCACCGCTGCGACGTGCACGGTGATCTTCGCCGTGTGGTTCCTGGTGATCCACGGCCCCGGCTCGAGCACCATCTCGGGCGGCCGCTCGGGATTGTGAGGATCGCCGAGGTGCGGCGCTGCGCCGAGAGCGGCGCGCACCGCCTGCCGGCGAGCCGCTGCTAGAACGAGGCCATAGGAATGGGCCTGCTCGACTACTACCGCCAGTTCGAGGCAATGACCGAGGAGGAGGTCAACGCCGAGCTGCGCGAGCAGGCCGCCGAGCGCAAGCGCAAAGCGCTGACGCGGGTGGAGGCGCTCGACCTCTCGCACACGACCTGGCCCGAGCTACCGCACCCGCGCGTGGTCAACGCGATCACGTTCGTGGCGCGCCGCGGGCTGCACCGCTACCCCCATCTGAGCGCTACGGAGCTGCGCAAGGAGCTCGCCGAGCGCCACGGCGTGGCGCCAGAGCGCCTGATCCTCGGCAACGGCGCAGCGGAGCTGCTCAGCGCGGCCGCCCGCGCGGTGATCTCCCCCGGCCAGGTGCTGCTGACGCCGTGGCCCTCCTACCCGCTATACCCGCTGATCGCGCGTCGTGCGCATGGGCGCGCGGTGCGCGTGAGCGGCGGCGTCGACGCGCTGCTCGCGGCCGCCGCGGAGGAGCCCGACGCGCGCGTGGTCGTGATCGCAAGCCCCAACGATCCCACCGGCGAGCTGCTCGCCGCCGAGGAGCTGGCGCGCCTGCTGGCCGGGCTGCCCGATGGGGTCGCGGTGCTGCTCGACGAGGCGCTCGTGGACTTCGCGGACGCCCAGCCGGCAAGCGCCTCGCTGGAGCTGCTCCAGCAGCATTCGCGGCTGCTCGTCTTCCGCAGCTTCTCAAAGGCCTGGGGCCTCGCCGGATTGCGCATCGGCTATGCAATCGGCGGTCCGGGCTCGGCGGAGCTGCTGGCCGAGCTCGAGCCCGACCTGGGCGTCTCGGAGGTATCGCAGGCGGGGGCGCTGGAGGCGCTGCGCAGCTGCTCGGGGCTGATCGAAGAGCGCGTGCGCGCGATCTGCGGTCAGCGTCCCCGCGTGACCGAGGAGCTGCGAGCCCGCGGCTTCGAGGTCAGCAACAGCCAGGCGAACTTCGTGTGGGCAGCGCATCCCGTGCTCGACGGCGCCGAGCTCGCCGCCCGCCTGGCCCGCAGCGGCATCCTCGTGGCCGCCGGGCACGGGCTCGGCGAGCCGCGTCACGTGCGCGTGGGGTTGCGCTCCGAGTGGGCCTCCGACCGCCTGCTGGAGGCGGTCGACAAAGCGCTCGCGGACGCCTAGCCGGCCGAGCCGGCCTGGCGCAGCAGCGCGCCGGTGGTGCCCTCGAGGATCTTGCGCCAGGCGCTCACGCTCTCGGACTCCTCGTCGAAGTGCTCGACCACTTTGCGCACGCGTTTGCCCGAGATCGCGAGGCCGTGGCGCTCGGCCACTTCCTGGTAGCGGCTGTACTCGCCCGCGAGCTGCTTGGTGACCGACTCGAAGCCGTGCCGTGCGATCTCCACGCGCGAGGTGAAGCTCATCATCGAGGTCTGGAACATCAGTTCGTCGTCGGGCTCGGGCTCGATCAGGACGATGTCCACGCCCGGGTAGCGCTCCTCCCAGGTCTTTGCGAGTTCGTGCAGGCGCTGATGCGCGACTAGCTTGAAGGCCTGGTATCCGATCTGGGCAAAGCCCATGTCCGAGACCCTTCGGGTGCGCGAGCCGCGCAGCGTCTTGATGCGGGCCGAGAAGTCGTTGATGAACGGCACGATCGGGTTGATCACGACGACCAGCCGCGCGCCGGCCTCGACCGCGATGTCGAGGTTCGTCGTCGAGACCATGCCTCCATCGATCAGCTCGCGGTCATTGATGCGCACCGGCGCGTAGACCATCGGCAGCGCTCCCGAGGCGCGCACCGCCGCGGAGATCGGGACGTCCTCCGAGCCATCCACGCCGAAGACGACGCGCTCGCACGTGTCGAGGTCGGTCGCGGTCAGGTAGAGCTCGCAGGGCAGCTCGGCGAAGTCATCGGTGCGACCGGGCTCGCTGAGCACCTCGCGCAGGTAGGCCTCGATCCCCGCGCCGGTGTAGAGCCCCGATGGGAGCACGTCGGCGAGGCCGATCAGGAGATCCATCAGCGACACCCCGCCCGGCTGCGAGACGATCTGGCGCGCGAGTGAGACGGCGCGGAAGGGCATCATCGCGCCCTTGCGTGCGAACTCGAGCAGGTTCGGGCGCAGCAGATGGCCGATGTCGATGTCTTTGAACGCCGCGCTGCCCTGGCGCGTGACGACCTGCATCATCTCCTCGGGCGTGACGCCGTTGGCGCACAGCGCGGCTATGAAAGCCCCGGCGGACGTGCCGACGTAGACGTCGAAGTTGTTGACCGTGCTGTTCACCGCGAGCAGGTCGAGCGCGCGCAGCGCCCCGATCTCATAGACGCCGCCGGTGAAGCCCCCGCCTCCGAGCACGAGTGCGGTCTTGTCGCGTCGCGGGCGCCCGCGACGGTCGGTCGAGGCCGGGCGCCCCACACCGGTCGCCACGACCGGCCGGCCCCGCCCTTTGGTGGCCGTCCTTGCCGTGTGGACCGGTTCGAGCTTGACAACCTTGCCCATCGCTAGACATTGTATGGGCGCGTGGCCTCGAACCGACCCGCCAGGCTCGTAATTCTGCTCTGCGGACTCTGGCTGCTGATCGCAGCCGCTCCCGCTGGGGCGGCAACCCCGGGAGGCACTCCGGAACTGCAAGCCGACCTGCAGCACCAGCTTGCGCTCGCGGGCTCGCACGACGGCGCCTATGTCTATGACCTCACCTCGAGAACCGTCCTGTTCTCCGAACGCGCGGCGGCGATGCGTCCTCCCGCCTCGGTCGAGAAGCTCTACACGGCAACGACCGCGCTGGCGCTCTTGGGCGCCTCCACCCGCCTCGCCACGAGCGTCTTCGGCGTCGGCCGGCTCGCCCCGGGCGGCATCTGGGAAGGCAGCCTCTACCTGCGTGGCGGCGGCGACCCCACGTTCGGCAGCAGCGGCTTCATCCGCAGCCACTACGGCGGCGTCGGCACCAGCGTCTCCCGGCTCGTCGCCACGCTCGTGCACGTGGACGGCATCCGCGAAGTCACCGGCAGCGTGCTCGGCGACGAGTCCTATTGGGATAGCCGCCGCGGCGAGCCCTCGAGCGAATACGCGCCCGATCCCTTCCTCGAAGGCACGCTCAGCGCGCTCGAGTTCAACCGCGGCGCCGAAGGCTCCGAACGCGGCGCCCACGCGCCGGCCGCCTACGCGGCGCGCGAGCTGTGGGCTGCGTTGAAGGGCGCTGGTGTGCGGATAGACGGCAGGAGCGGGGGGGCGAGCACCCCTGCCGGCGCGATGCCGCTTGCGAGCGCGCCCTCGCCGACGGTGGCAGAACTGCTCGGCCTGATGTTGCCGCCGTCGGACAACTTCTTCGCCGAGACGCTCGTCAAGGACCTCGGCGCACGCTTCGGCGGAGCCGGCACGACCAGCGCCGGCGCCGCTGTCGTGGCTGGGACGATCGCCTCGCTGCTGGGGCTGCGCCCGCGCGTGGTGGACGGATCCGGGCTCTCCCCGGCCGATCTCACCTCCCCCTACCAGGTCGCCTCCCTGCTCGTGGCGCTCGCCGGCACGCCGATCGGCGCGGTGCTGCGCGAACACATGGCGATCGCCGGGCGCACCGGCACGCTCGCGCTGCGCATGCGCCACACGGGCGCCGCGGGCCACTGCCAGGGCAAGACGGGAACCCTCACCGGGGTCTCCAACCTCGCCGGCTACTGCCAGTCGGCCGACGGACACACGCTCGCGTTCGCGATCTTCACGGATTCGATCGCGATCGAATCCGCGCACGTCTTCCAGGATCACATGGCGATCACGATCGCGGACTACTAGCCCGGCGGCGCGGGCAGCGCAGGCGCCGGCGCTGGACGATCAGAGGGGCGAGCGGAGCCAGGGTTCAAGGCGGGCGGCACGTGCGTCGAGGACGATCGCATGCGCACGCCACGCAACGGGCTCGGCGGGCTGTTTCTGCTCGCCGTGCTGCTCGCGCCGGTGCTCTCCGGCTGCGGCAGCTCGAGCGAACCGACGGCGGCCGTGTCGCTCGTCAAGAGCGGCGTGCTCGGCGGCGTCGGCGAAGAACTGCAGCAGCGCGACGACGCCGAGGAAGTCCAGGAACTGCGCGAAGCCGAGCCGCAGAGCCGCGAGGAACGCGAAGAAGAACACGAACACCTCGAACAGGCCTCGATCGAAGCCAGCCAGGGCGGCGATGAAGAAGACGCGCAGTCATACAGCTCGGCCGCCGAAGCCCAGGAAGAAGAAACGCGCGAAGCGGCGGGCGGCCGCGCCTCGAGCTCGCACGGCGAAGGGGAAGGCGGAGAAGGCGCCGGTGCAGGTAGCGGGAGGGCCGACCGGGGTGGCGGAGGCGAAGGCGGCGAGGGCGAAGGCGACGGAGAAGCCGGCGGGCACGGGGGCGAATCCGCGACCGTGGCCGGCGCCGGCGAGACGGGCGAAGCAGAATCGAGCTAGCGCGGCCCCTGTACCCCGAGGAGCTCGCGCAGCGCGGCTTCGTCGAGGACCGCGACACCGAGCCGCTCCGCCTTCTCGAGCTTGGAGCCCGGGCTCTCGCCCGCAACGAGGTAATCGGTGTTTTTCGAGACCGAGCCGCTCACGCGCCCGCCCGCCGCGAGGATCCGCTCGGTGGCGCTCTCGCGCGACCACTCGGGGAGCGTGCCGGTGAGCACGAGCATGCGCCCCGCTAGCGGTCCCTGCGAGGGCAGCGGTCCCTCTTCCTCGAACCGGAGCCCGAGCTTGCGCAGCTCGCCGATCAGGTGCCGCATGCGCTCGTCGTCGAGCTGCGAGCGGATCGAGGCGGCCATCTTCTCGCCGATCCCCGGTGTCTGTGCGATCTCCTCCGCAGTGGCCGCGTGCAGCGCGTCGATGTCGCGGAAGCGCTGCGCGAGGTTGCGCCCCGTAACCTCCCCCACCTCCTCGATCCCCAGCGCGAACAGCACGCGGGAGAACGGGCGCTGCTTGGAGGCCTCGATCGCGGCGAGCAGGTTGCGCACCGACAGCTCGCCGAAGCCGTCGAGCTCGATCAGCTGCTCCTCGCGGAGGCGGTAGATGTCGTCGGCCGTGCGCACGAGGCCACGCTCCTGCAGCACGGCGACCTGCTTCTCGCCGAGCCCCTCGATGTCCATCGCTCCGCGAGAGACGAAATGCTTGAGCAGCTGCCAGGCGCGCGCGGGGCAGTCGCGGTTGGGGCACTTCGTGAAGACGCTCCCCTCGGGCTTGACCGTCGGCGTGTCGCAGAACGGGCAGCGTGCGGGCGGATGCGGCCGCGGCGGCCGACGCGGGCGTTCGACCACGTGCGGCGCCGGCGAGACGACCTGGGGAATCACGTCACCCGCGCGCACGACGATCACGTCCTCGCCTGCGCGGATGTCCTTGCGCAGGATGTCCTCCTCGTTGTGGAGCGTGGCCAGCTTGATCGTGACGCCACCCACTGAGACCGGCTCCAGCACGGCGTAGGGGCGCATGTCCCCGAACTTGCCGACGTTCCACATCACCTTCTCCAGGCGCGTGACCGCGGTCGTGGGCGCGAACTTCCAGGCCACCGCCCAGCGGGGGTCGCGCCCGACGGAGCCGAGACGGCGCTGGAGCTCCAGGTCGTCGACCTTCACGACGGCGCCGTCGATCTCGAAGTCGAGCTCGCCGCGGCGGCGCTCCCAGTCGTGGCACTGCGCGATCACCTGCTCGGCGTCGTCGAACTGGGCGATACCGCGATTGACGCGGAATCCATGCTCGCGCAGCCAGGCGAGCGCCTCGGAGTGGGTCTGGAACTGCAGGCCGTCGGTGACGCCGATCTGGTAGCACCAGATCGACAGCGGCCGCTTGGCGGCATCGGCGGGGTCGAGCTGGCGAATCGTGCCCGCGGCCGAGTTGCGCGGGTTCATGAACGTCGACTCGCCCGCTTCGGCGCGGCGCTCGTTCAGCGCGGTGAAGTCCTGCAGCGACATGTAGATCTCGCCGCGTACCTCCAGCAGCGGGGGCGCGCCCTCGACGTGCAGGGGGATCGCGCCGATCGTGCGCAGGTTGTGCGTCACGTCCTCGCCGATCTCGCCGTTGCCGCGCGTTGCGCCGCGCACGAGCGCTCCGTCGCGGTAGAGCAGGCTGATCGCGAGCCCGTCGATCTTCGGCTCGACCACGTAGGTGAAGTCGGGATCGACGATCCCCTCGCGCGCGAGGTGGTTGCGCATGCGGTCGACCCACGCCCGCAGCTCCTCCTCCGAGCGCACGTTCCCGAGCGAGAGCATCGGCTCGAGGTGCTCGACCTTCTCCAGGCGACCGACCGGCTCCCCACCGACCCGCTGCGTGGGGGAGTCCGGTGTCGCGAGCTCCGGGTGCACGCGCTCCAGCTCGCGCAGCTCGTCGAGCAGGCGGTCGTACTCGTCGTCGCCGATCTCGGGGTCGTCGAGCACGTAGTAGCGGTGCGAGTGGTATTCGAGCAGCCTGCGCAGCTCGGCCGCGCGCGCCGGGGCCTGTGCCGCCGAACCCGCCCGCCCTGCCTTCGCGCCCGCGCGAGCCGCGGGCGCCTCAGCGGTGCTGCTCGCTCCCCGCTCGGCGCCGCTCACGCGCCAGCTTCGGGTGCGACCGGCGTGAGCAGACCTTCGAGGTCGAAGCGCCCCAGCGCCTCGAGGCTCGGCCGGTCGGTGAGGTCGAAGTGGATCGGCGTCACGGCGATGCGACCCGCGGCGACCGCGGCGAGGTCCGTGCCGGGCTCATCGTGATAGCCGGGGTCGGAGCCGTAGATCCAGTAGCGGCGGCGCTTCTCTTCCTCGCGCTCCAGCTTGAGCTCGTCGCGGTAGATGCGCTTGCCGAGGCTCGTGACCTCGACCCCGCTGGGCTCGACCGCCGGTACGTTGATGTTCAACAGCGTACGCGGCGGCAGCGGCACCTCGTCGATGCACTCCACCAGCCGCGCGACGAAGGCGGCGGCGACCTCGAAGCCAAAGCCGCCGTCGAAGCGGTAGTCGAGCGCCCCGGCGCGCGACTGCTGGGAGACCGCGATCGCGGGCAGCGCGAGCACGACGCCCTCGAGCGCGGCGGCGACGGTGCCCGAGTAGGTGATGTCATCGCCGAGGTTCGCCCCGTGATTGATGCCCGAGACGACGAGGTCGGCCGAGAAGCCCTCGACCAGGCCGAGGCTCGCCAGGCGCACGCAGTCGACGGGCGTGCCGTCGGTGGCGTAGCCG
Organism: Solirubrobacteraceae bacterium; assembly: GCA_035314465.1. GTDB lineage: Bacteria > Actinomycetota > Thermoleophilia > Solirubrobacterales > Solirubrobacteraceae > Palsa-744. The sequence continues at coordinate 9,677 of DATFZM010000044.1, read as the reverse complement.
ACCGTGCCGTCCGCGAAGGGCACCTCGGCAACGACCAGCGGCCTGCGCGTCGTGATCGAACGCGCCATCGCCGAGCGGTTGCCGTCGGGGGCGATCACCGCGAGCCTCACGTCGGGCAGCCCGACGAGCGCGGTGCGCATCGCCTGTAGACCGTCGGCCTCGATCCCGTCGTCGTTTGTGAGAAGCACGTTCAACATCGTCTGCCCGGGTCCAGGATAGGGGCAGCTCCTACGCTGGGCGTGAAGATATGCCCCGCGCGAGCTCAGCCGTCCCCGTAGGCGACACGCGCGAGCGCGAGGCCGTGCGCGGGCGCGGTGCGCCCGCCCTCTGAGCGGGGCCTACCCTGCAGCAGCGCCCTGAACTCCTCCACCGTGCCGCGCCCGCCGGCGACGTCGAGCATCGTGCCGACGAGCACGCGGTTCATGTGGCGCAGAAACATGTCGGCCTCGATCCAGAACTCGAGCAGGTCGCCATCGGCGATCCACTCGGCGCGCGCTACCCGGCAGGTGAACCAGGTGTGATCGCTTTCGCTCGGCGTGAACGCAGTGAAGTCGTGCTTCCCGACGAGCTCGCGTGCGCACTCGTCGAGCGCGTCGCGGTCGACGCGCCCTGTCCACCAGAACGCGCGGTCGCGCTCGAAGACGCTGCGCGCGCGGCGAGCGAGCACGCGATAGCAGTAGGTCCTGCTGCGCGCGTCGCGGCGAGCGTCGAAGCGCTCGCCCGCAGGCTCTGACGCGAGCACCGAGACGTCGTCGTCGAGCAGCCCGTTAAGACGCAGCGGATCGACCGCCTCGTGAGCGTAGCTCGCCACCTGGCCCCAGGCGTGCACGCCGCTGTCGGTGCGGCCGGCCACGACGAGCTTCAGCGGGTGCCCGTCGTGGCCCTGGGAGCCGAGCACCGTCTGCAGCGCGCGCTCGAGATCCTCCTGGACGGTGCGCCTGCCGGGCTGTCGCGCCCAGCCGGCGAAGCCGCTGCCGTCGTACTCGATCGTGAGCTTCGTGATCATCGCCGCGCCGCACGCACAGCGCTGAACCGGGTCAGACGAGCTCGATGAAGACCATCTCGGTCGAGTCGCTGCGACGCGGGCCGAGCTTGAGGATGCGCGTATAGCCGCCGGGACGCTCGGCGTAACGCGGCGCGATGTCCACAAACAGCTTGTGGACCGCGAACTTGTCCTGCGAGAGCGTCGAGAGGGCCTGCCGCCGCGCGTGCAGGTCGCCGCGCTTTGCGAGCGTGATCAGCTTCTCGATCTCGGGCTTGACCGCCTTGGCCTTGGCCTCGGTCGTGCGCACGCGCTCGTGCTCGATGATCTCCTTCGAGAGGTTCATCAGCAGCGCCTTGCGGTGAGCCGAGTCTCGGCTGAGCTTGTTGCGGGTCTTCTGGTGGCGCATTGGGTCGGGAGTGTAGATGATCAAAATCGCGCGGCCGCGTGCGGCGGCGGGCGTGAATTCGATCACTCACTCCCTCCAGCCGAGGCCCTGGGATGTGCCGCCGGCACGCGCACCTGCCTTGGATCAGTCCTGGCGCAGGTTCAGGCCCCTTGCGTGCAGCGTTTCGATGACCTCGTCGATCGACTTTTTGCCGAAGTTAGGGATCGCGTTGAGCTCTGCCTCCGACTTCGAGATCAGGTCGCCGACCGTCTGGATGCCGGCGCGCTTGAGGCAGTTGTAGGAGCGCACGCCGAGCTCGAGCTCCTCGATCAGGATCCCGAACTCCTCGCCCTGCAGCGCGGCCGGCGCGCCGCCGCCGACAGCCAGGCCGTGTCCGTCGAGCTGTCCGCCGGGCGCCGCGCGCAGCTCCTGGATGCGGTCCGCGTCGGTGAAGATCGCGAGCTGCGATATGAGCAGCTCGGCCGCCTCGCGCAGCGCGGCCTGCGGGTCGATCGAACCATCGGTCTCGATGTCCAGGGTGAGCTTGTCGAAGTCCGTCTTCTGGCCGACGCGGGCCTGCTCGACGGCGTAGGCGACACGCCGCACGGGCGAGAAGATCGAGTCGATCGGGATCACGCCGATCGGCTGGTCGGCCGACTTGTTCTCCTCGGCGGGCCGGTAGCCGCGGCCGCGGCCGATCGTCATGTAGAGCTCGAGCTTGGTTTTCTTCTCGAGCGTCGCGATGTGCAGGTCGGGGTTGAGGATCTCCACGCCGGCCGGGAGGTCTATGTCCTTGGCGGTGATCTCGCCCGGTCCGGTAACGACCAGCGGCGCCTCGACCTCGCTGGCGTCGGAGTGCATCCTGCAGACGACGCCCTTGAGGTTGAGCACTATGTCCGTGACGTCCTCCTTGACACCCTGGATGGTGGAGAACTCGTGCGCCACGCCCTCGATGCGCACGCTCGTGACGGCGGCGCCGGCGAGCGAGGACAGCAGCACGCGCCGCAGAGAGTTGCCGAACGTGTAGCCGAAGCCGCGGTCCAGCGGCTCGATCGTGAACGTGCCACGGTTCTGCTCCACGGACTCGCTTGTGATCCTGGGGATTTGGAAGTCGAGCATCAGAGTCCTAACGTCGTTTTGGTCTCGCCGCCGTCGCTCGGACGCCGGCTTTCTAGCGCCGTCGCCCACCTGGGCTCGGGCGGAAGTTCTGTTTACTTCGAGTACAGCTCGATGATGAGCTGCTCCTGCACCGGCGCGGCCACCTCGCGACGCTCCGGCTTGCGCAGCACCTTGGCGGTGAGCGACTCGTGATCGGCCTGCAGCCAGGCGGGGATCTGTCCCGTCAGCTCGGTCGCATCCCTGACCACCTGCGTGGCAGGCGTGTTCGCCTTGATCGCGACGACGTCGCCTGCTCGCACCTGGTAGCTGGGTATGTCCACGCGCCGGCCGTTCACCGTCCAGTGGCCGTGGCGGATGAGCTGGCGGGCCTGCCGCCGCGATGCGGCGAAACCGAGGCGCACGAGCACGTTGTCGAGCCGGCACTCGAGCAGCGCGAGCAGGTTCTCGCCGGTGATTCCCGGCTGCCGCGAGGCCTTGACGTAGTAGCCATGGAACTGCCGCTCGAGCACGCCGTAGTAGCGACGCGCCTTCTGCTTCTCCCGCAGCTGCACGCGATACTCGCTCTGTTTCAGGCGCCCGCGCCCGTGCTCTCCCGGCGGGTAGGAGCGCCGCTCCACGCCGCACTTGTCGGTCAGGCAGCGCTCGCCCTTGAGAAACAGCTTCTGTCCCTCGCGGCGGCACTGCTTGCACTGCGGGCTGGTGTCTCGAGCCATCCGCCGTCTCCTAGACCCTGCGCCGCTTGCGCGGGCGGCAGCCGTTGTGTGCCTGCGGGGTGACGTCCTTGACGCCTGTCACGTCCAGGCCCGCGGCCTGCAGCGAGCGGATCGCGGTCTCGCGCCCGGAGCCGGGGCCCTTGACGAACACCTCGACCTTCTGAAGGCCCTGCTCGAGGCCCTTGCGCGCTGCCGCGTCGGCGGTCACCTGGGCCGCGAACGGCGTCGACTTGCGGGAGCCCTTGAAGCCCGCCCCGCCGGCGGACTCCCAGGCGATCACGTTGCCCTGGGTGTCGGTGAGCGAGACGATCGTGTTGTTGAACGACGTCTTGATGTGTGCCTGGCCGACGGGAATGTTCTTTTTCGGCTTGCGCCGTCCGCGGGCGCGTTTGGGAGCTGGCGGCATTACTTCTTGCCGGCTTTCTTCTTGCCGGCGACCTGCATGCGCTTCGGGCCCTTGCGCGTGCGCGCGTTGGTCTTCGTCTTCTGGCCGCGAACGGGCAGGCCGCGACGGTGGCGCAGCCCGCGGTAGCAGCCGATCTCCTGCAGTCGTTTGATGTCCTGCGCGCGCTCGCGGCGCAGGTCGCCCTCGACCGTGAGGTTCTCGTCGATCAGGTCGCGCAGGCGCACGACCTCGTCCTCGGTGAGGTCGCGCACATAGGTGTCCGGCTCGATGCCGGCCTGCGCGAGCACCTTCGCAGCCGTGGAGCGCCCGACGCCGTAGATGTACGTGAGCCCGATTTCCGAGCGCTTGTTCAGTGGCAGGTTGACGCCTGCGATACGTGCCATCTAGACGGTCATCCTTCCAGGGATGAGCTCGAGAGGCTCAGGAGTCCTCAGGCGGGGACGCAAGGATGGGACAGTGGTGCCCCACGGACCCGACTGAGAGCGCAGCGTGGCGGGCATCTGAGGCCGCGAGATCATCCCTGGCGCTGCTTGTGACGCTTGTTCTGGCAGATCACGAGCACGACGCCGTGTCGGCGGATGATCTTGCATTTCTCGCACATCGGCTTGACCGACGGTCTTACCTTCATGATCCCTTTCGGCTGGTTCCTGCGACCCGGCTCTGGCTGCCGCCCGGGCTGCCGCTACCGTGTCGTGGACGTGCCCACCTGCGCGCACCTTGCACGCATTTGGGCAGGACAGCAGATGTTAGCAAGTCCATATCTCCGCGGCCGGCCGCCGCTGCGATGAGCGCCAGCCGTCAGCGAGCGCGCCGCGGGCTCCGCCTGGCAGAACGCGACGTCGCGCGTCTCGCGCTCGCGGGACCGTTCTCGGGGCCTCAGCGGGCTCCGGCGAGGCCCCGCGCGAGGCCGGGCGCGCCGTTGCCACCGACGCCGAGGTGCCACGGCGTCAGCACGCGCGGGCCCTCCGCGGTGATCGCGACGGTGAACTCGAAGTGGGCCGCGGGCGAGTTGTCCTGCGAGAAGATCGCCCAGCCATCGCCCGCTACCCGCACCGCCTGGCCGCCTGCCGTGGTCATCGGCTCGATCGCGAGCACCATCCCCTCCTCCAGCAGCGGACCCTTGCCGGGCTTGCCGTAGTTGGGCACCTGCGGGTCCTCGTGCATGCTGCGCCCTACGCCGTGCCCGACGAGCGAGCGCACGACCGATAGCCCGGCGCTCTCGGCGACGGTCTGAATCGCGCTCGAGACGTCGCCCATGCGGTTGCCGGGGACGCAGCGCGCGACGCCGCTGTGCAGCGACTCCTCGGTGGCCGCGAGCAGGTTCTGCTGCGTGAGTCCGACCTCGCCGACCGCGAACGTGCGCGCGGCGTCGGCGACCCAGCCATCGAGCGTCACGCCGACGTCGATCGAGATGATGTCGCCGGCCTTGAGCCGGTAGGGGCCGGGGATGCCGTGGACGATCATCGCGTTCGGCGAGGCGCAGATCGAGCCGGGAAAGCCGCGATAGCCCTTGAACGTCGGCGTGCCCCCCCGCGAGCGGATGAAGCCCTCAGCGGCCGCGTCCAGCTCGGCGGTGCTCACGCCCGGGCTGATCTTGCCCTCGATCAGCTCGAGCGCCGCGACGAGCACCTCGCCGGCGCTCGCCATCTTCTCGATCTCCTCGGACGACTTCTTGATGATCACCCAGGCAGCTTAGCTGCCGCCGCTAGAGGTCCTCCTCGAGACGCAGCGTAGCGACGGTCGCGCGGATGTGGGCATGCACCTCGTCGGCGCTCCGGCGGCCGTCGAAGCGCCGCAGCGTGCCCTGGCGGTCGTAGTAGACGATCAGCGGCTCGGTCTGGGAGTGGTAGACCTCCAGGCGCCTGCGGATCGTCTCCTCGCGGTCGTCGTCGCGCTGGATGAGACGCGATCCGTCTTGGTCGCAGATGCCCTCGTGCTTGGGCGGGTCGAATTCGACGTGGTAGATGTGGCTGGGGTTCTTCACGCACACGCGCCGGCCCGCGAGCCTGCGCACGAGCTCGTCGTCGGGCACCTCGATCAGCAGCTCGGCGGTCAAACGGCGTTCGAGGCCCGCGAGCGCAGCGGCGAGCGCATCGACCTGGGCCTCGTTGCGCGGGAACCCGTCGAGGACGAAGCCGTCGCGCGCGTCGCCCTCGCCGATGCGTTCGGTGATCATGCCGATTATCACCTCGTCGGGGACGAGATCGCCGGCGTCCATGTAGCTCTTGGCGCGCTCTCCGAGCTCGGTGCGTTCGGCGACCTGGGCGCGAAGGATGTCGCCCGTGGAGATGTGCGGCAGGCCGAAGTCGTCTCTCAGGCGGTCGGCCTGGGTGCCCTTGCCGGCACCCGGCGGGCCGAGCAGGATCAGGTTCAACTCGGACAAGACGGGGTCAGCCTAATCGAAAGCCGGACCGCGCATGGACCGCGGGCGCAGCGCAACCGGCCAGGGCGGCCCTACTTCAGGAAGCCCTCGTAGCTGCGCATCATCAGCTGGGCCTCGAGCTGCTTCATCGTTTCGAGCGCCACCCCGATCACGATCAGGATCGATGTGCCGCCGAAGTAGAAGTTCTGATGCGTGCGCGCGATCAGGATCGCGGGCAGCGCCGCGACCGCGGCCAGGAACAGCGCGCCCGGGAACGTCAGCCGGGCGAGGATGCGATCGAGGAATTCGGCCGTCGGCCGGCCGGGGCGCACCCCCGGGATGAAGCCGCCGTACTTCTTGAGGTTGTCGGCCTGGTCTACGGGGTTGAACGTGACCGCCGTGTAGAAGTAGGTGAAGATGATGATCAGGATCGACTCGCCGAGCACGTAGTGCCAGCCGTTAGGCGTGAAGAAGTCTGAGAGCTTCGTACCCCAGTGCGTTTTCACGAGCTGCCCGACGGTCGGCGGGAACGCCATCAGGCTGGCGGCGAAGATCACCGGGATCACACCGGCCATGTTCACGCGCAGGGGCAGATAGGTCTGCCCGCCCTCGGACATCCGTCGCCCGATCACGCGCTTGGCGTACTGCACCGGGATGCGGCGCTGGCCTTCCTGGACGAACACGATACCTGCGACGACAGCGAGCACGAGGAACGGCATCATCACCTTGAAGACCTGGTCGGTCGAGGTCCACCAGGCCTGGATCCCGCTCGGCAGCCGGGCCACGATCGAGGCGAAGATCAGCAGCGAGATCCCGTTGCCGATCCCGCGCTGGGTGATCAGCTCGCCGATCCACATCAGCAGGATGCAGCCGGTCGTGAGGCAGACGACGATCACGAACACGTGGCCGACGTCGAAGTGCTTCACGACCGATTCGCCGGCCCGCGCCTGCAGCGAGTGGAACAGGAATACGTACCCGATCGACTGCGCGAAGGCCAAGCCAACGGTGAGGTAGCGCGTGTACTGGGTGATCCGCGCCTGCCCGACCTCGCCTTCCTTGGAGAGCTTCTCCAGCGAGGGAACCGCGACCTGCAGCAGCTGCAGGATGATCGAGGCGGTGATGTAGGGCATGATCCCGAGCGCGAAGATCGCGATCCGCGAGAGGCCCCCGCCGGAGAACAGGTTCAGCAGGCCGAGGATGTTCGAGCCGCCGAACTGCTTCTGGATGTTGTTGACGGCGGTGAGGTTGACGCCCGGCACCGGGATGTGCGAGCCGAACCGGTAGATCAGCAGCATCCCCGCCGTGAAGGCGATCTTCTTGCGGATGTCCGCGACCTGGAAGGCGTTGAGGATCGTGGCGAGCATGGGATCTCAGACGCTCACCGGCAGCTCGCGCTGCGATGAACGCGCAGCCGCCGATTCTAGTCGATGCGCTCGGGCGCGCTGCGGGTTGCCGCCCGACGCGCGCGCCATCGCCTCGCTAGCCCTCGATGACGTTGCAGGTGCCGCCCGCGGCCTCGATGCGCTCGCGCGCGCCGGCGCTGAAGGCGTGCGCGTGGACCGTGAGGGGCTTGGAGATCTCGCCCCGGGCGAGCACCTTCACCGGCACGTCCTTGCGCGTTGCCAGCCCGTTGGCCTTCATCAGCTCGATCGTCACGTCGGTGCCGGCCTCGAAGCGGCTCTCGAGGGCCTCGATGTTGACCGGCTGGGTGTGCGTGCGGAAGGGCTCGAAGGGCATCGACTTCTTCATGTGCGGGCCGCGCAGCTTTCGCATGCGCATGTGGATCGGCATCTGACCGCCTTCGAAGGCGGCGCGCCGCTTGGAGCCCGAGCGCGAGCCCGCGCCCTTCTGCCCGCGGCCAGCGGTCTTGCCGGTGCCGGAGCCTTCCCCGCGCCCGACGCGCTTGCGCGCGCGGCGAGAACCGGGGGCCGGCCCGAGGCTGTGCAGCCCGATCCGCGCGGGCGTCTTGCCGGCGGGGCTCACTTGCCCTCCTGGACCTCGACGAGGTGGCGCACGGCGTGGAGCATCCCCCGCGCCTGCGCGGTGTCCTTGACCTCGACCGTGTGGCCGATGCGGCGCAGGCCAAGCGAGCGCAGGGTGTCGAGCTGTTTGCGGTTGGCGCCGTTGCTCGAGCGCCGCTGGGTCACCGACAGCTCGGCCATCACGCGCTCCCCTCGGCAGCCGCCGCCTCGACCCCCGAAGTCTCGACGCTCGCGGTCTCGACGCTCGCCGTCTCCGCGCCCGCCGGCTCGGGGATCGCGCCCTGCTCGAAGGCAGAGCCGTTCGTCGCCTCGCCGCCGAGGCCGAGCACCTGGTTGACGCTCAGGCCGCGAAGCTTCGCGACTTCCGCCGGCGTGCGCAGCCCGCGCAGGCCGGCGACGGTCGCCTTGACGAGGTTGATCGGGTTCTGCGTGCCGAGGCTCTTGGAGAGGATGTCGTGGATCCCGGCGAGCTCGAGCACCGCGCGCACGCCGCCGCCTGCGATCACCCCGGTGCCGGGCGAGGCGGGCTTCAGCAGAACGCTGCCGGAGCCGAACACCCCGGTCGTCTGGTGCGTGATCGTGCTGCCGTGCTTGGGAACCCGGAAGAGGTCCTTCTTGGCTCGCTCGACACCCTTCTGGATCGCGAGCGGCACCTCGTTGGCCTTCCCGTAGCCGACGCCGACCACGTCGCGTTCGTCACCGACCACGACGAGCGCCGTGAACGAGAAGCGTCGGCCTCCCTTGACGACCTTTGCGACGCGATTGATCTCGACCACCCTCTCTTGGAGGTCGAGGCCGGCTGAGTTGACTGAGCGATCGTCGGATCTGGACATGGATTTGAAGAGGGTAGCGGGAGTCCTCGGCCCCTAGACGACGATCCCGGACTCGCGGATCGCTTCGGCGAACGCTCGCACGTGGCCGTGGTAGCGGTAGCCGCCCCTGTCGAACACCGCTTCCGAGATCCCGGCGGCCTTTGCCCGCTCGGCGAGCAGCTCGCCCGAGCGCTTTGCGCGATCGGCTTTCCCGAGACCGCGCAGATCGGCCTCGAACCAGTTCACGGCTGCCAGCGTACGGCCGCCCACGTCGTCGATCATCTGCGCGCAGAGGCCGCGGTTGGAGCGGAACACCGAGATGCGCGGACGGCCGGCGGTGCCGCTGATCTTCGCCCGCACCCTGCGCCTGCGCTTGAGCCGGCGGCTCTCCTTCGTGAGGACCGTCATGCGCGCTTTCCGACCTTGCGCTGGACGTACTCGCCCTCGTAGCGGATGCCCTTGCCCTTGTAGGGCTCGGGCGGGCGCTGCTTGCGGATGATCGCGGCGGTCTCGCCCACGAGCTGCTTGGAGATGCCCTTCACGACGATCCGGGTCGGCTGGGGGACTTCGAATTCGATCCCCTCGGGTGCCGGGATCGGGACCGGGTGGGAATAGCCCACCGCCAGCTCGAGGTTCTTGCCTTTGAGCGCCGCCCGGTAGCCCACGCCCTGGATCTCGAGGCGCTTTTCGTAGCCCGATGTGACGCCCTGGACCATGTTCGCGACCAGCGTGCGGGTGAGGCCGTGCAGGGCCCGGTGTTCGCCGCGGTCGGTGGGCCGGCGGACGAGCACTTCCTCGCCCTCCTGGACGACTTCGATGTCCCGGTTGACCCGCTCGCTGAGTTCGCCTTTGGGTCCATTGACGCGGACGCTCTCCGGTTCGATCGCGACCGTCACCCCCGCGGGCAGCGGGA
>DATFZM010000043.1:0-34744 GCA_035314465.1 Solirubrobacteraceae bacterium | reverse complement strand
CGGCGAGCAGCTCGAGCTCGCCTACGACCAGCTCGTGGTCGCGCTCGGGTCGGTGTCGCGGACGCTGCCGATCCCCGGTCTGGCCGAGCACGCGATCGGCTTCAAGTCGCTGCCCGACGCCACCGCGATCCGCAACCAGGTGCTGAGCTGCCTGGACATCGCCGAGTCCGTCGAAGACCCGGCGACGCGAGCCGAGTACCTGGGGTTCGTGTTCGTCGGCGCCGGCTACGCGGGCGTCGAGGGGCTGGCCGAGCTGCAGGACTTCGCCGCGCAGGCGATCGAGCTCTACCCGCGCTGCCGGGCGCAGGGCATGCGCTGGGTGCTGGTCGAGGCGCAGGAGCGCATTATGGGCGAGGTCCCGCAGAGCCTGTCCCGCTTTGCCGAAAGCGAGCTTCGAGCGCGGGGGATCGAGGTCCGCACCGCCACCACGCTGCTCGAGATGAGCGAGCGCCGGGCGAAGCTCTCCGACGGGGAGTCGATCGCCGCTCGCACGCTCGTCTGGACTGCGGGCGTCAAGCCGAGTCCGGTGGTCGCGAAGCTCGGCCTGCCGCTCGACCGCGGTGGCCGGGTGATCGTCGACCGCACGATGGAGGTCCTCGACGTCGGCCTCGGGGCCGACCGCGTGTGGGCGATCGGCGACTGCGCGGCGGTCCCCAACGTGGCGAACCAGGGGCGCCCCTCTCCGCCCACGGCCCAGCACGCGATCCGCCAGGGCCGGTTGGTGGCGTACAACGTCGCGGCCGCGCTCGCCGGCCGCCCGTCGCGGCCCTTTCGCTACCGAACGAAGGGAGTCGTGGCCGAGCTCGGCCACAACAGCGCCGTGGCGATCACGCTCGGCGTCCGCTGGCGCGGCTTCCCGGCCTGGCTGATCGCGCGCACCTACCACCTGCTGCTGATGCCAGGGCTCGGTCGCCGGCTGCGCCTGCTCGCCGACTGGAACGTCGCACTGGTCTTCGGCCGGGAGGTCTCCTCGCCGGGCCGGCTCGGCAGCCCGACGCCGCTCGGCGAGGACTGAGCGCGACCCTCCTCGCACATCCACCGACCTGCGTATCCTGATCTAAGAGATGGCGATACTCGAGGCGATCAAGGCTGATCTCCAGGACGCGATGCGCGCGGGCGAACGGGAGAAGGTGGGGGCGCTTCGCCTGGTCATGTCCGAGCTGCAGAAGGACGCCAAGGAGGGCGGCGAGGACGAGCTCGCCGTGCTCCGTCGCGAGCGCAAGCGCCGGCTCGAGGCCGCCGCTGCATATCGCGAGGCGGGCCGCGCGGACCTCGCCGAGGGCGAGGAGCGCGAGGCACGGTTGATCGGCAGCTACCTGCCCGCGGAGCTCTCGGACGAAGAGCTCGCCGCGATCGTCGAGCGAGCCGTGAGCGACAGCGGCGCCGCCTCGGCAAAGGACATGGGCGTTGCAATGAAGCACGCGATCGCCGCGGTCGACGGTCGCGCTGACGGAAAGCGCGTCTCTGGCCTCGTGCGCGCGGCCCTGCAGGCATGAGGACGCAGATCGAGCTATCAAACGAAGTCGCCGCCGAGCTCGCCGGCAGCCAAGACGCGGTCCTCCGTGCGCTCGAGGCGCACCTCGACTGCAAGGTCTTCCTGCGCGGCAACCTGCTGACCTTCGACGGCGAGGAGGGCGAGACGCTGGCGGGCGAGCGAGTCGTGCGCGAGCTCGCCGACCTGATCGCGCGGGGCCACCAGATCGGTCCCGGGACCATAACCGCCGTCACCAGCGCACTCGACGCGCACGAATCTGCCGCGCGGGTGCTCGAGGACGTGGTCTGGAGCCATCGCAGTCTGCGCGTCGCTCCAAAGACCGTCAACCAGAAGCGCTACGTGGACTCCGTGCGCGCGAACACGATCACCTTCGGGATCGGCCCGGCCGGCACGGGCAAGACGTTCCTCGCGGTCGCGATGGCGGCCGCGGCGCTGTCACGGCACGAGGTCAACCGCATCATCCTCACGCGCCCGGCCGTCGAGGCGGGCGAGCGGCTCGGGTTCCTGCCCGGCGACATGATGGCCAAGGTCGATCCGTATCTGCGGCCGCTCTTCGATGCGCTGCACGACATGCTCGACCCGGAGAAGGTCTCGCAGTACATCGACCGCGGCGTAATCGAGATCGCGCCGCTGGCGTTCATGCGCGGGCGCACGCTTAACGACTCGTTCGTGATCCTCGACGAGGCCCAGAACACGACCCCCGAGCAGATGAAGATGTTCCTCACGCGGCTCGGGTTCGGGTCGCGGATGGTCGTAACTGGCGACATCACACAGGTCGACCTGCCGCGCGAGCAGCTCTCGGGGCTGATCGCCGTAGCCGACGTGCTCGACGAGGTCGAGGCGATCGACTTCGTGCGTTTCGGCGGTGAGGACGTCGTGCGGCACAAGCTCGTGCAGCGCATCGTCGAGGCCTACGACGATCACGCGAATCGGCCCTCCGAGCCGCGCTCGTCCGCCGCGCCCGCCCAGAGGGCGCTCGGCCGTGCCGGTGAAGGCGGCGCACGCTCGGCGATTCGCAGCGCCTGAGCGGCGATGCTCGAGGTCGAGGTCCTCGGCTCGAGGCTCCTGCCTGACGGCCCCGAGCCCGATGAGGTCAGGCGCCTGTGCGCCGTGGCGGCGGCTCGCAGGGGCGTCGGCGACGGGCACGTGGCGGTGGAGTTCGTGGACGCTGCGCGCATCGCTGCGCTGAACGCGGCCCATCGCGGCCTCGCCGGCCCGACCGACGTGCTCTCGTTCCCGATCGACGGCGTCGCTGCGACGAACGATTCGAGCGAGCCCCCGAGCCCGGTGCCGCGTGAGCTGGGCGACGTCGTGATCTGCCCCGACCACGCCTCCGACGTGCGCGAGGCGATCGTCCACGGCATGCTGCACCTCCTGGGCATGGACCACGAGATCGACCAGGGCGAGATGCTCGCGCTCCAGGACGAGCTTCTCGCCGGACCTCGCCGATGACGCACGGCGGCTTTGTGGCGCTCGCCGGGCGACCGAACGTCGGCAAGTCGACGTTCGTCAACGCTGCCGTCGGGCAGAAGGTCGCGATCGTCTCAGATCGCCCGCAGACGACCAGGCGCGCGATCCGGGGGGTCCACCATGGCGAGGACCGCGAGATCGTGCTCGTCGACCTGCCCGGCGTGCAGCGCCCGCGCGACGCGCTCACGGCCCGCATGGCGCGGCGCGTGCAGCTCGAGCTCGAGGGCTCTGACGCCGTGCTGCTGATGCTCAACGGCGAGCAGGGCGTGGGGCCGGGCGATCGCTATATCGCGCATGCGCTCGCGACGGCTACGCTGCCGGTTACGGTCGCTGTGAACAAGGTCGACCGCCTTCCCCGCGCGCATCTGCTGGCCGTGTTGCAGGAGGCCGCCGAGCTGGAGGCGGGGGACGAGGTCTTCCCGATCTCCGCGCGTACCGGCAAGGGCATCGGCGCCCTGCTCGATCATCTCGGCGGTTTGATGCCCGAGGGGCCGTTCATGTACGCGCGCGGAGCGATCTCCGATCAGCCGCGCGACGTGCTGCTTGCCGAGCTGATTCGCGAGGCCGCCGTCAGGCGCACGTTCCGCGAGGTGCCGCACGCGATCGAGGTCGTGATCGAGGAGGTCGAGCGCCTGCGCGCGGACCTGATCCGGGTGCGCGCGCTGATCTGGGTCGAGAGCGAGTCCCAGAAGGGGATCGTGATCGGCGCGGGCGGGCAGATGATCAAGGCGATCGGAAGCGCCGCACGGCGCGAGCTCCAGCGCGCTCTCGAGAGCAAGGTCCACCTCGACCTCTCGGTCCGCGTCAGACGCGACTGGCGCGCCGACGAGGGCCTGCTCGACCGCCTCGGGTTCGACTAACTAGCGGCCCGGGCGCGCGGCGCGGAGTCGGGTCGCGGTTCAGCCAGCCGGCCTGGCTGGCAAACGCCTAGAGCCTGCGCGCGAGCTGGTCTGCGAGCGCGTGCACGGCGCCCACATCCACGGAGGCGCCCCACAGGAAGGGGACCCCGAGCACCTCGAAGTCGCGCCTACGAAGACGGGCGACCTGATTGTGCTGGAAGCGGGCGCGCTCGTGCACGGCCCGCGCGGCATGAGCCGCGTCGTGCCTGATCTGCTCGTCGGAAGCCGAGCGCGCAGCCTCCGCGCGGCGCTTTGCGCGCACGGAGGCGTGCCCGTCGAGCGCCGCGATGCGGCGCATCTCCGCGGCGCTGAAACGTCGCGGCAGCAGCCCGTTGACGATCACCGCCTCGAGCTCGCGCCCGAGCGCGCTGCGCAGGCCTCCTTGGAGCTCGAGAGTCTCGCTGACAGCCATCTCGGTCGCCTGGGCGACCGCCAGGTACGCGCTCCGACTGTCATCGCCCAGCAGGGCCTGCACGCGCTCTGCCTGCGCGGCCACCGGGCCCACGCGCGCGATCGCTCCGAACGTGTGCGTCGAGCGCAGCATGCCAAGGGCATGGCCGGTGGCCGGCGCATCGAGCACGACGAGGTCGTATCCCGGCGCCCGGCGACGCCAGCGCCTCGTTTGCGTGAGCTCCCACACCTTGACCATCGCGAACAGCTCCTTCGCTCCCGGTGCCGCCGCGGCGAAGTACTGGAACGTGCCGCTCGAGGCGAGCACGCGCCCGGGAAGGCGACCGCCCAGCTCCTGTACCCACTCGAGCAGCACGCGATCCGGGTCGATCGTGGTCCCGTAGAGGTTCTCCGCCAGCGGCGTCTCGCTGCCGGGCGCTGCCACGTCCGCGCCGAACAGCTGCGGGAGTCTCGCCTGATCGCCCAGCTCCACGACGATCGTGCGCGCGCCGCGGCGCGCGGCCAGGACGCCGATCGTCGCGGCCAGCGTCGTCTTGCCGACCCCGCCCTTGCCCGTGACGACCACCAGGTTGCGCTCGAGTAGTGGCCTCATCGTCCTCAGTCTGGCTGAAACCGCGGCCTCTTTCGGGCACCTACAATCGGACGATGGGCAACACCACCGAGGCTGCATCGGCATGAACGCCGCGACGCAGGGCGCGATCGACGGGCAGATCGTCTATGACGGCGACGGCCTCGTGCCGTGTGTCGTACAGGACTGGGTCACGGGCGAGGTGCTCACGCTGGCCTACATGAACGAGCTGGCGCTGCAGCGGACGCGCGAGACGGGGGAGCTCCATCTCTACAGTCGCTCGCGCGCAGAGCAGTGGCACAAGGGCGCCACCAGCGGCAACGTGCAGGCCGTCAAGGCCCTGCGCCTGGACTGCGACGGCGACACGCTGCTCGCGCTCGTAGAGCCCGCGGGCCCGGCGTGCCACACGGGCGAGCGCAGCTGCTTCCATCGCGGCGCGCTCGAGCCCGCCGCCCCGCACGAGGCGCTTGCGGCGCTCGAGCGAACGGTGAGCGAGCGCGCGCGGGAGCGGCCCTCGGGCTCCTACACCGTCGAGCTGCTCGATGATCCCGAGCGGATCGGCGAGAAGGTCATGGAGGAGGCCGAGGAGGTGGCGCGCGCGGCGCGCGATGAGTCCGACGAGCGCGTCGATGAGGAGTCCGCCGACGTGCTCTACCACCTGCTCGTGCTGATGCGCAGCCGCGGCCGCTCGCTGGCCGACGCCGAGCGAGTGCTCGATGGCCGCCGCTCCTAGCGTCGCCGGCGTCGCGCTCGAGGTGCGGCCCTCGCTGGAGGAGGCCCGCGCTCTGGCCGCCGAGCACAACCTGATACCGCTCAGATGGAGCTTTGTCGAGGACTGCGAGACGCCGGTCTCGGCGTTCCTGAAGTTGCGCGCGCTCGCCCCGGGCGAGCCCGCGTTCCTGCTCGAGTCGGCAGATCAGGGCCAGCACGTGGGGCGCTGGTCGTTCATCGGCTTTCGCCCCCGTGAGGTCGTGCGCTGGTCGCTTGCCGACGGAGGGGACCCGTACGCGCTCGCCGCCGAGCAGGTGGAGCGCTTTCAGCAGGCCCCGATTCCAGAGGAGGAGGGTGCCGGCCCGTTCAGCGGCGGTGCGGTGGGAATGTTCGGCTATGACCTCGTGCGCGCAGTCGAGCCGCTCGGACCGCCGCCGCCGGACTCGCTCGGGCTGCCCGATATGGCGCTGATGCTCTCCGACGCGCTCGTCGTCTTCGATCACCTCAAGCACACCATCACGATCATCGCCAACGCGGACCTACGGGCCGAGCCGGACGTCGCTCGCGCCTACGAGCGCGCGCTCGCGGTGATCGAGGACGTGCGGCGGGCGCTCGCCGGGCCGGTGCCGCGCGCCGAAGCGCACGGCGAGCGCGCGATGCCCGAGTTTCAGGCGAACATGGCCCGCGAGCAGTTCGAAGCGATGGTCGCGCGGATCGTCCGCTACATTTTCGCCGGCGACGCCTTCCAGGTGGTGCCCTCGCAGCGCTGGTCCGCCGCGGTGCCGGTGGAGGCGTTCTCGATCTACCGCGGCCTGCGGGCGATCAACCCGAGCCCGTACATGTACTTCCTGGACTTCGGCGACTTCCAGGTCGCCGGCACGAGCCCCGAGCCGCTGCTCACGGTCAGCGGGCGGCGTGTCAGCACGAAGCCGATCGCGGGGACGCGTCCTCGCGGCGCGAGCCACGAGGAGGATCGGCGGATAGCCGCCGAGCTGCTCGCCGACGAGAAGGAGCGCGCCGAGCACGTGATGCTCGTGGACCTGGGGCGCAACGACCTAGGGCGCGTGTGCGAGTACGGAACGGTCACCGTCGACGAGCTGATGGAGATCGAGTCCTACAGCCACGTCATGCACATCGTCTCCTCGGTCTCCGGGATCCTGCGCAGCGACGTCGGCGCGATGGACGCGCTCCGCTCCGTGCTCCCGGCCGGCACCCTCTCGGGCGCCCCGAAGGTGCGCGCGATGCAGATCATCGACGAGCTGGAGCCGGTCAAGCGCGGTGGCTACGGCGGCGCGATCGGCTACCTCAGCTACGCGGGCGACCTCGACACGGCGATCCATATCCGTACGGTGGTGGTCAAGGACGGCGTCGCCCACGTGCAGGCCGGTGGCGGCACCGTGGCCGACGCGAAGCCTGCCTACGAGTACGAAGAGGCGGTCGCGAAGTCCCATGCCGCGCTGCGAGCGCTGGCCCTGGCCTGCAAGCAGGGGGACTGGGCGTGAGGGTCCTAGTGATCGACAACTACGACTCGTTCGCCTACAACCTCGTCCAGTACCTCGGCGAGCTCGGCGCCGAGGTGACCGTCGTGCGCAACGATCGCGCCGAGCCGGAAGGGCTCGTGCGCGGCGGCTATGACCGCTGCGTGGTCTCGCCCGGGCCCTGTACCCCCAACGAGGCCGGCATCTCGCTGCAGGTCGTGCGCCTGATGCCCGAGGCGGGCATCCCCACGCTCGGTGTGTGCCTCGGGCATCAGGCGCTCGCGCAGGCCTTCGGCGGACGCATCGAGCTGAACCCTCCCGTGCACGGCAAGGCCAGCTCGATCGAGCACGACGGGCGTACGATCTTCTCGGGTCTGCCCTCGCCTCTGACGGTGGCCCGCTACCACTCGCTGGTGGTCGGCGGGGACCTTCCGGACTGCCTGCAGGAGACCGCTCGCGGTGGAGGGGTCCTGATGGGCTTGCGCCACCGCGAGCTGCCCGCCGAGGGGGTGCAGTTCCACCCCGAGTCCGTGCTCACCGAACAGGGCCGCCAGCTGCTCGGCAACTTCCTCGCCGCCAGCTGGATGCCCGCCGCTGCCTAGCGGGCCGTCGCGCGCAGCGGGCAACCGCGAGAATGGCCGAGCGATGCCCAACGAGATCCTGACCGGCGCGATCGACGAGCTCGCCTCTGGGCGCGACCTCAGCGCGCAGCGCACCTCCGAGGTGCTCTCGGAGATCATGCACGGCGAGGCTTCCGAGACCCAGATCGCGGGCTTTCTGATCGCGCTGCGCACGAAGGGCGAGACTGTCCAGGAGCTCGCCGGTCTCGCGCGCACGATGCGCGAGCTTGCCGTGCGCGTGCCGATCGAGAGACAGGATCTGCTCGACACGGCCGGGACGGGCGGCGGGCGCAGCAGCTTCAACGTGTCCACGACCGCCGCGCTGATCGCAGCCGGCGCCGGCTGCGCCGTGGCCAAGCACGGGAATCGCTCGGCCACGAGCCGATCGGGATCCGCCGACCTGCTCGAGGCGCTCGGCGCCCGCATCGATCTCGGCCCCGACGTGGTGGCGACGTGCATCGAGGAGGCCGGC
Organism: Solirubrobacteraceae bacterium; assembly: GCA_035314465.1. GTDB lineage: Bacteria > Actinomycetota > Thermoleophilia > Solirubrobacterales > Solirubrobacteraceae > Palsa-744. The sequence goes on along the minus strand of DATFZM010000043.1, from coordinate 26,620 downwards.
TTCGGCTTCATATTCGCGCCCGCCTACCACCAGGCCACTCGCTACGTGATACCCGTGCGGCGCGAGCTCGCGGTGCGAACGATCTTCAACATGCTAGGCCCCCTCACCAACCCAGCCGGTGCGCGCCGGCAGCTGATCGGCGTCGCGGATCCGGCGTTCCTCGAGACGATGGCCGGGGCGCTCGCGGTCCTCGGCGTCGAGCGCGCGCTGCTGGTGGCCGGCGAGGACGGCCTCGACGAGGTCTCGGCCTCTGCGCCTACGCGGGTCGTGGAGCTCGCCGGCGGCGAGCTTCGCGCGTACTCGATCACACCCGAGCAGCTCGGTGTCGACCCCGACTCCGCGCGCGGCGCCGAACCGTCGGGCGGCACGCCCGCGGAGAACGCCGCGGTGACGAGGGCGATTCTCGCCCCCGGCGGCGTCGAGGGGGCCCCCCCGCCGGGCCTCGATCTCGCGCTCGTCAACGCGGGCGCGGCGATCTATGTCGGCGGCCGGGCGCAGACGATCGGCGAGGGAGTCGCGCTCGCACGCGAGGTGATCTCCGACGGCCGCGCGGCCGCGGCGCTCGATCGCTACGTGCAGGTGAGCAAACGCCTCGCACCGGCGGAGGCACTCCGTTGAAGGAGCACGCGAGCAGCGTGCTCGATCGCATCGTCTCCGAAACGCGGCAGGAGGTGGAGCTTCGTAAGCGTCGCCAGCTGGACCCGCGCCCGCCGGCCCCGCCGGCGCCTCCGCGCAGCAGCTTCCGCGCGGCGTTGCTCTCGCGGCCGATCGGCGTGATCGCCGAGTTCAAGCGGCGCTCCCCCTCGGCGGGGGAGCTGCGAGCGTCCGCTGACCTCGCGGAGATCGTGGCCGCCTATCAGGCAGGCGGCGCAGTTGCGCTATCGGTCCTCACCGAGGGCCCGAACTTCGGCGGTTCGCTCGGGGACCTGCTGTTGGCGCGCTCGGCGAGCGACCTGCCGTTGCTGTGCAAGGACTTCATCGTCGATCCCTACCAGCTCTTCGAGGCTCGTGCCTACGGCGCGGACGCGGTGCTCCTGATCGTCGCGGCGCTCGAACCCGCGACGCTCGAATCGCTCTACTGGCAGGCCGACGAGCTGGGGCTTGACGTGCTCGTGGAGGTCCACGACGAGCGCGAGACCGAGCTCGCGCTGGCGGCTGGCGCCGAGATCATCGGCATCAACAACCGCGACCTGCGCGATTTCACCGTCGACGTCGCCCGCACCGGGCGGCTGCTGGGCTTGATCCCGCCCGAGGTGCTGGTGGTCTCGGAGTCCGGCATCGCGGAACCGACGCAGCTCAGCAGGCTGCACGCCGGCGGCGTGCGCGCGGTCCTTGTCGGCGAGACGCTCATGCGCGCGGGCGATCCGGCGGCCGCGCTGCGGGCGCTGCGAGAATTCAGCGGGGCTGCAGGTTCGCTTTAGATCCGCTTGACCAGCAGCGATCATCCTGTCAGCCGATGAGGCGATCGTTTTCCATTCCGTTCATCTCGGCGTTGCTCGGCGGAGGCGTCGTCGCGCTTGTCGTCGCGGCCGCGGGCGGCTTCGGCAACACGCAGAGCACCGTCACGACCGTGCAGGCCCAGCCGGTCACCTCGACGAACGCGGCGCAGCAGACGGTGGGCCTCACGCCTCACCAGATCTACGTGCGCGACGCTCCCGGGGTCGCGTTCGTCACCTCCACGGTCGTCCAGAAAAGCGAATCGCCGTTCAATCTGTTCGGCGGCGGGGAATCTCAGCGCCAGGGCGAGGCGACGGGATCCGGCATCGTGATCGACTCCAACGGCACGATCCTCACCAACTACCACGTGGTCGAGAACGCGATCAAGGTCACGGTGAGCTTCGAACAGGGCAAGACCGTCGAAGCGCAGATCGTCGGCAAGGACCCCTCCAACGACCTCGCGATCCTGCGCATCCACCCCGACGGGCTCACCCTGCATCCGCTCACGCTCGGCGACTCGAGCTCGGCGCAGGTGGGCGACCCGGTGTACGCGATCGGAAACCCGTTCGACCTCGAACGCACGCTCACGACGGGCGTCGTCTCGGCGCTGCAGCGCCACCTTGAAGCCCCCAACGGCTTCACGATCGAGAACGTGATCCAGACCGACGCGCCGATCAACCCGGGCAACTCCGGCGGCCCGCTGCTCGATTCGCTCGGCCGCGTGATCGGCATCAACTCGCAGATCGAGACCGGCGGCAGCGGTGGCGGGAGCGTCGGCATCGGCTTCGCCGTGCCGATCAACACCGCCAAGTCCGAGATCGCCCAGCTCGAGAAGGGCGGCACCGTCAGCGGTGCGTACCTCGGCGTCTCGACGCTCACGATCGACGGCTCGCTCGCCGCGCTGAACCTGCCGGTATCCACAGGCGCCCTCGTGGAGAGCGTCGAGAAGGGCTCGCCCGCCGCCAAGGCGGGGATCAAAGGCGGCGTCCCGGCGGCCACCGAAGGCGGCGAACTCGCCGTCGGCGGCGACATCATCGTCTCCATCGACGGCAAGACCGTGACGAGCTCGGACGACGTCGTTAGCGCCATCTCCCTCAGGAAACCCGGTGAAACCGTGTCCATCGGGCTGTTGCGCGCCAACGGCCACGGCGGCTACAAGCACGTCACCGTGACGGTCACGCTCGGCAACCGGCCCAACACCGCCCCCAAACCGAGCAAGGGCGAAGGCTAGCCCGCGCGCTCGGACGCGCCGCGGCGGCGCGTGAGCGCCGGCCACCATCCCGTTCGGCGCTCCGCGCTACGGTTGAACCATGGAGCCGGCGGTGCGCGTGAAGATTTGCGGAGTTACGAAACTCGCCGACGCCGAGCTCGCGGTAGAGCTCGGCGCGTGGTCGGTGGGGATGGTCCTCCATGCCGACAGCCCGCGACGCTGCTCGGCCGACCAGGCCGTGCGCATCGGCGCCGCGCTGCGCCGCCGGGTGAAGCTGTGCGGGGTGTACGTCAACGCCCAGCTGTCGGAGATCGAGCACGACTGCGAGGAGCTTGGCCTGGCGATGATCCAGCTGCACGGGGACGAGGGGCCCGCCTTCTGCGCCGAGGCCAGACGACGCACCGGCGCGCTCGTCGTCAAGGCGGCACAGGTCTCCGTCGCCGGCGACATAAGGGACCTCGAGCGCTTCCACGTCGACTTCCACCTGCTCGACACGCGGCCGCGCGCAACCCAGCATGCCGGGCTGCGCGGCGGCACCGGTGAGAGCTTCGATTGGGACCTCGTCGCCACGCGGCGCTCGGCGGTGCCGCTGATCCTCAGCGGCGGCCTGCACGCTGGCAACGTGGCCGCGGCGATTGCCGCGACGCACCCATATGCGGTGGACAGCGCGAGCGGCACCGAGTCCGCTCCGGGCCACAAGGACCCGGAGCGCCTGCGGGCGCTGTTCGCTGCTGTCGGAGGCGCCTCCCAGCCGCGCGAGATCGGCTCTCCTGCGTGAGCGCACCGGCGGGCGAGAGCGCGGTCGAGCACCGCTATGGCGAGTACGGAGGGCAGTACGTCCCGGAGACGCTCATGCCGGCGCTGGCCGAGCTCGAGCAGGCGTGGCTTGCGGCTCGCGAGGATCCCGACTACCTCGCTGAGCTGACGGCCCTTCGCCGTGACTTCGCCGGGCGCCCGACCCCGCTCTACCGCGCACGGCGGCTCTCGCGGCGCCTCGGGCGGACCGTGTACCTGAAGCGGGAGGACCTCAACCACACCGGGTCGCACAAGCTCAATAACGCCCTCGGTCAGGTGCTGCTCGCGCGGCGCATGGGCAAGCGCCGGGTGATCGCCGAGACCGGCGCCGGACAGCACGGCGTCGCGACCGCGACCGTGTGCGCGCTGTTGGACATGGAGTGTGTCGTCTACATGGGGCTCGAGGACACCCGTCGCCAGCGCCCCAACGTTCAGCGCATGGAGCTGCTCGGTGCGAGCGTCACGCCCGTGCAGGCGGGGGCATGCACGCTCAAGGAGGCCACCTCGGAGGCGATCCGCGACTGGGTCACGAATGTCGAGAGCACGCACTACGTGATCGGCTCGGTCGTCGGACCCGCGCCCTATCCGGCGATCGTGCGAGACCTGCAGCGGGTGATCGGCGACGAGGCCCGCGCGCAGGTGCTCGAGGTCGAGGGACGGCTGCCCGCGCGCGTGATCGCATGCGTGGGCGGCGGCTCCAACGCGATGGGCATCTTCGCGGCGTTCATCCCCGACGCCGGGGTCGAGCTCGTCGGCGTGGAGGCGGCCGGCGAGGGCATCGACACGCCTCGGCATGGCGCACCGCTGGCCGTGGGGGGGCGGCCGGGGATCCTGCACGGCTCGCGCTCGGCGGTAATGCAGGACGAGGAGGGTCAGATCCTCGAGGCGCATTCGATCTCCGCCGGGCTCGACTATCCGGGGGCGGGGCCCGAGCACGCCCACCTGCGCGACAGCGGCCGCGCGCACTACTTCGCCGTCACCGACGAGGACGCGCTCGCGGCGTTCATGGAGGTAACCCGCCTTGAGGGCATCATCCCCGCGCTCGAGACCGCGCACGCGCTCGCCTGGGTGCTCGCGCAGAGCGATGGAGAGCTCGATCTCGTGTGTCTCTCCGGCCGGGGCGACAAGGACCTCGCCGAGGTGCTCGGAATGACAGACCCTGAAGGGCGCGCCCCGAAGGGCACACCCTCGTGGGCGCACCCTCACGGGCACGAGCAGGCAGGCAGGCAGGCAGGCAACCAGGCAACCAGGCAGGCAGGCGGGCAGGCGTGAGCACCGCGCACCCCAAAGGGCACACCCTTGCGGGCGCACCCTCACGGGCACAAGCAGGCAAGCAGGCGAGCGGGGTGCAGCGGCTCGGCGGTGCGTTTGCGGCGAGCCGCAAGCGCGCCGCGTTGATGCCCTATGTGATGGCCGGCTTTCCCACGCTCGAGGAGTCCGCGCGGATCGGTCTGGCGTGTGCGCAGGCGGGGGCCGACGTGGTGGAGCTCGGCGTGCCCTACTCGGACCCGCTCGCCGACGGCCCGGTGATCCATGCGGCCGGCACGCAGGCGCTGGCGGCCGGGGCAAACCTGGCGGGGGTGCTCGAGGTCGCGCGCACGATCTCCGCGAGCGTGCCTGTCGTGCTGATGTGCTACGCGAATATGGTCTTCGCGCCGGGCGTGCAGGCGTTCGTCGAGCGCGCGCAGCGGGCGGGCGCGTGCGGACTGATAGTGCCCGACCTTCCCTACGGCGAGGCGCCGGAGGTGCTTCCCACGTGCGACGAGCTCGGTGTGGCGCTGGTCCCGCTGGTGGCGCCCACGACCACGCCCGAGCGCCTGGCAGCGATCGGCGCACACGCGCGCGGGTTCCTCTACACGGTCTCTCTCGTCGGCACCACCGGCGAGCGCCGCACGCTGGGCGAGCGCTTCGCGGACGTCGTCGCCCGCGCCAAGGCCAGCACCGAGGTTCCGGTCGCGCTCGGCTTCGGGATCAGCACTCCCGCCCAGGCCGCCGAGGCCGCCGACGCGGGCGCGGACGGCGTGATCGTTGGGACGCGGCTCGTGCGGGCAGCAGGCGAGAGCGACGATCCGGCGGGCGCCGTGGGCTCGCTTGTTGCCGAACTCGCTGCGGGCCTGGGCGCGTCTCGCTAGGATTGCGCGCGGATGGGATTGGTCCTCACCGTAACCGCGGGCCTCGTTGTCTGGATCGTGCTGTGGGCGCTCGGGACGAAGGGCTTTGACGCGTTCATGCTTGCCACGGCGATCATCCTCGTGGGGGCGTCGCTGAAGATCCTTTCCGGCTACCTGCCCGGCCGTCGCAGCTAGCGCGCCGTGCTGGCGCGCTGGCTGGGCCTCGCTGCTCTCGCCGCTGCCGCTGCTGCGATCGGCGGCTGTGCCAGCGGCGGCGCCGCGACCAACGACGACGCCGTCGGTGGGGAGTTGGCGGTCTACTCCAGCCTGCCGCTTCAGGGACCCTCCGCACCGGCCTCCGAACAGATCGTGGACGGGGAGAAGCTCGCCCTCGCCGAGGCGGGAGGCCGAGCCGGGCGCTTCAAGGTTGGCTATGTTTCGCTCGACGCCTCCAACCCGACGAGCGGGCGCTGGAACCCGGGCGTGACGGCCTCCAACGCGAAGACAGCCGCCCAGGACACGAGCACGATCGCCTACCTGGGCGACTACGAATCGGCAGCCACGGCCGTATCACTCCCGCTGATCAACGCCGCCGGCATCGCGCAGGTCAGTCCCGCGAGTCCCTACGTCGGGCTGATCGAATCTCTCGACGCCGGGCAGGACGAGCCCGAACGCTTCTACCCGAGCGGCCAGCGCACGTTTGCGCGCCTGCAGCCGGGGGATCCGGTCCAGGCGCAGGTGCAGGTCTCGCTGATGCGCTCGCTCGGCGTGCGCAGCCTCTACGTGCTCGACGATCAGGACCCCTTTGCGGTGCCGCTGGCAGAGCTCGTCGCGGGCGACGGCACAGCAGCCGGAATCAAGGTCGTCGGGCACGACAGCCTGTCGATCGTCACCGGCGGCGTCTACAAGGGAGAGGCCGAAAAGATCGCCGAAAGCGGAGCGCAAGCCGTGTTCTACTCGGGCGCGGGCTCCGAAGGCGCCGCGCAGATGTTCCGCGAACTGCACCTCGCCGACCCTCACCTGCTGCTGCTCGCACCCAGCTCGACGGTCGTGGAACCGTTCACCTCCCAGCTCGGCGCCGCCGGGGCGAGCACGTTCCTCACGACGCCGCTGCTGCCCGCGTCGCTCTATCCCCCCTCGGGGCGGCACGTGCTCGCCGACTACCGCCGCGCGTTTGGCGGGGAAGGCAACGGCTACGCGCTATACGGCTACGAGGCGATGAGCCTGGTGCTCGATGCTATCCGCCGCGCGGGCTCGCACGGTAACGACCGCCGTGCGGTGATCGCCCGCCTGCTCGGCACGCGCGAGCGGGACTCGGTGCTCGGGCGCTACTCGATCGAACCCGACGGCGAAACAACACTCTCGCGCTTTGCGGTCGATCGTGTCAGCCGCGGGCGGACGGTCTTCTATCGCGCGATCGAAGTGCCCCGCTGAGCGCGCTCTAGCCGCTGCCCGCCGGCCGCAGGCCGACGACCAGCTTGTAGCGTTCGACTTCGTTGGCGAGCGCGTGGCCGCCGCCGTCGATCGTCGTAACCGCGCGCGCGTAGGGGAGGATCTTCGAGAGCGTCGGGTCTTCGGTCAGCCCCACCGCTTCCAGCAGTCCCAGCAGCGTCGGCACTTCGAAGATCACGCTCGGGCTGAGGCCTTCTCCGAGGGTGTTCGCGGCCGCGCTCCTCGAGGGCGCGTCGGCGAGCGTGCTCGGCGGATGCAGCGCGGTCGTCACCGACGCTTCGCCGAGGCCGAGCACGAACTTCGTGCCGCCGCTCTGGTCGCGCCCGTTGGCGATGACGAGCATCAGCGGCAGGCCGTTTACTTTCACCGCCACGGCGGCGTCGGTCCCGGGGATCGAGATCGGCTGGCTCGAGTCGCCGGCGTGTGCGAGCAGCGCCGCGAGCTCGCCGACCGCCGCCCGTGAGCTGGCCGGGCTTCTCGATTCGATCACCACCGCGCCCTTCAGGTCCAGCAGCCCCGAGCCGCTGGCGAAGACGCCGCCCGAGCCCATCCAACTCGTGAACTCCTGCCTCGCGCGCGCGTTGTCAGCGGCGAGCACCGAGAGCGGCGCCAGCAGGCCGTTGACGAGGCCTCCGAGGCTGAGCGTGCTGGTTGCGGTGGCGCCGGCGCCGGAGCCCCCGCCGCTCGAGGCCAGCGCTGTGAGTTCGCCGAGCGCGGCGACGTCCCTGCCGAGCGTCTGACCGAGGTTGCCGAGGCCGATCGCCAGCCATGATTCGCCCGGCAGTTCAGTCAGGGCGTGCGCGCCTTCGGCGCTCGAGGCGAGCAGGCCGCCGGGCGTGCCGCTCGCGGCGGAGGTATGCGCGTCGACGTAGAGCGACAGCGACGTGGAGCCCGGCACGAGCGAGATGTTCGCCTCCCGCCCACCGGCCAACAGCGCAAGCGGGTCGCCCGCTTCCGTGCGTCCTTCCGGGTGCCCTTCCGACGGCAGCGCGGCGCGTTGGCCGGCGGTCGGGTTCGTGTAGAGGTGGGCGAGCGCGCCGGCTGGGGCGCTCGCCGTGAGCGCGCTGTAGCCGCTCGCGTGCAGCAACGCGGCTGCGCCCTGCGCGGTTTCGATCACGTCGCGCACGCCGGTATCGCTGCCGATCACCGCGAAGCGGTCGACGAGCGCGAAGGCGATCCCCGAGCTGGTGTGCATGTAGGAGACGCCCTTGTAGCTGGTCGGCTGGGCGCCGGCGCGGGATGCCTGCGTGTCAAGGAAGGAGTGCGCCTTGGAGGAGTCGCTCGTGTCGAGCACGATTGCTCCCTGCGCGCCCGCGGAGCCGAACGGGAACGCGGCGCCGCTCGTCGAGCTGCCGAGCAGGCCCTGCTCGAGCGCGGGCAGAAGCGAGCCCGCCGCGCTCTCAGAGGTGAGGAACACACCCGCGTGCGGCCCCAGCCAGGGCGCGACGTCGGTGGCGAAGCTGAGCGTCGGCGAGCCGGGCGTCTGCAGGAGCAGCAGCAGTCGCGTGTAGGGATCGGCCTGATGCGTGAGCGCCTGCCCGACGGCCTGCGCATTGGTCTTCTCGGAGCCCTGGGGGCGCACTTCGGCGCCTGCGTAGATGGGCGCGCCGGCGGGAACGACGCCCGCCGGGTCGGCCGTGGTTCCCGAGCTCTGACTGGAGCCGCACCCCGTGATCGCCGCCGAGGCGAGCGCCAGCAGCGCCCCGGCGCGGAGGACGCCGCGGGCGCGCTCGCGGCGGGAGGAGAGGAGGCGCGAAGGCGAGCGGCCGTCCCGACGACGAGGGCGGCGGGGGGGCGGGCGATGCGAGGGCGCAGGCAGCAGCAGCAGCAAGGCGTTGATCGTACCCGTGCCCCACGCGGAGGCACGGCGGTTGCCGCTCTGCAGGCCGGCTGCCAGAACGAGCTCGTGCATGTCCGATTGCAGCTCGCAGAGGGCCGCAAGCGCGCCAATGCCGCGCTCGAAATACGCCTATCTGCAGGGCTTTTCGGGCGCGTGAAAGGTCTGGTGACGATGAAGTGGGAGAAGTTGTGCAGCTGGGGTTGCAATGTGGGGGGAAGTGGGTTATGTTCGCCGCAGCGAGCCGGGGTGGAGGGGCTCCTCCCACTCCTCCACCTCGGCTCGAAAGCAAAGCTCTGGAGTGCTCGTGGTTCCGTTTCGTGGCACCTTCGACCATACGCTCGACGCCAAGAACCGCCTTACGGTGCCGGCGCGCTACCGCGCCGCGCTCGCCGAGGGGGTCGTTCTCGCGATGCCCGTCGACCTGAAGCCATGCGTGGGCGTGTGGCGCCCCGAGCAGTACGAGAGCTACACCACGCGCGCGCTCGCCGAGCTGCCGCCGCTCTCGCCGCGCCTGACCGAACTCGAGCGCTTCTTCTACGGCAGCTCCCACGACGCCGAGCTGGACGCGGCCGGTCGCATCATGGTCCCGAACTCGCTGCGCGAATCGGCATCGCTCTCGAAGGACGTCGTCGTCGTCGGGGTCGGCGATCGCCTCGAGCTGTGGGACAAGGGAACATGGAGCGAGCATCGATCGACGCTGCTGAGCGGCGTCGCGGAGGTCACTGCGCGTGTCGATGACGCTGCTTGAAAGCGTGGCCGCGCGCATCTCCGCGGGTCCTCACGGAGGAGGCGAGTCGCGGCGCCGACGCGGCTCCGCCCGTTCGGGACCAGGGCGGACGGGCGCGCTCCCTCCGGAAGGGGATTCGGGGCGCTCTGCGTCGGGCGGGGCGCCGCAGCGGGCCGCGCGCGGCGTTCGCGGCGGGCATATCCCGGTGCTCGCCACCGAGCTGCTCGACGTGCTCGACCTGCGGCCCGGCCAGACCGCGATCGACTGCACGTTCGGCGATGGCGGCCACGCGCGCCTGGTGGCCGAGCGCCTCGGTGCCTCGGGAACGCTCGTTGCGATCGACCGCGACCCCGCGGCGGAAGCGAGCTTCGCTGCGCTCGCAGCCGACACCGCCTGCTCGATGCGCTTCCTCCGCTGCGGCTACGCCGAGGCGCTCACGCAGCTCTCTGTCGAGGGGCTGCGCGCCGACGTCGCCTACTTCGACTTGGGGATGTCCTCGATGCAGGTCGACACCCGGGAGCGCGGCTTCTCCTACTCCTATGACGCGCCGCTGGACATGCGCATGGACCCTGCGCAGGAACTCTGCGCGCGCGAGATCGTTGCCGACTGGGACGAGCGCCGCCTCGCTCACGCCCTGCGCGAGTACGGCGAGGAGCGGCACGCGGCGACGATCGCGCGCGCGATCGTCGCCGCACGCGCCCAGCGGCCGATTACGACCACGCTCGAGCTCGTCGAGACGATCACCGCGGCTGTCCCCGCGCCCGCGCGATTCGGTGGCGGCCACCCGGCCAAGCGCTCCTTCCAGGCGCTGCGGATCGCGGTCAACGACGAGCTCGACCAGCTCGACCGCGCCCTCCCGCTGGCCTGGTCGCTGCTCGCCACAGGTGGCGCGCTGGCCGCGATCTCCTTCCATTCACTCGAGGATCGGCGTGTAAAGCGCTTCCTCGCCGACCGCGCGCGGGGGTGCATCTGCCCACCCGACCTGCCCGTCTGCGTATGCGGTCGCGAGCCGGAGGCGCAGCTGCTCACGCGTCGCTCGCTGGTTCCCTCCGCGGCAGAGGTTGCAGCGAACCCGCGCGCTTCTTCGGCCCGTCTGCGCGCTGCGCGCAAGCTCGCCGACGAGCCCGCCTCGGCCTCCGAAGGGCAGGCGCCGTGACGCCCCCCGCGACTGGCGGCGCGACCGCCGCGGCGTCTCGCGCCTACGCGGGCGCTCCGCTGTCACTCCGAAGGGAGCGCGCGCTGCCGGGCACCCGACGACGGCCCCGTCCCGCCGCTCCGCGCCGCGTCTCCGGCGCGGCGCCCGACGGGCACGCGCCGGCCTCGGCGCGCCATGCCCAGGCGCAAGGTGGCCTCGCACTATGGCTGCGCGCGCTCTACGCCCGCGTAGCCACCGGCCGCCTTCTCGGCCGCCTGATCGCAGGCAAGGCCTGGATCGCCCTCGTCGCCTTCGCGCTGATCGGCATCGTCACGATGCAGCTCGGCCTGCTCGAGCTCAACACGACGATCGGCCGGCTTCTCGAGCGAGAGGGCTCGCTGCAGCGCGAAAACGCCGCGCTCAGCATCGAAAACTCCGAAATCGCGGCCGGCGATCGCGTCGAGACGCTGGCGGGCAAGCTCGGCATGGAGCTCGTGCCGGCGGGTGCTCTGCGCTTCCTCACCCCGCGCCCCGGCGATCTCGCCCGCGCGGCGAGCGTCCTGAACGCGAGCGCGCCCGGCGCGAGCTCGGCGGCCGTCCCTTCGGAAGGACAGGCCCTCGCTTCGGGAGAACAGTCCCTCCCCTCGGAAGCACACCCTGAAGGGCGCACGCAGGCAAGTGCGAGCGGCGCAGCTGGAGCCGGCGCGTCGGGCGCGCCCGCCTCCTCGGGCGGCGAATCAGCCGGCGCCTCAGGGCAGGCGGCGTCGAACGGAGTAGCCAGCCAGGCGCCGTCGCCGGCGCCCTCGAGCGAAGCCTCGACTCCGGCTTCGAGCGCGACCCCGACGCAGCCTTCGTCGGTGACCGGGGCCGCCTCCTCGCCGAGCTCCTCCCCCTCGCAGGGACAGGCGGGCAGCGGAGGCTCCGCGGGCGGCGAAACCGGGGTCGGCGGGGGTACCGGAACGCAACCCGCCGCCGGGCAGTGACCGCGGGATGAGAGCGGGCTGGTGAGCGCCCTCCAGCAGCGCATCGGATGGATCTTCGCGCTGTTCCTCGGCCTGCTCGCGGTGGCTGCTGCGAGGACCGCCTATCTGGGGATCCTTCGCAGCGCAGCGTTGCGCAAGGACGCGAGCACCCAACAGCTGACCGACGAAACGGTGATCGCGCCCCGTGGCACGATCTTCGACCGCAACGGCATCGAGCTCGCGGTCTCCGAACCGGCGCGCGACATCTCGGCCGATCCCTACCTGCTCGCCAATCCGCTGCAGGCGGCGCAGCGCCTGGCCCCGTTGCTCGGCAAGAGCGAAGCCGTCGTACTTCGAGAGCTTTCGCAGCGCGCCGGCTTCGTCTATCTCTCGCGCGCGCTGCCCGGCGCGCAGGCCGAGCGCATCCTCGCGCTGAAGATCCCGGGCGTGACAGCTACGCCGGTGATGCGGCGCGTCTACCCGCGGGGCGGGCTCGCGGCACAGGTGCTCGGCGTAGTCGGCACCGAAGGCGAGGGCCTCGAGGGCCTCGAGTACTCGCGCAACGCCCAGCTAGCCGGCCAGGCCGGCGAGCGCCGGGTCGTAAGCGACGCGATCGGGCAGCCGGTGTCGATCACCGAATCCCATCCAGAGGTGCCGGGCAAGGCGCTGAGCCTGACGCTCGACGCGAACATCCAGCAGCGCACCGAAGACGTCCTCGGTGCGGTTGGGCGCGTGTTCGAACCCAAAGACGCGACGGCGATCGTGATGGACCCGCGCAGCGGCGCGATCCTCGCGCTGGCCAACTGGGCGCAGGCCGGTGCGCGCGAAGGCGCCTCGGCGCCCGACGCGCTCACCGATCGGGCCGTGAGCTTCGACTACGAACCGGGATCCACGTTCAAGGTAATCGCTGTCTCCGGAGCGCTCCAAGAGGGGCTTATCACCCCCGAAACCGGCTTCAACATCCCCGATCAGATCCAGGTTGCGGACCGCACCATCCACGACGACACCGAACACCCCGAAGAAACGCTCACGACGTCCCAGATCCTCGCCCGATCGAGCAACGTGGGCGCGATCAAAATCGGCATGCTCGAGGGGGCGTCGAGCTTCAACGACTGGGTGCATCGGTTCGGCTTCGGCGCTCCCACGGGCGTGGACCTGCCCGGCGAGGAACAGGGGCTCACGCTCGCGCTCAACCACTACTCGGGGTCCTCGATGGGCAACCTGCCGATCGGCCAGGGCGAGCTCGTCACGCCGATGCAGATGGCCACGGCCTACTCCGCGATCGCCAACGGCGGCATCCTGCCTCCGCCGCACGTCGTCGCGAGCATCGGCGGGCGGCGGCTGGCGCTGCCGCCCGGCCATCGCGTGATCTCGAGCGCGACTGCGGCCTCGGTGCGGCACATGCTTGAAGGCGTGCTCGCGCCCGGTGGGACCGCGAGCGAGGTCTCGATCCCGGGCTACCAGCTAGCCGGCAAGACCGGGACCGCGAGCAAGATCGACCCTGCGACGGGCGAATACTCGAAGACCGCCTACGTGGCCTCGTTCATCGGCTTCGCGCCCGCGTCGCACCCGAAGCTGCTGTGCGCGGTCGTCGTCGACGAACCCCAGGCGGGCTCGATCTACGGCGGCGCCGTCGCGGCGCCCGCGTTCGGCCAGATCATGAGCTTTGCGCTGCCCTATATGGGGATCGCGCCCGGCTGAGGGATCGCGCCCGGCTGAGCGCTCCCTTGGGAAGGGCAGGCGCCGTCTCCCGGGAGCGCCGGGCCTCCCTCCGGAGGACGAGCCCTTCCCGCAGGCGAGCCCCGGCGCCTCTCCGGCGGGGCCGGAAACTAGACTCAACCGCATGCCGGCGCGGCGGGATCGAGCGATGAGGCTGGGCGAGCTCTCGCGCGCCCTGAAGGTTCGTCGCAGCCCCGACGAGCCGCCCTCGGGCGACCCCGTGATCACCTCGCTGGCATACGACAGCCGCGACGTGAGCCCCGGGACGCTGTTCTTCTGCGTGCGCGGCTTTCACGCCGACGGCCACGACTACGCGCCCGCCGCGGTCGCCGCGGGCGCAGCCGCGCTCGTCGTGGAGCGGCCGCTGGCGCTCGGTGTTCCCGAGCTCCTCGTCGACTCCGTCCGTTCTGCGATGGCGCCGATCGCAGCCCACTTCTACGGCAACCCCGCGGACGAGCTCGAGGTCGTGGGCATCACGGGCACGAACGGGAAGACCACCACGAGCTACCTGACGCGCGCGCTGCTCCAGGCCGGCGGTCACCAGTGCGGCCTGCTCGGGACGGTCAAGTCGGTGATCGGCGGGCAGGACCGAGCTGTGCTGCACACGACCCCGGAGGCGATCGATCTGCAGGCGGACCTGCGCGCGATGCTCGACGCAGGAGACGTGGCCTGCGCGATGGAGGTCTCCTCCCACGCGTTGGAGCTCGGCCGCGCCGACGCGATCCCCTTCGCCGCCGCCGTGTTCACAAACCTCACGCAGGACCACCTCGACTTCCACACCACGATGGAGGACTACTTCGCCGCCAAGCGCCGTCTGTTCCTCGAGCTCGTGACGGCGCCGCGCCTGAGCGTGATCAACGTCGATGACCCCTACGGGCGCCGTCTGGCACAGGAAGTCGGCGGGGCGCGCACGTGTGCGCTGCAGACGCCGGCCGATTACAGCGCGAGCGCCCTGCGATGCGGCTTTCAGGGTTGCTCCTTCACGCTGCACACGCCCGAGGGCGATCGCGAGGTCTCGCTGCCGATGCCGGGCCGCTTCAACGTCGCCAACGCCCTCGCCGCGCTGGCGACCGTGCACTCGCTCGGCGGACGGCTGGACGTGCTCGTGCGCGCGCTCGGCGAAGGCGTGCGCGTTCCCGGCCGCTTCGAGCCGGTGCAGGCCGGGCAGGACTTCGCCGTGCTCGTCGACTATGCGCACACGCCCGACTCGCTCGAGAACGTGCTCGGCGCCGCCCGCGAGCTCGTCGCAGCCGACCGCGGGGCGGGTCGTGTGATCTGCGTTTTCGGGGCCGGCGGCGATCGCGATCGCGGCAAGCGGCCCCTGATGGGAGAGGTAGCCGCGCGCCTGTGCGACGTCGTGGTCGTGACCTCCGACAACCCGCGCTCGGAGGATCCCGACAGCATCATCGCGGCCGTGATGGCGGGCGCGCACCCTGAAGGGCACACCCTTGGGGGCGCACCCTTACGAGCACACCCTGGCGGGGGCACCCTCACGGGCACACCCTGGCGGGCGCACCCTCACGGGCACAAGCAGGCAAGCAGGCAAGCAGGCAAGCAGAGGTCGGGCAACGGCGGCGCGGGGACCGGACGCGCGCAGAGCCTGCGCTCGATCAGCGACCGGCGCGCGGCGATCGCCGCGGCGATCGAGGCCGCCAGCCCGGGCGACGTGCTCGTGATCGCGGGCAAGGGGCACGAGCAGGGCCAGGAGCTCGCAGGCGGCGTGAAGGTGCCGTTCGACGACGTCACCGTGGCGAGGGAACTGCTGGGGGCGGCATGAACCGCGCGGGGGGCGTGTGAGGGGCTGGGACGCAGAGCGCATCGCCCGAGCATGCGGCGCCCGGGCGGGCGCGCCGGGGGCAGGCAGCCCGCTCGGGGTGTGCATCGACTCGCGCGAGCTCGCGCCAGGGGAACTGTTCGTTGGCCTGCGCGGCGAGCGCTCCGACGGCGGCGAGTTCGCCGTCGCGGCCCTAGACGCGGGCGCATGGGGCGTGCTCGTAGAGCCGCGCTATGTGCCGGCTGCCGAGCAGGTGCCGGCGGGCGCCGCGGTGCTGGTGCACGACAACCCGCTGGCCGCGCTCGGTGCGCTTGCGCGGGCCTGGCGCCTGGAGCTCGGCGCGCGGGGCGCACGGGTCGTGGCGATCACCGGGTCGACCGGCAAGACCTCGACGAAGGACATACTCGCCGCACTCGTCAGCCCCCGGCTGCGAACCGCTGCCACGCCGGCGAACCTCAACACCGAGATCGGCCTGCCGTTGGCGATCCTTGCCGCGGGCGCCGACAGCGAGTGCATCGTGCTCGAGCTGGCGATGCGCGGCCCGGGGCAGATCGCTGCGCTGAGCGCGATCGCCGAGCCCGACGTCGGCGTGATCGTGAACGTCGGCCCAGCGCACCTGGAGCTGCTCGGCTCGCTGGAGGCGATCGCCGCCGCCAAGGCGGAGCTGATCGCGGGCCTCGCGCCGGGAGCCTGCGCCGTGATCCCCTATGGCGAGCCGCTGCTGGCGCCCCACCTGCGCAAGGACGTCCGCACGATCACATTTGGCGGCGCGGGGGCCGACGTGTCGCTGCTGGGACGTGGCCCCGGCGGGCGCGTGGATATCGCCCTCGCCGGCGGCGCCATGCCTGCGCAGGGAGAGCCCCTGCCTTCGGCAGGACAGCCAGGCACGATCGAGCTGTGGCCATCGTTCACGCAGGCCCACAACATCCTCAACCTGCTGGCCGCCGTCGCGGCGGCCCGCGCGCTCGGGCTCATGCCGGGCGGGAGCCTGGACGTGCACTTCTCGGCCGGCCGCGGCCAGCGGCTCGCGGTCGCCGGAGGCGTGACCGTGGTCGACGACTGCTACAACGCCAACCCGATGTCAATGCGTGCGGCGATCGACGACCTCGCGGAGACGCCCGCGAGCCGCCGCGTGGCGGTACTCGGCGACATGCTCGAGCTCGGCGAGCAGGGGCCGGCGCTGCATAGGGAGATAGGCCTGCACGCGGCCGCGCACGGCGTGGACGTGCTGGTGGCCGTCGGGTCGCTGGCGGCCGAGATCTCCTCGACGTACACCGGGGAGTCGCACACGGTCGCCGACGCGGCCGAGGCGGCCGAGCTGCTGCCGGGTCTGCTAGCGCCCGGGGATGCCGTGCTCGTGAAGGGATCGCGCGGCGTCGCGCTCGAGCGCGTCGTCGCGGCACTCGCCGCGGCGGGTCCGGACGGGCCGGCGCTCGCGGCTGGGCGCGCCGGCAGCGGGCGGCGCTGAATGGGCCGGATCCTGTTCGGCGGCACCGGCGCGCTGCTCATCTGCATCTTCCTCAGCCCGAAGTTCATCGAGTTCCTGCGCAAGCGGGAGTTCGGTCAGCACATACGCGAGGACGGCCCCGCCGGGCACCACCAGAAGGCAGGCACGCCGACGATGGGCGGGGTCATCATCTTCCTCGCCGTGGCGGTCGCGTTCCTGATTCTCACGGACTACGAATGGCGCTCGCTGGGAGTGTTCGGCGCGGCGATCGCCTGTGCGCTGCTGGGCTTCGCCGACGACTACACGAAGCTGATCAAGCGGCGCTCGCTCGGGCTCCGCGCGCGGACGAAGCTGATCGTCACGATCGCGATCTCGCTCGGACTGTGGTTCATCGCCACGCAGGAGGCGCACCTGCAGCCGACGCTGTGGCTTCGCTTCGTCGACTACCACATCGACCTCGGGCCGCTCTACCCGCTGCTTATATATCTCGTCGTCGCCGGCACGACCAGCGCGGTCAACCTCACGGATGGTCTCGACGGCCTCGCCGCAGGCTGCGCGGCGATCGTGCTGCTCGCCTACGTCGGCATCACGTTCCTGGCCTACGACTTCGACATGGCGATGCTCGCCGGCTGCCTGGTCGGGGCCTGCATCGGGTTCCTCTGGTACAACGCCTTCCCGGCCACGATCTTCATGGGCGACACCGGCTCGCTCGGTCTCGGCGGGGCGATCGCGGGTCTGGCGGTCATGACCAAGACGGAGGTGCTGCTGATCCTGCTCGGCGGGATCTTCGTGATCGAGGCCCTGTCGGTCGTGATTCAGGTGATCTCCTTCCAGATGACGCGAAGACGGGTGTTCCTGATGGCGCCGATCCATCACCACTTCGAGCTGAAGGCCTGGTCGGAGACAAAGATCATCCTGCGCTTCTGGATCGTGGCGTCGATCTGCGGCGCGATCGGCTTCACGATCTACCGCCAGAGCCGCGGCATCTGATCCGGGGCCCACGGGAGGCTTCGGGGGCGCCGCGTCGAAGTGAGCGAGGATGCCCGCCGGGCCTGCACGACGACGCCTCGGGGACCGCGCCGCGGCCCGCCGTGAGGGCACGGGACAATCGCTCGAGCAGCGGATCCTGCTGACTGCGACGATGTGCCTGCTCGCCTTCGGCGCCGTGATGGTCTACAGCGCGTCATCGGCGACGACGCTGCTGCAGGGGCACGGTAGGAGCGAGGAAGACCTGCTCAAGTTCCTCGCCTACGGAGGGATCGGGCTCGTGATCATGCGCGTCCTGGCCCGCGACGGGATCGCACGGGTGCACACGATCACCGCGCCGCTGCTGGCGGTGTCGTTCGTGCTCGTGCTCGCCGCGCACGTACCCCACGTCGGCGTGAGCGTCAACGGCGCGCGGCGCTGGATCGGCACCGGCCCGCTTCAGTTTCAGCCCTCGGAGCTGATGAAGCTCGCGCTGGTCCTGTACTCGGCCACGCTCGTCGCTCGCCGCCCGGCTCGCGTGCACGACATGCGCGAGCTCTTCAAACCGCTGCTGCTGGTCGTGGGGGCGGCGTGCCTGCTCGTGTTCACGCAGCCCGATCTCGGCACCGCGATGGTGATCGCCTTTACCGTGAGCGCGATGCTGGTAGCGGCCGGGATGCCGCTGCGCAGGCTCGCCACGATCTTTGCGGCAGTAGCCGGCGTGGTGCTCCTGTACACGCTCATACGGCCCTACGCGCGCGCACGGCTGACCTCGTTCCTGGACCCCTGGGCGCACGCCTCCTCGAGCGGTTTCCAGGCGGTGCAGGGGCAGATCGCGATCGGCTCGGGCGGGATGTTCGGAGTCGGGCCCGGCCAGTCGGTGCAGAAGATCTTCTATCTGCCCGAGGCGCCGACGGACTTCATCCTCGCGGTGATCGCGGAGGAGCTCGGCGTGGTGGGCGTATGCGCGCTGCTGTTCCTCTACGGCATGATCGCCTACGCGGGCCTGCGGGCGGCGACCAAGGCCCGCAGCCTCTACAGCGCGCTGATCGCGGTCGGCGTGACCGTGCTGATCGTCTCGCAGGCGCTGCTGAACGTGTTCGCCGTGCTCGGCCTGGCGCCGCTGACGGGCGTGCCGCTGCCGTTCGTCTCCTACGGGTCCAGCAGCCTGATCGTGATGCTTGCCGGCATGGGGCTGCTGATGAACGTCGCCTCGGGGGCCACGGGGCACGTGCGCGCGGTGGGCTCGTCTCGCAAACGCACGCCTGTGCGCGACGCGCGCGCCGGCGAAACGGCAGGATGGGCCCGTGGAGCCAGCGCCGAGGAGGATCGTGATCGCCGCGGGCGGGACCGCGGGGCACGTCGTGCCGGCGCTCGCGGTGGCCGCCGCGCTGCAGGATGAGGGCGCCGAGGTGGCGTTCATCGGCGGCGATCGCGCCGAGGCGCAGCTCGTCCCCGCCGCCGGCTTTCAGCTGAGCCGGATCTCGGTGGAGGGTCTCAGCCGCAGCAGCCCGCTGCGCGCGGCGCGGGCGCTCGCGCTGGCCGCGCGCGCGGTGCCGCGCGCGCGGTCGCTGCTCTCGCAGCTGTCAGCCGATGCGGTGCTCGGGGCGGGCGGCTATGTCGCCGCGCCGGTCGGGCTTGCCGCCGCGAGCATGCGCATCCCGCTCGTGCTCACGGAGGCCGACAGCCATCTCGGCCTTGCCAACAGGGCCCTCGCGCCGCTCGCGCGACGGGTCTGCCTGGCGTTCCCGCTCGCCGGGCGCGACGGACCGCGTTATCTCGTGACCGGTCGCCCGATCGCTCCCGGCGTCGATCGCGCCCAGGCGCGGGCGCATCTGGGCATCGGCGCCAACGACACCTGCGTGCTGGTCTTCGGCGGCTCGCTGGGAGCGCGCTCGATCAACCTCGCCGCGGTCGAGGCGTTCGAGCAGGCGCCCTTCGACGTGCTGCACGTGTGCGGCAGCCGCGACTACGCCGAGCTGCGCGCGCGCCTGCAGAGCGTCGGGAACGAGTCCGGGGCCCTCCCGCCGGAAGGACACCCTAAAGGGAACACCCTCACGGGTACACCCTGGAGGGCGCACCCTCACGGGCACAAGCAGGCAAGCAGGCAAGCAGGCGCCGGCCCGAGTCGTCCGGGCTACCGGCTGCTGCAGTCGCTGCCGCCGCACGAGTTCGCCGAGCTGCTGAGCGCGGCAGACCTCGTCATCGCCCGAGCCGGCGGCTCGGTGTTCGAGATCGCCGCCAACGGGCTGCCGTCGATCCTCGTGCCATATCCGCACGCCGCCGGCGGCCATCAGCTCGGCAACGCGCGCTGGATGGCACAGGCGGGCGCCGCGGTGATCCTCGCCGATGAGCAGCTCAGCGCCGCGAGGCTCGGCAGCGAGGTCGGTGCGCTGCTCGCCTCGCCGGAGCGGCTCGCGGCGATGGCCGCGGCCGCGCGCGGCCTCGCGCGTCCGAACGCCGCCCGCGAGGTCGCCGCGCAACTCTTGCGGGCGGCCTCGTGACGGGCGCTCTAGCAGCCCGCGGCGCCGGCCAGGAGCGCCCGTGGGAGGGCCGGCGCATGCACCTGCTCGGCATCGGCGGCGCCGGCATGAGCGGCTACGCGCGCGCTGCGCACGCGCTCGGAGCGACGGTCAGCGGCTCCGATGCGGCGAGCAGCCCCTACCTGGAGAGGCTGCAGGCGGACGGGGTCGTGCAGGCCTCTGTGGGCCACCGCCCCGAGAACCTGCCGCCGGCCGAGGGGCTCGAGCTCTACTACTCCTCGGCGGTCCCGCTCGAGAACGTGGAGCGCGTGACAGCGCGCGAGCGCGGGATTCGCGAGCGTCCTCGCGCGGAGCTGCTCGCACAGCTGAGCTCGCTGCGGCGCACGATCGCGGTGGCGGGCAGCCACGGCAAGACGACGACCGCGGCGATGATCGTGGCGATCTTGCGCGCGGCGGGCATGCGGCCCGGGTGGCTGATCGGCGGGTCCGTGGGGGACGGGCTCGGCAACGCGGAATGGAGCGAGGGCGAGTGGCTGGTCGTGGAGGCCGACGAGTCCGACCGCTCGCTGCTCAGCCTCACCGTGGAGATCGCCGTGTTGACGAACGTCGAGCTCGATCACCACGCGACCTACGCCTCGCTGGAGGAGGTCAGGGAGGTGTTTCGCGAGTTCCTCGCGCATCCGCGCGTGGCCGTCGTGTGGGCGCGTCCACAACTGCTGGAGCTCGCCGGAGAAGAGCTGGTGCCCTTCGATGTCGCCGCCCTGCAGCTGAGCGCGGGGGGTTCGAGCTTCGATTGGCGGGGAGCGCGCGTTCACCTGCGGGTGCCGGGAGCGCACAACGCGATCAACGCCGCCGCCGCGCTGGAGGCGACGCGCCTGGCTGGCGCCGAGGAGGGGGCTGCGCTGTCCGCTCTCGCGGACTTCGGTGGCGCGGGCCGCCGCTTCCAGCTCGTGGGCGCCACCCCGGCCGGCGCGCTCGTCTACGACGACTACGCGCATCACCCGACCGAGGTCGCGGCCACGCTGCAGGGCGCGCGCACGCTGCCCCATCGGCGCCTGCTCGCCGTCTTTCAGCCGCACCTCTACTCCCGCACCGAGCTGCTCGCGCAAGGCTTCGGTCGCGCGCTCGCACTCGCGGATGCCGCGGTCGTGCTCGACGTGTATCCGGCGCGCGAGCGTGCGCGCGATCATGTCGGCGTGAGCGGGCTGCTCGTGGCCGAGGCAAGCGCGGACGCAGCGGGCGGACGGCCCGTGTTCTGGCTGCCGAGCTTCGCCGATGCCGAGCCCGTCGTGCGCGGGCTGGCAGGCCCCGAGGACGTGGTCGTCGTGATGGGCGCGGGCGATGTGGACGTCCTCGCGCACAGGCTCCTGACATGAGCACGCAGCCGATGCCGGCGAGCGTCCGACCTGGGTACCCCCTGAAGCGCCTGGCGACGGTGCGCACGGGGGGAGACGCGCAGTTCTTTGCGCGTGCGCCCAACGAGGCGGACGTGCTTGCGCTGCTCTCCTGGGCCGCAGCAGAGGGGTTCGCGGTCGCTGTCGTCGGCTCGGGGTCGAACCTGCTGATCGCCGACGAGGGCGTCGCCGGGCTGACGATCAAGCTCGACGGAGGGCTCGCGGCGATCGAGCGCGAGGGCACGCGCATCGTCTGCGGCGGGGGCGCGCGGCTGCCCGCGGTCGCCGCCGCGGCCGCGCGTGCGGCGCTGTCTGGGATCGAGTTCGGCGTGAACATCCCCGGAACGGTCGGCGGCGCGGTGCGGATGAACGCGAACGCCTACGGCGGCGAGCTCGAGCGCGTGCTGGGCTGGGTGGACGTGGCGACGGCCGCGGGCCTGCGCCGGCGCGCGCCGGGCGAGCTCGGGCTCGCCTACCGGCGCTCGAACCTCGGCGAGGGCGAGATCGTGGTGCGCGCCTGCCTGGAGCTCGCGCCGGGCGAGCCGCAGGCGATCAAGGCGACGCTCGCCGAGATGCGCAAACGCCGCCACGAGGCCCAGCCGCAGGGAATCAAGACGTTCGGCTCGACGTTCAAGAATCCCGAGGAGGCGCGCGCCGGCGGGCGCAGCGCCGGGCTGCTGCTCGCTGAGGCCGGCGCGGGTGGGCTCGCGGTAGGGGGCGCACGCTTCGCGCCCAAGCACGCGAACTTCATCGAGAACACCGGCAGCGCGAGCACGGCGGACGTGCTCGAGCTGATGGCCGAGGGTCGCCGCAGAGTCCTCGAGCGCTTCGGCGTTCAGCTCGAGCCCGAGGTGCAGACGCTCGGAGACGTGCGCTTTCCCTGGCGTTGAGCTCCCGCGGGCGAACGCGCCGCCCGCGCCGCGCTGCGGCGGCGAGCACGGTGGAGCACCCGGGACGGTAGGGGTTCCCGACGGGAGGTCGAAAGAGGCAGCGCGATGGATCCGCCGCTCGCCCAGCGCCTGACGCGCTTGCCTGCCGGCGCCCGCCTGCCTGCGTGTGCCCGTGAGGGTGCGCCCGCCAGTGTGTCCTCCCGAACGGAGGGTGAGGGTGTCCCTCCGAAGGGAGGGATCTCGATGCCGATGCCCCGCAGGCGCGCCCCGCGCGCCGGGCCGGGCGTCCGTCGGCGCGGCCTCGGCGTTCCCTTGGCAGCGCTCGCGCACGCTCGGCCGCGGAGGATCGCGCGGATCGCGCTGCTCTGCGTCGCGATCGGCGCGCCGCTGCTCGCGGGCGGCTGGCTGTGGCTGCGGGGCTCCTCGCTGGTAGCGGTGAGCGATGTTCACGTCAGCGGGCTGCATGGGCCGGAGGCCCCGGCGATCGAAGCGGCGCTTACCGACGCGGCGCGGCACATGACAACACTCGAGGTGAACCCCGCCGAGCTGCGCGCCGCGGTGGCTGCCTTCCCGGTGGTGAGCGCGCTGCACGCGAGCGCGAGCTTCCCCCACGGACTGCGCATCACCGTGTTCGAGCGGCCGCCGGTAGCGGCGCTGGTCGTGGGCGGCGCGCGGACCGCTGTGGCCGCGAACGGCGTCGCGCTCGGGCCTGCGCTGCTGAGCAGCGCGCTTCCGAGCGTCGCGGCGTCGTTCCTGCCCTCGCCCGGCGAGCGCGTGCCTGGGTGGCGCCAGCTCGATGCGCTAGCGCTCTTGGGATCGGCGCCCGCGGCGCTCGCGCGGCACGTGTCGAGCGTCTACGTCGGCCCGAGGGGCATCACGGCGGCGATGCGTAACGGCCTGCTGGTCTACTTCGGCGACACAACGCTCCCGCACGCGAAGTGGCTCTCGCTGACACGCGTGCTGTCCGACCCGAGCTCGGCGGGTGCGAGCTACATCGACGTGCGCCTGCCCTCGCGTCCCGCAGCCGGCCTCCCCGAAGGGCTCGCGCCAAGCGCCTCCCGCGCCGGCGCCTCGGAAGGGACCGGCGAAGCGCCCTCCGCCCTGCCTTCGGAAGGCCAGGCGGGCGAATCGACCGTCGGTGCGCTCGCGGCCGGTCTCGCCTCGGGGGCCGGCTCGGGCTCTTCGGCGCAGGGGCAGGCGGGCGCCGCCGCCGGCACCGGTACCCAGGCAGGGCAGGGCGCCGAACCGTCGTCCTCGACGCCCGGCGGCTCCTCCTCGGCGGCCTCAGAAGCGTCTGCGGGTGAATCATCGCCCCGGGCACGCGCCCCCGGTGAAGCCTCCTCCGGTGGGGGCTGATCAGGACTAAAGCTCAGGTCGACATCGAGTGTTGCTGAGGAACGATCCTCAGGGACTGGTCGAGAGTCCTCCGATCTGCAACGATTCTTGCGAGAGTCGACCGCGCCGTTGACAGGGCGAAGTTCCCTGCATAACGTGCCCAAAGCTGCGGCTGGGGCGTCCTCGTGCCGGAAACCCTAAATCACTACTGAAGGCTTCGGACAGACCCATCATGGAGACGAGCGGAAGCTATCTGGCGGTCATCAAGGTCGTCGGCGTGGGCGGAGGCGGCACGAACGCGGTCAGCCGCATGGTCGACGCGGGACTTCGCGGCGTGGAGTTCATCGCCACCAACACCGACGCCCAGGCGCTCGCGATGTGCGACGCGGACGTGAAGCTGAACATCGGGCACGAGTCGACCAAGGGCCTCGGCGCAGGCGCCGATCCGGACGTTGGCCTGGCGGCCGCATCGGAGTCGCGCGACGACATCAAGGAGGCGCTCAAGGGTGCTGACATGGTGTTCGTGACCGCGGGCGAGGGCGGCGGCACGGGCACGGGAGCCGCGCCGGTGATCGCGGAGATCGCAAAGAACGAGATCGGCGCTCTCACCGTCGGCGTCGTTACGCGCCCGTTCGACTTCGAGGGCACCCAGCGCGGTCGTCAGGCGACCGAGGGCATCGAGCGGCTCCGCGACGTGGTCGACACACTGATCGTGATCCCGAACGAGAAGCTGCTCGCGGTGGTCGAGCGGCGCACCTCGATGCTCGACGCGTTCCGCGAGGCCGACAACGTGCTGCGCCAGGGCGTGCAGGGCATCACCGACCTGATCACGATTCCGGGCCTGATCAACCTCGACTTCGCCGACGTCCGCACGATCATGCAGGACGCAGGCTCGGCGCTGATGGGGATCGGCATGGCCAGCGGCGAGAACCGCGCCGGCGACGCCGCCAAGGCGGCGATCTCCTCGCCGCTGCTCGAGGAGTCCGTCGACGGAGCGACGGGCATCCTGCTGAACATCACAGGCGGGCGCGACCTCGGGCTGTTCGAGGTCAACGACGCCGCCGAGATAATCCAGAGCGCCGCCGATGCGAACGCCAACATCATCTTCGGCGCGGTCATCGACGAGAGCATGTCCGACGACGTGCGGGTCACGGTGATCGGCACCGGCTTCGACCACCGGCCCGGCCGCGGCGCCCGCCGCGAGAGCCGCGCCGCGCGCCCGGACCGCGGCCCGCGCATCAGCGACCGCCAGCGCTCCACGCTCGAGATCTCCGACGACGACATCGACGTGCCGCCGTTCCTGCGCTAAGGCGGGCGCCGTGCAGAGGCGCGCCCTGCGCCGAGCGACCGCGGACCTATAGGCCGAACATGACTGCGAGCGCATAGTCGAGCTGTTGCAGCTCGTCTCCCTGCCGCGAGCGCACGATGCTCTCGTCCCACGAGGCCTCCTCTGGGCCGCCCGCCGGCGCGATCGATCGGTCCCGCTAGCCTGCGGGCCGTGTCGAGCGCGCTTCGCCGAACCCCCCTCTACGAGCGTCACGTCGCCGCCGGGGCGAAGCTCGTCGACTTCGCGGGCTGGGAGATGCCGGTCTTCTATGGGGGCCCGCCCTCCCTGCGCGAGGAGCACGTCGCCGTGCGCCGGGAGTGCGGGATCTTCGATGTCTCGCACATGGGCGAGATCGAAACGAGCGGGCCGCAGGCGGCCGCCCTGCTGCAGCGGCTGCTCTCCAACGACGTCGAGCAGATCGCGATCGGCGGCGCGCAGTACTCGGTGCTCTGCCGCCCCGACGGGGGCGTGCTCGACGATCTTTTCACCTACCGACTCGAGGCGGAGCGCTTCCTCACGGTCACCAACGCGTCCAACCACGAGCACGACCTTGCGTGGTTCGCCGAGCACGCGCGGGAGTTCCCGGACGCGCAAGTGAGCGACGCGATCGATGACTGGGCGATGCTCGCCGTGCAGGGGCCGCTCGCGCGCGAGATCGTCGAGGCCACCGCCGACGCTCCGCTGCCGCCGCGCATGTGCGCCGCTGCAGGCCGCCTCGCGGGGGCGGAGGTGATCGTGTGCGGCACCGGCTACACGGGCGAGGACGGCGTCGAGGTGCTGTGCCGTCCCGCGGACGCGCCGGTCCTGTGGGATGAGCTCGTGGGCCGCGGCGCCGTGCCCGCGGGCCTCGGCGCGCGGGACACGCTGCGCCTGGAGGTCTGCTTCCACCTCTACGGCAACGAGCTGATGGAGGAGCGCGGCCCGATCGAGGCGGGCCTCGGCTGGTGCTGCAAGGAGGCCACGGGCTTCATCGGCGCGGAGGCCGTGGCGGCCACGCGCGCCCGCGGGCCGGCCGAACGGCTCGTAGCGTTCACGATCGAGGGTCCCGGCATCGCACGCCAGGGCAACCCCGTCGTGGACGGCGGCGTGGTCACGAGCGGCACGCTCTCGCCGTGCCTCGGGGTCGGCATCGGCATGGCCTACGTGACGAGCGAGCGCGCCGCCGTCGGCACCCAGCTGGAGCTGGACGTTCGTGGCAAGATGCGAGCCGCCGTAGTCAAGGACAAGCCGCTCTACAGAAAGGGCTCCTGAATGGCCCAGGCCAGCTACCCCGACGACCTGCTCTACCACGCCGAGCACGACTGGGCGCGCATCGACGCCGAGGACCCCGACTACGCTGTGCTCGGCATCACCTGGTACGCGCAGGACGCGCTCGGAGAGGTCGTTTTCTTCGATCCGCCCGCGGTCGGCCTGACGCTCAAGCAGAACGACCCCTACACCGAGGTCGAGTCGGTAAAGGCCGTCTCGGACGTGGTCGCGCCGCTCTCGGGCGAGGTCGTCGAGGTCAACGAGGCGCTCGCTGAGAACCCCGCCACGATCAACGAGGACCCCTATGGCGCGGGCTGGCTCGTGAAGGTGCGCCTGAGCGATCCCGACGAGCGCGAGGCCCTGATGGA
>DATFZM010000042.1:0-14066 GCA_035314465.1 Solirubrobacteraceae bacterium | reverse complement strand
GCCCCTCGGCGTGCTCTCCGTTACGCTGGCCAGACCCGATTGACTGACCAGTCAATCTAGAGCCCGGGCAACTGTCAGGAGATCACGAGAATGGTCGATTTCACGCTCACCGACGAGCAGAAGAACCTGCGCGAGATGGCGCACGACTTCGCTGCCAAGGAGATCCGGCCGGTGGCCTGGGAGTACGACAAGGACGGCACCTGGCCCGAGGACATCATCAAGAAGGCCTGGGACGTGGGCCTCATGAACAGCCACATCGAGGAGGAGTACGGGGGCGCCGGCGCGAGCTACCTCGACGGCTGCCTGATCGAGGAGGAGCTGTCATGGGGCTGCTCGGGCATCCAGACCTCGCTCGGATGCAACGGGCTCGCCACGGCGCCGATCGCGCTCGGCGGCTCGGAGGAGACCAAGAAGAAGTACCTCGGGATGCTCACGGAAGCACCGAAGCTGGCGTCGTTCTGCCTGACCGAGCCGGACGCCGGGTCGGATGTGTCGGGGATGCGCACGACGGCCGTCAAGCAAGGTGACAAGTACGTCATCAACGGGTCGAAGTGCTTCATCACCAACGGCGGCTACGCGGACTACTACACGGTCTACGCGAAGACCGACAAGGACGCCGGGCACCGCGGGATCTCGGCGTTCGTGGTCGAGCGCGACTGGGGCGTGGTGGTGGACAAGAAGGAGGACAAGCTCGGCCAGCGGGCGTCGAACACCGCGACGATCTCCTTCAACGACGTCGAGGTCCCTGCCGAGAACCTGCTCGGCGAGGAGAACAAGGGCTTCAAGCTCGCGATGATGACCCTCGACCGGACCCGGCCGGGAGTGGCGGCGATGGCGACCGGGATCGCCAGAGCGGCCTTCGAGTTCGCCACCGACTACGCCCGCGAACGGGTCCAGTTCGGGGTGCCGATCGCGATGCACCAGGCGATCCAGTTCATGATCGCCGACATGGCCACGGAAATCGAAGCCTCTCGCCTGCTCACCTGGAAGTCGGCCGCGATGCTCGACAACGGCGAACGCAACACGCTCGTCTCATCGCACGCCAAGCGCTTCGCGGCCGACACCGCGATGAAGGTCGCCACCGAAGCGGTGCAGGTCTATGGGGGCTACGGCTTCATCAAGGAGTACCCGGTCGAGAAGCTCTTCCGCGACGCGAAGATCATGCAGCTCTACGAGGGCACCTCGCAGATCCAGCGTCTCGTGATCGCGCGCGAAACGCTGCTGCCGCGCCGCGCGGAGGAGCCGACGGCGGTGCCGGCCTAGCGGCCAGTCGGCCCGCTGCGCTCCGCGAGGCGCAGCGGCTCGGAGTGCGCGACGGCGCCCAGCCGCTCGGCCGAACCGCGCTCGCCGCCCGCGAGCGCCGACATCGACGGGGGTCGAGCTCCAGGCGCTGGCGCGGGTGTATGCTCGCCGTTATGGGGAGCGGGGGCTCACCCGATGCGGTCAGCTTGGGCGTTGCGCCCCCCGGGCTGGGATCGGTGCCGAGCCGTGCTTCCAGGTCGCCCGCCAAGGTGGCGGGTCTGCTGGTGTCGACGGCGCTCGCGCTCGGCTGCGCGACCGCGTTGGTCGCACACCCTGGCGCACCCGTCGCGGGTTCCTCGCCCGCGCCTCACGGCCTGACGAGCTTGCCGGCCGCCGCCCAGGGCCCGGTCTCGGCAGCGCTGGGGCGCGATCAGCAGGGCTACCGGCTGGTGGGTCTTCGGGCCCTTAATCCCGCGCAGCGCCTGCGCGTCAGCTTCTCCGGCCGCGGCGTCGCGGTCGCCTCGAGCGGGGCGCGCTTCTCGATGACGCTGTCGGCATACGGCTACGCCGGCGCGTTGCGGCCGTCGCAGGCCGTCAGACCGCGCGTGAGCGCCAACCGCGTCAGCTACGACCGTGGCGCACTCACCGAGTGGTATGCGAACGGTCCGCTCGGGTTGGAGCAGGGCTTCGATGTCGGTTCGCGGCCGAGCGCCGGGAGCGGGCCGCTGACGTTCTCGCTCGCGATCTCCGGAAACCTCGCGGTGCGGCTACAGGACGGATCGCTGCTGCTCCAGGGGCGGGGCGTCTCGCTTCGCTACGGCGGCCTGCTCGCGATCGATGCCCGCGGACGGGTCCTCGACTCCCGGCTCCAGCTGGCTCGCGGTCATCTCCTGATTCGCGTCGACGATCGAGGTGCCTCCTACCCGCTACGGATCGACCCGTTCGTGCAGCAGGCCGAGCTGACGGCCTCGAACGGAGAAGAAGAAAACGAATTCGGCGAATCGGTGGCGGTCTCGGGCAACACGATCGTCGTTGGCTCGGCGAGTCACAGGGTCGGCTCGCCCCCGGTTGAAACGGGCGCGGCGTACGTGTTCGTCGAGCCCCCGCCGGGTTGGGCGAGCGCGACCCAGACCGGCGAGCTGATCGCCTCAAACGGTGAAGAAGGCGTTGAATTCGGCAAGACGGTGGCGATCTCGGGCAACACGATCGTCGTCGGCGCGCACTTCCAGAAGGTGGGCGCCCACTTGGGCCAAGGCGAGGCGTACGTGTTCACCAAGCCGGCCGCCGGTTGGGGGAGCAAGAAAGCCGACGAAAAGGAGGAGGCCCGGCTGATCGCCACCGGCGGTGCGATGGGCGACCAGCTCGGCCTGTCGGTGGCGATCTCGGGCAAGACGGTGGTCGCGGGAGCGCCCTTCCGCCAGGTCGGCGCGAACGAAAAGCAGGGCGCGGAGTACGTTTTCAGCGAACCCGCGGGCGGCTGGGGTAGCAAGGAAGTCGGCGAACAAATCAACCAGGCGGCTGAGTTGACAGCGTTGGGCGGAGCGAAGGAAGACGAGCTCGGCGAATCGGTGGCGATCTCGGGCAACGCAGTGGTCGCCGGAGTGGCCCGCCACAAGGTCGGCGGGAATGAAATGCAGGGCGCGGCGTACGTGTTCACGATGCCGGCCGGCGGCTGGGGCAGCGGCGAAATCGGCGAAGAAGTTCATCAGGCGGCCGAGCTGACGGCTTCAGACGGGGCCGCGAAAGACCGACTCGGCGAATCGGCGGCGGTCTCTGCCGGCACGGTGCTCGCCGGCGCGCCCGGGCACGCGATCGGAGGCCATGCCTTCCAGGGCGCGGCGTACGTTTTCAGCGAACCCGCGGGCGGCTGGGGTAGCAAGAAAGCCGGCGAATCGGTCACCCAGGCGGCCGAGCTGACCGCCTCGGACGGCGGCGAAGAAGACGCGCTCGGCCTCTCGGTCGCGGTGTCGGGCGACCGGGCGCTCGCGGGCGCGCTCCTGCACAAGGTCGGCGGCAATCTCGACCAGGGAGCGGCGTACCTGTTCGTGAAGTCCGCCGCGGGTTGGGCCGGATCGATTCACCAGACCGAAGAGCTGACTGCCGAAAGAGGCGAAGCGCAGGAATTCTTCGGCCGCTCGGTGGCGATCTCGGGTGACACCGCCATCGCAGGTGCCCCCAACCGTAAGATCGGCGCGAACAAATCCCAAGGCGCGGCCTACGCGTTCGTCGCCCCGCCGCCCTCGATCGCGATCGCCACGCCGGCCAACGGGGCCGTCTACACCCAGGGCCAGGTCGTCGATGCGAGCTACGCCTGCAGCGCTCCCGCCGGGGCGACCGTGACCGCCTGCGCGGGCCCCGTGGCGAACGGGGCGGCGATCGAAACGAGCACCCTCGGAGCGCACACCTTCACGGTCGAAACCGCCGACAGCGACGGTCTGCGGGCTTCGCAGAGCGTCGGCTACACCGTCGTGGCGGCGCCGCCATGTGCGTGCGGCCTCCCGTTGCTTCTCCTACACGCACCGACGCTCAGCGGCCTGAGTGAGACGGCGAGGACGTGGCGCGAGGGCAGCGCGCTGGCGAGCATCAGCGCCAACAAAAACGGCAAGAAGAAGCCGCCGCTCGGCACGACCTTCTCGTTCACCCTCAACGTGCCGGCGAGCGTCACGTTCCGGTTCACCCAGGCAGCAGCCGGGCGCAAGGTTGGCAGGACATGCCTCGCGCAGACCAGGCGGAACAAGGGCAAGCGCCGATGCACGCGCACTGTGCCGGCCGGCGCCCTCACGTTTTCCGCGCACGCAGGAACGAACAAGGTGCGCTTCGACGGTCTGATCTCCAAGCACAAGAAGCTGAGAAGCGGCGCCTACACGCTGCTGGCGACCGCCAGCGCGTCAGGCAGGCAGTCGGCGACGAGCACGCTCCGGTTCACGATCGCGTGAGTGCGCCCGCGGTCCGCGGGCGTCGCGGCCTCAGGCCGGAGACTAGAGCGGCCCTGCTGCGGAGTCAATAGGCTCCCGCGTCCCCGACCCAGCAGAGGAGACCGCAAGCATGTTCGTATTCAAGGCCGCCGTCGTGGGCGCAGGGACGATGGGCGGGCAGATCGCCCAGACGATCGCCGCCGCCGGCTTTCCCGTGGTGCTCAAGGACATCGACGACGCGCTCGTGCAGGCCGGGCTCGCCGAGGCGGGCAACGTCACCCGCGGTCAGATCGGCAAGCTGGCGGAGAAGGGCCGGATCACGCAGGAGCAGGCGCAAGAGCAGATCGAGGAGATCCTCGGCCGCATCCACGGAACGACGACCTACGAGGGCTTCGGCGACGTCGACTTCGTCGTGGAGGCGGTACCCGAGCGCATGGACATCAAGCAGGCCGTGTTCGCCGAGTTGGACGCCGCGACCCCCGGCCACGCGATCCTCGCATCCAACACCTCCTCGCTGTCGATCAGCGAGATCGGCGAGGCGACGCTGCGTCCGGAGAAGGTGGTCGGGTTCCACTACTTCTACCCCGCCTCGGTGATGCCGCTGATCGAGATCGTCGAGGGCGAGGAGACCTCGGCCGAGACGGTCACCGCCGCGCTCACGTTCGCGCAGGCGATCCGCAAGCAGCCGATCACGTGTGCCGAGGTGCCGGGCTTCGTCGTCAACCGGATCCTCAACTCGGGCATCGCCGAGGTCTGGCGCGAGCAGGAGGAGAAGGGCCTCTCGATCAAGCTCATCGATGAGGGCGTGGGCGCGGCGGGCGTGGTCCCCGTCGGGCCCTATCACCTCGTGAACCTGCTCGGTCTCGACACGGTCCTGCACGTGGCGGAGCACCTCGTCGAGTCCTACGGGGAGGAACGCTTCTACGTGCCCAGGGGGATGCAGAAGCTGGTCGCGGACGGCAAGCTCGGCGCCAAGACGGGCGGCAACGGCTTCTATGACCCGCAGGGCGAGCCCAACATCGAGGGCAGCGCCGAGCCGGACGTCCCCGAGCTCGTGGAGCTCCTCTCCCTGAAGACGCTGCTGGAGGCGTGCCTCGTGCTCGAGGAGGGGGTCGCCACCCACCGCGACATCGACTTCGCGATGATGGCCGGCGCCGGGCTTGACCCGCGCCGGGGGCTGATGCCGCCGTTCATGAAGGCCGACAGCGAAGGCCTCGACAGCGTCCTGGAGCGGATGGAGAACGCTCAGGAGCGCTACGGCGAGCGCTTCTCCCCGCCCACGATCCTGCGCCGGCTGGTCGCGCAGGGCCGCCTCGGGCAGAAGACCGGTCAGGGCTTCTACGCCTATCCGCGTCCCGACGCCGAGCAGCTCGAGGACGTGGTCAAGCTCGAGACGCGCGCCGACGGGGTCGCGATCGCGTGGCTTGCCAACGGCCAGATGAACTCGATCTCGCCCCAGGTCATCGGCGATCTGCAGAAGGTCTGGGAGAAGGTCAAGTCCTCGGGCGTGCGCGCGCTCGTGATCGCCTCATCCAACCCGTTCCTGTTCTGCGCCGGCGCCGACATCAAGGCCTTCACGACGATGGACGAGGACTCGGGGGCGGAGATGATCAACCGCGGGCATGTGCTCTTCCGCGAGCTCGGCTCGGAGGGCGTCGTCACGATCGCCGCGGTCAACGGGCTCGCGTTCGGTGGTGGCTGCGAGCTGGCGATGGCGTGCGACGTGCGCGTGGCGGCGCGCTCGGCGACGTTCGGGCAGCCCGAGACCAAGCTCGGCATCATTCCCGGCTTCGGGGGCACGCAGCGCCTGCCGCGGCTCGTGGGCACGAGCAAGGCCCTCGAGATGAACCTCGTGGGCGACCCGATCCTGGCCGACGAAGCGTTCGAGCTCGGGCTCGCCAGCCGCCTCGTGGAGGACCACGAACTGCTCGACACGGCGCTCGCCTGGGCGCGCAAGCTCGCCGCGCAGGCGCCGCTTGCGGTCGAGCAGATCAAGCGGGTCTCGGCCGCGGGCGACCTGGACGAGGGCATCGCTGCCGAGCAGCGGGCGTTCGCCGAGGTCTTCCAGAGCGCCGACGCGAAGGAGGGGATCGCAGCGTTCCTCGGCAAACGCGCACCCCGCTTCACGGGCCGGTGAGCGCGGCGGCGGGCCTCTCGCTCGACGCCTGCGCCGAGATCGCACGCCTCGCCGAGCTCGTGCGCGCGGCGGACTCGGTCGTAGCGCTCACGGGCGCGGGCATCTCGGTGCCCTCGGGGATTCCCGACTTCCGCTCCCCCGGAGCCGGGCTGTGGGAGCGGGTGGACCCGATGGAGGTCGCCCACATCGACTCCTTCCTGTCGGACCCCGGGCGGTTCTGGAGCTTCTACGGCGAGCGCTTCGCGACGCTCGCCGACAAGCGGCCGAACGCCGCGCACGACGCGCTCGCCGAGCTCGAGCGCAACGGGCTGCTCGGGGGCGTGATCACCCAGAACGTCGACATGCTCCATCGCCGCGCCGGCACGCGCGAGCTGGTGGAGGTGCACGGCAGCATCGCGAGCTGCTCATGTCTGGCGTGCGCCGAGCAAATCACGCTCGAGCATGCGCGTGAGCGCCTCGCCGCCGCGCCCGACGGCGTGCCCCGCTGCACGGAGTGCGGAGCTGCGCTCAAGCCGGACGTCGTCCTGTTCGGTGAGCTGCTGCCCGAGCGTGCACTCGCCCGAGCCGCCGAGCTGTGCGAGCGCGCCGAGGTGCTGCTCTGCATCGGCTCCTCACTCGAGGTCCATCCCGTCGCGGGCCTGCCGCTGCTCACGCACAGGGCGGGCGGCGCCGTGGCGATCATGACGCAGGGGCCAACGCCGCTGGACGTGATCGCGCGCGTGCGGCTGTACGACGACGTGGTGTCGGATCTCGGCGCTCTGCTGGCGGCGCTGGGCGGCTAGGGCGCACGAACACGTCGGGGTCGGAGCCGATCCGCCGGCCGGCGTCGAGGTCGGGCCGATCCCCCGGCCGGCGTCGAGGTCCTCGACGCGGCCGCCGTGGCGATGCGGCGAGGAGCTCAGGCGGGCATGCGGGCGAGCGTGAACAGATACTCCGCCTGCGCGCGGAGGCTGCCGTCCTCAGCGTCGTTGTGCTCCACGTAGAGGTCTGTGAGGTCGCCCCTCAGCTCCTCCCAGCGGCCCTGCGGCTCGAGCGCCGCCCTGGCGAGGATCGCCGGCCCGAGCACGCGCGAGTTGTACTCCACCCAGCTCTCAGGAGAGTCGTAGACGAAGGTCACCGTGCGGCGCTCGAAGCTCAGCGCGGCGCCGGTGTCTGCGAACAGCTCCTCGATGTGCGCCTCGGTGCCCCACATCACCGGCGGGGTCAGCTCGGGCGGGGGTGGGGGCATGTAGGAGCCCACCGTCTTGAACATCCTGCCGTTGAGCCCCTCGGGCGTCCAGGCCGCGACCGCGATCGTGCCGCCCGGCCGCGCCACGCGCGCGAGCTCGTCGGCCGCGACCTGATGGCGCGGAGCGAACATCACGCCGAAGCAGGACGTTACGCGGTCGAAGGCGTGCCGCTCGAACGGCAGGGCCTCCGCGTCGCCCTCGACCCACTCGACGGCGAGCTCAGACTCGGCGGCGCGGGACCGCGCAACCTCGAGCAGCTCGGGAGTGATGTCGAGGCCGGTCACCGCCGCACCTCGCCGCGCGGCCGCGATTGCGGCGTTGCCGCTTGCCGGTAGCGACGTCGAGCACGCGCTCGCCCGCCTGAACCCAGGCGAGCTCCACCAGCCCGTCCGCGACCTCCTGGATCGTCTGTGCGATGTCCGGGTAGTTCCCCGTCGACCACATCATCCGCTGGCCGTCCTCGATCGCCTCCACGTCGATGCTCATGTCCGCCCCTTCAGTCGCTGATGGTGTCCATGCTCGTACCGTGCCCCGGTGGATGCCTCACGGCACCCGCGTCAGCGCGACCAGGTCGCCGCTCGGGTTGATGTTCCAGCGCGCAGCCACCGTCGCTAGCTCCTCGTCGAGCGCCCACCTGTCTGGCAGCGGCGGCCCCTCGTGTTCGGGGCTCGCGCCCTTCAGCGCCATGCAGCCGCCGTTGTCCCCGAGCTCGCGGATCGCGCCCAGCTCGGCCTCGCTCAGCGGTCCGCCGACGCCGTCGTCCTCATCGAGCAGGGCCGCGAGCTCGGCGAGCTCGGTGCGCTTGTCCTCGATCGGACGCGCGTCCGGGCCGCTCTCCTGGATCAGGGTGGGCACCACGCTTCGCACCGGTCCATGCGCGAGGTTCCAGATGCACGCCAGCTGCAACATCGTCAGCCCGTGACGCGCGGCGATCGGGCGCATCCGCTCGATCCGCTCGCGCCCCGCGTCGACCCATCCCTGGGGGCGGAAGGCGCGGTGGTCGCGCTCGGCGAACACGTGGCCCGGGAGCACGTCGTCGTGGAACATGCCGCCGTAGTCGACCACGCGCGTGATCACGCCCACGTCCTGCGCCTCGGCCGCCGCGAGCACGAGCTCGCCCGGCCAGGGCTCGAGCGGGCCGAGGATGATCATCGCGTAGTCGATCAGCGAGCCGAAGCGCTCGAGACAGTCGATCAGATCGAGCGTGAACCCGTTCGCGGGGCCCGGCGCGACGCCGAGCCGCCTCGTAAGGTCCGCCTCGCGCAACCCCCGCATCGCCTCCCATACGGCCTCGCTGCGGTAGCCCACGTGATCGGGGTTGTGCAGCAGCAGCACGTCGAAGCGCTCCACTCCCAAGCGTTGCAGGCTGCGCTCCGTCGCCATGCGAACGTACGACGCGTAATCGGCCTGGCCGCGCAGCCGCTCGTCGGTGAAGCGCGGAAACCCCTTCGCGCCGTCGCGCCGCCCCTCGTAGAAGTCGTGCCCGATCGCGCCGACGAGGCAGTAGGCGTCGCGGTCGACGCCCTGAATGGCGCGGCCGAGCATCGAGTCGGCCTCGCCCATCCCGTAAACGTCGGCGGTAATCACGGTGTCGATGCCGTCTCCCGGGCGCAGCAGCCGCACGAGGCGATCCTCCTGGAGGGGCTCGCCGAAGTGCATGAAGCGACCGCCGCTCCAGGTCCCGATCGCGGTGCTCGTGGGATCCATGCTCAGGTCACATTAAAGCCGGTAGCCGTGCGCGCGCGGAGCGCCGATTCCAGGCGGCCGAGCGCATGCTGCAGCGCCTCCTCCTCGACCGCCGGCCTCTGCCCCGGCTCGCGCTCCCCCAGCGCGAGTGCCCTCGCGGCCTGCTCCTCGACATGGGGGCGCAGCTTCTCGAGCTCGTCGACGCGCAACGCGAGGTCCTGGCGGCCCTCGGCGCGAAGCTCCGGCAGCGCGGCGGCGTAGGCGCGCTCGAGCTCGATCGCGGCGTGGGCGACGCGCCCGCCGTCGAGGTCGATGCGCGCGCGAAGAACGAGCTCCTCGCACACGAGCATCGTCGCGCGTCCGCCGAGCAGAGCCGCCAGGCGCTCCTGCGGGCGCAGCGCAGCCGCGCGATCCCTTCTGGAGCGGCGCCGCACGCCGAGCCGCCGGCGCCCCCCCTCCGCGTCGAGCTCGCGCGCGTGCAGCCAGGCGCCGTCGGCGACCTGCTCGCCCTCGCCCCAGCCGGCGCGGATCACGAGCGCCTGCGTCGGAGCCACCTCGTGCAGGTATGGATCGGCGGATGCGATCCGCTGGGCATGCAGGACGCGGTTGAGCACGTCCGAGGCGCGCGTGATCTCGCGCTCGCGATCGAGCCCCTCCAGCCACGCGCGGGCCTGGTTCTCGGCGGCCAGGGGGACGGGGTCGATGATCGTCGCGCGGGTCGTGCTTACGGGCGCCGGCTCGGGCGAGGCCGGCCGAGCGCCACGAGCGGCCCAGCGCCCCCGCCGTGCTCCGCGCGCTCCGCCGGCTGCGGCGCTGTAAGCGCTGCCCGCGCGCCCCGCCGCGAGCGTGCCGAGCACGATCACGCGCTCGGGCTCGGCGTCGGGGCCCGGGCGCAGCAGGTAGCGCCCGTCGGCGGGTCCCAGCGCCCATGGAAACTCGAACTGGATGAAGACGAACAGGCTTACGGGCACGCTCGCACCGTATCCTTCAGGAGATGCCCGAATCGAGCAACGTTGGGAAGGCGATACGCGACCGTCTCCCCGCCAACACCGAGGACAGGCTCGGCAAGGCCCTCTCGGATCTGCTCGAAAGCCCGCTGCTCACGGGAGCCGTTGGTCGCGCGTTCGACGCCCGCGAGAGGGCCTCCCAGGCGCAGGAGGTCGCGCTCGGAGCCCTCAACATCCCCTCGGCAGCGGACATCGAACGGCTTACGCGGCGCCTGCGGTCCGTCTCGCACCGGCTCGAGGGGATCGAGGACGGCGTCGACCGCCTCGACCGGGCACTCTCCCCGAGCGGCGTCGAGGCGCGACTGTCCGCGATCGAGGCCCAGCTGCGCACGCTCAGCGAGCGCGTCGAGCAGCTGCTTCTCCGCGCCGAGCCCGGTGCCGACGGCGAGGCCGGCGCCTCCACCGCGCCGCGCGCAGGCGCTACGCGCGCGCCGGCTCGCGCTCCTACCGGCGTGGGCAGCCGCGGCGCCGGCGCCGCGCGCGCGGGAGCGAAACCGAAAGCGGCCCGCAAAGCAGCCAAATCGGCACGACGCTCGGGCGCCGCGCGCAAGAGCGCAGGCTAGGCGCCGAGCGCGGTGATCGCGGCCCGGCCCATGCGCTCGGCGGCGGCCAGCAGCGCGCGCTCGTCGATGCGGCTGCGCGCGCCCCGATCGTCGAACGTGTCGCTGACCGCGAGCACACAGCCCACCGGGATCGCGAGCGTGTTGCCGAGCGCGAACAGGCTCGCCGCCTCCATCTCGATCGCGAGCGCCTGATCGCGCTCGCCGGCGCCGGGCCGGGCCTCGTAGAAGAGGTCCACGCTCACGACGCTGCCCGTCCGAGCCTCCGGCGCAGCCCCCGAGAGCGCCGCGGTGAGCTGCGCGTCGGCCGCCGCGCGCTCGCGGGCGCCGAGCGCCCGTGAGGTGCCGTCGCTGCAGATCGCCTCGGCGGCCACGACGAGGTCCCCGAGCGCAAGTCCCGGCGCCAGCGCCCCGCACGTGCCCACGCGAACGGCGGCGCGCGCTCCGAGCGCGACCAGCTCGGTGAGCACGATCGCGGCCGACGGTCCGCCCATGCCCGTCGCCTGGATCGTGAGCAGCTCTCCGTCCGCGGCGGCTCCCGTGTACCCCCATAGTCCGCGGTTGTGGTTGAACATGCGCGGCTCGTGCAGCAGCGTCTGCGCCAGCGCCAGCGCTCGACCCGGATCGCCCGGCAGCAGCACGCGGCGCGCGAGCGGCGCCGTCGGGTGCAGGTGGATGGTCGCGAGCTCAGCCATCGGCGGCGACTCTAGACTCCCGGCCATGGGAACACCCAGCCCCGTTCGGCTCTGAGTGGGCGCGTCCGCTGCCGACCGCGCCGGCGACGGGGGCGAGCTCAAGCTCTCGCAGGTCGCGCGCCGCGCCGGGGTCTCGCCCGCGACTGTGCGCCGCTGGGTGGCGATGGGCCTCGTGCCGGGCTATGACGGAGTTTGGACGCCGGGCGCCCAGGCCTACGTGCGCGTCGTCGCGCGGCTTCGCGCGCGCGGCCACTCGCTCGAGCAGATCAAGCACGCCAGCGACAGCGGCCAGCTCGCGATCGGCCCGATCGAGAACCTGCTGGCCAGCCCGGAGGGCGGTCACACGCTGCGACACGCCGAACGCGAGACCGGTCTCGACGCGGACATGATCGAGCGCGTGTTCGCGACCATGGGCCTCGGCGCTCCCCCGTCGGACGGGATCAGCGACGAAGACGTGCAGATGCTGCGCTATGCAGCCGCGGTGCTCGAGGCGGGCTTCCCGCCGGCGGCGTTCCTGCAGCTGATGCGCGTCTACGGACAGGTGATCGCGCAGATCGCCGACGCCGAGGTGCGCCTGATCCACCTCTACGTGCACGAGCCGCTGATGCGCGCGGGTGTGCCGAGCGTCGAGATCGCCGACGAGATGGAGGGGCTCACACGCGCGGTGCTGCCGTTCGCATCGCCCTTCATGACCTACCTGCATGCGCGCCTGCTCTCGCATTTCGTCGAGCAGGACATGATCGGCCACATGGAAGCCGACCTCGGCGGGGACACGCTCGAGGAGGGCCGCCTGCGGGTTGCGGTCGCGTTCGCGGACCTCGCGGGCTACGCGCGCCTCACGGTCGAGCAGGGCGACGAGGCGGCCGTGAGCACCGTCGAGCGCTTCGTCGAGGCGGTCGCCGAGCGGCTGCCGGTCGATGCACGCGTGATCAAGACGCTCGGCGACGAGGTCATGATCGTCGGCTCGGACCCCGCCGCCCTGACCGCCTGGGCGGTCGCGCTGCAGGGCGAGGTCGCCACCGACCAGCCGCCGCCGCGGATCGGGATCCACTACGGCGCGGCGATCTACCGCGACGGCGACTACTTCGGCCGCGAGGTCAACCAGGCCGCCAGGGTCGTCGCGCGCGCGGCCGGCGGCGAGGTGCTCGTGACCCGCTCCGTCGTCGACGCCGCCGACGGCCTGCAGGCGCTGGAGTTCGAGCGCATCGGCGAGGTGCGGCTGAAGGGCTTCTCCGAGCCCACCGAGCTGTTCATCGCCTCGGCTCGGGAGGAGTAGCGATGGTCCATGCGGACGTGCTCGAGCAGGTCCGCTCTGAGGGCCTGCTCGAAGGCGGGGAGCCGCTGCTGGCGATGATCTCCGGCGGCCGCGACTCCACGTGCCTGCTCGACGTCCTCGTCACGCTGCGCGGCCCGCGCCAGGTCGGGGCCCTGCACGTCAACTACGGGCTGCGCGAGCAGTCCGGCGCCGACGAGCGCCACTGCCGCGAGCTGTGCGCCGGGCTCGGCGTCGAGCTCGAGGTGGTAGGCGTCCCGCGGCCGCCTAGCGGACCCGGCAACCTGCAGGCATGGGCGCGCGAGCTGCGTTACTCGGCCGCGCACGCGAGCGCGGCGCGGGCCGGCGCCCTACTCGCCAGCGGGCATACCGCAAGCGATCAGGTCGAGACGATCCTCTACCGGCTCGCGGCCTCGCCTGGGCGGCGAGCCCTGCTCGGGATGCGCGCGCGTGAGGGCTCGCTGCTGCGTCCGCTGCTCGCGATCAGCCGCGAGCAGACCGCCGCCTACTGTCACGAGCGGGGGCTGCGCTGGCGCGAGGACGAGTCGAACGCCGATCCGCGCTTCGCGCGCACGCGCGTCCGCGAGGGGCTTCTGCCCGCGCTGGCGGCCGTCCACCCGGCCGCGCAGGAGAACGTCCTGCGCACCGCGCAGCTGCTGCGCGAGGAGACCGATCTGCTCGAGAGCCTCGTCGACGCCGAGCTCCGCGACGGCGCCGGCATCGCGATCGCCAGGCTCGCCGAGCTGCCGCCCGCGCTTGCTCGCATGGTCGTCGTGCGCC
This sequence comes from Solirubrobacteraceae bacterium, assembly GCA_035314465.1. Taxonomy (GTDB): domain Bacteria; phylum Actinomycetota; class Thermoleophilia; order Solirubrobacterales; family Solirubrobacteraceae; genus Palsa-744. The sequence continues at coordinate 542 of DATFZM010000042.1, read as the reverse complement.
TGGCCGAGCGGGCCTCGGGGACGTACGCGCCGCAGGCCGGAGAGCGCGTCGCAGAGCTGATCACCCTCGGCCTGCGCGGCGGCCGCGCCGAGCTGCACGTCGGCGGCCTCGCCGGCGCCGTGATCGACGGCGGCCGGCTGTCGATGGTGAGACTGCCTGCGCGCGCGGGCGCCGTGCCCGCGAAGGGCGATTAGACTGCGCAGCGTGGCCAGCCAAGCGCCCGTCTCGCAGCAGCCCGGTCTCGGCGAGGTGCTGGTGAGCGCAGAGCAGTTGCAGCGGCGCGTGGCGGAGCTGGGCGCCGAGATCTCGCGCGACTACACCGATCGGTCGCTGCTGCTCGTCGGCGTGCTGAAGGGGGCGGTGTTCTTCCTCAGCGACCTCATGCGCTACATCGACATCCCCGTCGAGGTCGACTTCATGGCGGTCGCCTCCTACGGCTCCGCGACCGACTCCTCGGGCGTCGTGCGCATCCTCAAGGACCTCGACGCGGCGATCGAAGGCCGCGACGTGCTGATCGTCGAGGACATCGTCGACTCGGGCCT
>DATFZM010000041.1:0-56439 GCA_035314465.1 Solirubrobacteraceae bacterium | reverse complement strand
GGAAGCCGATTCGCTCGGTCCGGCAGTGCATCGGTACCGCCCAGCTCCTCTGCCAGGTGCCTGAGGCGGTCCTCACGCCGGGCGACCAGCGCCACCCGGTGCCCCATCTCGGAGAGCTGGCGCGCGAACTGCTCGCCGATGCCAGACGAGGCTCCGGTCACGAGGGCGATGGACTCAGGTGAGGGTGCGGGCAGGCTCATCGTGACTCCTTACTTGGGGTCCACGGGAAGCTACCGGCATCCTGCCGAGGACAGAATGCCCGGGTCAAGCAGCTACCGGTTAGCCGCCCGGGACCGGCCGCGACCCTTTCCGTGGACGTGAGCCGCTGCTAGATTCAGACGCCCGCGGTGGGCGTAGCTCAGCTGGTAGAGCTCCTGGTTGTGGTCCAGGCGGTCGTGGGTTCGAGCCCCATCGCTCACCCCTCGAGAAGGCCGGTACGCGCGGCTCCGGCTGTGGTCGCAAGCCAGGAGAGGCGGAGCTCGGTGCGGGGGTATGTGGCGAGGTGGGGGCGGCTCATGGCGTGGTGCGCAGCAGCGCTGGCGCTGCTCGTCTTGCCGGCTTCGGCCGCGGCGCAGCCGGCCGCCCAGCCGAGCGGCCCGGTCGGCTGCATCGACACCCGAGGCGTCGGAGGGTGCGCCGCGGCCTCTTCGCTGGCCGGGCTCGAACCAACCCAGATGGTGGTTTCGCCGAACGGCCGCTTCGTCTACAGCACGCAGCAAGGGGAACTGACCCCGCCCCGTGGCGCCCCGCACTCGCGGTTGCTCGTCTTCGCGCGCGATCCCCGCAGCGGCGCGCTCCACCCGCTTCCCGGACGGCGAGGTTGCCTCGAAGACACCCCTCAGCCGGTCGCCCGCCAGCGAGGATCGTGTGAGCGCGTGGGTGGCATTGAGCAGCCGTACGCGCTGGCGATCAGCCCCGACGGACGACGCCTCTACGTGAGCGCGGGAGGGGGGCGGGAATTCGGAGCCAACTATCTGGTGACATTCGCGGTAGATCCGCGCACGGGCACGCTGCGGCTCCTGCAGTGCCTCACCAGCCAGGTGCGCAGTCACTGCGCGTCCGCCCCGATTCCCCCGGTCGGCGACCTGCTCGTGTCATCCGACTCGCGCTACGTCTACCTCGCCGACGGGCGCCGGGCTGCCATCGACGTCTACCGGGTGGGTGCCAATGGCCTCGCCTTCGCGCAGTGTGCCGCAGCAACCACGGTTCCGGGACACAGCTGCACGATGGCCCAGCTGCTTCCGCAGGCCGGGGTGGAAGGGCTCGCGGAGACTCGCGACGGCTTCGAGCTCTACGCCGCTGGGTTGATAGGCGAAGACGCAGACCGCATCGTGGAGCTCGGCCGCGACCCGGGCAGCGGTCTCCTGACCGCCGGGTCCGCACCCGGGGATTGCGTCAGCGACGAGCGCAGCCCTCCCTCGGGTTGCACCCGGGTCGGGCTCACCGGGACCCAGCTGTCGTTGAGCGCGTCCGGCGACGCGCTCTACGCGGCAAGCGAACCAGAGCTCGCGGTGGCCGACCTCTCGCGCGACCCTGACACCGGCGCCCTCAGCGAGGCTGCGCCGCCCGCGGGATGTTTGGAACTGACGGACTTGCTGCAGCTGGGATGCAGCGTCGCGCCACGCTGGTCGGGCGATCATGCGCACACGGTGCCCTCCCGATCGGGCGGGCTGCTCGTTTCCGCCGTGGAACAGCGCGACGGCGATGAGACCGTCGTCGAAGTCACCCGCTCGCCGACCGGCGGCCCGCTCGCGGTGAACGACATTCGTGGATGCCGCGCCGGACGTTGCCGGCCGCTTCGCGGAGCGGCCGGAGAAACGGTCGGGGCTCTCGCGATCTCGCCGGACGGGCGCTCTGTTTACGTCGCGGGTGGGGACGGGATCGCTCAGATCCGGATCTCCGGGGGCTGACGAATTCGTGACACCTAGGTCGCGGTGGCGACCAGGCTGCCTCAGCGGGACATCACTCGTTCGCCGGTCCCAGACAAGTACCTGCGGCAGTCCGACTAGAGTCGAGGCCGCTCGCAGACGCAGGGCCCCCGCCCGCCCTGCATCCCCGAGGCGATCAAGGCCGAGCCGGAGGTACGCCACGTAGCACGTCACTGAGCGAATCTCAGCGGCCCTTCACCTCCGGCTCAGCAGGGCGAGGGCCTTGCGGCAGGGGGTCGCTTGGTCGCGCTATTCAGGCTCGGTGATCTCGACTGCGCCGAAGCCTTCGAGTGGGCCGTCGACGAAGAAGATCTCCATCGTGATGTCGGGCTCGACGTGGGCTTGGCTCAGGAACGCGAGAACCTTACGGCCGGTGAGATCTTCGATCGTGTGCTTGTAGCGTGAGGCCATCACGCGCTGGAAATCCTCGCGCATGGCGATGACCCGATCGGGCTCGCCGCTGTCCATGATCGTTTGCTCAAGCGCGGTGAAGCCGCTTCCGCGCATGACGACGACGATGATGTCGTCGAGCGCATAGGTCTTGGCCTTCATCGGGCCACGCCCGTAGTGGTCGCGCAGAATGCCAACGATGCTGGTCGAGATCGCTGCGAGCAGATGTCCACCGGCGAGCGGGACGCCGCTGGCTGGGGATGTCTGATCTACGTCGGCCACTCGTGGTCCGGTGGGCTTGCGAGGCTCTGTCGGAGGCTCGTAATCCGGTGTTCTCGTGCCCGATCCGTGGGTTTGCGCGAACCACGCCAACCTCGCAGCGTCGAGAACGTAGCGCACGCTTGCCGAGCGGTCAAGCGGCTCGCTTCGAGCGACCATAGGGATTTCCCGCACTGAGCGGCAAGAGTAAGAGCGAGCGGTGTACCGGCTCCTGGCGCTGCGCTATGGTCGAGCGTTACAGCGACCCTACGTCCGCGGTCACCGACTGTGGTTGGGATTGCGCCTCAAAAAGCGGAGCGAACTCGCGGTCACACGTTGGCTGCAATGTCCTGGTCTGTTGGCGGGTTGGCATTTCTGGACGAAGGAGTCCATCGGTGCAAGGATCAGGAGTGGCTCGTCGCCCCTCGCAAGGCGCATACAACACACGCTGGCCGCCCGAGGCTGCCAGTGACGGCGGGCGCGCGACCTCCCGTGCGCTGACGTGCTCACGACGCGATCGCCACCGTCGGAGGCCCCCGCCGCCCCTCAGACCGGACCTCCAGTCCTCATACACGGCAGTCACTCCCTGTCGGACTGACCACCTTGCCTGGTGAACGCAGGAATATCCAATCGGGATACATGTCATCCGCAGCAATACAACGAGGAGGCCGTCATGCCTAGGATCACTATCACCGCCGAACACGGCAACGAGCGTCCAATTCTACTCGACGAGCGCGTTGAACCGATTCATCTCGACGACGCGCAGCAGTCCGTTCCGCTCCTTGAACGGATCGCGTGGGCGCTCGCAGACGCCGAGAAGGCAGAGACGCGCTTTGCGGCGGCGCTGAGCTGACCGCAACGGACAAGCAGAGGGTTCCGTCGTAGCTACTCGGCGATCGCGGAGCTGCCCCGTCCCGGCTGTGGAGTCCCGAGCGCGTCCTTGCCGGGGCGATCCGGTGGGATCGATCCCAATGGCGATCTGTTGCCCTCGCCCGCTCGTCGACGTGGCGGTCCAGCAGGCGCAGACCTATCCCGGATCAGGCAGGGTCTTCACCGGCCAACATCAGGCCTAGGCGGGGCTGACGAGGACGGCCAGCAGATCGCCGATGTTCTGCTTCTGCGCCACCGCGTCCGGGAGCGGAAGATCGGGGTGAACCTCGTAGGTATTGCGACGGCCGACACGCTTGGGGGTGATATAGCCGGCTGCGGCGAGCTCCGCGACGATTCGTTGTGCGGCGCGTTCGGTGATGCCGACACGCTCGCTGATGTCACGTAGGCGGACGCCAGGTTCGTCGGCGATGCATACGAGGACCTGGGCATGATTGGTCAGGAATGCCCAGCGGCGTGAGGCGGCCTGAACGGGGCTCATCTATTCAGACTAGCATTTCTAGATTGTCATTTCATGTTATGGTGGTCGCACAGCGACGTGTTCTGAAGCCAGGAGCCACGCGCACACCCATCGAAACGAGGCCTGCTTTCTCCCCGCTCGGTCATGTCGCACCCGTCCGCCGGCACCATCTGGACCAGCGCGACCGCTGAATGAGCCTCGACCGTCGCTCGCACGCCAGTGGGCGAGGGATCGACGGCACAAGATCCGTCCCCGATAGGGCAGCGGCGTCTTCGGACACGGCCGCTGCGGAAAGTCACCTACATGCCGAGCACCACCGTTCCTTTTGGTACCGCCGCAGCCGTCGCTGATCGAAGGCCCCGACGCTTGCCCTCCGAGCGAGGGTCCGAGCGCCCGCCGGCATTTGGAGACCCGCGCGAGGGCGGGGAACGCTTGCGCGTCGCGATGCTCGCCCCACCGTGGATCTCGGTTCCGCCGCCCGGCTATGGAGGCGTGGAGTCCGTTGTGAGCGTGCTAACCGAGGCGCTCGTGCGGCGTGGGAACGAGGTGACGCTCTTCTGCGCCCCTGGGTCGGCGTCAAGCGCGCGGGTAGTGCCTCTGCTCGATCAGTCATACCCCAATGAGATCGAGCGCTCGCTCTATGAGGTCGACCATGTGGCGCGGGCGTTTGCGGAGATCGACCAGGCCCGCAACGAGCACCGGTTCGATGTGGTGCACGATCATTGCGGGTTCACGGCCCTCGGCATGGCAGACCGCCTCGCCACGCCGCTCGTGCACACGCTACACGGGCAGTTCACGGCGGCCACGACCGCGTTCTACACACGACACGCGTCAAAGGCGACGGTGGTGGCGATCAGCCACGCGCAGCGGACCACGGCGCCGGCGAGTCTGGGCGGGGTGGCAGTCATCCCCAACCCGATCGCTGTGCAGAGCTGGCCGATGCGCGAGCGCAAGGAGGACTACGTGCTCTGGGTCGGGCGGATGACGGCGGAGAAGGGACCGCACCGCGCGATCGCGGCGGCCCGCGCGGCGCGGGTGCCCCTTGTGCTCGCCGGCGTCATCCAGCCCGGCCAACAGGCCTTCTTCGACCGCGAGGTGGCGCCCCACATCGACGGCGAGCGCGTCCGCTTTCTCGGCGAGGTGGGCGGGTCGCTCAAGCGGTCGATCTTTGCCGGCGCTCGCGCGCTGCTTATGCCGATCGAATGGGAGGAGCCGTTCGGCATGGTGATGGTTGAGGCGCTGGCATGCGGTACGCCCGTTATCGCGTTCCCCGTGGGCGCCGCCAACGAGCTTGTGATCGACGGGCGCACGGGCTTTCTTGTTGCAGACGAGTTCGCGATGGCAGCGGCTGTTGGATGTCTGGCGGGCATCGCTGCGCGTGACTGCCGGGCGTGGGTCTCCGAGCATTGCGACGTCGACGTGGTGGCCGGCGCCTACGAATCGACCTACCGCGCAGCGGCGCGCTCGCATGATGGGGCGATGGCGCTTGTCTGAGCGCACCGTCAACGTGCTGGACGGAAGCACTTTCGTGGTAGGCGACCGCCTCGGCGATGTGCGCAGCGGCGCAGGCCATGAACAGGGGTTCTTCTGCCATGACACTCGTTTCCTATCCCACTGGGTCCTGAAGGTCGACGAGCACGAACTTGAGATTCTCGGGCTCGATCAGAGAGAGCACTTCGCTGTCCAGTTCTTTCTGACGCCCCGGCTCGGCCCAGAGAGCGAGGCGCCATGCTCGGTGATACGCCGGCGGCTGATCGATCACATCTGGATGGAGGAGATATCCGTGATCAATCATCGCCACGAGCGGAGCAACGTGCGCGTGGTGTTGCAGTTGGACACGGACTTCGCCGACATCTTCGAGGTCAAGGACGGAGCGGTTCGGGCGCGGGAGGTCAGCTGCCGGACCGATGATCGGTCTCTAATGCTCTTCTATGAGCGCGATGGCTTCAAGCGGTCAGTGACGGTCTCCTCGAGCCGCCCCGCATCTGTAACGCGCGACGGGTTCACCTACTCGCTGGAGCTGGCTCCCGGCGGGCAATGGTCTGCCACCTTCACGATTACGCCGAGCGCCGCGCAGCCCGGAGTTGCGTTCGGGCGGCGCACTACGCGAGGCAGCTTCGACGCCATGAGCGCCGCCAAATCCGCTGAGCTGGATCGGTGGCTCGCCCGAGCGCCAGTACTGGTGGCTAGCGATCCCGCACTGATGCGCACCTATCGGGCGAGCCTGAGCGACCTCGGCGCGCTGCGGCTGCCTCCCGACATCAGCGAGGGCGCGACGCTGCCGGCGGCCGGTCTGCCCTGGTTCATGGCACTGTTCGGCCGCGACAGTCTCATCACCAGCTTTCAGGCCCTGCCGTATCTGCCCGAGCTGGCAGCGACGACGCTGCAGGTCCTAGCTGCGGCCCAAGCCTGCGATCGCGACGACTTCCATGAACGCGAGCCCGGGAAGATCCTGCACGAGCTGCGGTTCGGCGAACTCACCGCCCGAGGAGAGCGGCCACACTCGCCGTACTTCGGATCGGCTGATGCCACGCCGCTCTTCCTGATTCTCCTTGACGAGTATCACCGCTGGTCGGGCGACGGCGATCTCGTCCGGGCGCTCGAGCCGAGCGCCCGCGCGGCCCTCGCGTGGATCCAGGACAGCGGCGACGCCGACGGCGACGGATACGTGGAGTACTGCCGCCGAAACCCGTCCACCGGGCTCGTCAATCAATGCTGGAAGGACAGTTGGGACGCGATCCAGTTCGCCGATGGCACGCTCGCCCACGGCCCGACCGCGACATGTGAGATCCAGGGCTACGTCTACGACGCGCGGCGCCGCGCAGCCCGCTTGGCGCGCGAGGTGTGGGACGACCCGGCACTGGCCGAGCGGCTGGAGGGGCAGGCCAGCGATCTGCGCGCCTCCTTTCGTCGCGACTTCTGGATGCCCGAGCGCGGATGCCACGCGCTAGCGCTTGACGGCGAGAAGCGTCAGGTCAACAGCCTGACCTCCAACATCGGCCACCTGCTGTGGTCGGGCCTGCTCGACGAGGGCGAGGCAGCGGCCACTGGCGAACGCCTCCTGGACGCGGAGCTCTACTCGGGCTGGGGCGTGAGGACGCTCGGCGCCGGCGAGGCCGGCTACAACCCCCTCGGCTACCACACGGGGACGGTGTGGCCACACGAGAACTCGCTGATCGTCGCTGGCCTCGCTCGCTACGGTCATCGCGAGGCCGCCATCACGATCGCCGCTGCCGTGCTCTCCGCGGCGCCGCACTTCGAGCATCGACTGCCTGAGGTCTTCGCCGGCTACCCAGCCGAGGTCACCTCGGTTCCCGTCGCCTACCCGACGGCCTCCCGCCCCCAGGCATGGGCGGCGGGCACCCCACTGCTGCTGCTCACCACGCTGCTCAACCTAGAGCCCGGCTTCGCGCATGCCGAGTGCGAGCTGCCGGGCGCCGCCGGTCACACCGAGCTGCAATCGAGCGGGGAGTAGGGTGGACCCTGTGGAAGCAGAGGCGCAAACAGATGCGGTAGGCGCCCTGGTAAAACGCCTGGCCCGTCCGCATGTCTCCGGGGGGATGGTGATAGAGCGGTCCGTGATCCTCGCCGAGGGCACCGGCTCGGCCGCGATCCTGACCTGGATATCCGACCACGACGGCGTCGCCGACTCCACGGTGGCCACCGCTCGCAGCAGCGGACTGCACGGCTCTCGTGCGAACGCCGGCGCCGAGGCGTCCGGCGCGATACGTCGGTTCGTATTGCCGGCCCGCGCCTTCGACTGAGCCAGCCAACGCGCCACAGCCAGATCGTCGCCCGCGGCAGCTCGGACCGATTCCGCAGGTGCGACCCGCGGCGTTCATCGGCGAGGTGGTTCTGTCAACGTTCAGCTCGACAGCGCCCTGGTCCGCACGTTCTCCAGCTCGGCTACGCGCAGCAGTGGTCTATCGGCCGTGACGAGCTCATCAGAGGCGCCGGTGGCGGCGAGCAGGATGCAGTCGGCGAGGGACACGGGGGAGCGCGTGCGGTGGTACCGGCGTGCTCGGAGATCGGCCGCGTCGCGTGCGAGCTGCTCATCGACGACGACGAGTGTGATTCGCTCACCTATGAGCGGACCGGTCAGCTCAGCCAGTCGCCGGTTCGAGATGCGCCCCAGCCGCTGCAAGACGTCGAGTGCCTCCGCCAGGTTGACGGCGGTCATGGCGACATCGCCTGTGCGGAGCACTACCTCGACCTCCTCCGCAGCAGGCTCGTTCGCGAGCAGGGCAATCAGCGCGAAAGCGTCGAGCAGGACGCTCACCGGGGGGAGCGCCTACGTTCGGCCGCGGCCTCCGCCTCTCGCGCGCCCGCGCGCAGCTGTGCGCTCGTCATCGACAGCTCGCCGGCCAGCGCGCCGCGGGCGGCGGCGATCGGATCGTCGGGCGCCGGCGTGAGCACGACGCGATCCCCCAGGTCCTCCAACGTGAGGGTGGAGGTCTGCCACCGGTGGCGGACCTCCGCGGGGATCGAGATCTGCCCTCCTCGCGTGATCCTGGCTCGTCTCATGATCATGAACACTAACACGTGCTATCTGCAGCCTGACCGCGGGTTGTGGTCCAGGCGGTCGTGGGTTCGAGCCCCATCGCTCACCCCTTGTGAACGGCCCGAAAATGGCCTGGTTTCAGGGGCGCGCGATGTTGCGAGCGGACGCGACGGCGCTCTGGGCGATGTGCAGCGCGCGGAGGCCGATCAGGATTCCGAGCGCGATCGAGATGATCGAGATCAACGCGTCACCGAAGCTGGTGATACCCGCGATCGATTCGTTCCCGACCAGCTGCGTGAAGCCGATCAGGCCGAGCGCTCCGGGGACGAGCAGCCAGAACGCCGGCAGGAAGCTTACGAGCGCGGGCGGCGCGGAGGGGAAGCGTTCGATCAGAGTCGCCAGCGGCGCGACAACGAGACCCCCGACGAAGCCGCTCAACTCCGCCCCGAAGAGCACCTGACCGAGCAGCTGACCGCCCCAAGCGGCATACAGGACGAGCAGCAGCCAGCGCAGCGAGCGGCGGGGAGCCGAGTTGTGCAGCGCGGTGCCGATCGCGAACACGAGCACCCCCAGCGGTGCCGCCCACCAGCCGAGGAGGTCGCTGGGCGTGGCCGACGCCCGCGCCGCCGCGACGCCGACGAGCATCGCGCCGGCGACGATGCCGAAGGCCAGCAGCGCGAGCTGCAGCATTCCCGCCATGAAACGGCTGGCGCCGGTGACGACCTCAGCAGAGGCGAGGTCGACCGTCGCCATCGTCAGCAGCGCCCCGGGGAGGAACAGCACGAGCGGCGCGATCAGCTCCACCAGGGGCGCCGCTTCATAGCGCCCGGACACCGCGAAGGCGATCGCCGAGACGGTGCCGGCCGCGAGCACAGGCAGGATCACGTTCATGCCGGGCACGCGCCTGGCGCCCTCGCGCATCAGCGCGACGAGCAGGCCGAGCACAGCGTAGGCGGGAAGCACGCTGGCCACCGGCGCGATGATCAGGCCGATCCCGAGCGTCACGACCGTGTATCCGAGGACCGTGACGAACGGGTGGTAGCGGCTGGGCATCTCGTGCACTTCGCGCAGCGCCGCCAGGCCGCGCTCTGGGGGCATTTCGCCGGCCGCAGCCGCTCGGGCGATATGCATCACCTCGGTGATCTGGTCCAGGCGCAGCTGGGCACCGGCGGAGCCGAGCGAGCCCTCGGTGTCGACGGTCGCGAGCGTTGCCGGCTCGCCCGGACCGCCGGAGATCGACACGGCCGTGGGAAGCACCATCACCCGCGCACTGGGTTGTCCGTAGGCCTTGGCCGCCGCGACGAGTCGTTCCTCGATGTCGCTCACCGCGTCGCCGGTCGCGAGCAGCGCCTTGCCGAGCTCCAGCAGAAAGGCGAAGACCGCCTTTTCGGACGCGGACTCCACCGGCGGAGCCGCCGCGGATGCCTGTGAAACCGAGGCGTCGCCCGGTGCGTGCACGCTGGGGCCGTCGTCTTGGCCTGGGCTACTCAGCGGCCGGGAGGCAGACACGGTAGCTACAGGACCGTTTCGATCCCGTGGAAGTTCTCGTAGAAGTCGAGCGGGATCTCCACGTTGGGCGCAGGCGCGAAGTCCTGTGCGACCCAGAGCGCGATCCGCTTCGCCTGGTCCTCGGTCCCGATCCATCTCAGGCGTGCGATCTGCGTCCGGGTCCCGATGGGGATCTCGTAGATATGGGGCTCGCTCCCGCGCATGACCGAGAGCGTCACCGATCCGCCGTTGGCGATCGCCCACTTCAGCGCGCCCAGCTCGAAAGGATGACCGTCGAGGCTGCTGATCACGTCCCCCGGCGCGATGCCGCTCTGCCCGGCGGCACTCGTGTCGAGCACGTCGCAGATGGCGGGTCCGGTGTCATCGCACAACACCAACCCGAGATGACCGACCGTATCCGTGTCTACTTCGAAGCCCAGCCGCGCGAGCTGTCTGCATAGGGTCAGCCCTCCGGGCTGAGTCGCCTCGCGGTAGACCCGCCCGCCGAGGCCAGGGTGGATCTCCTCGAGAAAGTCGCGGAGATCCTCCGGCGTGTAACCGAGGCCGCGGCCGACGAAGCGCTCATAGAAGGCCGCGAACGCGCGATCCAGCGAGCCGTCGGCGGTCTCGCTGCGCAGTGCCGCGTCGGCGCAGAACGCGATCACCAGGCCCTTGTCGTAGTAGTCGATGCTGTTGTTGACCCGTCCGGGATACCTCTCGCCGTGGTTGAGGAACGTCGCGAGTGAGCTGTCCACCGCACTCACGCGTTCGTAGGCGGGCCGCGCTACGAGGTGACGGTAATAGTTCACCACGGCGCTGAAGAACTGCTCCGGCGTGTATATGCCGGTCCGTGCGCAGCTGAGGAACTCGTAGTAGCGCGTGAATCCCTCGGCCACCCAGAGCCCTTCGGTGAAGCTACCGCTACGAAAGTCGAGGCGATCGAGCGGCGCCGGTCTGAGGCGACGCACGTTCCAGGCGTGGAACAGCTCGTGTGCGCAGACGCGCACCGCCGTTTTGTGCAGATCCGCGTCGGTGAAGACGCCTGGTTCCAGACCGACCATCGTGCTCGTGAGGTGCTCGAGTCCCCATTCGGCGGCGTTTGAGTTCGACGCGCAAACGAACGTGTAGCTGTCGAACGGGAACGAGCCGAACACGTCGTAAAAGTAGGAGGCGACAGCATCGACCTCCGCGACGAAGCGCTCGATTCCAGAGTCGAAGCCGACCGCGCGATCGAGGTGGACGTGATGGAACGGGGTGCCCCTCACCACGCGCGTGATCAGCGCGAAGGCGCCGATCACGACGGGCGTGTCGAGCAGGATCTCATAGCTCGGGTACTCCCAGGTTCGCTCGCCGAGCTCGCGGGCGCCGGACGGGTGGTGCAGGTCCCAGCCGTCAGGCAGCTCGTAGGCGACCGTGACCGGCCCCTCTGCGGCCGGCACCTGGAGGTAGCGGGCGCCGGTGAGCACGCCCGCACGGTCGCCGAGGATCCCGCAGGCCTCGCTCGACTCCCACGACGAGCAGCAGGCTGTGTACTCGATGCGCACCAGGCCGCCTGCGCCCTCCACGAGGTAGCCCTGCCAGCCGTCTCGTCGGACGATCAGCTCCTCGCCGCCGTCCGTGAGCGCCCTCACCGCGAACATGTCTCGTGCGTATGGGGCGAACACGTAGTCGCCCGGCACCCACGTCGGCGTCTGCAGGCGGAGGACGCCCCGTGCCGCCGGCCCTCGGATCGTCATCGCGACCTCGATCTCGTGGCGCTCGGGCACGACCCGCACGCCGTAGGCGACAGCTGCCTCCGCGGCGCTCATGTGACGAGCGAGCCCTTCGCCCCCGACGCCGGCGGCCCGGTGTTGGGCGGTGAGGCGGTCCCGTTGTTGTCGACGTCGACGAGGACTTCATCGGGGTGGGCGATCTTCCAGCTCGGCTTCTTGACCCTCTCGATGATGAAAGGCGGCACCGAGAAGATCACGTAGTAGGCGATGCTCGACCAGCCGTACTCCGCCACGCTGGGCATGCCATGCAGCGTCAGCACCGCAGCCAGGCTGATCAGCGCGAGTGACCACACGCCCAGGACGCGTGGACCCTGCGTACTCGCACTGCGGCGCGGCACGACAGGATTCGTTCTGCGACGCAGATGAACCCCAGGCATCGGTTGCTCCTTCCCTGGCTGCGGCGGGGGATCCCGTGTCGCGAATCTGCTCGCTCTCGGCTTCGGGGGCAATACGTCGAGCCAACCTCCACTAGACGCGCGCCTTACAAAGCAATCTCTGAGATGCCACCGCGACCGACCGACCGACCGACCGCACGCGCTCGCAGAGGACGGGTTGCGAGATCGGTGAAGCAACCGCCTGCCGCTGCCGCTATTCGAGACTGGAGCAGGCGACGAGGCCCACTCCAACCCGTCCCGGCACCCGTAGGCCCGGTTCAACGGTTCCAGCATGGGCATGAGCGAGTCAAGAGATGCGAGCTCCGGCCATCTGCGATGATCGCGCGACGACTCCACGGCATCAAGCCCGTGTCTAACGGCATAGCGTTGGAGGAAGCGGCATGAGCAGGGCCAGAAGGGCGCGATGGGCGTTGGCGAGATCAGCAGGTCCCGCGTGGGCGGTTGGCGACTTGAAACCCCAATACTCGTCCTCCGGGTCGTACTCGTACTGATCGATCTCCGTCGCCTTGGCCGCGGCTGGGCTCTTCCATCCGGTCGGGCCGTCGTTGAGCACGTAAAGCGAATCCGGCCCGCTCAGGAACTCGCCCCAGACATCAAGGATCTTCTTGAACATCGCGTTGATCGCGTCGTTGCGAAACGCGGCAAACCCAGCCGGCGTGCCCATCGCCCAATCGATGATGGCGCTCAACGGCGCACCGACGAGCGCCGTCGTGTCGTAATCCGGGGCGTGTGTCAGAACCTCGTTGATCAGCGCGAGCATCTGGTCGACGCTCTCGAGGTGATGCTGACGGTACTTCTTGCGCTTCGGCACCTCGGCGATCATCTGATTGAGGTACAAGCGGACCACCGGGTCGGTCGCGATCAGCTCCTGAAACTCCAGCATGACCGGGTGGAGTTCGGGCGCCTCCCGCGCCTCGACCTTGCTCTTCACACCGGCAAGCCATGCCTCCAACGCGTCTTGATCAGCCGGTCTTCTTCACGAGACGCTTCAAGGAGGGCGAGCGCCCAGTCGCCGATCCGTACGACGACAAGGTGATCGTGAGCGCCTGCGAGTCGACGCCGTACGCGATCAGGACGAATGCGAAGAAGCACGACCGATTCTGGCTGAAGAGCCAGCCGTACTCATTGCAAGGTCGAGGGCGAGGATCCGGCCGGTGCCGACAACTCCCAGGGCTACATCACGCAGGTCGCGACGCGGGCGCTGTTCCTCATCGAGGCTGATGACCCCGGAATCGGGTTGATGTGCTTCCTGCCGGTTGGGATGTCGGAGATCTCCTCGTGTGTCATTGACCCGGACATCACGACCGGCTCCCACGTGACCAAGGGACAGGAGCTCGGATACTTCCAATACGGCGGCTCGACCTATTGCCTGATCTTCCGGCCGGGGGTGATCGGGGACTTCGCCATCGGCGCGATAGCTCAGCCCACGAACCCGCACGCACCGCTCGTGCGCGTGAACTCGAAGATCGCGGCGGCCCACTAGCCAGAGGCGACCGGGAGGTCAGACGACGGGGCCTCCACAAGCTCCGGGGCGGGGACTCGAACCGCGTCGGGGCTGCAGCGGAATCGGTTCCGGTGAGCAGGACCACCCCGCCTCAACGGACTCGCAAAGTCGCCGCGGCGGCGCTCCGATAACGAAGGCTTCTATCGCCGGCCGTGCGCTCGTATTAGGCTCAGCCGCCGCCGCGGCATGGTTCCCAGCATGAGGACGCACGCGGCCACCGGGGACTCGGACGTCGCCACGCCACAGCGGGGCTCTTCGATCGCGCCGCGCGTGGAGCGGTTGATGCCGGAGCTGAAGTCGGATCTGATGCGGCTGGTGCGCATCCCATCGATCGCCTTCCCGGGCTTCCCGACGGCGCCCGTCGGCGAGGCGCACGACCTCGTCGCCGAACTGCTGGGCGATGCCGGCGTACAGCAGGTGGGGACGCTGTCGCTGCCCGACACCTCCCCGATCATCACCGGCGAGATACCCGCACCCAAGGGTGCGCCGACCGTCCTGCTCTACGCGCACTACGACGTGCAGCCGCCCGGCGAGGAGCGGCTCTGGAAGACGCCGCCGTTCGAGCCGACCGAGCGCGACGGGGCGATCTACGGGCGCGGCGCCGCGGACGACAAGTCGAACCTGATCGCCCACATCGGCGCCCTCAGGGCCTTCGACGGCAAGCCGCCGGTGGGGATCAAGATCCTCTTCGAGGGCCAGGAGGAGTACGGCAGCGCGCTCGACGACTATCCGCTCCAGCATCCCGACCCGTTCCGCGCGGACGCGATCGTCGTCGGCGATGTGGGAAATGTGCGCGCGGGCACGCCGACGCTGACCATCGCCCTGCGGGGCGACGCCGAGGTCCTCGTCGAGGTGCGGACGCTCGCCGAGGCGAAGCACAGCGGTGAGTTCGGCGGCGCCGCCCCGGACGCCCTGATCGTCCTGCTCCACGCGCTGGCGAGCCTGCACGACGAGCACGGCGACGTGGCCGTCGCGGGGCTGCGCCGCGAGGCCTGGAAGGGGGCGTCCTACACCGAGGACGAGTTCCGGCAGCTGGCAGGCGTGGAGCCCGGCGTACGCCTCTTCGGCACCGGCAGTCTCGGCGAACGCCTGTGGTCGGGGCCCGCGATCACCGTCATGGGTCTCGACGCGCCGGCCGTCGAGACCGCAGCCGCCGCCGTCGTCCCTTACGCGCGGGCGAAGCTGAACCTGCGCGTGCACCCGCAGCAGAGCGCCACCGAGGCACGCGACGCGCTGATCCGCGATCTCGAAGCGGTCCGCCCGTTCGGCGTGGCGGTCCGCGCCGCGCCTTCCGGCGGCCCGGGCGACGGCTTCTCGGCCGTCACGACGGGGCCCGCCTACGCGGCGGCCCGGGCGGCGCTGCGCACGGCCTGGGGAAGCGAGCCCGTCGACATGGCCATCGGCGGCGCGATCCCGCTGGCGAGCGCGATGCACCAGGCGGTGCCGGACGCGGAGATCCTGCTGTTCGGTGCCCAGGACGGCCATTGCAACTTGCACGCGCCCAACGAGCGGGTGCTGCTAGATGAGCTCGAGCGGACCGTGTTGGCCGAGGCGCAGTTCTTCAGCCAATACGCATCTCGAAAGGAACGTTCGCGATGAGTGCCAAAGAAGTGCGGATGAGCGCCGAGACAGCGTCCACCGAGCAGGCGCCGCCGGTCGAGAAACCTGCGGCCGGTGGCGAGGGCGGGGCGCCGCCTCCCGAGGCGCCCCCCACCAAGAAGCAGAGGTCCTTCCCCAGCGCGCTCACGGTCCTCCTGATCGTGGCGATCGGGGTGTGGGTGATCGCGATCTTCGTCCCCTCCGGGGAATACCGGCTGAACTCCGAAGGAGCCCCGATCCCCCACACCTACCACCACGTTCCTTCGGGGCTCTCCGCGAAAACGCGAGGCAGGGAATTCTTCCTCTCGCCCGTCAACGGCCTGTACGGGATCCAGGAAGCGACGACGCACCACGTCGCGCCCGGCGGGTCAACCGAAGGCAAGCTCTACGGCGCCGCCGAAGTGTTCTTCTTCGTGCTCGCGGTCGGCGCTTTCATCACGGTGATGTTCGCCACCGGCGCGCTCGACCGCGGGATCGCGCGCCTGGCCTATCGCACGCGCACGAAGGGCTGGCTGCTCATCGCCTCGATCATGTTCGTCTTCTCGCTGCTCGGCACCGTCTCGGGCTTCGCCGAAGAAACCCTCGCCTTCTACGGGCTGCTCGTGCCGCTGCTGCTGGCGCTCGGTTATGACCGCATGGTCGCGGTCGGCACGATCATCGTCGGCGCGGGCGTCGGCGTGATGGGCTCGACCGTGAACCCCTTCTCGATCGGCATCGCCTCCGGCTTCGCGAAAGTCTCGATCGGCGACGGGCTGCCGCTGCGGTTCGGGATGTGGATCGTTGAGACGGCGATCGCGATCGCCTACGTGCTCGTCTATGCGGCGAGGGTCAAGGCCAAACCGGAGGCCTCGGTCGTCGGCTTCCTCCCCGGCGACCGCGAGCAGACCGAGGCCCTCACCCAGGAGCCGCCGAAGCTGAGGGGCAAAGACCAGTTCGTCCTGTGGGCGACCGGCCTGACGTTCGCCTTCATGGTGTTCGCGGTCGTGCCGTGGGCGGAAATCTTCAACGGCTCGGGCGCCGAACCGTACTCGTGGCAGCTCGACTGGTGGTTCCCGCAGCTGGCGATGCTGTTCGTGGTGGCGGCGGTCGTCGTCGGCGTCATTGCCCGCCTGAGCGAGAAAGAACTGAGCGGGGCGATCACCAAGGGCGCCTCCGAATTCCTCTACCCGGCGCTGGTGATCGTACTGGCGCGCGGCGTGGCGGTGATCATGAACAACGCGAAGATCACCGACACCGTGCTGCACGCCTGTGAAAAAGCCGTCTCCGGCCTGTCGAAGGCGGTGTTCGAGATCGTCATGTTCATCGTCAACCTGCCGATCGCCTTCCTGATCCCCTCGACCTCCGGCCACGCGACGCTCGCGATGCCGATCCTCGCCCCGCTGTCGGACTTCGCGCATGTCTCGCGCGCGCTGACGGTCACATCTTGGAACGCCGCCTCCGGCTGGATGAACCTGTGGATCCCCACCACCGCCGTCGTGATGGGCGGCCTTGCCCTCGCCAAGGTCGGCTACGACAAGTACCTGAAGTGGCTGTGGCCACTGCTCGCGATCTTCTTCGTGGTGATCTGCGCGTTCGTGGGGTTCGCGGCCGCGCTGGGATGAGTCATGCAGACGATCTCGACCTCCTCGTAAGGAGAAAATAGGATCGAATGTGATGACCGAGCGGCTCGAGAGCACCGCCACGCTCCACGTCGACTCGGAGGTGGGGGTACTACACAAGGTGATCGTGCACCGGCCCGGCCTCGAGCACACCCGCCTGACGCCGGCCAACGCCGAGGAACTGCTCTTTGACGACGTGATCTGGGTCAAGCGGGCCAAGGAGGAGCACGACGCGTTCTGCGGCGTCATGCGCGACCGTGGGGTCGAGGTTCTCGAGGCCGAGCAGCTCCTCGTCGAGGTCCTCGAGCTGGCGGAGGCGAGGGACTGGTTGCTCGACCGCGTGCTCGACGAGCGGCACGTCGGCGTCTACCTCGCCCGCTCCGGGCACGAATGGGGCCGGAGCGCCTCCGCGACCGAGGTCGCGAAGTTCCTCATCGGCGGGATGACCAAGAGCGACCTCGCCGAGGGCGAGGGCCTGACCTACGAGTCCGCCGGCATGACCGACATGCTGCTGCCGCCGCTGCCGAACTTCATCTTCACGCGAGACACCTCCTGCTGGATCTACGACGGCGTCACGCTGAACCCGATGAGCAAGCCGGCGCGCCGGCCCGAGACCGCCTTCATGGAGGCGATCTACCGCTGGCACCCACTGTTCGCTCAGGACGGCGGGGTCCGTGTCTGGCACGGAGGCGTCGAGCAGGACTGGGGCCGCGCGACCGTCGAGGGAGGCGATGTGATGCCGATCGGCAACCGCGCGGTCATGCTCGGCATGGGCGAGCGCACCGCTCCGCAGGCGGTGACGATGATCGCGCGCGAGCTGTTCAAGGCGGGATCCGCGGACCTGGTGCTCGCCGTGAAGCTGCGCCACTCGCGGCACTACATGCACCTCGACACCGTCATGACGATGGTCGACCGCGACGTCGTGACGGTCTTTCCCGACGTGGTGGATGGCGCGCGCGTCTGGGCGATCCGCCCGGGCGCCACGCCGGAGCTGCCGACGGTGGAGCGCTTCAGCGGCAGCGTGGTCGAGGCCCTCGAGCAGGCGCTCGAAGTCAAGGGCATGCGGGTCGTGCCTACGGGCGGCGACCCGTTCGAGAGCGAGCGCGAGCAGTGGGACGACGGCAACAACCTCCTCTGCCTCGAGCCGGGGGTGGTGATCGCCTACGACCGCAACGTCGACACCAACACGCGCCTGCGTAAGGAGGGGATCGAGGTCATCACCGTCTCGGGATCCGAGCTCGGACGCGGACGGGGCGGCTCGCACTGCATGAGCTGCCCGCTGCTGCGAGACGCCGCCTACTAGCCGCGACTCAGACTTTGCACTGGTGAGAATGGATCTTGGGTTCGATGAGCCAGCCGTTGGCGGTCGCCGTCGCTTCGTAAAAACCAGTCCAGTACTGACACCCATGCTTCACGTCTCGTGTGACGAGCAGATACACGGGTACGTCGGCCGTCGAGCCGTTGAACGACGCGGAGCCGCCACGAAATTCCTCGTGCTCGATACCTTCTTCTTCCAATTTGACGACCCACGCCGATTTGGTTAGTTTTTCACTCGCCGTGGTCGTAAGGTAGGGGTACGCCGCACCAAAGTTACCAACGCCGATGTCGTCCCAATAGGTTTCCACGGTCTTCAGTGGACCGAGTTGCGACGTCGACGGAGTGGCGACCGGCTTGCCCTGGGGCGCAGTGCTTGTGGCTGCTGAGGCCGCAGCGGTCGGCCTCGCGCCCGCGTTCGCATGTGTGGTCGTCTGGGAGTTGGGCGTTCCCGAGGCGGGGCTAGCCGCCCGCGTCAGGGAAGCGGATGTCGGCGTCGCCGGGCTGGATGCATGCCCCGTGGACGCCGGCGCGCGCGTCTTTGTCTTCGGAGTCGCCGCCGAGGCCACGATGGCGGCCGAGGTCGCGGGGGTTGGCGCCGGGCCGCTTTCTTTTGAAAGGAGCAACGCGAACACGGCTCCGACCACCGCGGCCGCCGCCGCGGCTGCGAGCACACGCCATTGCAGGCGCGCATACCACGGAATGCGGGCGGGCTCGATCGCACTGACTAGCCCGTCGACGTCAGCGTCCCAGTGCCGGCGTGTGAGCTCGATCGCGTTGCGCCCGGCCAGCGGCGCCATGCTCTTCGGGAGTGCGTCCTCGCTCGGCATCGGCGCCCCGTGGATAAGCACCGGGATCACGCGGATGTCCCGGAGCAGCGCGGCCTCGATCTCGAGCTGAACGTAGTTGCGCGAACTCTCCCGGGGTAGGGCGTCGCGGTCCTCCTGTCGCGGCTCCATCCATCGGTGACCGATGACCGCGAGCAGCACGTCGGTGCGACCCAAGAAATCGTCGATGACCTCCGCAAATGGCGCGCCCGGTTCGATTCGGTCGACATCCACGAACACGGCGCGCTTACCGAGCCGCTTGGTAAGCGAGTCGACAAGGCGGTCGGTCGCGTCCGGAACGTCGTCGCGCCGATAGCTCACGAACACCCTCACGGTGCTCGTCGTGCCCCGTTCGCCCGTGCCCCGGTTGGCGTCTCCGGATGCTCTGTGTCTCGATTTGTCCACCCGGCACCCCCTGAACCGGCGGGATTACGCTACAGCGTGGGGCGTCGACTCGCGTTCCAACATTAGACATTATCCAGGTTTGTACATCCGACTAGGCGTTGTTAGAGTCGGGCGCGATGGGCGGCTGGACGCTGTTGATCGACTTCGGAGCGGCGATGGGCGTCGCAGGGATGCTCGAGGACTCAATTGCGATCTGTTGACGGCGCCGATCGCCCCACGTCGCGAGCCGCGAGGGCGAGACGAGCGATGCGTGCTGGAGCGGCCAAGCTCAACGAAAAACTGGCCAAGCAGGAGAACCGCGACCTTATCTCGTCGGTCGTGTTGGTGCTGGGTTTTCTCGTCGCGGGCGTCTTCGGCTACTGGGGGTGGTCGCTAGTCCACCACCAATATCCGCGCGAACTCCACGGCGAACTCAAGCGATATGACGCGACTTTCATGCGTCGCATCTACTCCACGCTGCAGTTGTTCGTGCTGCATCCGCAGGAGCTGCCCGAACACATTCCATGGCAGCTCGAGACGGCCCGCTTCATGGCCCCGGTTGTGCTCGTGCTCGCCACGCTGGCGGTGATCACCACGCAGTTCAGCAAACGCATCCGCCGCATGTGGTTCAGGCACCGGAGCCATGTCATTGTCTGCGGCGCAGGCGTGCACGGCACGCGCCTCGCAAAGAACCTCGTCCAAGATCGCCAGCGCGTGATTCTCGTCGACATCGACGAGAAGGCGCCTGGGATGCAGGGTCCGGAGCACACACACGAATCTCGCCTCGTCGCAGACACCGTGCGAAGGGACACGCTCCTCCGTGCAGGAGCGCGTCGAGCCACGCGGCTGATCGCTGTGACGGGGGATGATGTGGTGAACTCGCAGATCGCGAGCACCGTCCGCACCCTTGCAGGAAAGCGGGAGGTCAAACGCGACCTGAACGTTCTTGTCCAGGCCGAGGACGCAGCCCTCGCCCGCTTCCTCGAGGATTGGAGCGCACACAGCGCCAACGGCGCGGGCAAAGAGCTGGGGACGCAGACGTCGAGGACTCAGCCGGCGTCGTCGTGTCCCACGATCGAGATCTTCGGAGCCAACGCGATAGCGGCCGAGGCGCTGTTCGGCGGCCTCGCGTCGCCCGAGCGCGAGGGCGAAGGCGAGCACAACGCGACCCTGGCCGACCTCGACCGAGACGGCGGCTATCTGCTGCTCGCGGGAGATCACCCTCTGCTCCAAGCCATCTTCGTGGCAGCGCTGCGGCGCCGACGCGCGCGTCGTCTGCGCGACGGGTCAGACACGGCGATGCCCGTTCTTCGCATCACGATCATCGGTCCGGAAGCGGAGAGCCGGCTCGCGGCGCTGGTGCAGCATTGGCACCCCGAGCCCACGATCGTAGAAACCATCGCCACCGACATCGACCTCCACGATGAGGCCTCGATACTCACGAGCCGATGGCTGCCCGATTGGTGCGAAGCTCAGCGAGCGCTCGTCGCGTGCGAGGAGGAACTCGAGAGCATCGCGCTCGCCGTCGCCCTCAGCCGCGCGCTCGGAAGGGAGGTCGAGCTCACACGTGTGCGGACACAGCCGCACAACGAGTTGGACGAACAACTGGAGGATCACACTCGTGACAGCAGCCGCCTCGCGCGCATCGAGGTACGCTCGATCGCCGACCTCGCCTGGGATGACAGTGCGGCGCGAATCGATCAGGTTTCACCATCCAATCGGCTCGCAGCGGCGCTGCGCGCGGAGGGAGTGAAGGGCTCCGACGCCGATCTCGCGGCGGAGCACGTGCTCAAACGGCGCGCGCTGGGTATCCACACCGATCCGGCGCCGCGGCTCGCGCCGGCAACCGCAAGGCTCGTGGAGGGTCTGCTCGGAGCGGTGTGCGCGAACGAGGGCGATAGCGCGACCATGTCCGTCAGCGCGCTCGTGCGGGCCGGTCTGGCCGTCGACCTCGACTCAGTCGAGAACCTCAGGATGGGCGCAGACCGGTTATCGAAAGAAGGCAGCAGCGACGCCTTTGCGGCCTGGTGCGAGTACGCACGCCGGCTTCCTCCCGACGCCAAGCGGACGAACACCTACCTCGAGACAAACCTTCTCGCGCCCGCGCGAGCCGTGGGAGAGACGGGCGCGCCGCTCCGCCTGCGGGCGGCGGCACTCGGTGCCGAGCAGGCGCTGGCTGAACTCGAGTACGACGCCGACGCCGTCGGCGTGATCCGCTCGCTGACGTCGGAGCGAATTGCGATCTTCGCTGGGGGTGCGGCGTCGATGTCCGACAAGGCCCAACGGGCCGCGGCCGCGATCCTGGAGCCCGCGCTCCAGCGGTATGACGGGTTGATCCTGACAGGAGGCAGCGATGTCGGCCTGTGCGGCGTCGTGCGCGCACAGGCGGACGCGAACGGCGTCCCCGTTCTCGGCTATGCGCCAGCCGGGCGGGGGGGCGCGGGGGCGGTGCAGCTACGTACGACGCCCGCCGGTGAGTTCAGTGAAGCCGAGCCGGTTGCGATGTGGGCCGACATCCTCATGTCGATGAAAACCCAGACCCACGCCAAGGAGCGCTCGGCTGGGGACGTCCGCGTGGTGGCGTTTCCGGGCGGGCCGATCACGATTGCCGAGATCCTTCTGGCTCGCGCGCTGGGGGCGACGGTGGGCTGGGTCGACCCCGACGAAGAATCTACCGACGAACTGTACGAAACGCTCCCATTTGGAGCCGAAGGGGTGATCGTGCTCCCCTGGGACTCAATGACCCTGCGAGCGTTTCTGATCTGGCCGAACAAACAGCTCGCTTGGAAGCTCCGCGAGACCGTCGCGCGAAGCCTGCACAGCCAGTACCGAGACGAGCACCGGCGACACAAGCGCCCCGATGACCCTGCGCTGGCCACCTGGGACCGTCTCCCGCCGGCGCTGAAACGTTCCAACCGCGGTGCCGCAGACGACATCCCGAATAAGCTCCACGTGCTCGGCAAGCGCCTCGTCGAAGGTGGTTCCCGACTCGTCCTCGACGAGACGCAGGTCGAGCTCCTCGCCGAGATGGAGCACGGCCGGTTCAACTGCGAGCGCCTGAGCGCGGGCTGGGAGCTCGGTCAGGATCGCGACGTGAGCCGCTTGATCTCGCCCTATCTCACGCCGTGGAGCGAACTCGATGACAAAGTCAAGCAGTGGGACCGCGACGCCGTGTGTGCGATCGACGGCGCGCTGTCAGAAGCCGGATGGGGTGTCACCGACGAGCAGCCGACTGCGCGTCCTGTGACCGCACGTCTGCGCGTGGCCCACGAGTAGCAGCGGCGCTGCCGTGCGAGGCTAAGCGTTGACCTGCGCCTGCCACGCCGCTCGCATCTCGGGCACGCCATTCGGGAGCACTCCGTCGAGCCGTTCGATGATCTCGAGCCAGCTGATCGCCGAGCGGAAGTCGCCGCTTCGAGCGTCGGCCTCGGCTAGGACCAAGGCCAGCTCGCGAGCCTCGCTGTGGGATGCTTGCACTACGTCCGTTTCGTGAGTGCAGGCGGGACGGTCCTCGAGCTGCACGGACGCCGCGGGAGTGCTCGTGAACGCCAGGTATGGACCCAGGTAGCGGCCCGCGATCTTCGTCGAGGGCCACCACAGCGCGTCGGCCGAGACCTCGGTGTCGCTGCTCGCCCCTTTAGCCAAGCCGGCGCGGAGGTACATCGGAGCGACGCCAGTCAGCAGGATCCCTCGCAACCGCGGCTCGAACACGGACGGCTGCAGGGGCGCGCCGAGGCCCGCGGCGATCGATTCGGCGGCGACGTCTGCCTGCTGGGTCGCTATGCCTCCCTGCTTGATCGGGAACGCGGTGCCGTCTCCTGCGGCGTAGACGTCTCGGGCACCTCTCGCACGACATTCGTCGTCGATCAGGATGAACCCGTGCTCGTCAGACTCAAGGCCCCGGATACGAGGCCCGTCGAGCTGTGGCAGCGTCACGAGCTCGTCGATCTCGATGATCTCGCCCGAGCCCAGCTCGAGCACGCCCTCGGCAAACCTTCGTGCCGTTGCGCCGGCCCGCAGCCGGATGCCGCGATCAAAGAGCTGGCTCCGAAGCATGCGGGCCGCGCCCGCACCGAAGATCGCGAGCGGCTCGTCCTCGGGTGTCGCGATCGTTATCTCGACCTCGACAATGCCCCGCTCGGCCAGGCGTGAGGCGGTCAGGAGAGCCAGCTCGTAGAGCGGCAACGTCCAGCTGACTCCTGACGGCGAGGCGAAACCCAGGCGAGCGACCCCGCCCCCTTCCAGGCGTGCCAGCAGGTCGGCGAACGCGCTCGTCTCGCCGGCACCGCCAAAGGCCGTCGCGCCCGCCAGCCACTGCCGGCGGCGGGCCCCGACGGCGACGATCGCGGCGTCGTATTGCAGACGCGAGCCGTCCGTGAGCGTCACGTGCTTGCGCGCGCGGTTCACCCCGGCGAGGCATCCGACGTGCAGTTCGGCACCGAGGTCCTCGGCGATCGCGGCGAGATCGAAGCGGCCGACCTGCGCCAGACCGAATGGTTCTGCCACGGCCATCGGTGCATACACGAAATCCCGATCGGGCGCGATCAGGTCGATATGCGGCCGGATCGCGAGCATCTCGCGAAGCGCGAGAAGCGCCTCGATGGCGGCCACGCCGCCGCCGCATATCACCACGCGTCTCGCCGGTCTCATCCAACACGCTCCCCAAGCAGCGCCCAGAGTCTGCCCTTCGCATCGAACGGCTGAGCGATTCCAGCCATAGCCGCACGCTAAGACGCCGACCCGCTGCGAGAAACCGTGGAAAACCACAGAGAGGCGCGTCTAACCCGCACCGTGCGCCGACCGCAGCCCGCGACCGGAGCGCGTTCACGCCCCTCACGAGCAGCTTCCAGTCTTCGCGCGGGCGCTCAGCCCTCCAGTGCCTCGACGATCAGCGGGAACACGTCGCGGTGCGCGGTCTTTCCCAGGAACACGTCGAGGTGCGTATAGCCTGGCAGCAGCGCGAGCCCATGGCGCCCCGGCGCGAGCGCGTCGAAGTAGGCGAACGTCCGCTGCTGGGAGGAGGCGAGGAAGCAGGTGTTATCGCTGCCCGCGATAAACGTGAAGCGCGCGTCGGTCTGCGGCTCGCCGTCGACCAGGTTGCTCGGCAGGCCGACGTTGCCTGCGGGAACAAGGTGCCCGGCCGCGGCGCATTTCGCCATCTGCTTGAAGAACGACATCGGGCAGAAGCCCCACTCGCGCGCGCCCCACTCGTGGGTGTCGTGGTCGAGGTTGGAGTGGTGCCAGAGCACGTCGCGCCCGACGCCGTAGAAGTAGTTCGCCGATCGGCAGATCTCGCTGTCGCAATGAGCGCGCCCGAGCGTCGAGGCGCGCGCGATGGCGCGGTTGACCATCGCCGGCGGCCGCGCCGTCCACTGCGGATCGACGCCGCGCACCAGGAGCGACGCCGTCGGCGCCATCGTGCGCAGCCGCAGCCGCGAGCGCGGGGTGAGGCTCACGTGCAGCGAGACCGCGTTGCTCACCACGTTGGTCACCTGTGGAAGCAGACCGGCGACGCTGGCCATCATGAAGCTCGTAGATCCCTGGCAGTGGACGACCGCCTTTAGCGTGTCGCTCTCGGTCTCGGCGAGGATCGTCGCGACCGCTGCCGGGTGGTCGTAGACCGCGACCTCGTCGAGCGTCCACTGCGAGGCCGGAAGGTCGATCGATCCGCGCCAGTTCTCCGCCCACACGTCGTAGCCGGCGTCGAGGAGAACGCTCGCGAGCGTCTGCGGGGTGGGAGCGCCGTAGAACATGTTCGCCCTCACCGAGCAGCCGTGCGCGAGCATCACTGGGCCGCGGGTGGGCGCGCGCTGCCCGCGCAGGTTGTGAAGCGTCCCCGATTGGCCGTCACGGGTCTCGAAGCCGACGATCCGCCGTTCCAGCCCGGCTCGCCCCGGCAGCTCGTGCCACGCTCCGGGGCGGTGGCCCTGCCAGCGCGGGTCGAGCTCGCTCGGACTCGGCCAATCGGGGACGTTGACGACCGGCGAGCGGTGACCATAGAGCCCCACGAGCTGACTCGTGAAGTAGCGCTCGAACTCGGCTATCGACTCCACTCCGCCCGGGCCCACCGAGCCGCGCATCGACGCGAGCATTTTCATGAAGCCGGGCTTGCTGATGTGCAGTATCCCGGTCGCAACGGTCGCATCGTCCCCGTCGGGGTCGTCCTCGTGATGGCCGCTGAGAAAGCGGATCAGCAGGCGCGAGGTCTCGCCCCAGCCATCGAGGTTGGGCCCGTGCAGGACGTCCTTGAAGCCGCTCAGCGTCAGCGCGCGCCCGTCGCGGTCCCTCAGGAACAGGCGGTAGAGCATCCGCCTGTGGCGCGGTGAGCCGTGGAGCACGAACAGGTTGAACCAGCCCTGCTCCGCGCGCAGCTCGCCCCCAAGCTCGTCACACCGCACGACACCCGCGGCGCGAGCGCGGTGCTCGGGATCGGCGATGAAGCGGTCGACGTCGTCGATCTCGATCGCCAGCTGCTGAGTGCAGGTCGTCCCGCGCCGGCGCCCGGCGACCATCGCCTGGTTGTGGCTGAGCTCGTCGAAGGACACCCAGCCGGACATCCGCTCGCGGAAGCTGAGCGTGTTCATGCTCACCGACCTTCGATCATCGCATCAGCGAAACGGTCGGCGAGCGCGGCGATCGTAAAGCTCGGGTTGGGCCCGACCGGGCCCGGCATCACCGACCCGTCCGCGACCCACAGCCCGGGATATCCGTGCACCCGCCCCCACGGATCGACGACACCATGGCGAGAGTCGCTCGCCATCGCACAGCCGCCGACCGGGTGCACGGTCACGGCGCGCCCGCGCCGGTCGAGCGGATCGAGAACGAGCTCGCCGCCGAGTGCCTCGGCGAGCTTGGAGAGCGACCCGCGCACGCAGTCGTAGTAGTGATCGGATGGCTTCGCGCTCCAGTCGAGCTCCAGCTCGTCACCCATCAGGCGCAGCCGGCCGTTCGGGAGGTCGCGTCCCATTGCGAGCACGGGCATCATCGCCGCCGAGCTGTGCGCATCGCCGAACAGTTCCGAGACGAGTCCGTCCTCGCGCGTGTCGCGGCGCCCCCGCAGCCGGTCCCGTAACGCGCGCACGATCCGTCGCCGCGCGCGCCAGATATCACTCGGAACCTCCAGCCCCTGCCAGAGCCACTCGGCGAACGCGGGTGCGCCGGCGTCCTGGATGTAGTAGCCGCGGCCGCACGCCGATCGCGCCTCGTCGACGTGGATCGAGGTCGTGATCACCGGCCCGCGGCTCGGCTCGAGGTAGTTCCACTCGGGCTTGCCGTTCCCGCCGCTCGCGCGACAGTTGCGCACCAGCGCGAGGTAGTCGCCATTGGCCGACACGCGCATGCCGAGCGCCGGGCTCAGGCGGGGGAGGGCGGCGCGGTTGGCGAGCAGCAGGCGCGGGCTGCCGATCGCCCCCGCGGCGAGCACGACCTCGTCGGCGCTCACCGTACGCTGCTCGTCATCGCTGTCATCGAGTAGGTGGCTCGGGTGACCCTCGCGTGCGGGAAGGTGCTGTCGGTAGCCGATCATGTAACCCCGCTTACGCGATCCGTCACCGCCCGCGGGCGTGATCGTGCGCACCTCGCAGCACGTCCTCACCTGTGCGTCATGACGCCACGCCTCGCTGAGGCAGGTGAAATCGAGCGTGCTCTTAGAGCCGTAGTTGCACCCGAGATCGCACTCGGCGCACAGCCTGCACGTGCTGCGCGGGCTTCCGTGCAGGTTCTGCTCGCCTCCGGGGATCGGCTGGCCGGGGGCGGGCGCACTGCCGTCCGCCGCGAACATCACCGCCAACTGGGGCAGCTCGGTCGCACCCAGCGCGGGGCCGACGTTCATCATCGCGCGCGTCTTGGCCGTGCTCGCATACGGCTGACCATGCCCGAGCGGGAACCGCTGAGGCTTCTGCACGGCTTCGAAGCGGTCGTAGTGAGGCTCGAGGTCCTGACGGGTGACCGGCCAGCTCTCATAGCCGCCGTCGGAGAGGTCTTCGTGCACGAACGTCCGCTCGTCCTTGCGCAGCATCACGTTCGCATAGATCAGCGAGCCCCCGCCGAGGCCGCTGGAGACGACGACGTCCAGCGCGTCGAACGCCCATAGCTCGAACAACCCGTGCGTACCCGTGTCGGGCGCCCAGAAATTCGTGCGCATCTCGTAGGGCGTGCGCGCGAACGAACCCGGTGGATAAGGCTGCCCCCGCTCCAGGACGAGCACGGACTTACCGGCCTCTGCCAGTCGCATGGCGGTGAGCGATCCCCCGAAGCCAGTACCGACCACGACCACATCGAAGTGCTCTTCGACGGTCATCGCGGGCTCGACTCTAACCCCGATACCGCCGGGGCGCAAGCACGTGTGCCCGATCACACACGCGCCAGGGTTGCTTGCAGCCACGGTCGCGGTTAGCGTCTGCGCATGCAGCGGCAACAGCGGGCGCAGGCGGTGACGATCATCTCGCCGGTTCACCGTTTGTGGGCGCTGTGGCTTCGAGCCACGTGGCCGCTCGCCGACCGCCTCGCGCCCGTCAAGCGACCGCTGTTGAGGCTGTCGTTCATTCACTTCGCGCACTGGTCACTCATCGAGCGCGTGCCGGCGGGGGTTGCCGGCGCGCGGCGCCTGGCCCACCCCTACGTGCTCTTTCAGAGCAACTTCGACGATGAACTGTCCGCCTACATAGACGCTTTCTCACTCGTCGTTCCCGGTCGCATGCGAGCGATGTGGCAGGGAGTGTTCGGGTTCCCGGGCCCGCGCCCGGTCGACCGCTTCCTCAGCTTCATCCTCGCTCGGACCACGCCGGCGCAGTACTACTACTGCGCCTACCCCGAGGCGTCCTCGACGATGGTCGAGGCGGCGCTGCGCCTCAGCGAGGAGCACCGCCGCTTCGCCGCCGAGGCGGCCGGGCTCGAGGATGACGCGTTCGCCGCGCGCTACGCCGAGTTCCTGACTCGCAACCAGCTGCTGCTGTGAGTCGCGAGCGGGACACACCAGCCGCGCTGGTCGTGATGGCCCAGCTTCGCGAAGGGCGTGAGCAGGCCCTGCTCGACGAGCTCGCCGCCCTGCCCAGCGGCGAGGAGAGCCCGTTCAGGCGGGTGGCCTCTACCCACTTCTGCCGCTGGCTGCTGATCCCCGCCCTGCTCGGGGCGGACGGCGAGGCGGCCGAGCCCGGCCGGGCCTACCTGCTCCTCACCGCCGACTTCGACGGCCCGCTGGCCGACTGGGTGGCCGCGATGACGCGGGAGATGGGTCCCCACCTGGACCGTATCTTCGAGCACTGTGACGGCTACCGCGGCAGCGGCGAGCTCGGCGCGCTGACGGATTTCATCGCCGAACGTCGCGTCAGCGTCGGCTTCTCGATCCTCTCCAGCCGCGCCACCGTGGCTCGCGTCCGCAGCAGCCTCGAGCTCCGGCGAGCGCTGCGCGAGTTCGCCATCGACTCGCAGGGCATGACGCCGGACGCGCTCCGCCGCGCCTGGAGCGAGCGCTTCGGAGCATGACCACGCTCGCCGGCCTACAGGGCAACGTCCTCGACGGGTACCGCACGCCGCACGCCCTCTACATGTTCGTGAGCGTCACCGAGGCGCGGGTCGCGCGCCGCTGGCTCGCCTCCCGGATCGGTCGCGTCACGACATACGGCAGCTTCCAGGCGGCGCGGCCCGCGAGCACGTTCAACCTCGCCTTCGGCCACGACGGGTTGCTCGCGCTCGGTGTCCCGCCGATCCGCCTGGCCCACCTCGAAGCCTTTCGCCAGGGTATGGCCGCGCGCGCAGACGCGCTCGGCGACGTCGGCCCGAGCGCGCCCGCACGCTGGGAGCTGGGTGCCGGCGACAGCCACGCGCTGCTCGTCCTCACGGCGGCAGAGCGCGAGAGCCTCGCAGATGCCGCTTCGGAGCTGCGCGATTCGCTGCCCGAGGGCGGGCTCACGCTCAGCCACGAGCAGCACGCCTACTCGGCGCCCGAAGGGCGCGAACACTTCGGATTCCAGGACGGCTTCTCCCAGCCCGCCGTTCCCGGCGCCAGCGCGCCGCGCATCGGAGAGGGCACGTTGACGCTCTGGCGCCGCTGGCGGCGCCTGGCGCTGGGCGAGTTCGTGCTGGGGCATCGCGACGAGGGCGGTCGCGTGCCGGCCGCCCCGCTTGGGCCGCTCGGCGACGACGCGACGTTCATGGTCGTCCGCAAGCTAGCCCAGGATGTCGGCGCGTTTCGCAGCTACGTCGCGGAGGCGGCCGAACGGCTACACCGCGAGCCTGCCTGGGTCGCCGCCAAGATGCTCGGGCGCTGGCAGAACGGATCCTCGCTCGCGCGCTACCCGCAAGCCCCCGGCCCGCCCGCCTCCCAAGACCCGAACGCCAGCCGTTTTCGGTATGGCGAGGATCCGCACGGTTACGCCTGTCCGCTGGGAGCGCACGTCAGGCGCGCGAACCCACGCGACTCGCTCGGCTATCAAGGGCGGCTCACGCAACGCCACCGCATCATCCGGCGGGGCATGAGCTACGGTGCCCCGCTGCCCGCCGGCATCAGCGTCGATGACGGCGTCGCGCGCGGGCTGATGTTCGTCGCCTATCAGGGCGCGATCGAGCGCCAGTTCGAGTTCATCCAGGGCCAGTGGCTCGGCGACGGAAACCCGCTGCGCCTCGGCGACGACCGCGACCCGATCCTCGCGGCGGAGGGCTCGAACGGGCAGATGATCATCCAGGGACGCCCACCAGTGTTCCTCGCGGGGATCCCGCGCTTCGTCACCACGTGTGGCGGCGGCTACTACCTGCTGCCGGGCATCGCAGGGCTCCGCGCGCTCGCCGACGGGGCGTGCTGAGCGACGACACGAACCCGTACCTCGCGGCTCGGCACGACCAGCGCCCCGGCCTTCAGCCGCACGCGCTCGGGGCTCGGATCGACCAGCTCGAGCTCAGCGGACCCCACGATCGCCCCCAGCAGGATGCCGATCTGCAGGCGCGCAAAGTCCCCGCCGATGCACGACCTGATGCCGCCCCCGAACGGCATCCAGGACGGTCCGCCCGCTTCGCCTTCGAGATGGCGGTGCGGTCTATAGAGCGTCGGATCGGAGTACAGCGCGGGCGAGCGATAGACGAGCAGCAGCGGCACGGCGATCCCCATGCTGGGGGGAATCGTGAAGCGCCCGAGGCGATAGTCGGCGAGCGGGCCGCGACCAAGCCCGAACAGCGGCGTGCGCAGCCGCAGCGCCTCCACCACCGCGGCGTCCAGATACTCCTCGCTGCCCCTCTGCAGGTCCTCGCGCACGTGGGCGAGCTCGACCGGATGGCGCAGCAGCAGCTCGAGCGCCCAGGCGAGCCCGCCGGCGGTCGTCTGGTTGCCGGCTATCACGAGCGTCATCAGCTCGTCGTGCACCTCCTCGTCGCTCAGGCCGCGCCCGTCGGGGTAGCGCGCCCGTAGGGCCGTGGAGAGGATGTCGCGGCGCGAGGCCAGGAGCGGGTCGGTGCGCCGTGCGCTGATCTCCGCATAGAGCAGTTCGTCGACCGCTGCCTTTCGCCGCAGGAATCGACCCCACGGGCTCAAGGGCCCGAGGTCCACGCGCAGGCGCGGCATCAGCATCGCAAGGCTCCCGCTGAGATCGACGATCTCCGAGAGGCCCGCCGCCAGACGGTCGCGCTCGGCCCCCTCTCGAACGCCGAAGACGACCTCGAGCATGATCTGCATCGTCAGCTGGCGCACCCGGCTCCACAGCGGTATCACCTCGCCGCTGCGCCAGGAGCGAAGCTCTGCGCTTGCCAGCTCGCTGATCTCCGCGCGATCGTGGGCGAGATGGTCGTGATCGAACTCCGGCGCTAGCAGGGTGCGCCGGGCCGCGTGCTCCTTGCCAGCGAGCAGAAGCGTCGAGCCGTCGCCCACGAGCGGGCGCACGATCGCGTTCGTACGTGCCCCCTCCAGTTCACTCGCCGGAGCAACGATCACCTGCTCGACGAGCGCGGGATCGCACACCCACGCCGTCGGGTGCAGCGCGGTGCCGAACGACAACGCAAAGACGTCGCCGTAGCGATCCTGGCAGCGCTTGAAGTACCCGAGCGGATCGCGTTGCATCGAGACTGCCTGCAGCGGCCGCAGGAATCGGGGTCCTGGCGGAACGGTCATCGCCGCCCCCGGCGGCGTTCAGCGTGCGCCCCATGACCGGCCGCCGGCATCTTGACGGTGATCGCGCTCATCCCCCCTTCCTCGCGGACTCTACCCGGCCTTGCGATTCGCCGGCTTGCGCCGAAGCCGCGCACCACCGATGATTGCGCCGTGACCTACCCGGACGTGGAGACAGTCGCGGTGTTGATAACGGATCTCGTCGACTCGACGGCGATCGCCGACCGGATCGGTCCCGTAGCCGCGGAGGAGCTGCGGGTCGCGTACTTCGCGCTGTTGCGCAGCGCGCTCGAGCGCGCCGGGGGGCGCGAGGTGAAGACGGTGGGCGACGGGCTGATGGTGGTCTTCTCCAATGCCTCCAGCGCGCTCATCTGTGCCGTCGAGATGCAACAGGCGCTGGAGGCGCACAACCGTCGCGGCGAGGAGCGCCTCGACCTGCGGATCGGCGTCAGCTTCGGCGAGGCCACGTTCGCGGACGGTGACTACTTCGGCGAGGCGGTGGTCGAGGCGGCGCGCCTCTGCGCGCACGCTCGCGGCGGGCAGATCGTGGTCAGCGCGCTCGTTCGCCAGGTCGCGGGCGCGCGCGTAAGCAATGGCTTCCAACCGCTCGGCGAGCTCGTGCTGAAGGGCATTTCGGTGCCCGTAGCCGCACTCGAGCTCGAGTGGGACCCGATCCTGGATGCCGCCATCGCCCTGCCGGAGCGACTGCGGGAGGTGCCGAGCGCCGGCTTCGTGGGGCGGATCGCAGAGCGTGCACGGCTGGCGGAGCTGTGGCGCGAAGCGTGCGCGGGATCGCGGCGTCTGGCGCTGATCGGCGGCGAGGCGGGAGTCGGCAAGACGGCGCTCTCGACCCACCTCGCACAGCAGGCCCACGCCGAGGGTGCGGCCGTGCTCTACGGGCGCTGCGACGAGGACATAGGCGTCCCCTACCAACCCTGGGCGCAGGGACTGTCTCATTTCGTCAGCGAGGCGCCGAGCATGATCCTCGACCAGTACGTGGAAGCGCACGGCGGCGATCTCGCGCGGCTCATCCCCGAGATTGCAGAACGCGTGCCCGGCCTGCACGCTCCACGCCACAGCGATCCGGAGACCGAACGCTATCTGCTCTACGCCGCGATCTCGAGGCTCCTGGAAGAGGCAGCGCGGCAGGAGCCGATCCTGCTGATCCTCGACGACCTTCACTGGGCCGACGGACCGACGCTGTCGCTGCTGCGGCACGTGATCGGAGCGGAAGGGCAGATGGGGGTGATGCTGCTCGCGACCTATCGCGACTCCGACCTCTCCCGGGATCACCCCCTTGTGGCGCTGCTGGCCGACCTGCACCGCGAGCATGGCGTCGAGCGGGTGAGCCTGAGCGGGCTGCACTCCGAGGACGTGCTCGCCATGATGGAGGCGATCGCGGGGCACGAGCTGGGACCGGACGTTCGCGCGCTGGCGCCGGCGATCTCGCGAGAGACCGCCGGCAACCCGTTCTTCGCGGGCGAGCTGCTGCGCCACCTGACGGAGTCCGGAGCGATCGTGAGCGACGAGGTCGGGCGCTGGCGCTTTACGGGTGCGATCGCCGACCTCGGCCTGCCGCAGACGGTGCGCGAGGTGATCGGACGACGCGTCGCGCGGCTGGGGGAGGACGCTCGTGCGGTTCTCAGCGTCGCCGCCGTCATCGGCCGCGACTTCGAGTTCGACCTCCTGCTCCCGGTGCTCGAGCTCACCGAGACGCGACTCCTGGACGTGCTCGAAGAGGCCGTCGCAGCGTCGCTGTTGAAGGAGCACAGCGAGCACGCCGGATGGTTCACGTTCACGCACGCGCTCGTCGAGCACGCCCTATACGAGGATCTCGGACCGACGCGGCGCGCGAGCCTGCACAGGCGCCTCGGCGAAGCGCTCGAGCAACAGTGCGGGGATGAGCCAGGCGAGCGCCTTGCAGAGCTCGCCTCGCACTGGGCCGCCGCGACCGTCAGCACCCATACCGCCAAGGCGCTTCATTACGCGCGCCTGGCCGCGGACCGCGCCCTGGGTCAACTCGCGCCCGACGAGGCCGCCCGCTGGTATCGCAAGGCGCTCGAGCTGCACGCTCAGCTGCACGGCGAGCGCTCGGAGCGCTGCGAGCTCCTGATCGGCCTCGGCGAGGCCGAGCGCCAGGTCGGCGATCCCGCGTTCCGTCACACGCTGCTCGACGCCGCCGAGCTGGCACAAGCGCTCGGCGACAGCGATCGGCTGTGCAGAGCGGTGCTCGCCAACAATCGCGGCTGGGCGAGCAGCTACGGCGGCGTCGACGTCGAACGCGTGGACGCGATCGAAGCCGCCGCAACCGCGCTCGGCGCCGATGACCCGCGGCGGGCGCAGGTGCTCGCGCTGCTCGCGACGGAGCTGCAGTTCGCCGATGAGCCGGCTCGCTGCCATCAGGTAGCGGCCGAGGCGATCACGCTCGCGCGCACGGCCGGCGATCGAGTGGCGCTCGCGCACACGATCGCGAACGCCGGCTGGGCCGTCGTGGTGCCGCAGACGCTCGCCGAGCGAAGGCTGATGATGGACGAGCTCGGTCAGCTCGCGCCGTCCATCGACGACCCGCGACTGAGCGCGCGCGCGGCCGTCAGCCGCATGATGGTGGGCTTGGAGCTGGGCGATCGCGCGCAGGCAGCGGACTGCCTGACGACGATTCGCGTCGTAGCCGCGAGCGTGCCGGAGCCCTTCATCGGCTACGTGCGCCTGCTGCTCGAGTTCGGGTGGGCGCTCCTGGAGGGCGACCTCCGCGCCGCCGAGCAGTGGGCGGTGCAGGCCTACGAGGTGGGGATCGGGGCCGAGCAGCCGGACGCTGCCGCCTTCCTCGGCGCGCACATATTCCACATTCGCTACTTCCAAGGTCGCTGCTCGGAGCTCACCGAGGATGTGATGCACCTCGCCGGCGAGCACGGCAACCTCTCGGGCTGGCGGGCCGGCGCGGCCGCGCTCGCCCTGATCGAGGGCGGCCGCGAGGAGGAGGCGCGGGAGCTCGTCCATGGCGAGGACATCCAGGGCACGCCTCAGAACGAGGCATGGGCGATCGTGATGATGCTGTGGGCCGACGCCTGCTCGCAGCTGCGCCTAGTCGATCGCGCGGGTGAGCTCTACGAGCTGCTGGCGCCGTTCTCGGGGCAGCTCGCGGTCAGTGGCGCGCATGTCTACGGCTCCTTCGACTGGGCGCTCGGCGCGCTCGCGAGCACCGCACCGCGGCGACTGGCCGACGCCGAGCGCCACTTCGCCGCGGCAGCCGCGGCCGAGGAGGAGCTCGGCGCGCCGCTGCTGCTCGCACGGACCCGCGCTCGCTGGGCTCGGGCTCTGATCGCGAGCGGAGCGCCCGAGGACCTCGAGCGGGCGCAGCCGATGCTCGAGCAGGCCCAGGTCACCGCGTCGCGCCTGGGTGCTCCGGGTCTCACCAGGGAGGTGGTCGAGGGTCGGGCAGCGCTCGCGGCGAGCGACGGCTGATCGCTGCGCCGCGCTCGCCCCCGGCTTTCTACCAGCCCGAGACGATCGCGAGCTGTGACGTGGGAGCTTCCTCCTCGACCGCAACGGATCCCGCGAATACCCGACCGGACCCGCCGTCGATGCTTATCTCGTCGCCTTCGGCGAACTCGCGTCCGCCGATCCGCACGCGCCGGCGCTCGAGGTCGATATCGAGGCCTCCCGCGCCCACCACGCACGGCTTGTCGAGCTCGCGCGCGATCACGGCGGCATGGGACGTGCGCCCGCCGCTGGCCGTCAGCAGCCCTGCCGCGACGACCACGCCGGCGAGGTCCTCGGTGCTCGTGTCGTGTCGTACGAGCACCGGCGCCCGTCCCTCGCTGGCGATGCGCTGTGCGGCGGCCACGTCGAGCGCGATCGGACCGCAGGCGACGCCGGTGGAGACCGGCTGTGCTTCGCAGATCGGCTGTGCGGGGCTGTCCTCGCATAGCCGCTTGCGTCGGATCGCCTGCAGATCGAGGCCGGCGAGTCGCCGGCGAGCCTCCTCGCTGGAAACGAGGCCTTCATCGACCTGGTCGACCGCGATCCGAAGCGCGGCCCACGGCGTACGGGCAGCGGTGCGGCACTGGAGCAGGTACAACTCCCCGTCCTGCACTGTGAACTCGAACTCCTGCGCATCGCCGAACTCGCTCTCGAGCGTGCTGCACACGTCGGCGAGCCGTCGCTCGATCTCGGGAGCGACGACGGCCAGGCGATCGGCCGAGCGCGGTAGCCGGCGTCCGCTGACGATGTCCTCGCCCTGGGCGTCGAGCATGAATTCGATGTAGGGCGTGTGCTCTCCGGTGGCCGGGTCGCGTGTGAAGCCGACCCCCGAACCTGACAAGCCGCCCGCGTTGCCGAACACCATGCGCTGCAGCACAACCGCGGTGCCGAGCGTCTCGGCAAGGTTGTGAAGGCGGCGGTAGTCAGCTGCCTTGGGAGCCTGCCATGAGTCCAGCACGCCACGCACGCTTCGTTCGAGCTGCTCGAGCGGATCTTGAGGGAAGCTCTCTCCCGTGAGCGTGTGGACGCGGTCGAGATGCTCGCGCGTGAGCTCGGCGAGGGACGCGGAGTCGAGATCGCGTGGACTCTTCACGCCGGCGCGGAGGAGCCGGCTCTCCGTCGCCTGCTCGAATGGATCGAGCGGGCAGCGGAGCACGACGTGGGCGAAGGACTCGATCAGGCGCCGGTAGGAGTCCCATGCCAGCCGCGGATTGCCGGTCAGCGTGAGCAGACCCTCGACCGTCTCGTCGCAGAGCCCTACGTTGAGCACGGTCTCGAGCATGCCCGGCATCGACGCCGGCGCCCCCGAGCGGACCGACAGGATCAGTGGCGCGCGCGCGCTCCCGAGCTGAAGGCCGGCCTGCGTCTGCAGCGCTCGCAGCGCGGCCGAGACGAGCATTCGCAGATGCTCGGCGTCGAGGTCGCCCGCGACCGCACGGCGACACACCTCGGTGCTCAGAATGGCCGCCTCGGGCACCGGCAGTCCTGCGCGGGCCATCCGTGCGAGCCCGTACCCCTTGCCTCCGATCGAGCTGCTGTCGGGAACCGGACCGCCTTCGTCTAGCACGTAGAGCTCATCGGGTGGAGCGCTCTCCTGCGGGGCGGCCGTGAGCGCCCCAGATCGCGCCTCCCGACGGGCCTCCGGTGGCGGCTCTGAGTGAACGACGTCACCGAGCACCTGCCTGCGCATCAGCTGCGCGGCGCGCATGAGGGCGTCGGCGGCTTCCTCGCACGCCTCGATCGCCTGAGCCACGACGAACAGCGCTCCGGCGCTCTGGACCTCGCTCACGAGCGCCGCCTGAACCTCGCGCCGCGCCTCGTCGGCCTCACGCTCGAGAGCGACGACGTGATGGTTCGCCTCGAGAAACGAATCCATGTCCTCGCTCGGCCCACCGCGCTGCACGGCGCGTCCGAGATGCACCGCGCGCATGTGTGCGCGCGCGGCATCGAGCACGAGCGTCATCATTCGCCTCGAGCGATCGAGCACGTCCCCGGAGAGGCGCCCTTCCGGGACCAGCGACCAGGAGTACGCGGCTTCCTCGAGCGCATCCGCGACGTCGTCGGCCTCGCGCACGAGGTCGAGGAAAGGGGCCGGCTCCTCGGTGCGGCCCGATGCTCCGCGCACCTCGTTGACCACAGCATCGGCGCGACGCTCCCATTCGCGGGCAAGTCGGGCGACCTCGCCGCGGTCGCGGCCGGGATCCGGCAGCGCAGCCTGCTCCAGCGCGTCACGAGCCGCCTCGCCGATCGAGACCACCAGCTCGGCGTGCTTGCCGATCAGCTCGAGCAGCTCCTGACGTGCGGTGCGCACGTAGCCGATCAGCTCCGCGCGAACCTCGTCGCTTATCAGCGACTGCGAGCGCCCGCACAGCAGCCCCTCAGAGCAGATCCGCAACACCGCGCGTAGGTAGGAGCTCGCCGCCGGCTCGCCCATCAGATCGCTCAGCGACACGCCCGCGCGGGTGCCCCGTTCGGTCGCGAACGCCCACGCGTCGTAGACAAGCTGCTCACCGCCGGCGAGGAGGAACGCCATGTGGCCGTGCTCGCGCGAGGCGGCCCAGTCCAGCAGCTTGATCGCCGCGCGGTTCCCGACCAGGCCTCGAAGTCTCTTGCGCGCGCGATTCCAGTCGATCAGGAACACCATCCGCGAGCCCAGCAGCTCGAGGAAGGCTTCAAGTGACGCGTCAGCGTCGGCGCTGAAGCGCCCCACCGCCAGGTGGTAGAAGCCGCCCTCGCGATCGTCGCTGCGCGAGCGCGTGTCCTCCCAGCTGATATCCGTCTCAGCGAGCATCCGCTGCAGGAACAGCAGCCGCGAGAGGTGTAGATCGGTGTACGTCAACGTGACGGTGTGGTCGACGATCCTCACGACCACCACGTGCATGTCGCTCTCGCCGATGTCGTTCTGAAGCACGAGCGCATCACCGGAGCGCATCGCCACCGTCGCCAGCCCGGGGTGGTTGAAGCGCAGCCGCTCGGTGCGCTGCACCCCACGGGCAAACGCGCTCACGAACGCGCGAT
Organism: Solirubrobacteraceae bacterium; assembly: GCA_035314465.1. GTDB lineage: Bacteria > Actinomycetota > Thermoleophilia > Solirubrobacterales > Solirubrobacteraceae > Palsa-744. Next base: position 18,544 of record DATFZM010000041.1, on the reverse strand, counting down.
CGTCGCTCGCGATGCCGTAGGCCATCGCGCCCGCGATCGACTCGCCAGCGATCTCGGCGGTCAGCCGGTTGAGTTCCCGGTGGGCATCCATCACGACTAGGTGCAGGCTGTCCGGACCGGCCCGCCGCCCCGCGGTCAGCAGCGCGATTTCATCTCCGGAGATCGTGCTCGGGCCGGCGCTGACCGCGCTGCGGAGGCTCTCCACCCGGCCGGTCAGGGTTCCCGCAGCCTCGGTGCCCGCTGCCTGCAGCGGAGCGAGCATCGTCTCGACCTCGGCGAAGGCGTCACCGACCACCTCGCCAGCCGCGGGAATCGTGTAGGAGCCTTCGCCTTGCAGCCGGCTCGCGTGCACCACGCGGTCGAGGCGCGCGTCCGGCGTTCCGCTCGCAACGCGCTCGGCATGGAGATCTGAGGCCTGGCGGTCGCCGTCTGCCGCGGCGCGCGCGGTCTGCAGCAGCGTCAGCAGGTACTTGACGCGATCGTTGGCCGACTGCGCCCGCCGGAGCAGATCGGGAAGCAGCAGCTCGCTCTCTCCGAGCGCCGTGATGATGCGGCCCTTCGCCATGGCCTCCTACTTCGCTGACGTCAGTTAGCGTCAAGCTATTGCCGGCGGCGAGCCGGCGCATCGTGAAAAACCCCTACGCGTCAGCCGGGGAGACCGCCGATCGCCCTCACTCGGCGGGCGCGCGGGTCGCAGGCGGCGCTCAACGCTCCTCGAATGCGCCGGCCGCGCGCTCGATCAAGGGCCCGAGCGTCGACCAGTCTCGTGCGAGCGTCGCGCCGACGAAGACGCTCGTCGCGCGAGGTCCCTTCACCAGGCACGCCAGCTCGCGATAAGGGTGTGAGCCGACGCGGGACAGGTAGGTATCCATCACACAGGATCCGCGAGCGCCGGAGAACGCCACGTCTTGCGCGGAGCCGATCTCATGCACGCGTCGATCTCCCTCGCCGCGGTTTCGCCCGATGCGGAACGCCGCCCACCCCTGCAGGCGCTCAGCGCCCTGCCGCGGCGTCACGTTGAGGTAACCGTGGTAGGCGCCCTCGGCGTCGAGAAGCGCGGCTGTCACCGTGCCCGCGTCGCCCGCGAGCGCGCGCCAGCTCGCCGGATAGAAGAGCGTCGCCGCGCGCGAGGCGATCGTCGCGGCCGTCCAGCTCGCCGGCGCCGGAGCGGGGATCGGCCACGGCGAGGACTGTGCAACGAGGACTGCGTCCGCGGGCGTTTGCGTCCCCTGCGCGCCGGCGCGCAAGCCCCGCGCGTTCGGACTCGCGGCCAGCGCCACCGCGGCGGCCATCATCGCCGCCGCTGCAGTACCGGCCGCTGCGAAGCGCATCGAGACCCTGGACATCGCCGTCACCGTCGCTGAGGCCAACGCGCGCGCGGTGTGTGGGGGGTGCGTGAGCATCCCTAGACGTTCCCGTCACCGTCGCTCGGGCCGCCGTTGTTGTCGCCGTCGTGGTCGCCGCCGTCGTGCTGCGGAATACCAGAGCTGACGTGGTGGTGGTGACGAGCGGGGTGGTGTGTCTGGTGAGCGGCGGCCGTGGCGGGCAGCGCCGCTGCCGAGGTGGCCGTGAGCGTCGCTCCGAGCACGCTCACCATCTTGCGTAGTGAAATTGCAAACAAGGGAGTGCCTTTCTCTCGATGGGTGTCACTTACAGCCGTCATGCTCGATGTGACCACATGCTCGGCTGACACATCTAGAGACACGCGCCGCTCGAGATCCTTTCTAAACCGCGAGTAATGATTCACGCCTGCCATCCCGTCGTGACGGGCGCCAGCCGGATCTCGCCCGCGGCGATCGCGCCGGCGCGGGCCGACGCCGGCCTCTTGCTATCGCCGTCGCGCGGCGGGCGCCAGCGCTGGGTTCGTCCAGCCGGCGTCGAGCGGGTTGATCGTGGTGCCGGGTGCGACGATCTCGTCGATGCGATCGAGGACAGCACTGTCGAGCTCAACGTCGGCCGCGCCGAGCTGTGAGTCGAGCTGCTCGAGCGTGCGTGGACCGATGATCGCGGCCGTCACCGCCGGGTGCCGGATCACGAACGCGAGCGCCAGCTCGATCAGCGAGATGCCGGCCTCATCCGCAAGCCCGCCGAGCGCGTCGGCTGCCTCGAGCTTCGCCTGGTTGGCCGGGATCGAGAGGTCGTAGCGCTGCGGGATCATCGCCGAGCGCCGGGAGGTGAGGTCGGCGGCGCCCTTGCGCCAGCGCCCCGACAGCCAGCCGCCGGCGAGCGGGCTCCAAGCGATCACGCCCATCCCCAGCTCCCTGCAGGTCGGGAGCACGTCGGCCTCGATACCCCGTGCGAGGACCGAGTACGGCGGCTGCTCGCACACGAAGCGCTGAAGCCCGCGTTCGCGCGAGACCCACTGGGCTCTTAGGATCTGCGCCGCCGGATAGGTCGAGGAGCCGATGTAGCGCACCTTGCCCTGCGCCACCAGGTCAGAGAGAGCGCCGAGCGTCTCCTCGTGGTCGGTCCAGGGATCCCAGCGGTGCACCTGGTAGAGGTCGATCCAGTCGGTCTGCAGGCGCCTCAGCGACGCCTCCACCTCGCGCATGATCCAGCGCCGCGAGTTGCCCGCCTCGTTCGGATCGTCGCCCATCGTGCCGTGGAACTTCGTAGCCAGCACGACGTTCTCGCGGCGCCCGCCCGCCAGCGCCTTGCCCACGATCTGCTCGGACTCGCCGCGCGAATAGACGTCGGCGGTGTCGATGAAGTTGATGCCCGCGTCAAGCGCGCGGTGGATGATTCGGATCGACGCGTCGTGGTCGGGCTCGCCCCAGGCCCCGAACATCATCGCGCCGAGGCACAGCGGCGTCACGTGTACGCCGGTGCCCGCGAGCGTCCGCTGATCCATGCGCACACCCTAGCGGCGTGCCCGCCCGCGCCCGCGCCCGCCGAGCTCCTCCTGCTAGGAGTCGCCGTGCTGACGCTCAGCGGGAGCCTCGTCGGCCTCGTCCGCGCGAGCGCGCCGGCAGCCCGGGCAGTCGACGGCGAAGACGATCGCATCGACGGACGCGTGCATCGCGAGCCGTTCGAGCAGCGGCTGCTTGAGGTCGAGCAGCGCATCGTGTGCGTGCACGATCGCGCCGGCCTCATCGCACCTCTGCGCGTCCTCGAACAGGTGCTGCACGAGCGCGGCCGCCGCGGCGATCCGCGGCTGCGCCGTGGGCTCGGGCTCGGACGGGAAGTGCGCGACGATCTGTCCCTCGACGTGGAGGCTCAGCCGCTCCCCGCCCGCGACCCGGTCGCGGAACTGCTCGAGCTGAAGGCCGCGCGGGACCGCCAGCTGCCCGGCGCGCGAGCGCTCTGCGGTCACGATCGCGAGGCGATCGATGAGCGGGCCGACCGTGAAAGGCGGTTCGCTGATGCGCCGCTTGCGCGCGTTCGCTTCAAACCAACCCCACAGCGCCGCCGGCGCCGCGCGCAGGCGCTCTACGCGCGCGTTCCACTCGTCGAGCTCGTCCTCGAGCTCGACGAAGTGTGCGAGGAAGGCTTCCCGGTTCTCGGGCGCCTCTCCGGGCCGATCGCCGAAGTCGCATGCGCCCTCGAGCTCGATCGCCATCCGCAGCAGGTCCATGTGTGCTTCGAGATCCTCCCGATGCGCGCCCGGCAAGGGTCCGGGCTCGACGGCGCTGACCGAACCCTGCCGCCGGCCTCTGGCCCTGCGCAGCATTCTGCCTGGGATTCCCAGAGCTGAGACTTCGATGCGGCCTGGCACTGTTATCACCCGTCCGGCCCAGCGAGCCGTCGGCACCCCAGATTAATACCTCGACTGGCGGCTTCGAATCGGTGCTCTGGCCGGGTGTCGCGACCTCAGGCAAGCCCGCTCGGGGCCTTCTCCTCGAATATCGCGTTGAAATCGGCGCGATCGCCAGCGTGGAGCGCCTCGATCAGGTGCTGGATGCGCGCCGTCATCACGAGCGACTCGCTCACGATCAGCCCGATCAGCGCTCGATCACGAGCTTAATCCAGTCCCCCTCGACCAGCGCGCTCTCCGCGTCGGCCCACGCCACGGTCGCGCTCGTAACGAGCTCGGGGCGCAGCGTGCCCGCGGCGGCCAACTCGAGCACGTGCGGCATCGCCTCGCGCGCGTTCGCGCGCCCGGTCCTGAACGTGATGCCCTTCGTGTACATCTCCAGCAGCGGCAGCTCCGGCTGCTCGGCGAAGTAGATCGCGGTGCTCGTGCAGATCCCGTCGGGAGATGTAGAGCGCAGCGCGAGCCCGAGGCCGTCAGGATCTGCGCTCGCGTCCACCGTGATGGGATAGGGCCCGACGCGTCGTGGCATCTCGGCGAGCGTCTGCGCGCCGAGCGCCGCCGCCACGTTGCGTCGCGACTCGTCGCCGTCCACGTAGAGCACCGACTGCGAGCCCAGCGCCACCGCCAGACCGGCGGCGTAGAGACCGATCGACCCGGGCCCCGCCCCGCCCACGACGAGCACGTCCGCGCCCGGCTCGGCCGCCAGTGCCGGCCCGACCGCGCGCCAGGCGTCGCTGAGGTTGTCCGAGGCGCTCGCTACCGACGCCGGCGCGAGCCCGTCGGGCACGGGCACGAGCATGTGCTCGGCGAAGGGCACGAGCACGATGTCGGCGAGGAAGCCGCCCCAGCGCTCAACCGCCGGGCCGAAGCCGTACGTGGACATGAAGTCCACCTCGCTGCAGTTGGAGGAGCGCCCCTGCTTGCAAGCCGGGCACGCTCCGCACGAGATCTGGAAGGGCACGCTCACGCGCTGCCCCGGAGCGAGGCTGCCCACCCGCTCGCCCACCTCGATCACCTCCGCGATGCACTCGTGCCCGAGCGCGAACGGTGGTGCGAAAGGGGAGGCGCCGCGCACGATCAGGGCATCGAGATCGCATGTCGCCACGGCAATCGGGCGCACGAGCGCCGCTGCGTCGGAGTCGAGCACGGGCGCGGACGCCTCGCGCCACTGCAGCTTGCCGGGAGCGGTGTACGTGAGCTGCTGCATCGGAGCCTCCTTCTGATCGGTAGACCGGTCGATATAGTACCGGCATGAGTCCTGCCGCGTCGCCCGGATCCCCACGTCGCTCATCGCGCCAGGCGTTCGTGCGCGCCACCGCCGAGCTGCTGCGGCGGCAGGGCTACGCGGCCACCGGCCTCAACGAGATCGTGGCGCGCAGCGAAGCCCCGAAGGGCTCGCTCTACTTCCACTTTCCCGGCGGCAAGGAGGAGCTCGCGGCGACCGCGATCACCTATGCGGGCGCGCGCCTGGCGGGTTCGATCGAGGCGACCCTCGCCTCCAGCGAGGACCTCGGCGAGGCCCTGGCGCGGCTCGCCGACGCGCTCGCCGCCGGCCTGCAGGCCTCCGACTACGCCGAGGGGTGCCCGATCGCGACCGTCGCACTGGAGGCCTCGTGCGCCTCGGAGCCGATCCGCGACGCCGCGGCAGCGACCTTCGACAGCTGGCTCGCGAAGCTGCGCGAGCGCCTCGTCGCGGCCGGCTTCGCACCCGAGGCCGCCGCCAGGCGCGCGACGCTCGTGTTGGCGGCGATCGAGGGCGCTCTGATCCTCGCGCGCGTTCGCCGCAGCACCGAGGCGTTGACGGCGGTCCGCGAGGAGCTGGTCGGGCTCGCCGAGGCACCGCCTGGCGCGCGTCTCTCATAGGCTGCTCGTGTGCCCGATGAGGAGATCGCCTTCGCCTCGCTGCAGCCTGTGCCGGGTGAGCGGTTCGTCACGCTGCGGCGCGAGCTCGGAGTCAGCTCCTTCGGCATCAACCTGATCGTGCTGGAGCCGCGCCAGCGGGGGCGGATTCACAACCACGAGCGGCAGGAGGAGGTCTACGTGGTGCTCGAGGGCGAGCTTACGCTGGGCCTGGACGGCGGCGTCGAGCACGTCCTTCGACCTGGCCGCGCAGTGCGCGTGAGCCCCGGCGTGCGCCGCCAGCTCGTCAACGCCAGCGCCACGCGGCTGGTGCTGCTCGCGCTCGGCGGGTCCGGAGAGCACGTCGGCCGCGACGGCCACGCATGGGAGTCGTGGCAGGAGGGCGGCCCGGGGCGGACCCCCCAGGAGGTGCCGCTGCCGGAGGATCTCCCATGATGAGCGACCGCTATACATCGCCCGAGTTCGACGCTGCTGCGCTGATCACGATCGACACCCAGCGTGACGTTCTCGACGGCGCGCCGCTGGAGATCGCCGGCACGTCCGCCGCCTTGCCGGCGATGGCGAGGCTCGCACAGGCGTTTCGAGCCGCCGGTCGGCCGATCGTGCACATCGTTCGCATCTACGAAGCGGATGCGAGCAACGTCGACGCCTGCCGCCGGGGGGCCGTGCGCGACGGAGCGCGCATCCTGCTCGCCGACGAGCCCGGCACGGAGCTCGCGGGCGAGCTGCTGCCCGACGGGGCCCCTGCCCTCGATACGCCTACGCTGCTCGCGGGCGGGGTCCAGAGCCTCGGCGGCGAGGAGGTCGCGATCTACAAGCCCCGCTGGGGCGCGTTCTTCGGCACGCCGCTGCAGGCCCACCTGCGCGCGGGCGGCGTGAGCACGCTCGTCTTCTGCGGTTGCAACTTCCCCAACTGTCCGCGCGCCTCGATCTACGAGGCCAGCGAGCGGGACTACCGCGTCGTGCTCGCGCGAGACGCGACCTCTGGGCTCTACGAGCGCGGCGAACGCGAGCTCGCGGCGATCGGCGTCGCGCTCATGGACACGGCCGAGCTCGAGCGCTCGATCCAAGCCGCGAACACCCTGCTCACCTAACGCCCGGACAGCTCGGGCGCGGAGATCGCGCCCGCGCGGACCTGCACGCGCGCTCGCGCCTGGCAAGAGTCTGCCCGGTCGACGTTTTCAGTACCTTCACGACCGTGAAACTCGAGGAGCTGAGGGAGGCGGTCGCCGGGGGGTCCCTCGACACGGTCGTGCTGGCCATGACCGACATGCAGGGTCGCCTGCAGGGCAAGCGCCTGACCGCGACCCACTTCCTGAACGAGGTCGTCGCGCACGGCGCCGAGGGGTGCAACTATCTGCTCGCGGTGGACGTTGACATGAACACCGTCGACGGCTATGCGATGTCCTCGTGGGAGCGCGGCTACGGCGACATGCTGCTGAAGCCCGATCTCGACACGCTGCGAGGGGTGCCCTGGCAGGAGGGCACAGTGATGTGCCTGGCCGACGTCGCCTGGCTCGACGGCAGCGATGTGCTCGCCTCGCCCCGTCAGATCCTGCGCCGCCAGCTCGCGCGGCTTGCCGAGCGGGGCTGGAGCGCCAACGCGGGCACCGAGCTCGAGTTCATGGTCTTCCTCGACACGTACGAGGAGGCCTGGCACAAGGGCTACCGCGAGCTGCGCCCGGCGAACCTCTACAACGTCGACTACTCGCTGCTCGGAACCGCGCGCGTGGAGCCGCTGATCAGGCGCATCCGCAATGACATGGGAGCGGCCGGAATGGTGGTCGAGGACTCCAAGGGGGAGTGCAACTTCGGTCAGCACGAGATCAACTTCCGCTACGCCGAAGCGCTGCGCACCGCCGATGACCATGCGATCTTCAAGAACGGCGCCAAGGAGATCGCGGCGAGCGAGGGCATGGCTGTGACGTTCATGGCCAAGTACGATCAGCGCGAGGGCAACTCCTGTCACATCCACTTCTCGCTCGCCGACGAGCAGGGGCCGCTGTTCGAGCGCGAGCAGTCCGTGTTCCAGCCGTTCCTGGCCGGCCAGCTCGCGTGTCTGCGGGAGATGACGCTGCTGCTCGCGCCGAACATCAACTCCTACAAGCGCTACGCAGCGCGCAGCTTCGCGCCCACGACCGTGGCGTGGGGCCACGACAACCGCACCTGCTCGCTGCGCGTCGTCGGCCACGGTCCCGGGCTTCGCTTCGAGAACCGCGTCGGCGGGGCCGACCTCAACCCCTACCTGGCGCTGAGCGCGATCATCGCCTCGGGTCTGCACGGCATCGACGCGGGCCTCGAGCTCGAGCCCGCCTTCGAGGGCAACGCCTACACCGCGGGCGAGCGCGGGCGCGTGCCGGCTACGATGGCGCAGGCGCGCGAGCTGTTCGCGGCCAGCGACGTCGCGCTCGAGGCATTCGGCGAGGAGGTCGTGGCCCACTATCTGAACGCGGCTGACGTCGAGCTCGAGGCCTACCAGGCCGCGGTCACCGATTGGGAGCGCGTACGGGGGTTCGAGCGGCTGTGAGGAGAGGGGAGATCGCGTTGGAGCTTGATGGCCAGCCCGGCTGAGGGGCGCGTGCCCGCCGGCACGCTCACGCCGCCCGAAGCGGTGTTTGCGCGCGTGCGCTCGCAGACGGCGTTCGAGGAGACCGTCGACCAGCTGGGAACCGCGATCAAGCTCGGCCTGCTTCCCGCCGGCTCGCGGCTGCCACCCGAGCGCGAGCTGTGCGCGCGGCTCGGGATCGCGCGCTCGACCCTTCGCCAGGCCCTGACCGCGCTCAGCCAGAGCGGGCACGTGTTCGCGACCCGCGGGCGCCACGGCGGCACGTTCGTCTCCGATCCGCAGCCGCCGGCCCACCCGCCGAGCCCGGACACCCTCGCCCGCTGGCACGAAACCTGCGACCGCCGGCTGGCGGTCGAGCTCGGGGTGGCGGTGCTCGCCGCCGAGCGCGCGCAGCCCGCCGATCTCGACGCTCTCGATGAGGTCGCGCTCGCGCTCGAGGACGCGCTCGAGGACTTTCCCGCCTACCGTCAGGCCGACATCCGCTTGCACGTCGGCCTCGCCGAGGCCACCCGCTCGGCGCGGCTCGTGCGCGAGATGACCGAGGTGCAGGGTGCGATGACCGACCTGATCTCCTACATCGCCCACCCGCCCGAGATCCTCTCGTCCTCCAACGCCCAGCACCGGCGGCTGCTCGCGGCCGTTCGCGAGGGAGACTCCAATCGCGCGGCCCAGGAGATGACCGAGCATCTCAAGGGCACCGAGCACGTGCTCGCCGGCCTGCTGCCGGGCGGCTGAGTCCGCTGTTTGGCCATCTGTTCCGCGGAGGCTGCGGGGTTCTGGTCGATTGCTCTTGACATCCGTCCGGGGTCGAGCGTATTGTCACTAGCGAAGGACGGATGACCAAACCTTTTCTCCACCAACTGGGGGCGAGCGGATGAGCACAACCGACACTTTGGGCGCCGACGAGCAGCGTCTTGCCGAGCTCGGGTACAAGCAAGAGCTGAACCGGGGCTGGAGCGGGTTCTCCAACTTCGCGATCTCCTTCGCGATCATTTGCATCCTCGCCGGATGCTTCACGAGCTACGGACAGGCGCTCACCCATGGCGGGCCTGTTGCGATCTCGATCGCCTGGCCGCTGATCTGCATCCTGATCCTCGCTGTGGCGGTGTCGATGTCGGAGCTCGCCTCGGCGTTCCCGACAGCGGGCGGCATCTACTACTGGGCCTACCGGCTCGGCGGGGCCGGCTGGGGCTGGTTCACGGGCCGGTTCAACCTGATCGGTCTCGTCGCCGTGGTCGCATCGGTTATCTACGTCTGCGCAAGCTTCCTGATCAACCTGCTCGGCCAGTACAGCGTGCACTTCATCTGGAACTTCGAAAAGGCCGCAGCCAGCACTGACGTTCACTACACCGCGCATGTGAACTTCTGGATGTTCGTCATCCTCGTCGCGGTCGCGGCTCTGATCAACATCTTCTCCAGCCACCTCGTGGCGATGTTCTACAACGTCTCGGTCTGGTGGAACATCGTCGGCGTCCTCGCGATCGTCGTGATCCTGATCCTCGTGCCGAGCCACCACGCGAGCTTCTCCTACGTCTTCGGTCACCGCGCGAACACCTCCGGCTTCGGGGGCGAAACGGTGACGGGGATCAAATACTGGCTGTATGTGCTGCCAATCGGGTTCCTGCTCACGATGTACACGATCACCGGCTACGACGCGTCCGCGCATGTCTCCGAGGAGACGCACGGGGCCGAAGACTCGGCGCCAAAAGGGATCTGGCGCTCGGTCTTCTACTCCGCGATCTTCGGCTGGATCGTGGTCCTCGCGATAACGTTCGCGATCCAACACGCCCACGAAAGTGCGATCTACAAAGCGGGCTTCCCTTCGCTTGAAATCTTTGCCACGGCGCTCACGCCCGCGGCCGACAAGGCGGTCGTTCTGATCGCGACAGTCGGCCAGCTCTTCTGCGGCATGGCGTGCATCACGAGCGCCTCGCGGATGACATTCGCCTTCTCGCGCGACGGTGCGGTGCCCGGTCACAACCTCTGGCGCAGGCTGAGCTCGACCAAGACGCCGACCTGGGCCGTGCTGTTCGTGACGGCGTTCGCGATCATCATCACGATCCCGGCCTACTTCCCGAACCACCTCGGCTACCCGGTCGCTTTCTTCGCGGTCACCTCGGTTTCCACGATCGGCCTGTACATCGCCTACACCATCCCGATCTACCTGCGCTGGCGCGCGCGCGAGAACTTCGTGCCCGGGAAATGGACCCTCAGGGCCCATTACAAGTGGGTCAACCTCGTGGCGGTGGTGTGGGTGGTGATCTGCGTGATCGCGTTCTGCCTGCCGCTCACGCCCGAAGGCGTGCCGTGGGAAAGCTCGTTCAGCTGGAACTCCGTGAACTACGCCCCGCTGATCACGTTCGGGACGATGTTCGTGGTCACAGTCTGGTACCTGTTCAGCGCGAAAAACACGTTCAAGGGGCCGGTCCGGACGATCGACGAGCTCGACACCGAAGTGTCGCTTCCCGCGATCGCCGAGGCACCGTAAGAGGGACCGGGTTGGCGGAACACGCAGGGGTCCTGCGGGCCGACCGAGCACCGGCGGGCTGAGCGCTGGGCGAGACGCTGTCAGTGCTCGAGCCCGCCACCGAGGCGGTGCTCGCCACGGTCGCGCGCGCCAGTCCGGGAGAGGTCGACCAGGCGGTCGCGCAGGCGAAGGCGGCGCTGCCAGCGTGGCGCGCCGTGACGCCCGGCGAGCGCGCGTCAGTGCTGCACGCGATCGCCGACAAGGTCGAGGAGCATCACGAGGAGCTCGCCACGCTCGAGGCGCGCAACGCCGGCAAGGCGATCGCCGACGCGCGCGGCGAGATGCAGATGGTGGTCGACACCTTCCGCTACTACGCCGGCGCGCCCGAGCGAAACCTCGGGACAACGATCCCGGTCGCCGGCGGTCAGGCCTTCACGGTGCGCGAGCCTGTTGGCGTCGTCGGCCTGATCACCCCGTGGAACTTCCCGCTCACGATCGCGAGCTGGAAGCTCGCCCCGGCGCTCGCAGCCGGCAACGCCGTCGTGCTCAAGCCCGCCGAGCTGACGCCGCTGACCGCCCTGCGCTTCGCCGAGCTCGCGACCGAGGCCGGGATACCCGATGGCGTTGTCAACGTCGTCGTCGGCCCGGGGCGCACCTGCGGACACCACCTCGTCGAGCATCCCAACGTCGCCAAGATCGCCTTCACAGGCTCGACCGAGGTCGGACGCTCGATCGCCGCCGCTGCCGCACAGACGATCAAGCGCGTCACGCTCGAGCTCGGCGGCAAGTCGGCGAACGTGATCTTCGCCGACGCCGACCTCGAGGCGGCCGCGGCTGCGGCGCCGTCCGCTGTCTTCGGCAACGCCGGCCAGGACTGCTGCGCGCGATCGCGCATCCTCGTGCAGCGCTCCGCGATGGATACGTTCCTCGAGCTGCTCGAGCCGCACGTGAAGGCCCTGCGCGTGGGCGACCCGCTCGACGAGGCCACCGAGATGGGGCCGTTGATCTCCGCCGCGCAACGTGAAACGGTCGAGTCGTTCATGAACGGCGACGCGCCGGTGGCGTTCCGCGGCAGCGCGCCCGCCGGCCGGGGCTACTGGTTTCCCCCGACGGTCATGGCCCCAGTGCAGCCCGGCGACCGCGTCGCGCGCGAGGAGATCTTCGGCCCGATCGTCGCCGTGCTCCCGTTCGAGGACGAGCAGGACGCGGTGCGCCTGGCGAACGACACGATCTACGGCCTCTCCGGCTCGATCTGGACCCGCGACGGGGCCCGGGCGCTGCGGGTGGCGCGCGCGATCGAGACCGGTGTCCTCTCGATCAACTCCAATAACTCGGTGCGGGTCTCCACTCCATTCGGCGGCTTCAAGCAGTCCGGCTACGGACGCGAGCTCGGGCCCTACGCGCTCGAGGCCTACACCGAGGTCAAGACGATCTACTACGCGACGGAGGTCTGATGGCGACGACCGGAAGGCTCGCTGGCCGGGTGTGCGTCGTCACTGGCGCGAGCGGCGGCATCGGAGCGGCGACGGTTGAGCTGTTCCAGCGCGAGGGCGCGACCGTGGCTGGCGTCGACCTGCTCCCCGACGCGCCGGGGGACCTGTCGCTGGAGGTCGACGTCACCGACGAGGAGCAGGTGCGCGCGATGTTCGCGCGCGTTGTCGAGCAGTGGGGTCGCATCGACGTCCTCTTCAACAACGCCGGCATCTCCCCCAGCGACGACGGCTCGGTGCTCGAGACCACGCTGGAGGCGTGGGAGCGAGTCCAGCAGGTCAACCTGCGCAGCGTCTTCCTCTGCTGCAAGCACGGGATCCCGCACCTGATCGAGAACGTCGGGCCGCTCCGCGGCTCGGTGATCAACACCGCCTCGTTCGTCGCGGTCATGGGCGCGGCGACCTCGCAGATCTCCTACACCGCCTCCAAGGGCGGGGTGCTCGCGCTCTCGCGCGAGCTCGGGGTCGAGCTCGCGCGACGCGGCGTGCGGGTGAACGCGCTCTGCCCCGGACCGGTCGATACGCCGCTGTTGCAGGAGCTCTTCGCGAAGGACCCCGAGCGTGCGGCGCGACGCCTTGTGCACGTTCCGATGGGTCGTTTCGCGCGCCCCGGGGAGATCGCCCAGGGCGCGCTGTTCCTGGCAAGCGACGACTCGAGCTACGTGACTGCCTCGACGTTCCTGATCGACGGCGGTCTCAGCGGCGCATACACCACGCCGCTAGACTGAGGGCCTCGCGCGCAGCGGGGAAACTACAACCCCGAACACTGGGGCATCCTCGCGGGGCGCTTACTCCCGATCCAGCGACGGGCGCACGCAGAAGCGTTCTCGCAATCCCGCAACTTGTCACCGCAGCGAGGTGTTTCATCGTGCGACCAATCGATCACGGGGGGCACCATGCGCAGACATCGGAGAAGTCGTGCTGGCGGGATCGCGATTACGGTACTCATCGCCGTCGTCGCGCTCGGCGGGATCGGCAGGGCCGCGGTAAACGTGAGTAAGTCTGGATGGACGTGGGGAAACCCAACGCCCCAGGGCAGAACCCTGCATGCGATCGCGTTCGCGGGCGGGGTCGGTTACGCGGTCGGCAGCGGCGGCACGGTACTCGCGACGGGTAACGCGGGCGCCTCGTGGAGCGGCCTCACGACTGGCACGAGCGGGGAAATCGAACGTCTGCAGGAGCCCTCGCCGAGCACCGTCATCGTCGGCGGTGGCGGGGGCTGCATCACACGCATCTCCAACGACGGCGGTCAGACGTTTACTCGTATCTTCAACGTCGCCGAATCCGGCTGTCCTGAACCGGTGGCCGCGTTCAGCTTCCTCTCGCCACAGGTGGGCTTTCTGCTGTTGAGCAACGGCTCGGTCGAGGCCACGAGCGACGGCGGCCAGACGTTCGCCCGCCGGACAGGAATCCCCACCACCCCGGTCTCCAGCGGCGGAGGCGTCGCAGCGGGGGTCGCGATTCACTTCATCGATCCGAACAACGGCATTGCGATCGTCAACAACCCGAACGGCACGAGCAGCGCCTACAGGACCCCGGACGGAGGGGTCTCCTGGACGCAGGTGCCGCTGCCGGGCGGCTCGCAGGTCACATCGCTTCACTTCATCGATGCTCGCGACGCCTACGCGATCGGCCCGAACACGCTGCTTCGCACAACGGATGGCGGGATGACGTGGGCCTCGCGCCCGATCGGTGGGGGTAACTCGTTCAACTCGATCGACTGTGCGGACCTTTCTCACTGCGTACTCACAATCAGCACCGGCAACGAGCTCGTGATCACCACCGACGGTGGCGCGACCGACACCGTGAAAACGACCTCGAGCTCGCTCACATATGGCGCCGCCTACGCCAGCCCTACTCAGATCGTCGCGGTCGGCGCGGGCGGGGCGACCGTCATCTCTAACGACGGCGGCCATACGTTCGCGACGCTAAGCGCCGACATCGGCGGGGAATACAGCAGGCTGCGCGCCGGGCCCGGCGGGCTGCTGCTCGCGCCGGGCGCCAAAGGTGACATCGCGATCTCGTCCAACTCCGGTCAGAGCTGGAACGTGATCGCGACGCAGACCTCGGCCGCTCTCGTCGATGTCGCGTTCGCCACGCCGCAGCTCGGCTACGCGCTCGACAGCGCGGGTGGTCTGCAGCAGACGGGCAACGGGGGAGGCAGCTGGCAGACGCTCAACCCGGGCACGACCCAGTCCGCGAAGGCGGTCGTCGCGGTCGGCGACGCGGTGCTGCTGATCGGCCCGGTTGGCGTTCACCGTGCCGTGTCCGGCGGACGGTTCGAGCCGGTCTCGGGCAGGGCCGTCGCGAACGCACACGTCTCCGACTACGACCTCGCGGGCTCGACCGTGTTCGCCTTTGCACCGGGCACGGCGACGCTGATTCGCTCGTCCAACGCCGGCGCGAGCTGGAGCGCCGTGCGCCTGCCGCTGACCAATCGCCGGGGCCGGACCTCGGAGCGGATCCGCAGCGTTGCGTTCACCAGTCCCGTGCGGGGGATGCTGCTGGACAGCTCGGGGCGCACGTGGCTGACGGGCAACTCGGGCGCAAGCTGGCAGGAGGTCCTCTCGACGGGCAGCAGCGACGGGGTCCAGCTCGCGTTCTCGGATCCCGGCCACGGCTTCATGACGCTACGGTCGTTCGGGGGCGGCGACGGCAACGCGTACGTCCTGCGCACCACCGACGGCGGCCGCACGTGGCACCCGCAGACGGTCACGCTCGGCTCCATCGGCGAAGACGCGATCGTCGCATCCAGCTCGCAGGATGCCGCGATGCTGATCGACGGCGTCGCGCCGGGCGGCGGGCCGCTCCAGCGCCTGCTGTTCTCGACGAGCACGGGCGGGGATCTCGCCGGCCCCCACGAGAGCCTCGTGCTGAGCGCGCCCGAGCGCCGGCTCAGCAGGGGCGCGCTGCGCAGGGCCCACGGCATGGTCGTCGTAAACGGCACGCTCACGGGAGCGCTCGGAGGGGAGCAGCTAGTGGTCTCGCGGCGCAACCTCTCAGGCGGTGCGTGGCAGCACCAGCAGGTGATCGCGGGCGCCAACGGCGGCAGCTTCACGACGACCTGGCACGTGGGCGCATCGTCCGTGTTCGTCGTCCAGTGGGCCGGTGACAGCGGGCGCACCGGCCTGGCCTCGGGCGTCCTGACCGTGACCGTGCGCTGAAAGCGCGCTCGAGCTTCGCCGGCGGCGCTCGGGCCGCCGGCGAGAGCAGGGGGTCTCGGCCCCGAGGCGGTGTGGGGACCGGGCTCGGGGCCGAGCCCTATGCCGCCGTCCGCGTGCGCCGATCGCGCTCGGAGCCGCTGAGCTCGTATACGCCGGGGCCGATGCGGGCGGTGCGTCGGCGGTAGGCGCTCAGCTGCCACGGCCACTGGCTCGGGTCGTCGCCGTCCTCGTCGACGTACCAGCTCGTGCAGCCCGTGTGCCATACGGTCTCGCGCAACGCGCCCCGCAGCTCGCGGTCGAACTGCTCGGCGAGAGCGCCGCGCACCTCGATGCTCTCGCTGCCGGTCGCGGCGAGCATATCCAGCGCGGCGATCACGTGTGCGACACCGGCCTCGATCGCGTAGATGGCCGAGCCCGCGCCGCCGCCCGTGTTGGGCCCGTAGAGGAGGAACATGTTGGGGAAGCTCGGCACGCTGATTCCGAGGTATGCGCGCGGCGTTGGGCTCCAGGCGTCGCTCAGTCGCCGCCCGTCGCGCCCCGTGATCTCCATCGGCGCGACGAAGCCGTGCGTCGCGAACCCGGTCGCGAGCACGAGCACGTCGGCGGCCCGCTCATGCCCGTCGGCGGTGCGGAGCCCCGTCGGCGTGATCTGCGCGATCGGATCGTCGATCAGCTCGACGTTCGCTCGCGTCAGCGTCGGGTACCACTCGTCGGTCAGCATCAAGCGCTTGCAGCCGAGCTCGTCGCCAGGCGTCACCTTGCGACGCAGCTCGGGATCCTCGATCGCCCGGCCGATCTGCCAGCGGGCGATCGCGCGAAACGGGCCGAGCAGCCAGCGCCGGCTCGTCATCGCCGCCGTTGCCAGCTCCATGAACGCGAACACGGCCGCGCGGTCGGCCCGCGCGAGCATCGGGAAGCGCTCGAACGCGCGCAGCGCTCGCTCGCTGTAGGCGTAGTCCATCTTCGGGAACGTCCAGCCGGGCGAGCGCTGGTAGATGTCGAGCTGGGCGACCTCGGGCTGGATCGCCGGCGCGACCTGGATCGCGCTGCAACCCGTGCCGACGATCGCCACGCGCTTGCCCGCGAGCGGCACGTCGTGGCGCCAGCGCGCGGTGTGGAAGCTCGGGCCGGCGAAGCTCTCCGCGCCCGCTATCGCAGGCACCTTCGGCACCGACAGCTGGCCGCAGGCGGTCACCAGCACGTCTGCCTCGTGCTCCCCGGCGCTCGTCTGAAGCGTCCAACGCCGGCGCGCGTCATCCCAGCTTGCCGCGTTCACCTGTGTGCCCGTACGGATCCGTCCCGATATGCGGTGTCGCTGCGCCACGTCCTCGAGGTAGGCCTGGATCTCGGCCTGTGGCGCATAGCGGCGCGACCAGCCTGGATTCGGCTGGAAGGAGAACTCATACAGATGGGAGGGAACGTCGCAGGCAGCGCCCGGGTAGGTGTTGTCCTGCCACACGCCGCCGACGCGCTCGCCGCTCTCGAACACGGTCACCTCCTCGTAGCCCGCTCGTCGCAGCATCGCCGCCGCGCCCACGCCGGCAAAGCCGGCGCCGACGACGGCTATCGAGAGCGATCTTCGCGCTCCGGCCGCGTGCCCGTTGGCTGCGACTGCCCCCACACGAAGATCCTAGCGCCGGGCCAGCGGCCGATCGGCGTCCGAACCGTGGCCGACGTGCGCACTCCACGCCGCCGCCGGATCGCGGCCGCGATCGCGTAGGGTTCCACGGTGATCCACCGCGCGGGCACGCCGCTGGTCAACTGGTACCTGCTCGAGGAAGACGGGCGCGTCACGATCGTGGACGCGGGCTGCCCCTCCTACCGAGCTCGACGCGCAGTAGAACATCCGGCGGCGAAGGCCTCACAGGCGCCGCTGACGCCTGGGAGAAGACGCCGCACGGCCGCGGCGCCTGTCGTTCGCTCCTGGGGTCTGGGGGAGAGGTTAGGCTGATGGCACGGTGCCAGATACCGAACCCGGCCTCGCCGACGCCTCGCGGCGAACATGGCTCGCCGCCGAGCGGACCTGGCTTGCGTGGTGGCGCAGCGGGATCGGCGTCGGCGCGGTCGCGCTCGCGGTGGGACGGTTCCTGCCCGGGCTCACGAACGGTGCGCGCTGGCCCTTCCGGGTGCTCGGCATCGGGTACGGCGTGCTGTCGGTCGCGATCCTGCTCGTGGGCGCCTCCCGCCAGCGGCGCGCCGCCTCGGCGCTCCGCCGAGGGAGCTTCGAGGGGCTCAGCTCGGAGCTCGTCGGCTGGCTCACGGCCGGCGCGATCGCGCTCTCGATAGTGGCGATGATCCTGATCGCCGTATCGGTATAGCGCCGCTGCGGGTATAGCGCCGCTGCGGCGCCCATGACCCGTCGGCGTCCGCGACGGGCCGCCGGCGGCGGTCAGAGTCCCGTCTGCGCGACGATCCGGCCCGACTTCACAGCACCGGCGAGGCGGTCGTAGTCGCGCCGGTTCTGCTCGGCGTACGTGTTCGAGAACTCCACGATCGCGCGGTCGAAGGCGCTGCCGGAGCCGAGATAGGCGGCGATCGCAATGCGGTCGCCGCTGCACGCGTGTGCGCGCGCGAGCGTCCACCCGCAGAGCCGACCGTAGGCGGCCATCCCGTCGGGAACCATTTCTTCGACTTCCGCCGAGCCCTTCCAATCCTTGAGCTGGCGCCCGTAGAAGTCGCGCGAGACCCCGTCCAGGCCCGCATCGACGTGCACCCATCCGAGGAAGATGTCGCTCGTCGCCTGCATCAGGCGCTGGCCGGTGACCACGCGCTCGCCATGGTTCGAGAACTCGCTCTTGCCGACGTACTCCTCGAGCACCGACGCCTCCGCCTCCTTCATCTGCAGGAACAGCGCATCCTCTTCGTCGCGGCCGAACAGCAGCGCTATCCAGGCGCGTGTGCCGACGCTGCCCACGCCGACCACTTTGCGCGCGAAGTCCGCGAGCCGGAACTGCTCGAGCAGCACGCGCCGGTCGAACTGGAGCGTCCTGCGGTAGGCGCGCAGCAGCTCGTGCAGGCGCTCGAAGAGTTCTTCCTGCTCGATCCCGGGCGCAAGCACCCGGATCGGGACGATCAGCGGCGACTGATCGACGATCTCGGCGTGGCCGTCGACGGTCTCGGTGAGCTTCGAGAGCGCGGACATGCTGTCGCGGGTTCGCGCCTTGGCGATGTTCTTCTCGGTCCGCCTGACCATTTTGCCCTTGAACTGGGGCGCGTACTCCTTCATGAAGCTATCGATGTCGA
>DATFZM010000040.1:0-39818 GCA_035314465.1 Solirubrobacteraceae bacterium | reverse complement strand
TTCCAGACCTCGAGCGATCGCTACACACGAGCCTGCTCGCGCTCGTGTGGGTGATCCTCGCCTACCTGATCGCGGCCACGGTGCTGGTGTTGATGGCGGGCCGCCTGAGCGACCTGTTCGGTCGCAAGCGCGCCTACGTGGGCGGCTTCCTGGTGTTCGCGCTGGCCTCGCTCGGAGCGGGCTTCTCCCCGAACGGCACCGTGTTGATCCTGTGGCGGATCCTGCAGGGGATCGGCTCGGCGTTCCTGTTCGCGAACGCCGCCGCGCTCGTCACCGACGCCTTCCCCCGCGAGCAGCTGGGGCTTGCGATGGGAGCGAACACGATGATCGCCGCCGTGGGCCTCGTTCTCGGCCCGGTGCTCGGCGGCGCGCTCGTGGCGATCTCCTGGCACTGGGTGTTCTGGTTCAACGTGCCCCTCGCGCTCGCGGGAGCGGCATGGGGCGGGCTGATCCTGCGCGAGCTGGCCAAGCCGGACAGCAACCGTGGCTATGACGTGCTCGGAACGAGCACGTTCGTCGTCGGGCTGACCGGCCTCGTGCTCGGCGTCTCGCGCGGCGGGCTCTCGGGCTGGCATGACCCGTTGGTGATCGGCGGCCTGCTCGCGGCGGCGCTGCTGCTGCCGCTGTGGGTGCTGATCGAGAAACGCTCTCGCGCGCCGATGCTCGACCTCGCGATCTTCCGCAACCGCCTGTTCGCCGCGGCGAGCGCCGCCGCGTTCATCAACGGGCTCGCGCGCTTCGCGCTGATGTTCCTGTTCGTGTTCTACTTTCAGGGCGCCCAGGGCAACTCGCCGATCACGGCGGGCATCAAGCTGGTGCCCCTCGCGCTGGGGATGCTGATCGCCTCGCCGCTGGCGGGCATCTACGCCGACCGCCACGGCTCGCGCGCCCTGGCCGCGATCGGGATGCTGCTGAGCGCCGTGGGGCTGGCGGGCATGACGACGCTCTCCGTGCATACGGCCTACTGGCAGAGCGCTGTCTGGCTGTTCCTCGTCGGCGCCGGATCGGGGATGTTCAACAGCCCCAACACCGCCGCGATGATGGGCGTCGTACCCGCCAACCGGCGCGGCGTGGCCGCCGGCGCGAGGACGCTGCTGCAGAACACCGGGGCGGTGCTGTCGATCGCGTTCGTGCTCGCGATCGTCACCTCGGCGGTCCCGAAAGCGACGCTGTTCGCGGTCTTCTCCGGCCTCGCGAAAGGCCTCTCGGCCGCGAAGCTCGACCCCTTCATCGCCAACATGCACGTGGCCCTGTGGGCCCTCGCGGCGGTCTCTCTGCTCGGCACGTTCGTCTGCCTGCTGCGCCCCACACAGGCGGCCGCCGAGTCCGAACTCGGTGCCGAGCGCGCGGCCGCGGAGCCGGGGCGCGCCGCAGCGGGCGAGCGCGACGGGGAGGGCGAGCGTCACGCTCCCGCCGCCGAGGACGAGCTCCTCCCCGGGCGGGCAGCGGTTTCGCTCTCGGCCTCGGCGGGAGGAAGCTGAGATGGCGCCGGCGCGGGATCGGAGCCTGCGCATCGGCGACGTCGCCCGGGCGGTCGGGACGACGCCACGCACGATCCGCTACTACGAGGAGATCGGGCTGCTGCCTGAGTCACCGCAGCGACCCTCGGGCCGGCACCGCCTCTACAGCGATGAGGAGGTCGAGCGCCTGCGCGAGGTGATGCGCCTGAAGCACCTCCTCGGCGTGACGCTGGAGGAGCTGAAGACGCTTCTGAGCGCTGAGGAGGCGCGCGCGGAGGTGCGGGCCCAGCTGCGCCGCGAAGACGTCCCCGCGAGCCGCCGCCGCGAGCTGCTCGAGGAGGCGCTCGGCCACATCGACCGGCAGCTCGCGCTGGTGCGCCACCGCGCCGCCGAGCTCGCGCGGCTCGAGGCGGAGCTGAGCGAGACGCGCAAGCGAGCGCGCCGCAAGATCCACGAGATCGACGCTCGCGAGGGCGGCGCCTTCCCGCCCGCCGCGGAGCTGCAGGCGAGCGGGGACGCGTCTCCGTGAGGGGCGCCGCGAACGCGCCGGCGCTGCTCGTCGACGACCTGGTGGTGCGCTTCGGCGAGCTCGAGGCGGTGGGCGGCGTGTCCTTCGCCGTGAGCCCCGGCGAGGTCTTTGGCCTGCTCGGCCCCAACGGCGCGGGCAAGACAACGACGATCCGCGTGCTCACGACGCTGCTGCCGCCGACCTCGGGGCGCGCGCTCGTTGCCGGCTACGACGTGCGCAGCGAGAGCCTGCAGGTGCGCGCGAGCATCGGCTACATCCCCCAGGCGATCTCCGTGGACGGCGCGCTGACGGCGTATGAGAACCTCGACTTCTACGGCCAGGTCACCGGCGTGCCGCGGCGCGAGCGCCGCCGGCGGATCGAGGAGGCGATCGAGACGATGGGCCTCGAGCCCATGCTCGACCGGCTCGCGCGCACCCTCTCGGGCGGGATGCTGCGGCGGCTGGAGATCGCCACGGCTCTGCTCAACCGCCCCGCGGTGCTGTTCCTCGACGAGCCCACGGTGGGCCTCGACCCGACGGCGCGCCACCTGGTCTGGGACCACCTGCAGGCGCTGCGCGAGCACGCCGGCACGACGATCCTCGTGACCACGCACATGATGGAGGAGGCCGAGCGCCACTGCGAGCGGCTGGCGATCATCGAGCGCGGGCGCCTGGTCGAGCAGGGCGTGCCGGCCGAGCTGATCGAGCGCCACGCGGCCGAGAGCCTGGAGGACGTCTTCACGGCTGTGACCGGGCGCGCGCTGGGGGGTGCGGGCGCCGAGGAGGCTACCGAGACCGAAGGGAGGCTGGCAGATGTCCGCGCACAGCGCCGCGTCGCCCGCCGCCTCGGCTGAGCGCCCGCGCGCGCTCGCCGCGGGCCCGCTCTCGCGCCTGGCCGCGGGCACGCTCGCGATGGCCCAGGCGGAGATGCGCAAGCTCCGCCACGACCACCTCGACATCTTCACGCGCTCGGTCCAGCCGCTGCTGTGGCTGTTCATCTTCGGCAGCGCGCTCGAACACAGCCACTCGCTGTCGCTCGGCAGCGTGGAATACAAGGCCTACCTCGCCCCCGGCGTGATGGCCCAGGCGGCGATGTTCATCGCGATCTTCTTCGGGCTGGCCGTGATCTGGGAACGCGACGTCGGCCAGCTGCAGCGGCTGCTCGCGACTCCCCTCTCGCGCACCTCGATCGTGCTCGGCAAGGCCGTCGGGGCATGCGTTCGAGCGCTCGTGCAGGCGCTGCTGCTGTTGGCGGTCATCGCCGCGACGGGAATCGGCGTGCGCTGGAGCGTGCCCGGGGTGCTCGGCACGCTCGCGATGCTGATGCTCGGCACGGCCGCGTTCGCGTGCATGTCGATGCTGCTCGCCGCGGCCGTCAAGGAGCGCGAGCGCTTCATGGGCGTCGGCCAGCTGATCATGATGCCGCTGTTCTTCGCCTCGAGCGCGCTGTACCCGCTGAGCGTGATGCCGGCCTGGCTGCGCGTGCTGGCCCGCGTGAACCCGCTCACCTACGAGGTGCAGGGCCTCCGCCAGATGCTCGTCGGCGTCGGCGGCGCTGGCGTCGTGTGGCTCGACTTCCTCGTCGTGGGATCATTCTTCGCCGTGATGCTCGCGGCCGCTACACGCGCATACCCGAAGGCGATCCTCTGAGCCCCGCGATCGCGAAGCGGCTGCTCGGATGAGCGCGGCGGCTGTGAAGCCGAGCCCCGAGGGCGTCCCCGGCGCGGTCAGCGACCCCGGCGCGCTGAGCGCCGAAGAGATCGTCTTCGCGGGGGCGGGCGGCACCGCGATCAACGGCTATCTCGTGCGCCCGACGGCGCCCGGTGGGCTCCCGGGCATCGTCGTGATCCACGAGGCGGGAGG
Source organism: Solirubrobacteraceae bacterium (assembly GCA_035314465.1). GTDB lineage: Bacteria > Actinomycetota > Thermoleophilia > Solirubrobacterales > Solirubrobacteraceae > Palsa-744. Next base: position 35,987 of record DATFZM010000040.1, on the reverse strand, counting down.
CCTCGGCGAGCACATCCGCGACGTGTCCAACCGCCTCGCCGCGCTCGGCCACGTCGCGCTGGCGGTGGACATGTACACGCGCGAAGGCGGCCCGCCGCCGATGGACGACGTACAGGCGCTGATGGCGCGGCTGTTCTCGATGTCGGACGCGAACGCGCTCGGAGACCTCGAGGGCGCCGCCGACCACCTGCGCGCGCGCGATGACGCGACCGGCCGCGTGGGCTGCATCGGCTTCTGCATGGGCGGGCGCTACACGCTGCTGCTCGCATGCGCGAGCGATCGCCTGAACGCGGCCGTGGACTGCTGGGGCGGCTTCATCGACCGCGCGAGCCCCGATGCGGTTTCGACGCCCGAGCGGCCCACGCCGCCGCTGGAGCTCGCCGGCTCGCTGAGCTGCCCGCTGCTCGCGGCCGTGGGCGCCGAGGACCAGAACCCCTCGCCGGAGCTCGGCGCAGAGCTGCGCGAGCGCGCGAGCGCAAGCGGCGAGCCGGTGCGCGTCGACGTCTACGAGGGCGCGGGGCATGCTTTCTTCGCCGACTACCGCCCCTCCTACAGGCCCGGCCCAGCGGCGCTACTGTGGCAGCGCGTGGTGCCGTTCCTAGGCGAGCACCTCGCCTCGCCCTAGCCAGCCCGGAACCGGCGGGCTCGGCGCGCGTCCGCCGAGAGCCGGCGAGTTCGGCGCGTGCTCGCCCGGAGCCGGCCGGCTCGGCACGTCCACAAGAAGCGGAGCCGTGGTTCCTATAGTGCGAGTACGGTCGCGAACGCGTGAGCAACTGCGAGGAGGTGGGCAGGGTGGAGCGCAAGTGGTGGACGCTGATCGCGGTGTCGGTGGCGATCTTCATGCTGCTGCTCGACATCACGGTCGTGAACGTCGCGCTGCCGGACATCCAGCGCTCGCTGCACTCGAGCTTCAGCGACCTGCAGTGGGTCGTGAACGCGTACTCGCTCACGCTCGCCGCGTTCCTGCTCACGGCGGGCTCGCTCGCCGACAAGTTCGGGCGCAGGCGCGTGTTCACGATCGGGCTGATCGTGTTCACGGCCTCTTCGGCCGCGTGCGGGCTCTCGTCGAGCCCGCTCGGCCTGAACCTCGCGCGGGCCGTACAGGGGACGGGCGGGGCGATGATGTTCGCGACCTCGCTGGCGCTGATCGCGGAGGCCTTCCGTGGGCCGGAGCGCGGGGTGGCGTTCGGGGTCTTCGGCGCGGTCGTCGGCGGCGCGGTGGCGATCGGGCCGGTCGTGGGCGGGCTGATCACCACCGGAATCGGCTGGGAATGGATCTTCTTCGTGAACGTGCCGATCGGCGTGGCGGCGGTGTTCCTGACGCTCACGCAGGTCTCCGAGTCGCGCGACCCGAACGCGCGCGGCATCGACTGGGCGGGGCTCCTGACGTTCTCGGGGTCGCTGTTCCTGCTCGTGTTCGCGCTCGTGCAGGGCAACGAAGACGGCTGGGGATCGACGAAGATCGTCTCCTTCTTGCTCGCCTCGGCGGTCCTGCTGGCGCTGTTCTTCGTCGCCGAGGTTCGCCAGGAGCGACCGATGCTCGACCTGAGCCTGTTCCGGCGCCCGGCGTTCGCCGGCGCGAGCATCGTCGCGTTCTCGATCTCCGCGTCGATGTTCGCGATGTTCCTCTACCTGACGCTCTACATACAGGACGTGCTCGGCTACTCGCCCCTGCAGGCGGGCCTGCGCTTCCTGCCGATAACGCTGCTCTCGTTCTTCGTCGCGCCGCTGTCGGGCAGGCTGAGCGTGCGCGTGCCCGTGCGGCTGCTGCTCGGCTGCGGCATGCTGCTCGTCAGCGCGGGCCTGCTGGCGATGACCGCCGTTGAGCCCTCCTCGGGCTGGACCGTGCTGATCCCGGGCTTCCTGCTCGCCGGCGCGGGCATCGGCTTGGTCAACCCGCCGCTCGCCTCGACGGCGATCGGGGTCGTGCACCACTCGCGCAGCGGCATGGCCTCGGGAATCAACAACACCTTCCGCCAGGTGGGGATCGCGACCGGCGTCGCCGGCCTCGGCGCGATCTTCCAGCACGACGTCGTGCGCGGCACCCTCGGAGCGCTGTCGAAGGTCGGCGTGACCGTGCACGGCCTCAATACCGCGATCGTCTCGGGCGAGGTCTCGCAGGTCGCGCGCCCCCTGCCGGCGCCGGCGCGCACGGCGCTCTCGCACGCGTACCGGGTGGGCTTCACCGAAGCCCTCACGAGCATCCTGATCGTCGCCTCGACGATCGCGCTGGCGGGCGCGCTTTGCGCGTTCGTGCTCGTGCGCAGCAGAGACTTCGTCGCCTCGCAGGCCGCGGCCGAGGACGGTACCGAGAGCGACCGCGTGGTTGCGGCCGTAGGGTGAGGGCTCAGCGCTGTCTTGCCCTTCCCAAGGAAGGGTGCGGGCGCTCGTGACCCTCGCACCGAGTTACCGGCAGCCGCGGATAGCGGGGATAGGCCGGGTCGCTGCGCGAGCGCAGGCAGAGCGAGAAGCGCGACCCGCGCGTGTTGCGCACGACCTGCTGGTGCACGCACGTCTCGCACAGGCCCGCCGAGCCGGGCGGCTCGGGACGATCGCTGGCGGGCGGGCTCACGCGCGACAGCTTAGGCATGGCCGCGTGAGGCGATCGAGCCCGCGATCGATCTCCGATGAGCTGTTCGGGGGCGCGCATGCGCGCCCCCGCGGGTCGGCGCATGCGCCGACCCGGGCCTCGGCGCATGCGCCGAGGCCATCGATACGGGTGGATCAGTAGTCAGATGCGATAATCGTTGCTTATACAACTATGGCTACCTTCTTCCGACTGCTTGGCTTCCTGCGCCCTTACAAGCGCGGCCTGACCTCGTCCTGGCTGCTGGCGGGGCTCGCGATGATCACGACCGTGGCGCTGCCGGCGCTCACGGGAGCGGCGGTGGAAGCGCTTCGCAAGGGCGCGCTGTACGCCGAAAAACACCTCGGCACGCTCGGGACGCACGAGCGCCACACGCTCGAGGTGCTCGCGCTCGCGATCCTCGCGGCGGTGCTCGTGCGCTGGGGACTCACCTACCTGCGGCGCCTGATCGCCGGGCGCGTGTCGCTGGGGATCGAGTACGACCTGCGAGGGCGGATCTACGGCCACCTGCAGCGGCTCGAGCTTGGCTTCTTCGACCACCAGCAGACCGGCCAGCTGATGTCGCGTGCGACCGTCGATCTGCAGGCGGTGCGCTTCTTCCTCGGCTACGGCCTCGTCTTCATCCTGCAGTCGATCCTCACGATCGTCCTCGCCGGCGCGGTGATGATCGCGACCAACGTCGAACTCGGGCTGATCGCGCTCGCGCCGGTGCCGTTCGTGACGCTGATCTCCTACCGCTACGGCCGCCGCGCCCGCCCGGCGATCCAGGAGACCCAGCAGCGCATCGGCGAGCTCACCGCAGACGCCGAGGAGAACATCTCGGGCGTGCGCGTGGTGAAGGCGTTCGCGCGCGAGCCGCGCCAGCTCGAGCGCTTCCGGCACAGCGTCGGGCGAGTGTTCAGCCAGGCGATGGTCGCGACGCGCCTGGAAGCCGTCTACAACCCGATGATCGGCTTTCTGCCACAGCTCGGGCTCGCCGCGGTGCTGCTGATCGGCGGCGAGAAGGTGATCCACGCGCACCTCACGCTGGGGCAGTTCACCGCGTTCTTCCTCTACCTCAACATGCTCATCCAGCCGATGCGCGCGCTCGGCGTGACGCTCAACCTCGCGCAGCGCGCGACCGCGTCGGGCACGCGGATCTTCCAGCTGCTCGACCGCGCCCCGCGCCTGACCGCGCCGCCCGGCGCGCCGCCGCTTCCGCCCGGCAATGGCCACGTGGAGCTGCGCGGCGTATCGCTGCGCTACGACGACGTCGACGACTTCGGCGCCGCGTACTCCGAGGGCCGCGCGCGGCGCGTCGCCTCGGCGTCAGCTGCGCTCGCCGCGGTCAACGGCAGCGCCAACGGCAACGGCAACGGCGCCTGGCGGCCGGTTGCGCGCACCGTGCTCAGCGACGTGAGCCTCGACGTGCCGGCGGGCCGCACGGTGGCGCTCGTGGGCGCGACGGGCTCGGGCAAGACGAGCCTCGTGTCGCTGATCTCGCGCCTCTATGACGTGAGCGCAGGCGAGGTGCTCCTCGACGGGGCCGACGTGCGCGAGGTGGATCTGCGCTCAGTGCGCGGCGCCGTCGCGGTGGTCAGCGACGACCCCTTCCTGTTCTCGGCGACGGTTGCAGAGAACATCGGCTACGCGCGACCGGAGGCGCCGCAGGAGGAGATCGAAGACGCGGCCAGGCGAGCGCAGGCCGACGAGTTCATCTCGCGCCTGCCCGACGGCTACGAGACCGGCGTCGGCGAGCGCGGGCTGACGCTCTCAGGCGGGCAGCGCCAGCGCCTTGCGATCGCTCGCGCGCTGCTGGCCGACCCGCGCGTGCTTATCCTCGACGACGCGACCTCCTCCGTGGACTCCTCGACCGAGCGGCTGATCAGGCTCGCGTTGCGCGAGGCGATGGCGGGACGCACGACGCTGATCATCGCCCACCGTCTCTCCACGATCGCGCTCGCAGACGAAATCGTCGTGCTCGACCACGGGCGGATCGTCGCCCAGGGCGACCACGACGAGCTGCTGCACACTTCGGACCTGTACAGGGAGATCGTCGAAAAGGAGCTGCCAGAGCGGCTGTTCCTGACGCAGGCGCCGCGCGAACGCGAGGTGAGCGGCCTATGAGCACGTTCGGCTCGAACGGCAGCGCTCGCTCGGGAAGGACACCCCGACGGGCGCACCCCGAAGGGCACACCCTCGCGGGCGCAGCCGGTGCGACGCGCCCGCTCGGCGGCCCGCGCGGCCTCGGGCCAGGTGGCATGCGCGGCTCCCAGTGGACCGGCGAGCGCGCGAGCAGGGGCAGCCGCGGGCGCAACCTCCGCGGCCTGCTCGAGCTGCTGCGGCCATACCGCCTGCGCGTCGCCGGCATGCTCGTCGCGCTCGTGCTCGGCACGGCCGCGGCGCTGACGCCGCCGCTGCTGGCGAAAGTCGCGATCGACCAAGGCATCACCCGCCACGACACGGCCACGCTCGTGCTCGTCGTGATCGCCTTCCTGCTCGCGGCGTTGCTGCTGTGGCTGATGACCTCGCTGCAGACCTATCTCGTTGGCTGGGTCGGGCAGCGCGCGCTCGCCGACCTGCGGCTGCGCATCTTCACCCACCTGCAGCGCCAGCCGATCGGCTTCTACGAGAGCCGCCCCGCCGGCGTGCTGATCTCGCGCATGACAAACGACGTCGAGGCGCTCGAAAGCCTGGTGACGGACTCGGTCGTGACGCTCTTCCAGTCTGGGCTGACGCTGATCGGCGCGGTCGCGGTGCTGCTCTACCTGGACGTAAAGCTCGCGCTGCTGACGTTCTGCGTCGTGCCCTTCGTGGCCGCGCTGAGCATCTGGTTCAGGCTCACCTCCGCGCACGCCTTCCGCCGCACGCGGGAGACGATCGGAGCCGTGACCGCCTATCTGCAGGAGACCCTCTCCGGCATCCGCGTAGTGCGCACGTTCGCCGGTGAGCCGCTGCACGAGGCGCGCTTCGCGGAGCTGAACGCGGCGAACAGGGACGCGAACATGGTCACCGTGCGGCTCAACGCCGCCTACTTCCCGGCCGTGGAAATGCTCTCCGGCGTGGCGCTCGCGCTGATCATCCTCTACGGCGGCCTACAGGCGATCGGCGGGCACCTCACGGCCGGCACGGTCGTCGCCTTCGTGGCCACGGTGTCGTTCCTGTTCGAACCGATCCAACAGCTCTCGCAGCTCTATACGACCTACCAGTCGGGCATGGCCGCGCTCGAGAAGATCTTCCAGCTGCTCGACATCACCCCCGAGCTGGAGGACCGGCACGGCGCGCTGAAGCTCGGCGAGATCGCCGGCGCGATCGACTTCGAGGACGTGTCCTTCGCCTATGCAGCGCGGCGCGGCTCGGACGTGAGCCGCGCCCAGGCGCTCGCGCTCGACGACGTCGACCTGCACGTGGCGCCCGGGGAGACGGTCGCGCTCGTCGGCGCCACCGGCGCGGGCAAGTCCACGATGGCCAAGCTCATCGCCCGCTTCTACGACCCCACCGCCGGGCGCGTGCTCGTAGACGGGCACGATCTGCGCGAGATCTCGAGCTCCTCGTTGCGCTCGCAGATGGGGATCGTGCCGCAGGAGGCGTTCCTGTTCGCGGGAACGATCGCCGAGAACATCGCCTTCGGACGCCCCGATGCGAGCGAGCGGGAGATCCGCGACGCGGCCGCGGCGGTGGGCGTGGACGAGTTCATCTCGGAACTGCCCAGCGGCTACGACACCGAGGTCGGCGAGCGCGGCGCGCAGCTGTCGGCCGGCCAGCGCCAGCTGATCGCCTTCGCGCGAGCGCTGATCGCCGATCCGCGCATCCTCGTGCTCGACGAGGCCACCTCGAATGTCGACCTGCACACCGAGGGGCGCATCGAGGAAGGCCTCCGTCGCCTGCTCTCGGGCCGCACCGCCGTCGTGATCGCCCACCGTCTCTCCACGATTCGCCAGGCGACGCGGATCGTCGTGCTCGAGGGCGGCCGCATCGCCGAGCAGGGCACCCACGACGAGCTGATCGCCGCCGGCGGGCGCTACTTCGACCTCTATCGGGACTGGGCCGCGCAGGCGGCGCTGTGAGCGAAGCAGAGGCTCACTTCAGGACTCCGAGCTCGAGTCGGCACGGCGGGCCGCCGGCACAGGTAGCGTGGCTGCCGTCGCCCAGGCAGAAGGTCGGGCGCTCAGGTCCTAGGTATGTGGGCACGTCACCTAGGTCTAGCTCCGGGCCTCGCAGACCGACGCGGCCGGCGCAGAGCCGCGCACCTGGCGCGGAGCGCTAGGCGCGGGGACACCGAGGGACGAGCGTCCCCGCGCCGCTTACCCTTGCGGGTGTCGGAAAGCTCTTCGCCGAGGGCACGGTCGCCACGCGCCGCAGCGCGACACATCGCGAGTACGAGCACGACGACGCCAAGCCAACACATCCCCCCAATGACGATGACCACGCTCCGAAGCTATTTGCGCTGCGAGGGCCGAGTCAAGGGTCGTTGCGACTCGTTCTCGGAAATTCGGAGGAGTTGATTCGCGCTCGCGCAGACGAGCGGCGCTCACGACCCAGCGTGCGCAGCCGAGACTGCGCCATACTCGACTTGGAGATGATCGCCGCGCTGCTGATCGTGACGGTGTTCAGCGTGGGCGGGCCGCCGGGGACGCCGAGGCTGCCGTTCCCGGGCGTGACCGTTAACGCGACGTACCCGAGCGGCCGCATGACGACGCTCAAGACCGACCGCCGTGGCCGCGCCTACGTGCGCTTCGCCCCGCCCGGCACCTATCGCCTGCAGGCCGAACTGCGACCGCCGATCTCGATGCCGGCGCCGAGGCCGTGCGAAAGCCGATCAGTGAGGGCACGCGGGCCGGTGACGCGGGTGCGTCTCTACTGCCAGATCAGGTAGCAACCGAGCCTACTCCGGGACAGGGACTCGAACTGTGGACGTCCCATGCCACGGTGCGCATCCTAGAGCCAGATTCGGCTCAGGCGCAGGGATTGCGCCCGCGTGACGATGTCGTGGAGTGTCGTGGAATGTCGTGGGCGAGCGACAGGAATGGCGCGAGAATGGCGCGAGCCGCTCAGCTATCGGCCCCCTCGCCCGTGCTGCCCTTCATCGTGACCGTTCCGCTTGTGACGGCGTAGACCGACTGGACACGGGTATACCGACGATGCCGAGACTCGTCGGGAGCGCCGCTCTCGGCCGCGCAGCCGACCCGCCACCAGCAGCGACCCCACAGCGCCCCGAGCCGACCGCCACACGAGGTACCCCTCGCCCACAGCTTCGAGGGACGCGGCAAGAGCAGCGGGCTCGACGTCGGCCAGGTACCGATCCGGGCAGCGAGCGTGCTCCACGTCCGCGACGGCAAGGCGGTCAAGTTCGTCATCTACTTTGACCGCGAGCGAGCGTTCGCCGACCTCGACCTCACGCCGGACACCGGCACCTGACCCATAATCGGCCAGGCCCGCCGCCCGCAACGCCTCGGCGTGATCGAGATAGGTGCGGACGCGCCAGAACTTGTGCTCGGAGTCGGGTACCTCGTCCAGTCGCATGAGGCGATGCAGCAGTGCCCCGGTATCGGTGAGCCGACGGCTCCCGTCCTCGCCTGCCGGGCTGGCTTACGCAACTATCCACGACATGGCGGGTTTGCTACGAGTGGGGACCCCGAGGGACTCCCCACAGCGGTCGCACGGAAGCCAGCGAAGACGAGGGATCGAGACTCGCAGCGAAGGCACGGAAGCCTTCGCGCCGCGCCTCCCCGCCCCGACACCATCTACGCCTCCAGCCCCACTGCTTTGAGGGCATCCGCGCGGTCGGTGTGCTCACGGTCGCGTCCTCCACTGTGTTCCCGAGCCTACCCCCCCTCAGGCCGGACAGGATCGCTACCAGATTACTACCAACGCCCGCGCCCACCCGCCCAACGACGACCAACCGTGGCGAGCCAGAAAGTGGCAGCAACTGCGGGGCATCCTCCACCAGCCCGTGCAAAGCAGCCTCGTCGGGAAAGCCAGCGCTCGCGAGGGCATGCCACCCTGAGCCGTCATTACGCCATAGCGCCGCCATCGAGGTACCAGGCTAACCGCTCGCGTGGATCGGCTGTCGCGAGTCGCGTCGCCGACCTCGGCCTCACACCGGACGACGGCACCTGACCCCTACTCCGAGAGGCCCACCGCCCGCTACCGCGAGACGTACTCGTGAATGGGGAACTCCTCGACCTCGGGCCGAGCCGTGCTCCCAGCCGCTCCAACAGCAGGTCCAACGCGCTCGGCTATGAAAGCGTCGAACTGCGCACGCGACTCCCAGACATCGAGTACACGCCAGCCCCCGTCCACCGGACCCGAGCAAGAGAAGATGAGGCCGTCTGGATGGTCACCACGCACGTTGACGCCTGCGTCGATCCGGTCGAACTCCTCGACGCCCACGCCCGGCAAGCTGATGCGGATCCCTACCGCCATGTCGTACTCCCCTTTGGTTGTGATGGACCGCGTGATCCTATGCAGTCTGCGACCTCCACGTTCGCCTCCGACATCGCCTACCCCGGCAGGCCCACGGCTTTGGCGGCCTGGTCGCGGTTGTTGTAGTAGTCGAGGCGCACGATCTTTGCATCGCGCAACTCGAAGACCATTGCGTCGTGCCGTTCGAGCGCGACGCCGCTTCCATGTCCCGTCGTCTTCTGGAGGATGAACGCCACCACCCGCTCACCCGCATCGAGGAACTCCTCTGGTTCCATCGTGTACTCCGACCACGCGGAGGCCCAATCCTGAAGCCAGCGTCCGAAGCCCGCGTGCCCCCGGTAGTCGCCCGCGTTGAGGCGTTCAGCGGTGGCGGAAGGCCGCAGCTTCGGTGATCGGCAGTGCAAGGAACGCGGCGGTAGTGGCTACGCCAATGAGTTTGAGCTTGATGTTGGTCATGGCTCCTCCTTGCTTCGTGGGCTGGTCTTGCGCGTAGCTTCTCAGAGACTCGCGCGGCGGTCTGTGCTGTGCGCCACACACGTCAGGGAACGCGACGCGAGCCTCATCGAGGAAGTCCCGGAAAGCCCGGTCGGCGAACGCCGGATCGTCGGCCGGACTGACATCCTGCGGGTCGGTGACGAGCGCATACCAGCGCCGCACGATCTCCACGTTCTCCTGCGACATCGCCTACTCCGCCAGCCCCACGGCTTTGAGGGCCTGCGGGCGGTTGTTGTAGTAGTCGATACGCACCACCATGCCGTCGCGCAACTCAAAGACAATCGCGTCCTCACGCTCGACCGCTACGCCGCTTCCTCGACCCGTCGCTTTCATCCGCAGCACCACGACGACACGCTCGCCAGCGTCGATGAACTCCTCTGGGTCCATGCTGAACTCCGACCAAGCGGACGACCAGTCTTCAAGCCAGCGTCGAAAGCCCTCGTGCCCCCGATACTCGCCCGCATCCATGATGTCGTGGTCGTGCATCTCGATCTGCTCATGCATCGTGCTCCAGTCCGGCTCGCCGGTTTCCCCCCACACCACGAAGCCCTGCTGGACGATCTCCACGTTCTCCTGCGACATTGCCTAATCCTCCAGGCCCACGGCTCGCATTGCCTCGCCGTGATCGAGATAGGCACGGATGCGCGAAATCTTGCCGCCGCGAAACTCGACGACTGTCCCTAACGGTGTATCGACCTGGACGCCGCTGCTCCGTCCGCGTCCCTCCGCCCGTCCGAGCCAAAGCACGCTGTCACCGAGATCGCGAAAGTCGTCAGGGAGCAATTGGAACTCCTCCCATGTGCCGGAGACGACCTCAAAGTACGCCTCGATGCCTTCGCGTCCCCGGTAGCTGCCGCCCTCGATCAGCCGGTCCATCGCCGGGAACCACTCGAAGTCCGGCGTTGTGAGCGCCACAAAAGTCTCGACATCCCGCTCGTTGAAGGCGTCGGCCGCTCGCTTGACGATCTCCACGTTCGCCTGCGACATCCCTACTCCGCCAGTCCTACAGCTTTGAGGGCGAGCCGACGTTCACGGAAGTCGTCCCACCTGCTCAGCTTCCGGTCCCGATAGGTTGCAATGCCCGCCACTGGGATGTCTGTCTCAACGCCACCCCCGCGGCCTCGGATGTGAATGGTGCCCATCGCGAGGACCCGATCCTCGCCGAGGTCCCGCACATCGTCGTAGCGAACCTGGAACACGTCGAAGTTCGTCGCGTTGTCTGCGAAGAACTTCCGCACCCCTTCGTGTCCGACGAAAGGTCCCTCTACCGCGCTTCTGGCGGCGATGATCACTACGTCCTCGGTGCTGTGGCGAACCGCATACTCGACATCGCAACGATTGATCGCCGTCGCGCGCCGAAACAGCTCCACGTTCTCCTGCGACATCGCCTACTCCTCGGCGATCCCGAGTTCAGCGCGTATCGCCGCGTCATCGATGAAGAACTCGACCAGGATGATCTGCCCCTCGCGGACCGTAACGATAAATGTCCACGAGTACGCGCCTTGGACTCCACTCCGCGAGCGGACCGGCTGATGCACCCGAAAGTAGGCGCGGTCGCCGAGGTCCCGCTCCTCCTCGATGGACACTTCGAGCCCGCCCATCGTCTCGCGCGTGCTGCGCCAGAAGCCTTCGGCGCTGGCCTTACCCGCGTAAAGTCTCTCGGGCCAATTGCGGTCGGGACGCACGGCGACGTAGGGGTCGAAGGCGGAGAAGCAGATTCGGAGGTCGCCTTTGTTCCAACCGGCGATCATCCGTCGCCCAAGTTCGAGAGCCGACAGGTCGGGGGTCGTGGACTCCTCGGACATCACCCGGCCAGTATCCCGCAGACGACCGTAGCGGACAGGCTGACAACCGAAGCAGCCCTTCGATCACGCCCGAGCCGAACAGAATCGTGCCGGTAATCCGCGTGCTAGAGCAGACTCTGCGGCGTCAACTGGCTGGCTCGCCCGTACAGAAACGAACTCTTGTGTCCGCCCGCGAGCCCGTCTCGACACCGCCATGTCGCTGAATGGCGGCTAGCCCGCAGGCACGGGTGGCTGCCAGTGACTCTTTGGGTCAGCGCATTCGCCGTCGCCGAACTCTACGCCCTCCGCTTCTAGCTTCTTCCGGACCTCCTCTGGTCCGCTGCCGTCTGTTCCCGCCCATTCCGGCGAGATCGCTCCATTGGCGCGCAAGACGCGATGCGCATTCTCTACGGCGGTATCCGAGGCGATAGCGCTTGCAACGGACTGGGCAGCCCCAGGCGATCCAATCCCTTCTGCCACGTCGCCGTAGGTGGTCCAGTGGCCAGGAGGAATCTCCTTGAGCACCGCGCGAAGGGCGTCACGGTCGATTCGCCGCGCGCCTGTGTTCCGCATCCCGTTTTCCATGGCTAGCTGGTGCAGGCTCTTGTCGCCATCGATAGTCCAATAGTGCATCCCGTTGATCCCTGCGCTCGATATCTCGCCTTCGCGCACGCCTAGCTCATGGAGGACCCGTGCAGCCAGGAGCGACGGCGACTCCACGCGCTCGACCCCGGTGTCCGGTTCGGTCCACCGCAGTGTCTTGATGCCCTCTGCCCTCTCGATCACGGCGCCGTACAAAGGCTCCTCGCGGCTCCGGGTCGCGCTGCGCTGCTCGGGACCACATCCCGGCGGAAGTACAGCGACCCGCCGATCTCAAGAATGCCAGCGTCTACTAGACGCGGAAGAAGACGGCCCGCTTTCGCCGTTTCCTGGTCGCGATCCACCTCGCGGCGCTTCCTTTGTACCCCGAGCCGATACTGCTCGGCCTCAGGCAGCGGGATGATTGTTTCGCTCGACACCACGATTCGCCCTGCGATCTCATACGGTTGCAGCCGAATGCAGCGGATATCGACTTCGAAGTTGTCGATCAGCCACAACACCGTGGTCGTCACCTCTGCACGGAAGTCGCTCGCTACCAGAACAATCCGAGGCGTGCTGTCGATAGTCGGGGGCGAGTCCTCATCGCCGCCGAGTAGTTCGAACAACGTCTGCTTCGCGTCGCCCTCGTCTACGCCGTGATGCCGCGCGTACATCTCCACGACATCCGAGAACTGCGAGGCCGCCACATAGGCGGCGTACTTGATCGCCTGGAGATCGACGGTCGTGCTGGAGCCATCCCGCTTTAGCTCCACGACAACGAGACGCCCATGCCCTTCGTCGATCTGGACCACGCCAAGCACATCCAGACGCTCCGAGGTTCGGTCGAAGCGGTCGAACTCCGAAGTCACGACCGTAAAGTCACCCCCGGCAAGATCGGGTGCCGAGGCTACCCAAGCCTCTAGGTCCTGGCGCTCCCACAGTTTCAACGTCGGGAACGTCGTTGGGGCTATCGGCTTCACAGTGCCCAATGGCTGATCAATCTCAAAGAGCGGCATTGGCCGAGAGTACCTGACGCCCCAGCTAGGGGCGCTCGATCAGCCGACCCGCTAACCAGCGAGTCCCTCTCCAGCGGCGTCCGCAAAGCATTCTGAGAGATCCCCGAGCGTAACCCGAGCCGGGTGGCTTGCGACCTCCTGGTCGTAGTGCTCCTTGAACTCGTCGCTGCGGCCCGGAGGAAGCTCGGCTCGCCAGCGCCACTCCATCAGCGCAAACGGCAGGACGCGCGGTATCTGCGCACCGCGTGTCGTCTCCAGTGCGTCAGCCCAGTGATGGTGGACGCGGTTGCGAGCGAAGCGAACGCCCTTGACCGTATCGCCGTGGATGAAGCCGTCCGACCACCACTTCGCCGGATTGGTACGTGCTTGTTGCCAAGCACCTTGGAACCGACTATCGATTGCGACCGCCCAACCAAGCGCGTCGAATAGGGGGATGAACGTGGCGAGCGGGTCCGTCTCGTTCATCACGTCGTAGAAGCGACGTGCCGCCTGCTCATAGCCCTCGATGAAGGGGTCGAGCGCTTCCACGATGCCGTGCGCGATGTCCCCGAGGCTCGCGCCATCAGCGAGTTTCGCGAGCATCTTGCGGTCATCCTCAGGAAGTCGGGTATCGAGGCGCGCTAGGCGTCCAGCAATGGTCGAGGCGACATCCGGTTCTGCGTTGCCGTAGCCCACCACTTTCATAAGGTCCTTCAGGCTGGTGGTGGGCTTGCGCTCAAGGGGCAGGGTCGTCTCGATGAGGTCGGTGTCGGTCACGCCCACGGCGTCCACGACGATGAAGCGGTCCTTGTGCTTGGAGTCGTCGGTGACCGACTGGAACTCGGTGTCGTCCATGACGCGCACGCCGCGTCCGAGCATCTGCTCGAAGTAGGTCCGGCTCTTGACCGTGCGCATGAAGATCAGACACTCCAGTGGCCTGACATCGGTGCCGGTGGCGACCATGTCCACCGTCACGACGATGCGGGGGTTCAGAGAGTTGCGGAACGCCTGAAGAAGATCCTCGGCCTTGCCGTCCCGTGCCCTGTAGGTGATCTTCGTGGCGAACTCGTTGCCCTTCCCGAAGACCTCGCGGACCATCTGCACCACGTCATCGGCGTGCGAGTCGTCCTTGGCGAAGATCAGCGTCTTGGGGACCGTCTTTCGTCCGGGGAACAGTTCCGTGAAGAGCCGGTCCCTGAAGGTCGAGAGGATCAGGCGAATCTGATCGGGGGCAACGACGGCGCGGTCTAGCTGGTTGGGCGCGTATTCGACTGGTTCATCGACGGCGTTCCAGCGCACCTTGCGAGTCATGCGGTCCCTGTAGCCAGCGAACTCGCCGACCTCGATCTTGGACCCCGACCCGGTGATAGCGGTCTTGATCTTGTAGATCGTGAAGTCCACGTTCACTCCGTCCGCTACGGCCCTATCGTGTGAGTACTCCATCACGAGGTTCTGGTTGAAGAAGCCGAACGTCTGCTTGGTCGGAGTGGCCGTGAGCCCGATGATGTGGGCGTCGAAGTACTCCAGCACCTGTCGCCACAGTCCGTAGATGGAGCGGTGGCACTCGTCAACGACGATAATGTCGAACTCGTCTGGCGGAAGCTTTTGGCTGTACTCGACCTCCACTGGTTCGGACATGCGCAGTTCGTAGGCGGAGTGCTCATCGATCTCGGGGTCAAGTTCCTGGTCGCCCTTGAGGATCGAGAAGACACGCTGGATGGTTGAGATGCAGACGCGCGAAGTTGTGTCGATGGTGTTCGTGGTGAGATGTTGGACGTTGTATTCGGCGGGGAAGTTGCGCTGCGTGTCTGGGATCACGAACTTTTCAAACTCCAGCTTGGTTTGCTTGCCAAGCGTCGAGCGATCCACTAGGAACAGGATGCGCTTCGCTTCGGCGTGGCGTATCAGCCGGAACGCGACGTTCGCAGCGGTAAAGGTCTTGCCCGAACCCGTCGCCATCTGGATCAGGGCGCGCGGATGGTCTTCACGGAGCGATTGCTCCAGGTTGTTGATCGCCTCGGCCTGGACACCCCACAGCCCCGTGGTATCGAGCGCGGGCATCGCCTTGAGCCTCGCCCGAAACGTCGGAACGTCTTCGGTCGCGGTGATCTGCCGTGCCCACTCCGCGAGCGTTTCAGGCCGGTGGAACGAGAACACGCGACGGCTGCGAGCGTCGGGGTCATAGCCGTTCGTGAACCGCGTTTCGGCACCCGTTGACTCGTAGATGAACGGCAGCGGGTAGACGGGAGCTTTGATCCAGTCGGGGAGGCCATCGACGTACCGACCGGCCTGGTGCTCGACCTCGACCAGCGTCGTGCCTTCCGGCTTGGCCTCGATCACACCAGCGGGCTGGCCACTTACGAACAGCAGGTAGTCCACGCGACCGTGGCCCTTCTCCAGGACGAACTCCCTGATCGCGACCCCCGGCCCAGCAGCGACGTTCGCGTCCTTGTGGCTCTGGACCTCCCATCCGGCTTCCTTCAACTGCTGGTCGATCTTCTTGCGGGCCCTCGCCTCACGGGCTAGATATGCGTCGTTGGTGTCCCCCACGGGCAGGATCGTACTGGCCGCCCTTGGTGCCCACGGCTCAGCGCTGGGCCTTGCGAATCGCGCCTTCGACGAACGTGCGCCACTCCCGGCGCAGCGAGGGCACGGCTTGCTCGGACACCCACCTTCGTCGGCCGTCGCTGAGGTCCCCGTGGACGGCGATCGTTCCGGTGACCGGAAGCAGGATCGCGCTGGCTCGGCCCCACCGGCGGAAGAACCGCCGCCGTTCGAGCACATCACTGGGATTGCTGCGGTAGACGGCCCCTGGGTTGGCCTCGGCTATAGCGAGTAGGTAGTGGATGCCGTCGGCCGGGGTCAGCCGCATCTCCGGTTGCTCGGGCTCAAGAGGGCTGGCCTCCCGCCGCGGCACAAGGATTGGCGCGAGCTTCGCGCGGCCGGTCACGACGACAGCTCGGCCTCGGCGGAGCGCCACGACCACGAGGCCAAGGCGCGTGGGCACCTCCACCCTCGGGACGGTCCATTTGGTCCCGGGTCCCCGTTCCGCCTGCGTCGCACGATCGCGGCGACACGCTCGTCGTCGCCGACGCCGACCTGGTCGATGCGATAGCCCGGCATGCGGCGCACGTTAGCTGGGCCTGTTCGGGTCTGTTCGCCAGTCCCCCGAAGGTCGCAGCGGTACGGGGGGCGCTAGTGCTCGCCTAGCGGGTAGACAGCTCGAAACTGCCGCCACGCGTCTCCGTTCCGCGCCGGCCTCGCACACTCCGACCGACGAGCACGGGAAGCCCCGAGTCGAGAACCCGCCTCCGACCGAATGGCGCGAGAAACGGCGCGAGCGGCCCCTAGAACGCGGAAAACCCTGCGATTAGCAGGGCTTCCGTGGACTCCGGGACAGGGACTCGAACCCCAAATTCGACATCCAGAGTGTCGCGTGTTGCCAATTACACCATCCCGGACCGAGCGTCGAAGGATAGTCGACCGGCCCGAGGCAATCGCGTCGTGGCGAGCGCCCGCGGGAGGGCTGGGATGCGCCTCGAGCCCTAGAACGCGGCGTGCTGGCCGTTGGGCGCGAAGAACGTCGTGATCGCGTCCTCGAGGCCGGGGTCGAGCACGAGCAGGACCTCGTCGCCCTCCTGGATGACGGTGTCGGGCTTGGGCACGAAGCCCGCGCCGCCGCGCAGGACGGAGATGATCAGGCTCCCTTCCGGGAGCGCGATGTCGGACACTCGCTCGCCGACGACGGGCGCGTCGGCGGTGACCTCGAGCTCGATGATCTCGAGGCGCTCCTCTTCCAGCGCGAGCAGGTGCACGAGGCCGTAGCGCGGCACCTCGTGCTCGATCAGGCGCAGGATGAGGTCGGTCGCGGACACCGCGGGCTGGATGCCGAGCAGCCTGAAGTGATCGTGGTTGCGCGGGTTGTTGACGCGGGCGATGATGCGATCGCAGAGGTACTTCTCCTTGGCGACCTGGCAGAGCAGGATGTTGTCCTCGTCATCGCCGGTTACCGCGATCACCAGGTCCGCGCGCTGGATGCCGGCGCGCTCGAGCACCCACAGCTCCGTCGCGTCGCCGTACTGGATCGCGTGCTCGAACTCCTCCTCGTTGGCGAGGTAGCTCGCGCGCGAGGACTCGATCAGGGTGATCTCGTGGTTCTTGTCGATCAGCTCGCGGGCGAGGTTGCGCCCCACCTTGCCGGCGCCGGCGATGATCACGTACATGCCGCTAGCCCGCCTCTGGCGCGAGCGCGCTCTCGAACATCTCGATCGCGTGCTTCGTCGGGGAGATCGTTTGCAGGCCCTGTTCTTCGTACCAATCCGCGCGCGCAGGGTCCATAACGCGCACGATCACCTTCTCCACCCCGAATCGCTTCTGCGCAACCTGCGCGATCACGAGGTTGGTGTTGTCGCCGGCGGTAGAGGCTATGAACACGTCTGCGCGTTCGATCCCGGCCTGGATCAGCGCGTCGACCTCGAGCGCGGTGCCGACGGTGAACTGCCCGTTGGCGTCCTCCCAGGTCTGGCTCTGGCCAGCGTCAAGGCGCTCGTGCGAAAGGGGGTCCTGGTCGAGGACCGAGACTTCGTGACCGGCCGCGAGCGCCCTCTTGGCGACGGCCGATCCCACCCGGCCGGCTCCGACGATCAGGACGAACATTGAGCGCCGGGCGCCGCGGGGAAGATCGCCATAGGGCGGAGATTAGACCATGGAGGCGCCGTTTCGACGCGCCCGGCGAGCCTGCTCCACGGGCGAGTCGCGCGCCGCGGGAGCGGTCACGATGACGCGGCACTCGGCCTTGCTGATCACGTACTTGGTGATGTCGCCGACGAAGCTATCGCGCGGCCCGCCGCGTCCGCCGAGCACGGCGCCGCCGCGGACGAGGGACGGTTCCTCGGCGCCGAGCACGATCGCCTCGACGCCGCGGCGGCGCGCCTCGTCGACGATCGCAAAGCCCGCGCGGCGGGTCCGCACCGTGGCGGTCGCGACGTGCACGCCGGTGTACTCCTCCCCCACCGCCTTCGCGCGCGCGAGCACCTGGCGCGCGTGCTTGATCTGGGCTTCGGGGAGGCTCGCGTCGAGCGGCAGCGCCATCGGGATTACGAACACCCACAGGGCCTCGATCGTGGCGGAATCGATCGCCGCCGCGTCGGTCGGCTCGGCCGACACGAGCAGCGCCGCGGTCTGCACGATGTCGTCGTCGATTTCGGTGCCGAACAGCGGCACGAGGATCGAGCCGTACTCGCGCTCGCGCGCCGGCTCGGCCCGCAGCACCGTCGGCGAGACCGTGACGCGGCGCAGCAGCGAGGTTTCATCCGCCTTGCGGTAGACGACGTAGAGAATCAGCCCGCCGATCATCCAGCCCAGCCCGACGTAGCGGGCCTGTTCGTGCAGGATCATCACGGCCACCCAGCCGGCGGCGGAGGCGACCGCGCCGAAGACGGCCGGCAGCGGCAGCTGCCCGCCGCGTACGGTGATCGAGAACGGTATGCGGTAGGGCCGGTCGCGGTCGGGCTCGGTGTAGCGCAGGCGGCAGACCGACAGGTGCGCGATCGTGAAGGCGAGCAGCGCGCCGAAAGCGTAGGTGCCGACGAGGAAGTCGAGGTTCTCGGGCACGACTAGCCCGGCCGCGAGCACGCCCGCGGCGATGATCAGCACGTAGGGCGTCGAGCGCTCGGGGTCCAGCCGGCCGAGACCGCTGGGGATCTGGCGGTTGGTGGAGAGCGAGTAGGCGAGGCGCGAGAGCCCGAGCATCGCCGAGTTGGCCGCCGCCAGCAGCGTCACGGTCGCGAGCGCAGCGACGAGGTACATGAGCCCTTCGGCCAGCCAATGCGGCGTGAACTGGTCGACGATCCCGATCATCGGCGCATCCAGGTAGCGCGTGGCGAGCTCGGTGTGGCCGTTGTGCACGGGCAGCGCGGTCATGGCGACGAGCGCGATCCCGACGTAGAGGAAGCCGACCGTCGCCGTCGTGCTCCACACCAGCCGCTTCAGCCCGGCGCGACTGATCCGCACCTCGCCCGACAGGCCCGAGGCGGACTCGAGGCTCGTGAACGCGATCACGGCTACGGTCAGCGCGAAGATGAAGTTCGGCCACGTGGGCGAGGTCCCCAGGTGGATCGGATCGATCAGCGTGCTCGGGTTGAAGAACAGCACGAGCCCCACCACGACGATGAACGCCTGCACCGCGAGGTCGCCGGCGACGAGGATCCCGACCCTGCGCGCGCGGCGCTGGCTGAAGCCGCGGATGTTGCTCACGACGACGAGCGCGATGAAGGCGAGCGCGAGCGCGAGCGCCTCATCGCGGTCGCCGAGCGGGCTCGAGAAGACACGCAGGTACTGGGTCGCCGAGTAGGCGGTGACCGCGATCAGGATGACGTAGTCGAGCAGGATCGCCCAGCCGGCTACGAAGCTCACGAGCTCGTTGAACGCGTAGCGCGCGAAGACCGTCGAGCCACCTCTGTCCTGGTGCAGCGAGGCGCCCTCCACGTAGGTCATCGCGGTGACCGAGAACATCAGCGCCGCGACGAGGAACACCACCGGCGTGAGCCCCAGCGCGTGCCCCGCGATCACCCCCAGCGAGAAGTACAGGGTGCTCGCCAGTGACGAGTAGACGATCGTGAAGAGGATCGGCGAGCCAATGCTGCGGCGCGCGATCACGCGCGAGCGCGCCGCGAGCTCGCGCCCCGCCGCCGGCGGCGCTTGGCCCTCCGCGCCCGGTTGTCCCTCGGACGGGAGGGCTCCGTCTCCGGCGACGCGGCCCGGGCCCGGCCGCGTGCGTCCGTCAGGGTGTCCCTCCGGAGGGAGGGCCGTGTCGTCGGCGCCGCTGCCGTCAGCGTCGCCGGAGGCGCTCATACGCCCCGCTTCCGGCGTTTCTCGGCGTAGATGCGCCCACCGCCCGCGGCGATGAACAGCGCCGCCGCGATCAGCCTGCCCGCGGGCGTGCTCACATGCCCGCCCACCACCTGGGCGACCAGCGCGAGCCCGATCAGGACCATGAACAGGGAGAGCACGAGCGTGCCCGCGTGGTGGACCTGGCGACCGTTCATCTCGATCTGAGCTTACGTCCTCCTGACGCTGTCCAAAGCCGCCCCACACGCTGAGCCGGCCACCGCGACGCCGCGGTCCGCCTCGCCTCAGGTGATCAGCGGAATGATGAGGATCGCGACGATGTTGGCGACCTTGATCATAGGGTTGATGGCCGGTCCGGCGGTGTCCTTGAAGGGGTCGCCGACGGTGTCGCCGGTGACCGACGCGGCGTGCGCGTCAGAGCCCTTGCCGCCATAGGCGCCGTCCTCGATGAGCTTCTTGGCGTTGTCCCACGCGCCGCCGCCCGCGGTCATCATCACCGCGTAGAAGAAGCCGACGACGATCACGCCGATCAGCAGGCCGCCGAGCGCCTGCGTGTCGATCAGGCCGACGATCACGGTCAGGCCGATCGGCAGCAGCGAGGGCAGGATCATCTCGCGCTGGGCCGTCTTCGTGACGATGTCCACGCAGGCCGCGTAGTCGGGCTGTTCGCTGTAATCCATGATCCCGGGGTGCTCGCGGAACTGACGGCGCACCTCCTCGACCACCGCGCCCCCGGCGCGGCCGACGGCCTCGATCGAGAGCGAGGCGAACAGGCAGACCATCAGGCCGCCGAGCAGCAGCCCGATCAGGACGGGCGGTTCGTTGATGCCGAACGTGATGAAGTGGCCGAGCTTTGCTTCGAGTTCTTTCTGGAAGCCGGCGAACAGCACCACCGCGGCCAGCACGGCCGAGCCGATCGCATAACCCTTGGTCACGGCCTTGGTCGTGTTGCCGACCGCGTCGAGCCGGTCGGTCACGCTGCGGACCTCCTCGGGCAGATCGGCCATCTCGGCGATCCCACCGGCGTTGTCGGTGATCGGCCCGAAAGCGTCGAGCGCGACGATCAGCCCGGTCAGCGAGAGCAGACCCACGACGGCGATGCCGATGCCGTAGATGCCCGTCACGCCGCCGCCGGCGAGCTTCCACGCGCCAAAGATCCCGAGCACGATCACGATCGCCGGCAGCGCCGTCGCCTGCAGGCCCGAGCCGAAGCCCTGGATGATGTTGGTCGCGTGGCCTGTGATCGACGCTTTGGCCGTCTTCCTCACCGGCGAGAAGCGCGTCGAGGTGTAGTAGTCGGTGATCACGAACAGGAACGCCGTAACGGCGATCCCGATGATCGAGCAGAGGTAGAACTTCCACCATTCGGGCGCGGCGGCGCTGCTGTGGGAGAAGGTGAGGTTGCGCATCAGCCAGTAGGTGATCGGGGCGAACGCGGCCGCGGCGATCACACCCGAGGCGATCAGGCCCTGGTAGAGCGCGCGCTCGACGTTGCCCGACTGCGTGCGGACCGCGAACGTGCCGAGGATCGAGGCGATGATCGCCGCGCCGCCGAGCACGAGCGGATAGACCGCAACGCGCGTGAGCTGGTTGAAGGTGAGCACTCCGAGGAGCATCACCGCCACGGCCGTGACCGCGTAGGTCTCGAACAGATCCGCTGCCATGCCCGCGCAGTCGCCGACGTTGTCGCCGACGTTGTCCGCGATCGTGGCCGGGTTGCGGGGATCGTCCTCGGGGATCCCGGCCTCGACCTTGCCCACGAGGTCCGCGCCGACGTCAGCAGCCTTCGTGAAGATCCCGCCGCCGAGCCGGGCGAACACCGAGATCAGCGAGCCGCCGAAGCCAAGCCCGATGAGCGCGTCGACGGCCATTTTCGGGCTGTCGTTGAACCACGACGTGAGCACGCCGTAGTAGCCCGCCACGCCGAAGAGCGCGAGGCCGACGACGAGCAGGCCCGTGATCGCACCACCGCGGAACGCCACTTTCAAAGCCGGGGAGACGCCATCGCGGGCAGCCTCCGCGACGCGCGCGTTGGCGCGCACGGACACGTTCATGCCGATGTATCCCGCGGACCCGGAGAGCAGCGCGCCGATCAGGAAGCCGACGGCGACGGCGATGTTCTGAATGAAGATGAGGGCCACGAACACGAGCACCCCGACGCCGGCGATCGTCGTGTATTGACGGTTCAGGTATGCGCGAGCGCCCTGCTGGACCGCCAACGAGATGCGCTGCATGCGCTCGTCGCCGGGCGAGAGCGCCAGCAGCGAGCGCGCGGTCACCACTCCGTAGGCCACGGCGCAGGCTGCGCAAACGAGGGCGACGACGACCCCATGGTTCGTCAGAAAGCTGCTCAACAGAAATCCTCCGCGGTCTGATTTGCGTGCCGCGCGAGGATGTTCGCGCGCACATTTGCAGCCGGGACCGCTCAGCGCGAGCGGCTCCCCGGGCAAACGCCGGCGCAGTCTATCGTGCCGGCCGCTTACGTGCCGGGCAGCGCCGGTCTGCCTCGCGTGTGCTCAGCGCCCCGGCACCCATAGCCTACCGCTGGACTCCGCGGGCCCCGGCCCGCGCTGCTGGTCGGCCTCCGAGAGAGATCCCGGTGCGCTGCCGGCACTCCCGGCCCCGCCGCCGCCGCTCTCCTGCTGGCCGCCGCCGGGGCCGGCCGGCTCGCCGCCGCCCTGATCCCCGGGCTCCCCACCGCCGGAGCTCCCGGCCGGCGCCTCCGCGCCGGCGGCACGGACCTCGGCGGCGTAGGCCATCTGCAGCTGGGAGAGCGCATCGCGCAGCGAGCGCACCTCCTCGGGGATGCGTCGCTCGAGGATCTCGAGCAGCGCGCGAGCCGCGTCGATCGCGTCGCGCGCCTGCTCGAGGTCGCGCGAGCCCGCCGAGGCGCCCGTCCCCTGGCCCTCGGCGCCCTGCGCGTCGGGCGCGGGAGCGAGCCTGCGCGCGGCCATGTTCAGCAGCGACACCGCCGACTGGGCGATCATGTCGATCACGTTGATGCGGCTCAGTTCCGCCTCGTAGGCGGCCCGCAACTCCTCCTCGCTGGGCGCGCCCGGCTGTCCTTCCGAAGGGATTGCGCCGCCGCCGGACGCGCTCCGCGTGGGGTCCTCACTCATACCGGTACCTCCTCCGTGTACGTCGACCTCGTCTCGCCCACCGACGCCGCGAAGACCTCCTCGCGGGGAGCGCCGGCTTCGATCAGGGCACGCTGGCGCTGGGCGCCGTTGCGCTCGGGGAAGACGGGCTCGACGCCGAGCTCGGAGCGCACCGGCGCGGTCCACTCGAGCAACCGGTCGATCGCCGCGCGCGCGGGGTACTCCTCGGCGACGTCGAGATCGATCAGGCGCCCGTCCAGGCCGAAGCGGATCGCGCGCCACATGTTCTCCTCGATCATGCGCGGCTGCTCGACGGTGTAGGGGACGTTCTCGTCGACGTCACGGGCGGCCTGGGCTGCGCAGGCCACCATCAGCGCGGCGAGCGCCTCGGACTCCTGGGCCGTCGCCTGCGCATCGCAGATGCGCAGCTCGACGGTGCCGAAGCTGAAATGCGGCCGCACCGACCACCAGACCTGCGTGAACTCGACGATCGAGCGCGTCGTGAGCAGGAACTCGATGTACTCTCGGTAGGCCCGCCAGCCGCCGAACGCGTCGGGGATCCCGCAGCGCGGAAAGCTCTTCGTGAAGCTCTGCGTGCGCGCTGAGTGCAGGCCGCTGTCGCGGCCGTCGAGGAACGGCGAGTTGGCCGAGATCGCGAGCAGCAGCGGCAGCACGGGCCGCAGCCTGTCGCATACGCGCACCGCGCGGTCGATGCCGTTGACGCCGAGGTGCAC
Organism: Solirubrobacteraceae bacterium; assembly: GCA_035314465.1. Lineage (GTDB taxonomy): Bacteria > Actinomycetota > Thermoleophilia > Solirubrobacterales > Solirubrobacteraceae > Palsa-744. The sequence goes on along the minus strand of DATFZM010000040.1, from coordinate 12,461 downwards.
GTGCAGGCTGAACGTGTTGTTGCGCCAGGCGACGTACTTGAGCCCCTCCTCCACGCGGCGGTAGTGCTCGGTGTCGATGATCGGCTGTGTGCGGTAGTCGGCCCATGGGTGGGTGCCGGTCGCTCCGAGCGCGACGCTCTTGGCGGCGGCAAGCGAGAACAGGCGCCTGCGGCGCTCGCGCTGGCGCGCGAGAGCGTCGTGCAGGTCCGCGCCGACGCCCGAGATGATCTCGATCTCCGAGGAGATCAGCTCTCCGGCGACGGCCTCGCGCAGCACCTCGTCGCCGGCGGCGGCCGCCGCGAGCTCCTCGAAGCGCGGCTGCAGTTCGAGCGTCTCGGGATCGAGGATCGAGAACTCCTCCTCGACACCCACGGTGAAATCCCTCGCTGCTGCGAAGGCCTCCTCGGCGCGGTCTAGGTCCAGGCTGTTCATCGCTCGGGCTTCGGGGGTCTTGGTACTGGCGCCGGCCGAACTCGGTTTCAGGCGCGGACGGCGCTAGGTCAGATAGAAGTACAGCGCGTAGAGCAGATCGACGGCGGGGCTGGAGGTGTGCACGGTTACCTCCGGCGGCACGTCGAGCAGCGACTCGGAGTAGTTGAAGATGATCTTCACGCCGGCGTCCACGAGCTCGTCGGCGAGGCCCTGGGCGGCTTGGTTGGGCACGGCGAGCACGCCGACGACGATGTCCTCGTCCTCGACGACCTGGCGCAGCTCGTCGATGTGCCGCACCGCCTGGCTGCCCACCTGGCTTCCGACCTTGGCCGCGTCGACGTCGAAGATCGCCACGACCCTGAAGCCGTGGTCGGCGAAGATTTCAGAGGAGGCGATCGCCTTGCCGAGATGGCCGGCGCCGATCAGGGCGATGTTGTGCTGGCCGGCGGTGCGCAGGATCTTGCGGATCTGCGAGACGAGCGCCTCGACGTTATAGCCCACCCCGCGCTTGCCGAACTTGCCGAAGCCCGAGAGATCGCGGCGGATCTGGGTCGAGTTGACGTGCGTGTAGTCGGAGAGCTCCTGCGAGGAGATCGTCTCCTTGCCCATCTTCTTCGCCTGCGTGAGGACCTGCAGATAACGGGAGAGCCGCGCCGCGACGCCGAGCGAGAGCCGCTCGCTGCCGGCAGGCGTTGCCCCGTGGTCACCATCGAGCGAGCCCGTGCTCGCGTCCGCATAGCTCATTGGCGGGACTCTAGACGCTCGCGAAGGAGCGTCTCTTCTACGAAGTATTCACACAGCTCCTCGTCGCCCAGCGCGACGACCGGGATGCGCTCGAAATAGCTGCGATGGAGCGCCTCGTCAGATGTGATGTCGAGCTCGCGCAACTCGAAGTCGAAGTCGCGCTGCAGCCGCTGCAGCGTCGCCATCGCGTCCTCGCAGAGATGGCAGCCCGGACTGGAATACACCGTCACGAGCGTCACGGCACACGCTCGCCGCTGGCGTAGGCGTCCAGCGCGAGGTAGTCGGGGTGGGCGAGCACCGGAGCGAAGCGGGCCGCGCTGGCGATCATCGCGGCGTTGTCCGTGCAGAGCGCTCGCTCGGGCACGTGCACCGTGGCTGCGAGCCCTGCGACGCGCGCGCGCAGCTCGCCGTTGGCTGCCACCCCACCGCCGACGGCCAGGCGCGTGAGCCCCGTCCGCTGCAGGGCGCGCTCCGCGCGCTGCAGCAGGTTGTCAACGATCGCGGCCTGGTAGGAGGCCGCGAGGTCCGCCGCGCGCTCGCGCGCCTCCTCCTCGCCGAGCTCCCGCAGCTTGTAGAGCAGCGCGGTCTTCAGGCCCGCGAAGCTGAAGTCCAGGCCCTCCGCAAAGCGCCTGCGCCCCGGGCCGCGCCCTCCGCGCGCGCGGTCGCCGCTGGAGCCCGGGAAGACGAACGCCCGCGCGTCGCCCCCTCGCGCCAGGCGCTCGAGCGCCGCACCGCCCGGATAGCCGAGGCCGAGCATGCGGGCGCCCTTGTCGAAGGCCTCACCCGCCGCGTCGTCGAGCGTCTGGCCGAGCAGCTCGTAGCCGTCGTGGTCTCTGACGAGGGCCAGCAGCGTGTGCCCGCCGCTGGCGATCAGACACACGAACGGAGGCTCGAACGGGGTGGCCGGTGCGCCGGCCTCGCCCGCGAGGAAGTTGGCAGCGACGTGGCCCTGGAGGTGATCGATCGCCGCGAACGGCAACCCGCGCGCGGCCGCGAGCGCCTTGCCCGTCGAGAGCCCGACGAGCAGCGCGCCGACGAGGCCGGGACCCTGCGTCGCGGCGACGAGGTCGATCTCGTCCATGCTCGTGTCGGTCTCCTGCAGCGCGCGCGCGACGACGAGGTTGACCAGCTCGAGGTGGTGGCGCGATGCGATCTCCGGAACGACGCCGCCGAAGCGCTCGTGGGCCTGCTGTGAGGAGATCACGTTCGCGAGGATCCGACCCGACTCGTCGGCGACCGCCGCGCAGGTGTCGTCGCAGCTCGTCTCCAGCGCGAGGATCCTCATCCGGGGCCGGGGTTCGGCACGTCCTCGAGCGAGCCCGCTAGCGTCGCCGGAGTGCGCCACATCACGAGCGCGTCCTCGCCGTTGTCCTGGTAGTAGCGCTTGCGCATGCCGGCGGAGCGGAAGCCTTCGCGCTCGTAGAGGTGGATCGCGACGCCGTTGGAGCGACGCACCTCGAGCGTATAGCGGGCCTGATCGTCATCGACGCGCGCGTACAGCTCCGCGAGCATCGCCGACGCCAGGCCGCGGCGCTGGTGGTCGAGGTCCACCGCGATGTTCATCACATGCCAGACGGTGTCGTAGCGGGAGCAGATCAGATAGCCCACCAAGCGCCCCTCCGACACCGCCGCCAGGCAGATACCGGTTTGCTTGGACAGCTCGAGCACGAACATCGCCATCGACCACGGAGTGGGAAACACGCGCCGCTCGATCGAGATGACCTGCGGCAGATCGGGATAGCGCAGCCCTCGGATCTGCGCCGCGGGCGGGGTCTGCTCGTCTCGCTCGGTGCCTGCCTGGTGGGCCAAGGATCGCTCGCTCATCGTTGCCGGGCTTGCTGCCCGTCCGCGCCATCCAAGGCTAGCTCGGCATCGGGGCGCCGACGGTAGTCCGGGAGGATCGCAGCAAGCGCGCCTGCCGGTGTTGCCGGCGCGCGGGCGCCCGCCGCACAGATCGCGGCCGCGCTCACGCGGTGAAGCGCGTTCGCGTCAGGGGGCACGGCGGCGCCTGCGCGTTCGAGATCCGCGCGGTAGCGCACCGCCCCGTCCCCCACCGCCAGCCAGTCGCGCGGAGCGCCGTGATCTCGCTCCACGGCCTGAAGCGGCGAGGCGAGCGCGGCAGGCGCGAGTGCGCGCGGGGTCGTCAGCTCGAGCGGGACCGAGGCCTGCCGCGAATCGTCGCTCAGCTGATACGCGGCCGCGAACGCCTCGCCCCGGCGCGCGTCGATTACGGCGAGCACGCCCGCCTGCCTGCTTGCCTGCTTGCCTGCTTGTGCCCGTGAGGGTGCTTGTGCCCGTGAGGGTGCTCGTGCCCGTGAGGGTGCTCGTGCCCGTGAGGGTGCTTGTGCCCGTGAGGGTGCGCCCGCCAGGGCGTGCCCTCCAGGCTGCGCCCGCCAGGGCGTGCCCTCCAGGCTGCGCCCGTCAGGGTGTCCTTCGGAAGGGAGGGCGCCGTCGCCTGCAGCCGTCTCTGCCGCAGCGGGATCGGCGTCGCCGGGCACGGCGGAGGCGAGCACGAGCAGCGCCGGCTCGGCGAGGGCGGCGAGGGTGGCGACGCCGACGAGATCCACCGACAGCGACTGCGCGAGCCCGCGTGCGGTGGCGATGCCGACGCGCAGACCGGTGAACGTGCCGGGCCCGAGACCCACCGCGATCCGATCGACCTCGCTCCAGCCGATTCCCGCGCCGGCGAGCAGCTCCTCGGCCATCGCGAGCAGGCACGTGGCGTGGCCCGGATGCTTCCCCGGTGGAGGATCGTCGCGCAGTTCCGCAACGGAGCCCTCCCCGAGGCTCAGCGCAACCGCCGTGGCAGCGGTTGCCGTGTCGAAGCCGATCACGATCATCGCGTCGCGCCGCCGGCCTGCTCGCATGTCCTTCCGAAGGGAGGGCGGCCTTCGAGCACGATGTCGCGCCGGTCTCCGCCTCGGTGGCTGAGCGTTATCAGCACCCGCGCCCCCGCAAGCTCGGCCTCGCCGTCGAGCGGCCACTCAACGAACGCGATCCTCCCGGGACCGACGTAGTCGGCGAGCAGGTCCGGCTCCTCATGCTGAAGGTCCGCGAGCCTGTAGAGGTCGAGGTGCGAGATCGCAACGCCTCTGCCCCGGTAGCGGTTACCGATCGCGAACGTAGGGCTGGTGATCGGCTCGACCACCCCCAGCGCCCGGGCCGCACCCCGCACGAGCGTCGTCTTGCCCGTCCCGAGCTCGCCCCGCACGAGCACGATATCGCCGTCTCTGAGCTCCGCGGCGAGCTCGCGACCGAGGGATTCCGTTTCCTCGGGACCGGCCGTCTGGACGCTTCGTGGGGCCACCCGGAGACTCTAGAGGCTGCCTCGTTGCGGTCGAGAGTCTGCGGCAGTCGAGGCGATGCCTCGCGGCGCTCGATCTGCCGTTAAAGGTGACCGGCCCGCGGGAGAATGGGGGCGCGGGCCGGTCGTTTACTCCTGGAGGGATGGAGACAGGTTCTTCATCGGTCGCCTGGGCGACAGACTTTAGGACCTGGAGGGAACTTTTCGACGCCCTCTGCGAAATCCCTCTTTTGCAGGGATTTCCTATATGGACGTTCGATCTAGAAGAGGCCGAGCTGGTCGGGCTCCGAAGACGCGCCCGGGGCCGGGTCGGCGCCGAGCGCCCGCGCCGCCTGCCCGGCGCCGCCAAGTGGCGGCGCGTCCTCGTCCTCCGCAGCGGGCCCGAGCGGCTCCTGCAGGTCGGGCTGCGGGGGCGGCCCGAGCGCGAGCAGGTCGGGCACGCGCGCGAAGTCCTCGCGTAGCGTCGCGAGCATGCGCGGCGTGTACAGCGCGGCCGCGGGATGGAAGATCGGGTACAGGCGCACCGCGCGAGAGCCCAGCATGATCACCTCGGGCTGCCCGTGCAGGCGCGTGATGCCCGTGGGATCGGCGCGCAGGAGCTTCGTGGAGAAGTTGCCGAGCGTGCAGATCACACTCGGCTCGATCAGCTCGACCTGCCGCAGGAGATAGCCCTTGCAGTTCTCGATCTCGATCGGCAGCGGGTCGCGGTTGCCGGGAGGCCTGCAGTTGTGGACCACGCCGCCGGCTGTGACGAAGTTGTGCACCTCCTCGACGTCGATGCAGAAGTACGGGCTATCTGCGTGCCCCCGCTCGCCGACCGCTTCAACGACGACCCGGTCGTAGACAACCTCCGGTGGGCCCGGCGAGAAGCGGGACGGGTCATACCGAACACGATCCGCGACCTCGGGGTGGAGCTTGTAGCGCATCGACGGCGGCACGTAGGGCGCGATCAGCTCCGAGAGGCGCTCACTCGCGTCCACGTCGAAGTAGAGGCGTCCACGCAGCGCCTTTGCGGACAGTCCGAGGTTCATGAGGCCGCGGAGCAGCACTTGAAGATCCTCCTCATCGAAGCTGAGCCTCGCGATCTCGGCGCTCGGTCGCCGCCGGGGCCGGATCCGCATGTAGCCGTCGTCCATGAACCAGATCGCGAGCATGCGCGGGTTCAGTCGCTCGGCAATCCATGTAGGCACGCGCTTGAGGGCGTCGTAGAAGTCGCGGCGTAACGTTGCGAGAGCCCCGTGGGCGAGCGTCCGGACGAGCGCGACGGGATCGACCCGTTCGGCGCCTACTGCAGCGGCTATCTCTCGAAGCTCATATCGTGGTTCGAGCTCGGCGAGGAGCTCCGCCTTGAAGGCCGCATACTCGGCCTGCCGCCCAGAGTGCGAAAAGGTCAGGCAGGAGCTGCGGCTCTGCAGGCAGCCATCCCCGAGCAGAGTGCCGCAAAGCACGTCGAAGGCGAGCGCACTGAGCCCCTGTCCCGTGGCGATCCGATCCGCCGGCTCGAGCTCCTCGACGTTGACATAGCCACGTTCAGTCAGGACGGGGTGGTCACCGGTCAGGTGGATGCCGACCTGGTGAACGCCGGCGCGCTTGGCCGACTCGTAGCTGAGGCGGTAGACACGCCGGCTCGCCTGCGGCGTCGCATGCCACCCGATCACGCGCCTGGGCACGATCTGGCCATCGGCATCCACGGCCATCACCGCCCCGTCATAGCGGGACCTCACGAGCCGCCCGATCCGCTCCCAGGATCCATCGGCCAGCTGGACGGGCGCGTCGTACCTAAGGCACTTTAAGACATTCGCCACGAACACGTCCGAGCGCTTGAGCCCGACCTCTTCGAGCAGCGTGTCGAGCAGCTTGCCGGCGCGGCCCACGAACGGCAACCCCTGCTCATCCTCGCTCGCGCCCGGCGCCTCGCCGACGAACATCAGCTCGGCGTCCGCGTTGCCCGCCCCGAATACGACCGTCTTGCGGGTCGAGGCAAGCTCGTTGCAGCGCACGCAGGCGCGCGCCTGCGCGAGCAGCTCCTTCAGGAGCTCGCGCCGCTCCGAGGGCGACCGCTCGCGCTCTGCGCCTGACACCGCGCGGATGCTAGTTCCTGGCGGGGAGGCGCGCGAACGGGCCGGTCCGGTGCGGCGCGGCACCTCGCGAGACACGGTTTCGGCGATGATCTAGGGATGGCAGCCGAGGAGCAGCCGGATGCACAGCTCGACGTGATCGCGCCGTTTGCGGGCGTCGTCGTTGCGATCCCGCACGAGCGCGAGGAGCGGGTTGGTGCGGGCGCGGCGCTCGTCGTGCTGGAGGCGATGAAGATGGAGCACGAGGTGCTCGCGCAGGCGGCCGGCGTTGTCAGCCGCCTCGCGGTCGCGGTCGGCGACGCGGTCGAGGAGGGCCAGCTGCTGCTCACGCTCGACGCGAGCGCCGACGGCCACGCGCCCGGGCCGACCCGCGCCCAGGCGAGCGCCCAGGCGGGCGAGCGGGCGGATCTCGCCGAGGTCCGCCAGCGCCACGAGATCGGTCTCGACGCTGCCCGGCCCGAGGCCGTGGCAAGACGGCGCGAGCGCGGCCGGCGCACCGCGCGCGAGAACCTCTCCGACCTGCTCGACGAGGACAGCTTCGTGGAGTACGGGCCGCTGATCTTCGCCGCCCAGGAGCGCCGGCGAACGCGCGCGGAGCTGATCGAGCGAACGCCCGCCGACGGCCTCGTGGGCGGGGTCGGCGAGATCGAAGGGCGGCCGTGTGTGGCGATGTCCTACGACTACACCGTGCTCGCGGGCACGCAGGGCATGCGCAACCACCTCAAGAAGGACCGCCTGTTCGAGCTCGCCGAGAAGCGTCGGCTGCCGGTCGTCCTGTTCGCGGAGGGCGGCGGCGGGCGCCCCGGCGACGTCGACGTGCCGATCGTCGCCGGCCTCGATTGCCGCGCGTTCGAGCTGTTCGCGCGCCTGTCCGGCCTCGTCCCGCTCGTGGGCGTCGCCTCGGGCTACTGCTTCGCGGGCAACGCCGCCCTGCTCGGGTGCTGCGACGTGGTGATCGCCACGGAGGACTCGAGCATCGGCATGGGCGGGCCGGCGATGATCGAGGGCGGCGGGCTCGGCGTGTTCGAGCCCGGCGAGGTGGGACCGATCGAGGTCCAGCACGCCAACGGCGTCGTGGACCTGCGGGTCGCCGACGACGCCGAGGCCGTGAGCGCGGCGCGCCGCTACCTGTCCTACTTCCACGGCCCGCACGCGCCTTCGCCGGTCGCCGAGCAGCAGGCGCTGCGCGAGCTGATCCCCGAGAACCGAAAGCGGATCTATGAGATTCGCCCGATCGTGCGCACGCTCTTCGACGAGGGCTCGGTGCTCGAGCTGCGCGACGGCTTCGGCCCCGGCATGCTGACCGCGCTTGCACGCCTCGACGGCAGGCCGCTCGGAGTCGTGGCCAACGACCCCACGCATCTCGGCGGTGCGATCGACGCCGACGGCGCGGACAAGGCGGCGCGCTTCATGGGCCTGTGCGACGCGTTCGCGCTGCCCGTGCTGTTCCTCTGCGACACGCCCGGCTTCATGGTCGGGCCGGCGGCTGAGCGCACCGCGACGGTGCGCCACTTCGCGCGCATGTTCCTCACGGGAGCCAACATGTCGGTGCCGGCCGGCACGATCGTGCTGCGCAAGGGTTACGGGCTCGGCGCGCAGGCGATGGCCGGCGGCGGCTTCAAGGCGCCGCAGTTCACCATCGCCTGGCCGACATCCGAGTTCGGGGCGATGGGCCTCGAGGGCGCCGTGCGCCTGGGGATGCGCCGCGAGCTCGATGCCGTGCCCGAGGGCCCGGAGCGCGAGCACGCCTTCGAGCAGATGGTCGCCGCCGCCTACGAGCGCGGCCGCGGGCTGAACATGGCCGCCTACGGGGAGATCGACGACGTGATCGACCCGGCCGACTCGCGGCGCTGGATCGCAACCCTGTTCGAGCACAACGCGGAGGACCCCCCGGGAGGCGCACGCTGGCGAGCGCGCGAGGGCAAGCGTCGCCCCAACGTCGAGCCCTACTAGCCCTTCCACGCGCCCGGCGCACGCTGTATCATTCGAAGTGACCGTCACCGAGATCACAGCTCGGGATGGAGAGCAGAGCACAGCGAGAGCATCTGAGGTCGCGCCGGTATCCGCAGGGAACTGGACCGAAACCGATGAAGCCAAAAATCCCCACCCTCCTCGGCGCATGAGGGCCGTGCGCTCGGTTCTCGAGTTGCGCGCCGAGCTGGCGCCCTCTCGCCGGCAGGGCCTGCAGGTCGGCCTCGTTCCCACGATGGGGGCGCTGCACGAGGGCCATCTCTCGCTCGTGCGCAGGGCGCGCGAGCAGTGCGACGTCGTCGTCGTGAGCCTGTTCGTGAACCCGACGCAGTTCAACGAGGACGCCGACCTCGCGCGCTACCCGCGCGACGAAGCCCGTGACGCTGAGCTCGCGGCGGCGTGTGGAGCGGACATCCTGTTCGCCCCGTCCGTGCAGGAGGTCTACCCGCACGGCTTCGCCACCAGCGTCGAGGTGCTCGGGAGCCTGACCAGCCGCCTGGAGGGCGCGGCTCGCGGGCGCGAGCATTTTCGCGGCGTCAGCACCGTGGTCGCGAAGCTGCTCGGAATGGTGGCGCCCGACGTCGCCTACTTCGGCCAGAAGGACGCCCAGCAGGTGCTCGTCATCCGTCGCATGGTCGCCGACCTGAACATCCCCGTGCGGGTCGAGGCGCTGCCCACCGTGCGCGACCGAGACGGCCTGGCGCTGTCGAGCCGCAACGCGCTGCTCTCGCCCGGCGAGCGCGCGCGGGCGCTCGCGCTGCCGGCGTCGCTGGCGGCGGCGCGCGAGCTCATCGCCTGCGGGGAGCGCTCGGCCACGGCGCTGAGGGAGCGCGCTCTCGCGACGCTTCGCGACGCCGGCGTCGAGCCCGAATACGTCGCCGTCGTCGACCCCGACACGCTCGACGAGCTGCACACGCTCGACGGCGAGGCGCTGCTGGCGCTCGCCGCGCGCATAGGCGAGGTGCGCCTGATCGACAACGCGATCCTGCACCCCGCCCCGACGCCGGTCGAGGACGAACCGCTCAAGGAGGGAGTAACGGCCACATGCAGCGCGTAATGCTCAAGTCGAAGATCCACCGCGCGACGGTCAGCGACTGCGACCTGCACTACGTCGGCTCGATCACGATCGATCCCGACCTGCTCGGGGCGGCCGACATCCTCGAGCACGAGCAGGTCCACGTCGTCGACGTGGACAACGGCGCGCGTTTTGAGACATATACGATCGCCGGCGAGCGTGGCTCCGGCGACATGCGCGTCAACGGCGCCGCCGCGCGACTCGTGCACCGCGGCGACACGATCATCGTGATCTCATACGGGCAGTACGACGAGGCCGACCTGGAACGCTACGAGCCGCGGGTCGTGCACGTTGAGGCTGCCACCAACCGCATCATCACCGTCGACGACGAGGTGGCGACCCTGCTCGCGTGAGCACCCTATCGGGCACAAGCGAGCGGGCGTCAACCAGCGTCAGAGAGGAAACGCCCATGTCCAGCCATCCAGCACTGCAGGCACCCGCCGACCCCGGCCGCCTGCCGACGACCCTGCCCCAGCTGATCGAGAAGAAGCGCCTCGGCGAACCGATCGTGATGATCACCGCCTACGACTATCCGAGCGCGCGTGCAGCCGAGGCCGCCGGCGTCGACCTCGTGCTCGTGGGCGACTCGGCGGCCACGACGATGCTCGGCTACAGCGCCACCACGCCGGTCGAGCTCGACGACATGCTCGTCCTCGCCCGCGCCGCGCGCAGGGGTCTGAGCACGCCGCTGCTGATAGGCGACCTCCCGTTCGGCTCCTACGAGGTCTCCGACGAGCAGGCGATCACGACCGCGCTGCGAATGGTCAAGGAGGCCGGCTGCGAGGCCGTCAAGCTCGAGGGAGGCGGCGCCGCCTCCGTCTCCCGCGCGCGCGCGATCGTCGGCGCGGGCATCGCGGTCATGGGCCACGTCGGGCTCACGCCCCAGACCTCGACCGTGCTGGGAGGCTGGAAGGCCCAGGGCCGCACCGCCGCCGCCGCCGCGCGGATCGCCCAGGAGGCGCTCGCGCTGCAGGAGGCCGGCGTCTTCGCGCTCGTCTTCGAGGCGATCCCCAGCGCAGTCACCGACGAGCTGATGCCACTGCTCGATGTGCCCGTGATCGGCATCGGGGCGGGCCCCGCGACCGATGGCCAGGTGCTCGTCTTCCACGACCTGCTCGGCATTCGCGACGGCCTCGGGCCGCGCTTCGTCAAGCGCTACGCGAACATCCAGCAGGAGATGAACGACGGCGTCGCCGCGTTCGCCGATGACGTTCGCCGCCGCCGCTACCCGGGCCCCGAGCACTCCTACTCGATCGGGCCGGAGGAGCTCGCGCAGCTGCGCACGCTGCTGGGCTGAGCGCGCCCGAGCGGCCGATAGGCGCGAACGCGCAGCAGAAAGCTCAACGGGGCCGAAGGCCAAGGGCCTTTCTAGGGCGGCGCGAGCGGCGCGCCGTAGCGCTCGCTGAACGCGAACTCCCCCACCGGGCGGCGTGAGAGCCGCCCGGGCCAGGGGTCTGCTCGATGGCCCACGCCGATGTGCGCCGCCAGCGCGACGTCCTCGGGTATCTCAAGCAGCCGCTTGACCTCCGCCTCGGCGGGGATCAGGAGCGTGGTCATCGCCGCGCCGAGCTCCTGCGCGCGCAAGGCGAGCAGCAGGTTCTGGACGAACGGGTAGATCGAGGCTCCGCCGACGATGCTCTGGCGCGGCAGCGACGCGTCGGTCACCGCGAGGTCCTCGAGGCGAACGCCGACGACGAGGTGCACCGGCACCTCGGCCAGATGTTCGGCGTAGTCGTTCGCCCGGCGCACCGTGCGGACGCGAGCGGCGTCGAAGGCGTCCGGCTCCTGAAGCATGCGCGCCGCACCCGTCCGCTCCAGGTAGGCGCGCCATGACGGCAGGTACAGGTCGCGCAGCGCCGCGCGCGTGCCCGCGTCCTGCACGACGACCACGCGCCAGCCCTGGCGGTTGCCGCCGCTCGGCGCAAAGCGCGCGTTCTCGAGCGCGGTCACGAGCGCCTCCCGCGGCACCGGGTCAGGCCTGAACCGCCGGCTGGTCGGCGCGCAGCGCATCGCCTCGAACAGGTCCATCGGCGGCACGCTACTTCAGTCGGGGCCCGCCAAGGAGCCGTTGGGGTACTCCACCGCCCGCAGCACCCGCGCCGGCGCCCCGGCAGCGATCGAGAAGGGCTCGACGTCGCCCGTAACCACGCTGTTTGCCCCGATCACGCAGCGCTCGCCGATCGTCACGCCGCTCGTAACGACGACGTTCGCGCCAAGCCAGCAGTTGTCGGCGATGCGCGTTGGACCGCGGCTATCGAAGCCCTGCCAGGTCACGGGCAGCTCGGGGTCGGCGAAGCGATGGTTGGCGTCGGAGACGAAACAGCCGTTGGCGAGCATGCAGTGCTCGCCGATCTCGACGAGCTCCTGCGCCGCCACCATCACGCCTTTGTTCAGAAACGTCCCCGCCCCGATCCGCACCCGCGCCCGCCCCGGCGCCGTGATCCACACGCCTGGCTCCAGCAGCACCCCGGACCCCAACTCAAGACGCCCCTCCCGCAGCGCCTCGAGCACGTTGCCCTGCACCGGCCAGCGCACGAACGCCTCGCGGCGCATGAACTCCCAGTGGATGCTCGCCCGGTTCCAGGGCAGCGAGTTGCGCTCATACCATCGCCACTTCTGCGCCCACAGCCGCGCCTTGCGCGCCGCCTCCGCGATCGGGTCGGAGCCGCCCATCGGCGCAAGCTTCGCAGGTGCGGCCGCCGCGGGAGCAGCCCGCCTAGGTGTAGTTCCCAAAGACGTTGGTCAGCCGTGACGCGGGCGGTTGGTGGCTGAGGGAGCCGTGTGGTCGCCTGAAGTTGTAGCGCTCGAGATAGAGCGGGAGCGCCGCGGCTCGCTCGAGTGAGCTGCCGTAGATCCG
>DATFZM010000039.1:0-13486 GCA_035314465.1 Solirubrobacteraceae bacterium | reverse complement strand
TCGCGCGCTTCCTTTCCTACCGGTGTGGCCAGCGGTGTGGCCATCTATGCGGCCAACGGGCCATATGCCCTCCTTGGGGGGTTAAACGACGTACTCCCTTGGTCTCCATCCTCAGGACGAACGCCACCGTTGAGTAGGTTTGCAGAGCATACCCGAGGGATGGTCGAGAAGTCCAGTTTGCGTAGCTTTCTGCACGTCTGCGTGCAGATGACAACGGGGCGCACGCCCCAGAGCTTGCGTTCTCCGCTCTGGAATGCGCGATCGCGACCCCATGTCGACGGCGGATCGCGGCGATCGCCCCCGCTAGAAGAGCGGCCCGCGAGAGGGAAACGGGGCTTGACGGCGACGCTGGCGGCGGCCGCGCTGCGGCGAGTCGCCGCGTCGCGCGGATACCGGCCGAGCTCCGTGCAAACGTCCACAAAGCTCAGCGCTGCTCAAGTTCTGCGCCGCGGATGACGACACATCCCCCATGAGCGTCTCACTGCCGCCCCTACCGCGCAGCGCCCGCCAGCTCGTGTTCACGAGCTCGCAGGCGGCCGTCTACCTCGGCGTCTCGCTTGCCACGATCCGCCGCTGGACCGACGCGGGACATATCAGCTGCTACCGCACGCCGGGCGGCCAGCGACGCTTCTCGCGCGAACAGCTCGACGGCTTCATCGCGTCGATGCAGCGCAACGGCAACGGCGAGCAGCCCGAAGTGGAAATCGCCGCCGAACGCGCCCCCAAACGGGCCTCCGCGTCCGGCCCCGCCTGACCGGGCTCAGCGGGCCAGGCGCCCGAACTTGTCGCGCAGGCGCCGGTAGAAGGACGACCCGGGCAGCTGCGCGATCGTTCCGGCCTCGGTGATGAAGCGTGCCGCGATCGAGCCCTCGCCGGGGATCTCGCCCACCGGGCGACCGTCGAGCGCCACGTCGAGCGGTTCGCGCGAGCGGTTGAAGATCGTGAGCCGGTCAGATGGCGCGACGACGAGCGCGCGCGCGGCTACCGAGTGCGGCGCGATGAACGACACGACGAACCCCGCGACCCCCCACGCCATCACGGGGCCGCCGTTGGCGAGGTTGTAGCCAGTCGAGCCGGCCGGCGTGGCCACGACGAGGCCGTCGCAGCGCACGCTGCCAGCGATCTCGCCGTCGATCGCGTAGGCGAGCTCTGCGACGCGCTCGCCGACCTTGCGATGGATCGCGACGTCGTTGATCCCGATCTGCGGACCGCTGCTGAGCGCGACCTCGATCCCGGGCAGGCGCAGCAGCTCGAACTCGCCCCGCAGCGCACGCCTGATGCCGTCCTCGATTTCGGAGCGCTCGACCGTCGCCAGGAAGCCGATCTGCCCGAAGTTGATCGCGAACACGGGCACGTCGGTGCCGGCATAGCACTGCAGCGCCCGCAGGATCGTGCCGTCTCCACCGAGCACCACGCAGAGCTCCACGTCGAGCTTGATCTCGGCGTCGAGCACCAGCCCGGGGCGCTCCGCGAGCTCGTGCTTGGCTGTCTCCTCGGCGTCGAGGCGTAGCGTCACGCCGGCTTCCTGAGCGCGCGCGGCGAGCAGCTCCAGCGCCCCGTGCGTCTCCTCGGGGCGGCGGTGCGTGAAGACCGTGATCTCCCTCACGGCTCGACCTCGCGCGCGAGCGCCTCCAGGGCGCCCAGGTCGCGCGTGCCGCGGCCGTCCGCCCCGGCTTGCCTGCCTGCCTGCCTGCCTGCCTGCGCCCGCCAGGGTGTGCCCGGGAGGGTGCGCCCGCCAGGGTGTGCCCGGGAGGGTGCGCCCGCCAGGGTGTGCCCTTCAGGGTGCGCCCGCGAGGGTGTGCCCGCTTGTCCTTCCGAAGGGAGGGTGAGGGTGAGCCACACGAACGTCTCGCGGTTGCCCTTCGGCCCCGGCAGTCCCGAGGAGATGTAGCCGCGCACGCCCGCTCCGAGCGAGATCGCGGCCGCTCCCACGTCGAGCAGCGCGGTGCGGCGCGCGGAGGCGTCGCGCACGACCCCCCCTTTCCCCACGCTCGCGCGTCCGAGCTCGAACTGCGGCTTGACCAGCGCAAGCACGTCGTAGGGTCCCTGCAGGCAGCCGAGCACCGCGCCGAGCACCTTCGTCAGCGAGATGAACGACACGTCGACCGTCGCGAGGTCAAGGGGCGCGGCGCCGGCGATGCGGGGCGCCGGCAGCATCTCCGGCGTGAGCGCGCGCGCGTTCGTGCGCTCCATCACCGACACCCGCGGGTCGGTCCGCAGGCGGTAATCGAGCGTGCCATAGCCGACGTCCACGGCGATCACCTCGGCCGCCCCCGCCTGCAGCAGGCAGTCTGTGAAGCCGCCCGTCGAGGCCCCCACGTCGATCGCGCGCCGCCCACGCACGTCCAGGCCCGTCGCAGCGAGCGCGTTGGCGAGCTTGATGCCGCCGCGAGAGACGTATGCGGGCCGCGCCTCTACCGTTAGCTGCTCGCCCACGTCGACGAGCTCTCCGGGCTTGGACGCCCGCCGCTCGCCCGCGCCGACGCGAACCTCGCCGGCCATCACCGAGGCCGCCGCGCGCGTCCGCGACGGGAACAGCCCGCGCTCGGCGAGCAGCGTGTCCAGGCGCCGCTTCTGCATAGCGCGCGAAACCCTAGCGGGCGCAACCCAGTGGGCACGACCCCGATGCGCAGGACATGGCTTAGAAGGTATTTAGAGCAGGCCTTTAGCGTGCTCGAATGGTCATCGGGGTTCGGCCAGCGACTGCCCGTCCCAAGCCATCCCCGATGATCGACCTCTGCGCGCTACGCCTCCGCGTGCACATGGGGTCTGCGAAACCCGTCGTGTCTGATCCGGCGCACCCGGCTACCCCTCGGTGCGGCCGCGGTGAACGGTCTGCTCGTCAGAGAGGACAAGCGCTACAAGCTGCGCGCGCGTACCGGCCGGGGCTGAGCCGCCGCCCGCCGATGACCGCCAGTCCTGCCGCTTTCAGGGCGTCATCCCTGGTTGGGAACACCTTGAAGCTGGCGATCCGGTCCGCGCGCACAGTGAGGGCAGCCGTGAGGGCGGACCACACTCCCCCGTCGCCACCACGAGCCGTCGTGGTTCGCAATACGTCGATGACGACATGGTCGCCGTCCGCGAGCGGGTTCGCCGTCGCGTACCGAACGGCCTTCCACGGATGGTGCATCTCGCAGAAGAGCGCTTCGATCTGCTCACGGCCCCGGTAAATCCCTGCGTACGGACGCGGCACCCGAGAGGCATCAATCTCGGCATCCGGATCAAGAAAGCTCAGATACGTCTGTAGGTCGTTGCGGGTGCTGCCGTCGAAAAAGCGCTTCGCGAGGTTGATGTTCGCCTCCGACACCGCGGCCGGAGTATCCATAGGCCTCGGCTACGCCCGCAGCTCTCGGCTAGCGCGCAGGAGAGCTTGGCGAGGATTGTGCCAGAGCGCACACCCTGGGCTGCCGCCAGTAGCTAGCCGCCTCCGTCGCCGCCTTCTCCCGTTACCACGGCATAGACCACCCCGGCCACCACGGCAACGGTGACCGCCAACACGATCGCTCGCCAGATGAAGATGCGAACCCGCACAGTCGAGCGCCACGCCGCTGCGAGCCTAGACGCAAGGCCTGTTGCTGGCGGCTGCTCGTCGCTGAAGTACCCGGGAACCCCCGGCAGCCGTCGTTCGACGCCGGACACGACCCAACTTTACTTGGCTGACTTCCGCTTGTGACAGTGCGCACTTCTGCAACGAATGACCATATGTGTGACCCATGTCACACTGCCCCGCTCGCATCGGCCGCATCATTGAAAGCGATTCGAGAGCTGCAGCGATACCTCTCCTGAATCCCTCCTCCCCGAAACGGCCCGCTCTCCCCAGCGGGCCGTTTCTCTTTCTGGGGCGCAACGCCGAGCATGTGCGGCTCCGCTCCGGCGCGTGCGCTGGTCACATCTGCTCGGGGGGCGATTTCGCCGCGCCGGGCGCGGCCCTCGGACCTCAGGCGTCGAGCGCCGCGGAGGAGGCCCGCGGGCGATCGAGGATCGCAGCGGCGACGCGCTCGGCGATGCGCTCGCCGGTGAAGCCGACCTCCTCGTGAAGGAGCGCTGGCTTGCCGTGGGTGACGTAGCGGTCGGGCAGGCCGACGCGCAGGATTCGCGGCGTCGTGCCGGTCTCGCTGAGCGTCTCCCAGACGGCCGTGCCGAAGCCGCCCGCGAGCACCCCCTCCTCGATCGTCACGAGCAGGTCGTGCTCGGCGGCCATCTGCGCCATCAGGCCCGCGTCGATCGGCTTGGCGAAGCGTGCGTCGGCGACCGTGACGGCGATGTCGAGGCGAGCGAGCAGCTCGGCGGCCTCGAGCGCCTTGCTCACGCCCGTGCCGTAGCCGATCAGCGCGACGCGCGGCCCGTCGGGCGCCTGCCGGCCTTCGCCCATCAGGGTGTCTTTCCCGCGGGAGGGCGCGGCCTCGCGCAGGATCTCGCCGGTGCCGATCTCGATCGGCTTGCCTCGCAGCGGCAGTCGTGCGCCGGTGCCCTCGCCGCGCGGGTAGCGCATCGCGATCGGGCCGTCGTCGTACTCGATCGCGGTGCGAAGCATGTGCACCAGCATCGCCTCGTCGCGGGGAGCCATCAGGACGATGTTCGGCAGACAGCGCAGGTAGGCGATGTCGAAGGCGCCGTGATGCGTCGGGCCGTCGTCGCCCACGAGCCCCGCGCGGTCCATCGCGAAGACGACGTTGAGACGCTGCAGGCAGACGTCGTGCACGATCTGGTCGTAGGCGCGCTGCAGGAACGTCGAGTAGATCGCCGCCACGGGCTTTACGCCCTCGAGCGCAAGACCCGCCGCGAACAGGATCGCCTGCTGCTCGGCGATGCCCACGTCGAAGTAGCGCTCGGGCATCGCCTTCTGGAGCGTGGACAGGCCCGTGCCGGAGTTCATCGCCGCGGTGATCCCCACCACACGCGCGTCGCGCTGGCATTCGCGCACGAGCGCATCGCCGAAGACCTGCGTGTACTGCGGCCTGACGCTCGCCGCCGGCTTCGCGCTCGCCGCCGGCTTGACGCGGGTCGGCGAGCCGTTGACGATCGACTTGGGCTTGGCGGCGTGCCACTGCTCCATCCCCTCGAGTCCGCCCTCCTCGGCGGGAGCGAAGCCCTTGCCCTTGACGGTTGCAATGTGCACGACGACGGGGCGTTCGGCCGCGAGCGCCTCGCGCAGGGCCTCGCGCAGGGCGCGCACGTCGTGACCGTCGATCACGCCCGTGTAGGCCCAGTCGAGCTCCTCCCACCACAGGCCCGGCGCCCAGAAGGCCTTGATCGACTCCTTCAGATGCGGGCCGAGCCGCTCGAAGGCCGCGCCGATGCCGCCGGGAAGGCGCGTGAGGCCGCCCTCCACCCCGGCACGCGCATGCCACAGCTTGGGGTTCAGCCGCACGCGGTTGAAGTAGCGCGAGAGCGACCCGACGTTCGGCGCGATCGACATGCCGTTGTCGTTGAGCACGACCACGATCGGGGTGCCGAGGCCGCCCGCCTGGCTGATCGCCTCGAAGGCCACGCCGCCCGTCATCGCGCCGTCGCCGATCACCGCGACGACCTTGCCGTCTTTCTCGGATCCGCCCGCCTCTCCCGCAATCCGGCGCATACCCTCCTTGATCCCCACCGCGTAGCCGATCGAGGTCGACGCGTGGCCCGCGCCCATGATGTCGTGGGGTGACTCGGCGATCGAGCAGAAGGGCGCTAGCCCGCCGTACTGGCGGATCGTGCTCAGGCGATCGCGCCGCCCGGTGAGGACCTTGTGCGGGTAGGCCTGGTGGCCGACGTCCCACAGGATCTTGTCGCGCGGCGAGTCCAGCAGCGAGTGCAACGCGACCGCGAGCTCGCACGTGCCGAGGTTCGCGCCGAAGTGCCCGCCGATCTCGCCGACGGTGTCGATGATGTGCTCGCGGACCTCCTGTGCGAGCGCAGCGAGCTCTTGCTCGGAGAGCGCGTGCAGGTCCTCGGGCCCGTTGATCTTCTCGAGCAGGCTCACGAGCTGCGGGTGTAGATGAAGTCGGTGATCTGCTCCAGCTCGGCTGTGGCGTCGGCGCCGGCGGGTCCTCTCGAATCGAGCACCTGCGCCTCCGAAGCGCTGGGTCCCGCCGCCGGCGCGAGCGCGAGGCGCGAATGCGATCCCGCCGCGACCTCGGCGAGCGCTTCGCGCGCGGCCCGGTGCGACTGCGCCGCGAGCTCCCGCGCGCGCTCGATGCCGTACTCGCTCACATAGGTGCGCTTTCCATGCCGCTCGTCGCTGCCGTGCGGCTTTCCTAGCTGTGCGTCGGTGCCTGTTACGTCGAGTATGTCGTCGATTATCTGGAACAGCACACCGAGCTCCGAGGCGAAGCGGCGAAACGGACCCATGCCTGAGCCGTCGGACCCTTCGCCCACACCGCACAACAGTAGTACGCAAAGCACCGAGGCTCCGATCAGACGCCCGGTCTTGAGCTCGTGCAGCCTGCGCAGCGTCGGCGCCGTCCGGTCCTTCGGAACGGAGGGCGAGGACTCCTCGGCCTTCACGTCGGCGTACTGGCCGCCGACCATGCCGGCCACGCCGGTCGCGTCGGCGAGCTCGCGGGCCGCGCGCAGGAGGCGCTCGGGGGCGGCCCGCTGGTGGGTGAGGAGATGGTTGAACGCCTCCGCGTAGAGCCCGTCGCCGGCGAGGATCGCGACATCCTCGCCGTAGCGCACGTGGCAGGTCGGGGCGCCGCGGCGCAGCGCGTCGTCGTCCATCGCGGGCAGATCGTCGTGGATCAGCGAGTAGGTGTGGATCAGCTCGATCGCGCCCGCCAGCGGCAGCACCTCGCGCTGGGGCATCCCCACCGCGCGCGCGGTCGCCAGCGCGAGCACCGGACGGATGCGCTTGCCGCCGGCGAGCAGCGAGTATCGCATCGCCTCGACCAGCCCGGCGGTGATCGGCTCCTGCGAGAAGCTCATCTCGCGCAGATAACGCTCGACCTCCTCGCGTAGATGTTCTGGGTAGCTCACGCTCACCAGCGCTCGCCTGTCCTTGCCAAGCGAGGGGACCGGTGCTCGCGCCCTCGGGGCACGCCGCCTATAGGAGCGAGTCCTGGCCGGGCGGCGGGGCGGCGACCTCCGCGCGCGTGAGATGCTCGAGCTCGGCGGCGGCCTGCGTGGCGAGCGAGGCGCAGTCCTCGACGAGCGTCGCCGCCGCGTCGGATGAGAGCTCGCCCGAGCGCAGTTGCTCGGCTGCCCGCTCCAGGCGCCCTATCAGATCCTCGAGGTTCTCTGCGCTGCTCATCCCGTGCGCGCATTCTCTCGCACCTCGCGGAGCACTGCAGCGAGGACGCCGTTGACGAACCCCGGCGCGTCCGGACCGCAGAACGTCTTAGCGCTCTCCACGGCCTCCACGATCGCCCCCTCGGGCGGGATCGGCTCGAGCGCCGGCGCGGCGTCGGGGTGCAGCATCTCGATCAGCGCCACGCGCATGATGCTGCGCTCCAGCGGCGCGATCCGCTGCACCGACCATCCGTGCGCGTGGCGATCGATCACCTCGTCGAGCTCCGGCGCGCGGTCGACGGCGGCGTGCGCCAGCGCGCGCACGAACTCGCCGTCGCGCGGCTCGAAGGCGTCTGCCAGCTCTCGCCCCGTGAGGTCGTGCTGGTAGACCGCGATCACCGCCCGGCGGCGCTGCTCGGAGCGGCGCATCTAGGCCCGCGCCAGGTAGTCACCCGTGCGCGTGTCCACGCGGATGCGCTGGCCCGGCTCGACGAACAGCGGCACCTGCAGCACGGCGCCGGTCTCGAGCGTCGCCGGCTTGGTCTTGCCACCGGAGACCGAGTCGCCGCGAACCCCGGGCTCGGTCGCCGTCACCTCGAGGTCCACCGCGCTCGGCAGCTGCACGTCTCCGGGCGCGCCGTCGATGAACAGCACCTCGACCGCACTGCTCGGCACGAGGAAGCGCAGCGCCTCCTCGACGGCCGCCTCGGGCACGGCGATCTGCTCGAAGGACTCGCTGTCCATGAAGTGAGCGTCGCTCCCGTCCGCGTACAGGAACTGCATTCTGCGCGACTCGGTGCGGACTGAGCGGAACTTCTCGCCGGCACGGAAGGTGCGGTCGATCACGTTGCCGTCGGCCACCCGCCTCAGCTTCGTCCTCACGAACGCGCCGCCCTTGCCGGGCTTGACGTGCTGGAACTCGACGATCTTGAAGATCGTGCCGTCGACCTCGATGTGGTTGCCGTTCTTGAATTGGTTGGTGCTGAGCACGCGAACAGAGTAGAGGGCGAGGCCGCTGCAGTCGGGTCCTGCGACATTGCGGGGCAACGCGCTCCCATAAGCGAAGCCCACCATCCCATAGGCAAGCGCCTATGGGTCCGCTAGGGTAGGGAGCGGTCATCGGGGCGTCTACGGTCCATCCCCCCGGAACGTAGGGATAAGCCAGGAGAGCGCTTACCCCGATGACCACCTTCTTCGGCGGCGCCCACACCCGGGAGGGCCCCACCCTCGCCCCTCCCTTCGGAAGAACACTATGAAGGGCGCACCCTCCCGGGCACACCCTGGCGGGCGCAGGCAGACAGGCAGACAGGCAGGCAGGCAGGCACGCAGGCGAGCATGCGAGCAGCCCTAGGCAGCCGCGGCGATGCTCGCGGCCTCGACGCCGATCACCTTCAGGCGCCGGTTGAGCGCGTTGAAGGCGAACGTGTTGGTCTCCTCCATCGTGTAGTCGAGGATCGCGTAGTCGTTGGGGTCCGCGCCGACGGGGACGAGCACGGCCGCTGCGAGCGGGATCAGCTCGGCGAGCCGCTGCGCGATGCGCCTGCGCAGGGCCGGGTCGGCGGCCTTCTCGCGCAGGAACCAGGTGCCGTAGGCGACGTGCCGGTGCTCGTCCTGGGAGATCAGCTTGAAGCCCTCGACCCAGCCGGGGAGGATCGCCTTGCGTTCCATGAAGGCGGTGAGGAACCACTGGCCGGTGAGCGCGAGCGTGCCCTCGATGATCATGTGGTAGAGCGTCACGTAGTCGACCTTCGCCTCGATGTCGTAGGGGTTCTCGACGAGGCGCCTGCCCCACTCGACGAGCACGCCGTCGAACATCTCGATGAACGCCGGGTTGAGGTCCCTGCGCGCCCGCGCGAGACGGTCCTCGAAAGTGCCCTCGACGCCGAGCACCTGCTCGTAGAAGCGGTTGAAGTGCTGGGCGTGCCGGGCCTCGTCGACCTGCTGGGTGGTGAGGAAGGCCTCCTCGCTCTGGCTCTCGTAGGCCATCACGAGACCCGAGAACTGCGTCGTGACGCGCTCCTCGCCGATGAAGAAGGAGGACAGGTTCCAGGAGAGCTGGCGCCTGAGCTCGGGGTCCATGGCGGCCCAGTCGCGGGCGTCTTCCTGGAGGTCGATCGTGTGCGACTGCCAGTTCTGGCGCTCCCAGAGCTCGTAGAGCTGCTGCGGGCCCATCAGCGTGACGTTTGCGAGCTGGGAGTCGTCTGAGATCGTTCCGACGTCCCCCTGGCTGGTGAGATCGAGCAGCGACGGCATCCTGATCAGGATACGACCGTGAGCTCCTTGGGCAGGCTCGTGAGCACGCCGCTGCCGCTCTCGCTGACCACGACGAGATCCTCGATGCGCACGCCGAGCACGCCGGGCAGGTAGACACCGGGCTCGACCGTGACGACGTTGCCGGCCTGCAGCGGATGCTGGTCGGCGGTGCGCGAGAGCCGCGGACCCTCGTGGACCTCCATGCCGACGCCGTGGCCGAGGCCGTGACCGAAGTGCTCGCCCTGTCCTGCCTGCTCGATCACCTCCCGCGCGGCCGCGTCGACCTCCTTGCCGGTGGGCCCGGCCCTGACCGCTGCGAGCCCCGCGAGCTGCGCTGCGAGCACGAGCTCGTAGACCTCGCGCGCCTGCTCGGAGACGTTCTCGCCGGTGGCGTAGGTGCGCGTGCAGTCCGAGCAGTAGCCGTCGTGCAGCGCCCCCCAGTCGATCGTTACGAGCACATCGCGCGGTATCTGCTGCTCGCGCGGGGAGGCGTGCGGGAGCGCGGCGTGCGGACCAAAGGCGACGATCGACGGGAAGCTCGGCGCTTCGGCGCCGAGCCGGCGCATGCGCAGCTCCAGCTCGATCGCGACCTCGCGCTCGCTGCGCCCCACGATGCCCGCGGCGAGCACGTCCTGCAGCGCCCGATCGGCGAGCTGCGAGGCCGCGCGGATGCGCTGCACCTCGTCTGCGTCCTTGACCATGCGCAGGCGGGCTACGACCCCGGAGCAGGGCGCCAGCTCCCAGCCCTCGGGGAGGCTCTCGAGCAGGCGCCTGTGGTCGGCCACCGTGACGCTCGACTCGTCGAAGCCGAGCCGCCCGCCGCCGGACGGGAGCAGCCGCCCGACGGCGTGCAGGAGCTCGCCTGTGACGACCTCGCGCGTGAACGCGTCGGGCACCTGCTGGGCAGACTGGGTCGTGTAGCGGAAGTCGGTGAGGAACACGTGCTCCTCGCCACGGGCGAGGAGCACTGCGGCGCCGTTGCTACCGGTGAAGCCGGTGAGGTAGCGCAGGTCATATGGCGACTGCACGAGCAGCGCGTCGAGCTCGCGCTCGATGAGCTCATCTGAGAGGCGCGCAAGACGCGTGGTCGTCGTGTACTCCAGCTCGGTGCTCAGACCGGTCCCCCCCGCCCGAGGCGTTCGTCGATCAGCGCAAGCGCCTCACTGTAGCCGTCCGGCCCGCGGCCTGAGATCGTCGCGAAGCAGATCTCGCCGATCACCGACACGCGCCGCCATGGCTCGCGGCTCTGCACGTCGGAGAGGTGGACCTCGACGGTGGGCACGCTCGCGATCTCGAGGGCGTCGCGGATCGACCACGCGTAGTGGCCCCACGCGCCGGGGTTGAGCAGGAGCGCGTCGACGCTCCCGCGCAGTGCGTGCAGCCGCTCGACGAAGGCCCCCTCGTGGTTGGTCTGGAAGCAGCTCGCCTGCATCCCGAGCGCGAGCGCCTCCTCGCGCACGCGCTGCTCGAGCTCGGCCAGCGTGAGCGTCCCGTAGAGCGCAGGGTCGCGGCGGCCGAGCTGGTCGAGGTTGACGCCGTGCATGACCTCGATGCGCCGCGGCGCGGCGTTCACGCGGCCAGCTCCACGATCGCGCCGAGGACGTCTTCGGGGTCCAGCTCGCAGCCTATGACGGGTTCGCCTGGCGCCTTCAGCAGCACGAACGGCACCCTACCCGCGAGCCGCTTCTTGTCGCGAGCGCTCGCCGCCAGCACCTCTTGCGGCTCGAGGCCCTCGATCGCGACGGGCAGACCGTGCGCGAGCAGCAGCTCGCGCACCTGCGCGCGCAGCTCGGGCAGGCCCGATAGGCGCAGCACGGCGAGCAGGCCGAGGCCGACGGCCTCGCCGTGCCGGTAGCGCGAGTAGCCGCTGGCGGTCTCGATCGCGTGCCCGATCGTGTGTCCGAGGTTGAGAACCTGACGCGCGCCGGCGTCGCGCTCGTCGGCCGCCACGACCGCGAGCTTCGTACGGGCGCAGGCGAGGATCGTGGGCTCTGCCACGGGCTCGTCGCGAGCGAGCGACTGCCACAGGCCGCCTCCGGCGATCAGCGCCGTCTTGAGCACCTCGACCCAGCCTGCGGAGAGCTCGCGCTCGGGCAGGCTCGCGAGCGTGTCGGGATCGACGATCACGGCCGCGGGCTGGTGGTAGGCGCCGACGTAGTTCTTGGCCTGCGGCAGGTCAACGCCGGTCTTGCCACCGTAGGCCGAGTCGACCTGTGCGACGAGCGTGGTGGGCACCTGCACGACGGGCACGCCGCGCTGGTAGGTGGCGGCGCAGAAGCCTACGAGGTCGCCGACGACGCCGCCGCCGAGCGCGACGAGGTGATCGGCCCGGGTCATCCCCGCGGCGGCGAGCTCCTGCCAGACGCGCTCGGCGCTGGCGAGCGTCTTATGGCTCTCGCCGGGCTCGATCGTGATCGTCAGCGCGACCGCGCCGAGGCGATCGCCGTATCTCGCGGCGACGATCTCGTCGCTGACGAGGAACGGGCGCGAGCGGGCGTGGTCCAGCGGCCATACCGCCGCGGCCGCCTCGCCGCCGTCCGCGGCGAGCAGGCCGGGGCCGACATAGACCGGATATTCGCCGCCGGCGGAACGCGCCCACAGCATGCGCGTCCCTGCGGGGGCACGCTGCAGGGCGCGCAGCGCGTGCAGGGCCTCGCTCGCGCCGCGGGGCGGCAGCTCGGGCAGGATCGCGTCGGCGAGCTGCTCGTAGGTGCCCAGACGGGCCGCGTGCAGCGCGGCGAACGCCTCGCGGTCGCTCGCGAGCGGTCGCCGCTCGGCGCCGTCGGCGGCTCGCACGCGCTCCCAGGCCGTCTCGGGCGAGACCTCGAGCAGCACCGTCGTATGTCCCGTAAGGCGCTCGCGCACGCGCTGCGAGGTGATGCTGCCGCCGCCGAGCGCGATCACCTGATCCGGTTCTGCGCGGTCGAGCAGATCGCTGACGAGCTGCTCCTCGCGCGCGCGGAACTCGGCCTCGCCGATCGTGGCGAAAGCCTCCGCGACCGAGCAGCCGAGCTGCTCGCCGAGCAGCGTGTCGCTGTCGAGCGGGGCGCCGGCGCCGAGGGCGTCGGCGAGCTCGCGGGCGGCGCTCGACTTGCCGGCGCCCATGAAGCCGATCAGGACGAGCGCCATCCGATCCGCTCTTGGTAGGCGTCGAGCGCCGCAAGCACGTCGTCGATGTGGTCACCGCCGAACTTGCGCCGGTAGGCGTCGGCGAGCACGAGCGCGACCATCGCCTCGCCCACCACGCCGGCGGCGGGCACGGTGCACGAGTCGGTGCGCTCGCGCAGCGCCTGCGCGGGCTCGTGCGTGTCGGTGTCGACCGAGCGCAGGGGCTTGGTGAGGGTGGGCAGCGGCTTCATCGCGCCCCGGACGACGAGCGGCGAACCGGTGGTCATGCCCCCCTCGAGCCCGCCGGAGTGGTTGGTTTCGCGGTAGAAGCCGCGCTCCTGCGAGTAGAAGATCTCGTCGTGCGCCTCCGAGCCGGGCACGCCGGCGATCGCGAACGCGTCGCCGATCGAGACGCCCTTGACGGCCTGTATCGAGCAGATCGCCATCGCCAGGCGCCCGTCCAGGCGCTCCTCCCAGGAGACGTGCGAGCCGACGCCGGGGACGACGCCGAAGGCCTGCACCTCAAAGACGCCCCCGAGCGACTCGTTGGCCTTGCGCAGCTTGTCGATCTCTTGCACCATCGCCCTGCTCGCATCCGCATCCAGGCAGCGCACGGGCGAGGCATCCACGTCGGCGAAGTCCGCCGCGGTCAGCGGCGCGGCGGACTCGGGCGCCCTTACCGAGGCGATCTGAACGACGTGCGAGTGCACGCTCACCCCGACCGCTCCCAGAAACGCCTTCAGGATCGCGCCACCTGCGACGCGCGCGGCGGTCTCGCGCGCGGAGGCCCGCTCGAGGATGTTGCGGACATCGCTCTGCTTGTACTTCATCGTGCCGATCAAATCGGCGTGCCCGGGGCGCGGCAGGTGGACCTCGCCGACCTCCTCGGAGACGGGCCAGGGGCTCATTCGCTCCT
>DATFZM010000038.1:0-34172 GCA_035314465.1 Solirubrobacteraceae bacterium | reverse complement strand
GCAGAGGTGAACACCGTCACACAGAAGGCGCTCGGGGTCCATTCGGAGGTGGGCCAGCTGCACACTGTGATGGTGCATCGGCCCGATCTGGCCCACGAGCGCCTGTCGCCATCCAACTGTCACGAGCTCCTGTTTGACGACGTCATCTGGGTCAGGCGCGCACATCAGGAGTTCGACGCGTTCGTCGATCTGATGCGAGGCCAGGGCGTCGAGGTCCTGCTTTTTCACGAGCTGTTCGCCGAGACGCTCGAGGACCCTCACGCCCGCAGCTGGATCCTGGAGCGGCGGCTTCGCCCGGAGGAGGTCACGGCCGTGTTCTCCGGCGAGTTGACGGCATGGATGTCGGAGATGCCCGCGGATGAGCTTGCGACGCGGCTGACGGGGGGCGTGACGGCAGCGGAGGTCCCCACGGAGATCGGCACGGTCGTCAGGCGTGCGCTAGCGCCGACGGACTTCGTGATCGAGCCGCTGCCGAACCAGCTGTTCACGCGCGACAGCAGCGCGTGGCTCTACGGCAGCGTCATGATCTCCTCGATGTATTGGCCGGCGCGGCAGAAGGAGACGCTCAACGTCGAGGCTATCTATCAGTTCCATCCGCGCTTCCGCGACGCAGGTGTCGAGGTCTGCTTCGGTGGCTTCGATCACGACTGGGGAACGGCGACGATCGAGGGGGGCGACGTGATGCCCGCCGGTGACGGCGTCGTGCTGGTCGGCCACGGCGAGCGGAGCACCGCCAAGGCGGCGAGCATCCTCGCGCAGAACATGTTCGCCTCGGGTCAGGCAAGGCTCGTGATCGGGGCGAAGATGCCGCGCGGGCGCGCCGCGATGCACCTCGACACCGTCTTCACCTTCTGCGACCGGAACCTCGTGACGATCTACGAGCCGGTGGTCTCGAGCATCGTCCCGATCAGATATCTCCCGGACGGTGACGGCGGGGTGAAGGCCGAGATCTCCGATCGGCCGTTTCTCGACGAGGTCGGGGACGCGCTTGGCCTAGAGTCGCTCACCGTCGTTCCGACGGGTGGCAACGAGTTCGAGGCCGAGCGCAACCAGTGGGACGACGGCAACAACGTCGTCGCCCTCGCCCCCGGCGTGGTGGTCGCCTACGAGCGCAACGAGGCCACCAACTTCAAGCTATCCGCGGCGGGCGTCGAGGTCCACACGATCGCCGGGCAGGAGCTCGGACGGGGCCGCGGAGGTGGCCACTGCATGACCTGTCCCATCATCCGCGACGCGTAGCGAGGAGACGAGATGAGCACCAACGTTGACCTTCGGGGACGCAGCCTCCTGACGTTGAACGACTTCTCGGCCGGGGAGATCACGTATCTGCTGGATCTCGCGGCGGAGCTGAAGGCGGCGAAGCGAGCGGGCCGCGAGGAGCAGCGCCTGACCGGGCGAGAGGTCGCCCTGATCTTCGAGAAGGACTCCACCAGGACCCGCTGTGCCTTCGAGGTGGCCGCATATGACCAGGGCGCCCACGTCACGTTCATCGGACCATCCGGCTCGCACATGGGCCACAAGGAGACCGTCAAGGACACGGCGCGCGTGCTCGGGCGCATGTACGACGCTATCGAGTATCGAGGCTTCGCCGAGTCGGCCGCCGATGAACTCGCCACCTGGTCCGGCGTGCCCGTCTACAACGGCCTCACCGACGAGTGGCACCCCACGCAGATCCTCGCCGACTTCCTGACGATACGCGAGCACGTGCCCAAGCCACTCGGGAATGTCACCTTCTGCTATCTCGGGGACGCCCGCTTCAATATGGCCGACACCTACCTGGTGGGGGGAGCGAAGCTCGGCATGGATGTCCGCCTGGCCAGCCCGCGCTCACTCTGGCCGAGCGAGGAGGTCGTGCGCCTCGCCGAGGAGTTCGCCGCGCAGGCCGGGGCCCGGATCACGGTGACAGACGATATATCCGAGGCGGTTGCCGGATGCGACGTGCTGCTCACCGACGTATGGGTCTCGATGGGAGAGCCGGACGATGTCTGGCGGGAACGCATCGAGCTGCTGCGGCCCTACCAGGTCAACTCGGAGGTGATGGCAGCCACCGGCAACCCCGATGTCAAGTTCATGCACTGCCTGCCCGCGTTCCACAACGCCGACACACCGGTGGGCAAGGAAATCGAGGAGAACTACGGGATGGACGCACTCGAGGTCACCGAGGAGGTCTTCGAGTCCGAGGCGTCCCTCGTCTTCGACGAGGCCGAGAACCGCCTGCACACGATCAAGGCCGTGATGGTCGCCACGCTCGCCGGCTGATGCGCGTCGTGGCGGCACTGGGCGGGAACGCGCTCCTCCAGCGCGGCGAAGCGCTGACCGCCGAGAACCAGCGGCGCAACGTGCGCCAGGCCGCCCACAACCTGGCGCCGCTCGCGCGCGAGCACCAGCTCGTGATCTCGCACGGAAACGGCCCGCAGGTGGGGCTGCTGGCGCTCCAGGGCTCGGCATACGCGGAGGTGGAGGTCTACCCGCTGGACATCCTCGACGCCGAGACCGAGGGCATGATCGGGTACGTCCTGCAGCAGGAACTCGGCAACGAGCTGCCGTTCGAGGTGCCCGTCGTGACGCTGCTGACTCAGATCGAGGTCGACCCGCGCGACCACGCATTCGGGGACCCGACGAAGCCGATCGGCCCCGTGTACACGTCCGAGCAGGCCGAGCAGCTGGCGGCCACGAAGGGATGGGCATTCAAGCCCGACGGCGAGAGCATGAGACGTGTCGTCGCGTCTCCCGCGCCGCGACGGATCTTCGGCCTGGCGCCGATCGAATGGATGCTAGACCGCGGCGCCGTCGTCGTCTGCGCCGGCGGCGGGGGCATCCCCGTCGCATACCTCGAGGAGGCCGTTCCGGCCGGCAGGCGCCTCGTGGGCGTCGAGGCCGTGATCGACAAGGACCTCGCGAGCGCCATGCTCGCCGGGGACATCGGGGCCGACGTGCTGGCGATCGTGACCGACGTCGAGGCCGTGTACCTCGACTACGGCACGCCACGGCAGCGCGCGATCAGGCGGGCCGGTCCAGCCGCGATCGCGGCACTGGAGTTCGCGGCCGGCTCGATGGCGCCGAAGGTCGCGGCCGCGTGCGCGTTCGTCGAGCGGACCGGCGGAACGGCGGTGATCGGTTCGATCGCCGACGCGGCGAGACTCGTCAGCGGCGAGGCAGGGACGATCGTGACGCCCGACGCGCGAGACGTCGAGCTCGCAGCAGCATGAGGGCGCGTTAGGACGATGCCGCTGACCGTCAGGCAGGCCGCATTCATCGCCGCTCTCGGCAACGCCGGGTATTGGCTGATGAGCGTGACGGCGCTGTTCGCCACCGCTGGCGCCACCAACGCCGGCCTCTGTCCGGCGCCCGGACTCTGTGGGCAGATGGCCTCGGTCGGAGAGTTCCCGCCCTCACTCGGCCGCCGTCTGGGCGAGCGTGTCCCGGTCGGCCTGCTGATCACCGCCGCGCTCGCGGCCGTCCTGGCCGTCGGGTTCGATCTGAGCGCCATCGCGTCGATAGGCAGTGCGATCGCGCTCCTCGTCTTCGCGCTAGTGACTATCGGGCACCTGCGCTTGCGGGCCGGGACTCAGGCCAAGGTCTGGGTGCTCGCCCTCGCGATCATCTCGACGGTGGCCGTATTTGCAACATTCGTGTTCACGACACTGGTGAACGAGCCCAAAACGATGATCACGATGGGCGTGATCCTGCTCGTCGGCGTCGCACTCGACCTCGCCTGGAAGCACCGACGCAGAGGGAGGCGACATCAGCCTTCCTCGCCCGCCTCGGACGCACCCGCCCTGACCACGGCCCCACCAGAGGTCAAGCCGTGAGCACGACCACGCCGCCCATGCGCCAGAGCACCTGGCACGGCCGCGCAGCGGAGGACGCCACGGCGCAGCTCGGCGTCGATCCGGAGTCGGGGCTGAGCAGCGATGAGGCCGCGAGACGCCTGGCGGAGTACGGGCCCAACGAACTCCCGACCGAACCACCTCCGAGCCGCTGGCAGGTCGCTCGCGGGCAGATCACCAACCCGATGAACATCATGCTCATGGTTGTCGCGGTCGCGAGCTTCGGGATCGGCCAGATCGCGACCGGCGTCGTGGTGGCGTGCCTGGTCGCCTTCAACGTCGTGATGGGCTCCAACCAGGAGCTGAAAGCGCGCGCGAGCGTGGAGGCGCTCGCCAAGCTCCAGGTCCCGATGACGCGCGTGATCAGGGCCGGCCAGGTCAGCGAGCTCGCCGCGACCGACCTCACGCCCGGCGACATCGTGCTGCTGGAGGCCGGCGACGTGGTACCGGCCGACGGCCGGCTCCTCTCCTCGGCGACCCTGGAGCTGCAGGAGAGCGCGCTAACCGGCGAGAGCGCGCCTGTGGCCAAGGACGCGGCGACGGTGCTCGACGCGGAGACCGCTCTGGGCGACCGCATCAACATGGTCTTCCAGAACACACAGGTGACCCGCGGGTCGGCAAAGGTCCTCGTCATCGCGACCGGCCAGGCCACCGAGATGGGGCACATCGCGGAGATGGTCAACTCGACCGAGCGCGTCCGCTCTCCGCTACAGCGCGAACTCGACGGGCTGACGAAGGTGTTCGGCATCCTCGCGTGGGGCGCCGTCACCGTGATCGCGATCATCGGGCTCGCCCGCGGGGAGGAGCGTGAAACGCTGCTCTTGCTCTGCATCTCGACCGCGATCTCCTCCATCCCGGTCGGCCTGCCGACGTTCGTGCAGACGATGCTCTCCTCCGGTGCACAGCAGCTCGCCGCGTTCAAGGCGGTGGTGAAGTCGCTGACAGACGTCGAGACGCTCGGCGGCACGACGGTGATCAACAGCGACAAGACGGGGACGCTGACGTTGAACGCGATGACCGCGACGAGGATGCTTGCAGGCGGAGAGTGGTTCGAGGTCGATGGGGGCGGATACAGCAAGCAGGGTGCCATCCGGGGCGTGGCGGGCGCGGAGATGCCGGACTTCCGCCGCCTTGCGCTTGGCCTGACGCTGTGTGGCGACGCGACCGTGGCTGACGACGAATCGATCACGGGTGACCCGACAGAGGCCGCGCTGGTGGTACTCGCGGCAAAGATGGGCGCCGATGCGGACCAGACGCGGCGCGACCTGCCCCGGGTCACCGAGGTTCCATTCGACTCGGAATACAAGTTCATGGCCACGCTCCACGACCGGCCCGACTGGCTGGCTGGCGGAATCCTCACCGAGTCCCACTTCATGGCTGTCAAGGGGGCGCCCGACCTGGTCCTCGAGCGGTGTAGCCTCGCGCTCTGGCATGGTCGCGAGATCCCGACCGACGAGGTACGCGACGAGATCACCGCGGCCAACCAGGAGCTCTCCGAACACGGGCTGCGTGTGCTCGCCTTCGCCGGCCGCAGCCTCGACGAGGCAAGGTTCACGGCGGCGGTGGAGGACCCGATGGCGTCGGTCGGCGAGCTCACGTTCGTCGCCCTCGTGGGGATCATCGACCCGTTGCGCACCGAGGCAAAGGCCGCCGTGCGCGTCGCGCTGGACGCCGGCATAGATGTGCGGATGATCACCGGCGATCACACCGTCACCGCGAGGGCGATCGCCGACCAGCTCGGCCTCGGGCCCGGGGTGATCACGGGAACCGATCTGCAGCGCCTCACCGACCGGGAGGTGATCGAGCGCCTGCCCGACCTGCACGTCTTCGGACGGGTGACACCGGAGGACAAGGTCCGGCTCGCGCGGCTCATGCAGCAGTCCGGTGACGTCGTGGCGATGACCGGCGACGCCGTCAACGACGCAGCCGCGCTGAAGCAGGCCGACATCGGCGTGGCCATGGGCAGCGGCTCGGAGGTCTCAAAGGAGGCCGCCAAGATCGTGCTCACCGACGACAACTTCGCAACGCTGGTGCGCGCCGTGGAGCTGGGCCGCGACACGTACCGGAGGATCAGCTCCTACATCCGACTGCAGCTGACGATCCTCTCCGCGGTGCTGCAATTGATGCTGCTGGCGACGATCTTCGACGTCAATGGCGGCGTGGCGCTGTTTCCGATGATGCTGCTGTTCTGCAAGTTCTTTATCGTCGTCACCGTCGTGATCGGGTTCGTCGTCGACGTGCCCGATCCGAGCGTGATGAAGCGACCGCCGCGCAAGCCGGGCGCGAAGATCGTCAACCCGCCGCAGATCGCGCGCTGGGTGCTGAGCGGCCTTGTCCTGGCTCTGTTGGCGCTGGGAGCTCTGACGCTCGGCCCCGACGAGCCGAGCACGACCCACGGTTCGGTCTCGATGACGATGGCGTTCGCGATCGTGTCCCTGAGCGCGGTAAACCTCGGGCTCGTGATGCGGCGTGAGCGTGAGGCTCCGTGGTCCGAACCGGTGTTTCCGTTTCTCGGATGGATCATCCTCGGCTGGGCCCTGACGTGGGCGGCCGTGGAACTCCACATGCTGCAGCGCCTCCTCGACACGGTTCAGCTGAGCGGATCGAACTGGGCGGTCGTGATCGCGCTGTCACTCGTCACGCCGGCGCTCGTGGCGGTCGACAAGCTGATCCAGATCCGGCGTGAGCGCAGTCCCGGCCATGGCCGCTCCGAGAACTAGGACGCTTTGCAGACTTGGGCGGCTCGTCGCCCAGGTTCCTGCGGGTCGCTCGAGGCTGCTACGGATCATTGCGCCACTGAAGCCATCAGGTGTCCGACCGACCGCCTCCGCCAGCGGGGCCCACAACCTGCTAGTTCGCCGGCAATGCGGGCCCCGACCGTCGCGGGCTGTGCGGACAGCCCAAATCGACGCGAGGTGGCCGCCCATGAACTTGTACCCTGCAGGCAGAGCCGAGTTCTCCCACGAGCGACTGGAGGCAGCGTGCGCATAGAGGACTACGGCATCGTCGGGGACATGCACGCGGCCGCACTCGTGGGCCGCGACGGATCCGTGGACTGGCTTTGCCTGCCCCGGTTCGACTCCCCGTCATGCTTCTCAGCCTTGCTGGGGGACGAGGCGCACGGACGCTGGCTGCTCGCTCCGGCAGGCGACATTCGGGCTAGCTCCCGTCGTTATCGGCCTGAGACGCTCGTGCTGGAGACCGACTTTGAGACAGCTGAGGGCAGCGTACGCGTGATCGACTTCATGCCCCGCCGGGGCGACGGGCCACCGCGGATGATGCGCATCGTCGAAGGTAGGACTGGTCGGGTCCCGATGCGAATGGAGCTCGCCCTGCGTCCCGACTACGCGTCCATAACGCCATGGGTCGAACCCGCGTCGGACGGCGCCGTGGCCACCGCCGGCCGCGATGCGTTCCGGCTCAGCACGCCGTTGGCACTCGACGTTCGAGACGGCACGGTACGGGCTGAGTTTGTTGCCGTCGAGGGGGCGCGCGAGCGGTTCACTCTGTGTTGGAGCCTGTCCTATGAGGCATCTCCTTCGGTCGAGGATGCCGACTCTGCGCTGGCGCGCACGGAGGCCTGGTGGCGCGATTGGTCGGGACGTTGCGCATACGACGGCGAGTACCGCGAGGAGGTCCTGTTGTCGCTGCGGGTGCTCAAGGCCATGACGCTCGAGACGACCGGCGCGGTCATCGCCGCTCCCACCACGTCGCTGCCAGAGGACATCGGCGGGGTACGCAACTGGGACTACCGCTACTGCTGGCTGCGTGACTCGGCGCTGGCGCTCGAGGCGATGCTCGTGGGCGGGTACACGGAGGAGGCGCTCGCCTTCCGGGACTTCCTGGCCCGAGCCGGGACCGGTGACCCGAGCAAGATCCAGATCATGTACGGCGTCGCCGGAGAACGCCGGCTGACCGAGTTTGAGCTGGACGGTCTGCCCGGCTACGAAGGATCGAAGCCCGTTCGGGTCGGCAATGCGGCCTCCGAGCAGTTTCAGCTGGACGTATACGGCGAGGTCCTGGGCGTTGGATTCGCCGGGGTCGAGGTTCTAGGTCGGGTCGAGGAGCGTCTATGGCCGCGCTGGCGGACTGGCGTCGAATATGTTGAGAGCATCTGGCGCGAGCCCGACGATGGGATTTGGGAGACGCGGGGGCCGCGACGTCACTTCACCTACTCGAAGGTGATGGCCTGGGTGGTGTTCGATCGTGCGGTTCGCATAGCCGAGCGGTTCGGCCTAGAAGCGCCACTGGAGCGCTGGGAGGGCATTCGCGAGGAGATCCATGCCGAGGTCTGCGAAAAGGGATATGACCGCGATCGCTGCACGTTCACCCAGTACTACGGATCGAAGGAGCTCGACGCGAGCAACCTGAACATTCCTCTCGTCGGCTTCCTGCCGGGCTCCGACGAGCGGGTCACGGGCACGATCGACGCGATCGCTAACGAGCTCGGTCGGGACGGCTTCGTCTCTCGCTACTCGACAGCCGAGACCGACGACGGGCTCCCGGGCGATGAGGGCCAATTCTTGGCGTGCTCGTTCTGGCTGGTGAGTGCGCTGGCTCTCAACGGCCGCATCGATCAGGCCCGCTCCCTATTTGAGCGGCTGCTAGGTCTGGCGAACGACCTCGGGCTGCTCTCCGAGGAGTACGACGTGGGACGCGAACGACAGGTGGGCAACTTCCCCCAAGCGTTCAGCCACCTCACGCTAATCGGCGCGGCGCGCGCCATCTCCGCCGCCCAGGCCGGAGCGGAACACTGGGCGGGGTGAGCCAGCCAGAGGAGGAACGCCCGACGTCGATGAGGCGGATACTCCTGCCGCTGGCGCTGACGCAGTTCGTCGCGAGCTTCGCGGGCTCCAGCATGAACGTTTCGATCACCAGCATCAGCAAGGATCTCGACACGACCGTGCACGGCGTTCAGACGGCGATCACGCTGTTCCTGCTGTGTATGGCGGCGCTGATGATCCCCGGCAGCAAGCTGACGGACATCCTTGGACGCAAGCGGTGTCTGATCGGCGGGCTGACCGTGTACGGCACCGGGGCCGTCGTGGCGGCACTCGCGCCGGTTCTCGGGGTGCTGATCGTCGGCTACTCGGCCCTGGAGGGCATCGGCTCGGCGCTGATGATCCCGCCGATCTACATCCTGGCGACGATCTTCTTCGACGATATGACCTCGCGCGCGCGGGCGTTCGGCGTGATCAGCGGGATGGCTGGCATCGGCGCCGCAGCCGGACCGTTGCTCGGAGGCCTGATCACAACAGCGATCAGCTGGCGGGTCACCTTCCTGTTGCAGGCCGCGATCGTCGGTCTGGTCGTCCTGCTGAGCCGCGCGATCACGGACCCGCTTCCCGCGGACAGGACCAGGAAGTTCGACATCGTCGGCGGCCTGCTCTCGGCGGCCGGCATGTTCTTCGTGGTGATGGCGATCCTGCAGATCGGCGTCAATGGAGTGCTCGTGGCCGTCTTCGCCGTACTCGGAGCGGGTCTGCTGTTCTGGTTCTTCCTGCACATAAGGTCCTGTGAGCGCAAGGGCACCGAGCCGCTGCTGTCGAGGAGCCTGTTCCGCAACCGCACGTCGAACCTCGCCCTGGCAACTCAGAACATCCAGTGGCTGCTGCTAATGGGCACCGCCTTCGTGGTCTCGGTCTACCTACAGGTCCTGCGCGGCTACAGCGCCATCGACACGGGCCTCATCTTCACCGCGGCCACGGCCGGGATACTCGTCTCCTCGCTCGCCGCCGAACGGCTCGCCAAACGCCATGCCCAGAGCACCCTCATACGCGCCGGGTTCCTCCTCGCGCTGGTAGGGATCGCACTGTTGCTGGCACTCGTACGGTCCACCTCCGGCGTGGCCACGTTCATCCCGGGGCTGCTGCTGATCGGCCTCGGCGTAGGGACCATGCTCACCCCCTCGGTGAACGTCGTGCAGTCCAGCTTCCCCGAGGAACGCCAGGGCGAGATCTCCGGACTGTCGCGCAGCGTCTCCAACCTCGGGTCCTCCCTCGGCACGGCAATCGGGGGCACCATTCTGATCGCCGCTGCTTGGAGGGGCAACCATTCCTATGCGCTCGCCATGATCGCACTGGGGATCTTCGGCGTGATCGGCCTTGCCGTCTCCATGTTCCTGCCCAGCAACCCACCCCCGCGGGGGCAACAGTAAGACGGGATTCCACTTCGATCCACGCTTCAGTGCTCTCGAACGCACCGCGATCAGCGCCGCCGGGGAAGTCGGTCCGTTGAGACGTGGGCCGAATGGGCGATCCAGGACTCGAACCTGGGACCTCTTCCTTATCAGAGAAGCGCTCTAACCGACTGAGCTAATCGCCCGCAGCCTGCAAACACGCAGCTTTGCTACGGAGCACAGGCCAAGGATCGCGCCAATTGGCACATCCATGGCACTGGGGCAGCCTTTTGCGGTCTGCATGACCGCGTCATCGTAGCGCCGTCGCACGTACCCGGCACGACGGGCGGGCGTCCCTGGTCCGCTAGGAACGGCGAGGACTGCGCGATGCTGGGCCGCCTGCATCGGGTCCCCGGTGTCGACCCGCTCGATGCACCTACTGGCGCGGAAAGTCGAGTCGGAGGGTGGGCGCGATCCGCCTTGTGTGCTCCTCGTCGACTGCAACACGGTCGGCATATGCGGTCCATTGGGAGACGACCTGGCGTATATCGTCGAGCATGCGACGCGGGCGCCCGCGAGGCAGGGATGCGGTCCTGCCAACGGCGTCGAAGTCGGCGAGCGTGAACTCGTCGCGCTTGCCGTTGAGGCTCATCTGGTGTTGGGAGGTCCAGCGACTCCGCGACCGGTAGGCGTAGGCAACGTCGAAGGCCGGGGCAAGCTGCCACCTGCCGGAGCGACTCATCAGGAACGCGATGTTCTTAACGTGGTCATCCTGGTTGCGAGCGACCACGTTGAAGAGCATCCGGCGAAACATCTGCTCGATTTCGGGTGTCTGCAGCCCGAGCCCGCGCATGGTCAGAAACGCTTGCTCGTAGGAGTGGGCGCCGGGCTGGTTGAAGTCGAGGTGCGCGAGGGCGGCAAGCGACTGCATGTGGACCTTGCCGCAGTCGTTGGTGCGGTCGAAGCGGCGGGTCATGAAATGGCGTCGGTGACCCTCCTCCAGCAGACGGCAGTCGGTCATCGCGATGCCGGCGTCCTTGGCCATGAGCGAGTAGGCGTACTCGATGGCCCCATACCCCTGGGGGTCAGCGAGTAGATCTTTGTCGCGGTTGTTGGCAACGCCGTCGAACTTCAGCAGCCAGTGCTCGAAGCCCGGCCCTAGGTCGTCGAGCTGACCGGAGCGGATCACGGTGGTGGCTGGGTTCCATGCGATGACGGCCTTAGCGCGGGCCCCGCCGGCGGACATGCCGACGCTGAGGATGTCGAGCATGGCCTGTTCGCGTTCCCCGTCGGCAAGCGATGCGACGAGCTCCTGCCTATGCGAAAGGACTTCCGAGGCCAGTTCGACCAGCTCGGCGACCTGCAGGTCGTGGTCACGCGACGGTGAGGGCCCTTGGCTCGGCTCGTACTCGAGGGCGCCCATGCCGCGCCTGCCGATGTAGCAGAGGCGCTCGACCGCGTCGACGCTCTCGGGGTCGAGACCCTGTCCGGCGAGCCAGGTGTCGATCAGGGCATTTCCGTAGCGGTCCGGGAGGCTGTCGGCGAGGAGCCCCGGGAGGCCACGAAAGCTCTCCGGGCTCAGGCCGGGGAACGTGTATGGCTCGGCTCGCAGCGGCATCATTAGTGGCGAGAGCTCGATGCCGCTCTCGAGGAACTCTGGCTGGTACTGGAAGATCGCCACCGGCGAGTCGTCAGGCATAGCCACGGCACCGACCGTGGTGCCCCAGAGTCGGACCGCGGCGAGCGTGCTCATCGCTCGGCCCCGGGCGTCTCGTCGCCCCAGCGCCACCTTGGCGGCTCCTCGGGACGAGGAGCCGCTTTGCCCCGCCGCCCTGATGCTCGCTGGCGGAGTTTGCCGCGCGTCTTGAGCAGCTCGACGGGACTCGGCCGTGGTTCTGGGACGACCTGGTCAAGCCCGTCAGTGAGGCCCAGCGTACGCAGAACTCGGATCAGGGTGGTGGTGGTGACCGGCTCCCCCGCCTCGATCCGTAGGAGCGCTTTGCGCCCCACGCCGCTGGCCGCAGCAAGTTCTCGCTGCGTCAGATCGCGTTCGAGCCGCGTCCGCTCAAGACGCGCGCCAAGCTCAGCGAGCACCGCCTCGTCAGTCAGCCGTGGCGTTATCCGCATAAGCGCCCCTTTGAGGCATATTATAGGCCATCCCCCGATATACAGTCCTATTTGTAGGCCTTTATCGAGCAAGAAGGCTACAGGTCAAGTCCTACAAAAGGGATGTAGCGTGCGAGACTCCGAGACTGGATCCCTTATATGGGACGTAAGTGGCCGCCCTACTCGCGGCCGGACACTGGGCCAGAGGCGCGAGCTGGAGACGAAGAAGTGGCCCCCAACGGGCCACCCGCACGATCGCTGCATCTAGACCGGCGTCATCGTCATCCGGGCCGGCGTCGTCATCTAGGCCCGGGTCGTCGACCCCAGGCGCCGCGCGAGCTCGATCGCCTCCTGCGCGTTCGCGAACGAGAGCTCGACGCTGAAGCCGCCGCCGCGCGCGCTCTTGACGCGAACCTCGGCGCCGAGCGCGCCCCCGAGCGCCTCGGCTATCTCGCGCGCCGCGTGCTCCTCGTCGGGGTGCCGCGCGGCGCCCTTGCCGTCGGAGATGCGTGTCCGCGGCGTGCCCGCCTCGCCGCCCCGTGCGCGCTGCTCGGTCGTGCGCACCGACCAGCCGTCGGCGATCGCCTCGCGCGCCAGGCGCCGCCGGGCCTCGTGGTCCTCGGCGAGCAGCAGGGCCCGGCCGTGTCCCTCGCTGAGCGCGCCGCTCTGCAGCGCCTCGAGCACGTCGTCGGGCAGGTCCAGCAGGCGGATCAGGTTGCTCACGGCCACGCGGCTGCGCCCCACGCGGCGCCCGACCTCCTCGCGCGTGAGGCCGAGCTCCTCGACGAGCGCGGCGCACGCTCGCGCCTCCTCGACGGGGCTCAGGTCCTCCCGCACCATGTTCTCGATCAGGGCGATCTCCAGTGCGAGCGAGTCGTCGTGCTCGCGCACGATCGCCGGTAGCGTCGCCAGCCCGGCGATCCGCGCGGCCCGCCAGCGCCGCTCGCCGGCGATCAGCTCGAAGCTGCCTCCCGGCTTGGGGCGCACGAGCACCGGCTGCAGCACGCCGCGCTCGTGCAGCGAGCCCGCCAGCGCGGCGAGCGAGTCATCGTCGAAGCGGCGCCGCGGTTGGCTTGGGCTGGGCGAGATCAGCTCGATCGGGAGCTCGCGGAGCTCCTGCGCATCAGCCGGCCCGTCCGAGACCGAGAGGATCGCGCTCAGCCCGCGCCCCATGCCCGGCTTCGGCCTAGGCACGGGCCGCGACCTCCTTGGCGAGCTCGAAGTACGCTTCCGCCCCGGCGCTGTGGGGATCGTAGTGCGTCACCGGTAGACCGTAGCTCGGCGCCTCGCCGACGCGGACGTTGCGGGGGATCACGGTGTCGTAGACGAGGTCGGGGAAGTGGCTGCGCACCTCGCGCTCGACGTCCTGCCCCAGGCGCGTGCGGCCGTCGTGCATCGTCAGCAGCATCCCCGCCACCGTCAGGCGCGGATTGAGCTCGCGCTGGACCAGGGACAGGGTTTCCAGCAGCCCGGCGAGCCCCTCGAGCGCGAAGTACTCCGTCTGCACGGGCACGATCACCTTGTCGGCAGCCACGAGCGCCTCCACGGTGAGCGGTCCGAGCGACGGCGGGCAGTCGAGCAGGACGTAGCGAAAGCGCTCCCGCACGGGCTCCAGGCGCTCGCGCAGGCGATGCTCGTAGCGCTCCATGCGCGGCAGCTCGACGTTCGCTCCCGCCAGCCCGGAGCCGGCGGGGAGTACCGTGAGGCCCTCGATCGGGGTCCCGATCAGCGCGTCCTCGGCGGAGGCCTCGCCGGTGAGCACCTCGTACAGGCCGGGCGCGTGCGAGCGCGGGATCCCAAACCCAACGGTCGCGTTCGCCTGCGGGTCGACGTCGACGAGCAGCGTCGGGTAACCGGCCTCGGCGATGCACGCGGCGACGTTCACAGCCGTCGTCGTCTTGCCGACGCCTCCCTTCTGGTTGGCGATCGCATACACCGTGCCCATGACGCTGCAACCTAGCCGAGCGGACGCTTGCGCGCCACGCCCGGGCGGCGCGGGAAGCGAGCGGGCGTCTGCGATGTCTTCGCGAAGACGTGCAGATGATGCTCGCTCGCGCCCGCAAACGGCTCTACGGGGCGGATCTCGCGCATCTCCAGCCCGAGCCCGGGTGCAGCTCTGAGTGCCGCGCGCTCCTCCTCCAGCGCGCGCCGGCCGCGCCAGTCCACGAGCGAACCTCCGAGCGAAAGCAGCGGCGCCGCGTACTCGAGCACGACCGGCTGGGGCGCGAGCGCTCGCGCCGTGACCACGTCGGCCGTACCGGCGCCCTCCTCCCACGCCTCCGCGCGGGCGCTCACGACCTCCACGTTCGTGAGGCCCATGCGCCGCGCGAGCACCTCCAGCAACGCGGCCCTGCGCCGCACGCTCTCCACGAGGCTCACGCTGGCCCGCGGCAGTGCCGCCGCGAGCGCCAGGCCCGGCAGTCCCGCGCCGGAGCCGACGTCGACGAGCCGCGACGCGCCGGCCACGACGGGCAGCGCGAGCGCCGCGAGGGAATCCGTGAGATGGGCGTCGACGGCGCGCTCGGGCTCCCTGATCGCAGTGGGCGTGTAGCTGTCCTGCACGAGCGCCGCGAGCAGGATCCCGAGCTGCTCGCGCTGGCGCACGGACAGGTCGTGCACCTCCGCCAGCTCCTCCAGGCGCGCGTTCGCGCCCTCAGCTGCCATCGCGCGCGAAGAACTCCGCGTAACGCTCACGCATCTCCCTCAGGCGCCCGGCCGCATACGCGTCGAGGTCGTCGGTGAGCAGCCCCTCGATCACGGGCATCACGTCCTCGACGAGCGCCGCGCCGCGGGCCATCCACTGGTAGTAGCGGCGACCCCCGTGTTCGTATGGCCCGTACAGCCGCGCCCGCGGGAAGCGCTCCTGCAGCCAGCGGAACAGCGTCTCGTGGCGCACGTGCATGCGCAGCGTGATCTGCGGATAGCGTCCATCGCCGCCGAAGTGGCCCTCGCCCACGAGCAGC
Organism: Solirubrobacteraceae bacterium; assembly: GCA_035314465.1. Classification (GTDB taxonomy): domain Bacteria; phylum Actinomycetota; class Thermoleophilia; order Solirubrobacterales; family Solirubrobacteraceae; genus Palsa-744. Next base: position 19,155 of record DATFZM010000038.1, on the reverse strand, counting down.
CCGACGAACAGGCCCCGCTCGGTGTCGGTCAGGCTCGGGGGGGGCTGCGTGGCCATCGCGGCGATTGTTTCACCGTCAGGAGAAACGTGAAACGCTCGGGCGCCGGGAGCGGGCCCCGCGTGTTGTTTCACCGTCAGGAAAAACGTGAAACGTGCGTCAGCGCGAGACGGGCGAGACGACGAGGAAGCGGTCGGGCTCATCGCCCTCGCTGTGGGTCTCGACGTCGCCGCGCTCGCGCAGGTACTCGTGCACGATCCGCCGCTCGAACGGAGGCAGCGGATCGAGCTCCACCGACGCGCCCGACCGCACCGCCTCCTCGGCGGCGTCGTCGGCCTCCGCGCGCAGCACCTCGGCGCGCCGCTCGCGATAGCCGTTGGCGTCTATCACGACCCTTGCCGAGCCCGGGCCGTCCGGAAACACGATCCGCTGGGCGAGATGCTGGATCGCGTCGATCGTCTGGCCGTGCCGGCCGATGAACAGGCCCACGTCCTCGCCGCTCACGCGCGCCGCGAGCGCCTCGTCGGTCTCCTCGATCTCCACCTCGATGTCGAGCCCGAGGCGCTCGCCGATCTCGGCCACCAGATCCTCGAGTACCTCCGCCGGCTCGAGGTCGTCCCCGTCGTCGGCGCGCGCGGTGTCGTCGGCGGCGGGACTCACCTGCGCCTGCCGGAGCGCTTCTTCTTTTTTCGCGGCGGCGGGGGCGGAGCCGACCTCGGCGTCGAGGACGGCGCGGGTGAGGACTTCGCGGCCTTGCCACTCGCTCCCGCCGTCACCTCGGCGCCCGAGGCGCTTGCCACAGGCAGCGGCTTGAGCGGACCCTGCGCCTTCCCGTTCGCGGCCCCAGCCACCGCGGGGACGGGCGGCGTCGCCGCTCCCATATGTCTTCGGATGAGGTACTGCTGTCCGATCGTCCACAGGTTCGTCGTGATCCAGTACACGAGCAGCCCGGCGGGGTAGCGGTACAGGATGATCACAAAGATCACCGGCAAAACCAGCATTAGGCGGCGCTGGTTGGGGTCTGCGGTGGCGGTCGCGATCAGCGTCGAGGCGAGCTGCGAGCCGACGTAGAGCAGGATCAGGACGATCAGGACGATCCCCGTGGCCCTCGCGGTGATATCGGGGATGAACAGGAACTTGGCCGAGTGCGGCGCGACTTCGTTGCAGACGTGTTTTTCGATCTGCGAGTTCGTGATGTAGCCGTGGGCGTGCATCTCAGGCCCGCAGATCCTCTTCTTGAGGTCCGTGCGCAGCATGTAGAAGAGCGAGATGAAGACCGGCAGCTGTAGGAGAAGCGGCAGGCAGGATGCCAGGGGATTGATCTTGTTCTCCCGGTAGAAGTTCATCAACTCCTGCTGCTGGCGCTGTTTGTCGTCCTTGTACTTTTCTTTCAGCGCGTTGATCTGTGGCGCCAGGCGCTGCATTTCCTGCATCGACTTCAGCTGCCTGTAGGTCAGCGGCACGAGCACCGCCCGCACGAGCACGGTCAGCCCGACGATCGCCAGTCCCCAGCTGCCGCCCACGAGGTCGTCGTGGATGAAGACCATGATCGATTCGAACAGGCTGATGAGCGGCGAGAACGCGTTCTCGATGACGTTGGCGAGGATGGGCATGCGCTAGGAGTCTCGGCGGTTTGGTTGCGGGCGCGCGGCTGCGCTATTGAGCGAGGCCACGCCTACTGCGAGCGGCCGCCGGGCCGTTCGCTTACTCGGCACTGTCGGAACCGGTCCTGAACACTCGCTGGGACTCCACCGGATCGTATCCGCCGTAGCTCCACGGATTGCATCGCAGCAGTCGCCAGCCGGCGAGCACCAGGCCCCTAAGTATGCCGAACTCCCGTATCGCCTCGACGGCATAGCGCGAGCACGTCGGCTCGTACTTGCAACGCCGCGGCAGCGCCGGCGAGATCACGCGCTGGTAGACCACGATCGGCGCCGTTACGACCGCCCTTGCCGCGCGGGAGAGGCCGCGCGGCCCCGGCGCATGCGGGCGCGCGCCGGCGCCCGAGGCGCTCACGCCCCCGCCGCGCCCGCGCGCGGCTGCTCGGGCCCTGGCCCCGCTGGGTGCTCCGGTCCAAGTCCCGAGCGCGCGATCAGTTCGCCCAGCGCCGAGCGCACGCCCGCCAGGCCCTCGCGCTCGGCCAGCGCCGCCACCGGCGGGCGGGCGACCACGACGACGTCGTGGCACCGGCGCAGCGACGGCTCGGCCTGCGCGAAGGCCTCGCGCAGCAGCCGCTTGACGAGGTTGCGCTCGACCGCTCCGCCGACCTTGCGCGAGACCGACAGCCCCAGCCGCGGGCGCTCGCTCGCCGCGTTCGGAAACGAGTACAGCACGAGATGTCTGTTGGCCGTCGAGCGTCCCTGGCGGTAGACGCGCTCGAACTCCGCGCTGCGCGAGAGCCGCCCCCTGCGCCGGCCCGACGGGGCGGCGGGCGCGGCTCGCGACTCAACGTGCTCGCCGTTCACGCCGCCGGACGCCCTCAGGCGGAGAGGCGCTTGCGGCCCTTGTCGCGGCGGCGCTTGAGAACCATGCGGCCGGCGCGCGTGCTCATGCGTGCGCGGAACCCGTGCGTGCGTGCGCGCTTGCGCTTCTTTGGCTGATAGGTGCGCTTCATCGTGCTCTGGCCCCGTGCCGACGCTCGCCGTCGTCGAGGGACTCCCAGTGTATAGACCCCGGCGACGTGAGCCGATTTTTTCCGCCAAATGCGATCAGCCCCGACGAGCGAGAGGCGACCCCGGGGTATAGTCGCCCACCGGGCTCGATCGGGTCCCCCCTCCGAATGTTCCGTCCGCTCTTCCCGAGGAGAGAAGCCGATAGACGCTGCCGTGAGCGAGGAGCTCGAGCACATCTGGTCACGCCTCTCGGCGCGCCTCTGCGACACCGTCGGCGAGGCCACATACCGCATCTGGTTGGAGCCGCTCACACCGCTGCGCCTGCACGATCGCACGCTCGTGCTCGCCGCGCCCGAGCACGCGCAGCGCTGGGTCCAGGATCGCTTCGGGCGCGTGCTCGCAGACGCCGCGATCGCCGTTCTCGGCCCCGGCGCGAGCGTCGAGCTCGTGCCCGGCGGCAGGCCGAGCGCTAGCGCCGGCGCCAGCGCGCCGGGCGAGCCAGCGCCAAGCCCGCTCGGCAACCCCAAGCTCACGTTCGACCAGTTCGTGATCGGCGACAGCAACCGCCTCGCGCACGCCGCCTCGCTGACGGTCGCCGAGATGCCCGCGCAGGCCTACAACCCCCTTTTCATCTGCGGCCCTCCGGGCGTCGGCAAGACCCACCTGCTCAGCTCGATAGCGGACCTCATCGCCGAGCACGAACCGGCGCTGAGCGTGCGCCTCACGACCGGCGAGGCCTTCACCAACGCCTTCCTCGGCGCGCTCGCGCACGGCGAGACGAACGCCTTCAAGAGCCGCTTCCGCGGGGTCGACGTGCTGCTCGTAGACGACGTCCAGTTCCTCGAGCACAAGACACGCACCGAGGAGGAGTTCTTCCACACGTTCAACGCCCTCTACGACGGCGGTCGCCAGATCGTGCTCACCTCCGACCGCCCACCCGGCGATCTGCGCGCGCTCGAGGACCGACTACGCGAGCGCTTCCAGTCCGGGCTCGTCGCCGACGTCGCGCCGCCGGACGTCGCCACGCGCCTGGCCATCCTGCGCAAGCGCGCCCAGCACGACGCGCTCGCGCTGCACGACGAGCGACCGCTCGAGCTGATCGCAACCCGCGTACAGACCAACGTACGTGCGCTCGAGGGCGCTCTCATCCGCGTCGTCGCCTACAGCTCGCTGACCGGGCGCCAGATCACCGCGGAGCTCGTCGAGGAGGTCCTCACGGGCCTCTATCCACAGCCCCGCAGCGAGCGCACGATCGCCGACGTCCAGGCCGCCGCCTGTGCCCATTTCGGTATCACCGCCGACGAGCTCCTGTCTCCGCGCCGCACGCCGGCGATCGCCTGGCCGCGCCAGCTTGCGATGTACCTCGCACGCGAGCTCACGGACCAATCACTACCCGCGATCGGGCGAGAGTTCGGCGGGCGCGATCACACGACGGTCATGCACGCCTGCCGCCGCGCAAGCGAGCGCATCGCCACCGACACCGACGCTCGGCGGGCTGTGGAGAACCTGTGCGACCGACTCGGCACGCCGCTCCCATGAGCACCGATCCCCGCCGACCGACCCGCCTGCGAGACTTCTGCGGTTCGCCTGCGCCTGGCGGTCCACAGCCCCTGCACCAGCAACCCGCGACCCCACCCCTAATCCACATACCCACAGGCCCTACTAACCACTACACCTCCCTGACAAGCAGATGAAGCTCTCGCTCACCACTGCGGACCTCCTAGCGCAGCTGCAGACCGTCACCCGCGTCGCCTCCACGCGCAGCGCCGTACAGGCGCTCTCCGGCGTGATGATCAGCGCCGAGCCCGACTCCTCGCCCGAGCTGCGCGCCAGCGATATGGAGATCGGCCTGCGCGTGCCGCTGCAAGCAGACGTCGCACGTACCGGCAGCGCGGTCCTCCCCGCCCGCCTGCTGCTTGACGTCGTGCGCTCGCTGCCCGCTGAACGCCTGACGATGGAGCTCCGCGCAGCCGAGCAGGACGTCGAGCTGATCTGCGGGGCGAGCACGTTCCACCTGCGCACGCTACGCGCCGAGGACTTCCCCACGCTGCCGGCCCCCGAGACCAGCTCGCGGGTGCTGCTGCCCGCGCAGGCGTTCGTCGAGACGATCTCACGTGTCGCGCGGTCGGCCTCCCGCGATGAGACGCGGCCCGTTCTCACCGGGATCCTCATGTCCGCCTCCGGCCAGGAGCTGAAGATGGTCGCCACCGACTCCTACCGTCTGAGCGTCAAGGAGACCGCGCTGCGGGAGCCGCTGGAGGGCACGCTCGAGGCTAACGTCCCGGCACGCGCGCTGCAGGAGCTCGTGCGCATCGCCCAGCAGGCGCCCGCCGAGTCGCTCGCCGTGAGCGTCGGCCACAACCAGGTCGTCTTCGAGTGGGGCGAGATCGTCCTCTCCTCGCGGCTGATCGAGGGCCAGTTTCCCAACTACAGACAGCTGCTGCCGGAGTCCGTCGAGCACGAGATGCGCCTCGCCAGCGCCGAGCTGACCGACGTCGTGAGGCGCATCAGCCTGCTCGCACAGAAGAACGCGCCCCTGCGGCTCAGCTTCAGCGAGGGCGCGCTCACGGTCTCGGCGCAGACGCCCGACGTGGGCGAGGCCAGCGAGGCGATCCCGGTGCCATTCCACGGCGAGCCGTTCGAGATCGGCTTCAACCCCGAGTTCCTCCGCGACGGCCTCGAGAGCGTCGAGAGCGAGGAGCTCGTCATGAAGCTGATCAGCCCCCTGCGACCAGGCCTGATCGAAACACCCGACACGGGGGACTTCGTGTACCTGATCATGCCGATCCGCTTAAACGTGTAGCCCGGTGTTGGTCCTCGGCGTGGAGCTGCGCGACTTCCGCACCTACGGCCGCGCGGAGGCACGGCTGGGGGAGGGCCTGACCGTCATCCATGGCCCCAACGGGGCGGGCAAGTCGAACCTGCTGGAGGCGCTCTACTACGGCTGCACCGGTCGCTCGCCGCGTACGCGAAACGACCGCGAGCTGGTGCGCTTCGGGGCGCTCGCCGCGCGCGTGGTCGTCAAGCTCCTCGACGAGGGCCGCGCCCACGAGCTCACCGTGGGCTTAGGAGCGGGCGCCCCCGGTGCGCCGCCGGTCAAGCGCATGACCGCGGACGGCGCGCCGGTGGAGCGGCTGCTGGACGTCGAGCAGCGCCCGCTCGTCGTCGTCTTCCTCCCCGACCGGCTCGAGCTGCTCAAAGGGGCGCCGGCCGTGCGCCGCGCCCACCTCGACCAGCTCGTCGCGGCGATCTGGCCGCTTCGCGCCGCGACACGGCGGGAGTACTCGCGCGTGCTCGCCCAGCGCAACGCGCTGCTCGCGCGCATCCGCTCCGGACGCGCGAGCACGGAGACGCTCGCCGCCTGGGATCGCGAGCTCGCCACGTGGGCGCTCGCGCTGCGCGAGCAGCGCCGCGAGGCAGTCGAGCTGTTGCACGGCCCGTTCGCGGAGCGCACCGGCCAGCTCGGCTGCAGCGGCGAGGTCGTGCTCGACTACCGTCCCCGCAGCAACGCCGGCGACGAGCACGAGTTCTGCGAAGAGCTTCGCCACCGACTCGACGGAGATCTCGAGCGGGGCTTCACCGGCCACGGCCCGCACCGCGACGAGCTCGTGGTCAGGCGCGACGGCCGCGAGCTGCGCGTCTACGGCTCGCAGGGGGAGCAGCGACTCGCGCTGCTGGCGCTGCTGCTCGCCGAGCGCGACGTGCTCGCAAGCGAGCGCGGGCGCACGCCGCTGATGTTGCTCGACGACGTCATGAGCGAGCTCGACGCCGACCGTCGCCGGCTGCTCGCCGACGACCTCGCCGCCGGCGGCCAGAGCGTCATCGCCGCGACCGATCTCGCACACGTCCCAGGGGCGAGCGGGCCATCCGTCGCGCGCCTGCGGATCTCTCCCGGGGCGATCCTCCAGGAGGCGATCGCCGCGTGAGCAGGCCCGCCCCGCGTCCGCTGTCGATCGCGCTCGGATCGCTCTCGAGCCGGCTCGCGCCGGCCACGACGCTCGCGCGGGTCCAGGAGGCCTGGGAGCGCGTCGCGGGGCCCGCGATCGCCGCCGCCGCCCGCCCCGCCGCCGAGCGCGACGGCGTCCTCACGATCAGCTGCGAGGCGGCCGTCTGGGCGCAGGAGCTCGACCTCATGGCCGATCGTTTGATCGCCGCCATAAACGCCGCCCTGGGGGATAACGCGATTCGCGAGCTGCGCTGCCGTAGTGGCTGGGCAGAGCGCTGATTTGTGGCCATTTTGCAGGCATTTAGCGCCGAATCGGGGGCTTGCTTCAGGGTCCCGCATGCTATCCTCCTAAACAACAGCAAGTCGCCCCTCCCGTGGTCCTCGCGCCCCGGAATCCGGGGCGTTCTCACGTCATCGGAGGGTCATTGGCGACAGGCAGCAACAGCTCCGCGGAGAGCAACGGCACGGGCGGGGCTAACGACCCCGCGCTGAGCGCCGGCTCGACGAGCTACGACGCGCAGGACATCACGGTCCTCGAGGGACTCGAGGCCGTCCGCAAGCGCCCAGGGATGTACATCGGCTCGACCGGCGTGATGGGCCTGCACCATCTCGTCTACGAGGTCGTCGACAACTCCGTCGACGAGGCCCTCGCCGGGTTCTGCACGGAGGTCTCCGTGACGATCCACCCCGACAACTCGGTGACCGTCGTCGACAACGGCCGCGGCATCCCCGTCGCGACGATGGCGAAGGAGGGAAAGCCGGCCGTCGAAGTCGTCCTCACCGTGCTGCACTCCGGGGGCAAGTTCGGCGAGGGGGGCGGCTACAAGGTCTCCGGCGGCCTGCACGGCGTTGGCGTCTCCGTCGTCAACGCGCTCTCCGAGCACCTGCGCGTCGAGATCCGCCGCGACGGCCACGTGTTCTCGCAGGAGTACTCCCGTGGCGCGCCGCTGGCGCCGCTGCACACGGGCGAGAAGCTCGCCAAGGGCGAGCCGACCGGCACTCGTGTGACGTTCCTGCCCGACGCCGACGTGTTCGAGACGCTCGACTTCGACTTCACCACGCTCGAGGAACGGCTGCGCGAGACCGCCTTCCTGACGAGGGGCCTGAGGATCTCGATCGTCGATGAGCGCGGCGACGGCCACTCCGCATCGTTCCAGTACGACGGCGGCATCGAGGACTTCGTCTCCTACCTCAACGAGAACAAGGACACCGTGCACCGCAAGGTCATCTTCTTCACCGGCGACTCCGAGGAGGGCGCCGTCGAGATCGCGATGCAATGGAACTCCTCCTACCAGGAGTCGATCCACTCGTTCGCCAACAACATCAGCACCCGCGAGGGCGGCTCCCACCTCAGCGGCTTCCGCTCGGCGCTCACGCGCACGCTCAACAAGTACGCGCGCGACCACGGGCTGCTGAAGGAGAAAGAGGAGAACCTGTCCGGCGAGGACGTTCGCGAGGGGCTCACCGCGGTGATCTCCGTGAAGCTGCGCGATCCCCAGTTCGAGGGCCAGACCAAGACCAAGCTCGGCAACCCCGGCATGGCGGGGTTTGTCGAGTCGATCGTCAACACCGCCCTGGGTGAGTTCCTCGAGGAGAATCCCAGCGAGGCGCGCGCGGTCATCGGCAAGGCGGTGCAGGCGCAGCGCGCGCGGGAGGCGGCGCGCAAGGCGCGCGACCTCACGCGGCGCAAGTCGGCGCTCGAGAACTCGACGCTCCCGGGCAAGCTCGCCGACTGCTCCGTGAAGGACCCGGCCCTGGCCGAGCTGTTCGTCGTCGAGGGCGACTCCGCCGGCGGCTCGGCCAAGCAGGGACGCGACCGCAACACGCAGGCCGTGCTCCCGCTGCGCGGCAAGATCCTCAACGTCGAGAAGTCGCGCATCGACAAGGTCCTGCAGAACGTCGAGATCCAGGCGCTCATCACCGCGATCGGCACCGGCGTGCGCGACGAGTTCAACATCGACAACGCGCGCTACCACAAGGTGATCCTGATGACCGACGCCGACGTCGACGGCGCCCACATCAGGACGCTCGCGCTGACGCTGCTGTTCAGGGAGATGAAAGAGCTGATCGAGGAAGGCTATGTGTACATCGCAAAGCCGCCGCTATACAAGCTCAAGCAGGGCTCCCGCGAGCGCTACATCGAGAAGGACTCCGAACTCGAAGAGATCCTGCTGTCGGAGAAGTGGGACAAGATCCTGGTCTTCGACCGCCACGGCAAGCAGTTCAAGCTGACCGACACGCGCTGGCAGCGCTTCACGCGCCTGCTCAAGCAGTACGAAGGCTGGGCGCTTGCGCTGCGCGGGCATTACGGGCACGACGTCGTGCAGTTCCTCGAGGAGTCCACTCTGCTCGGCGAGCAGGTGACGAGCGCGCAGGCCGCGATCGAGCTCCTGCGTCGCGATGGCAGCAACGGCGAGACGCACCGCACCGAGCTCCTCGTCGAGGAGGACCCGCTGGAGATCCGCGTCAGGGCCGTCGAGGCGAGCACCGGCTTCGCGCGAACACATCGGATCAAGCGCGCGCTGTTCGAGTCGCACGAGTACCGCCAGCTCGTCAAGGTGCACGTCCAGCTGATCGAGCTGGCCGGCACGCCGGCGTTCGACGTGCGCCTCGGCGATGCGAGCGAGGTCGCCCTCTCTTTCGAGGCGCTGCACGAGGCCGTGATGACCGTCGCGCGCAAAGGCGCAAGCGTGCAGCGTTTCAAGGGCCTCGGCGAGATGAACGCCGATCAGCTCGGTGAAACGACGATGTCACCCTCCACGCGCGTGCTCGCCCAGGTGACGCTCGAGGACGCCGCCGCAGCCGACCGCATCTTCTCCAAGCTGATGGGCGACCAGGTCGAGCCACGCCGCGAATTCATCGAAGAGAACGCGCGCGCGGTCGCGAACCTCGACGTATGAGGGGAGGTGAGGCATGGCTTCGGCTGACGTGATCGGCGGCGGGCACATCGAACCGCGCGCGCTCGAGGAGGAGATGCGCACGGCGTACCTCGACTACGCGATGTCGGTGATCGTCGGGCGCGCGCTCCCCGACGTGCGCGACGGCCTGAAGCCCGTGCACCGGCGCGTGCTGTACGCGATGAACGAGCTCGGCCTCGGGCCCACCCGCTCCTACTCGAAGTGCGCCCTCATCGTCGGCGAGGTGATGGGCAAGTACCACCCGCACGGCGACTCCGCGATCTACGACACGCTCGTGCGCCTCGCGCAGGACTTCTCGATGCGCAACCCGCTCGTGGACGGCCAGGGCAACTTCGGCTCGATCGACGACGACCCGGCCGCCGCGATGCGCTACACGGAGGCGCGCCTGGCCAGGATCGCAACCGAGATGCTGCGCGATCTCGACATGGACACCGTCGACTTCACGCCCAACTACGACGGCAAAAAGCAGGAACCGCTGGTGCTGCCGTCGCGCTTCCCCAACCTGCTCGTCAACGGCTCCTCGGGGATCGCCGTCGGCATGGCGACGAACATCCCGCCGCACAACCTGCGCGAGGTCATCGACGCCACCGTCGCCTACATCGACGACCCGTCGATCGAGGTCGAGGGCCTGATGAAGCACATCAAGGGCCCGGACTTCCCGACCGGCGGCGTGATCCTCGGCCGCGCCGGGATACGGGACGCCTACGAGACGGGTCGCGGCCGCGTGCGCGTGCAGGCCCGCGCGCACGTCGAGCCGCTCAAGCAGGGCAAAGAGGCGATCGTCGTCACCGAGTTGCCGTTCATGGTCAAGAAGGGCGGCGACGGCGGGCTGATCCAGAAGGTCGCCGAGCTCGTCAAAGAGGGCCGAATCACCGAGATCGCCAACATCGAGGACCACTCCGACAAGCGCGGCATGCGTCTGGTGATCGAGCTCAAGCGCGACGCGATCCCGAAGGTCGTGCTGAACAAGCTCTACAAGCACACGTCCATGCAGACGACCTTCGGCGTGAACATGGTCGCGCTCGTCGACAACGTGCCGCGGACGCTCGACCTGCGCGCGGTGATCCACAACTACGTCGCGCACCAGCGCGAGGTCATCGTGCGGCGCACCAAGCACGAGCTGTCCGAAAAGGAGGCGCGCGCGCACATCCTCGAGGGGCTGCTGACCGCGCTCGAGCATCTTGACGCGATCATCGAGCTGATCCGCGCCTCCAGCGATCGCGACAGCGCCAGGGAGCAGCTGATCGAGCGCTTCGAGCTGAGCGCGGTCCAGGCCACGGCGATCCTCGACCTGCGGCTCTCGCAGCTCACCGCGCTCGAGTCCGAGTCGATCAAACAGGAGCACGCCGACGTCACCGAGCGGATCGCCGAGCTACGCGAGATCCTGGGCGACGAGTCGCGCGTGCTGGGCCTGATCAAGGAGGAGCTCGCCGAGATCGCCGAGCGCTTCGCCGACGCGCGCCGCACGGAGATCAGCGCCTCCGAGGACGAGATCGACATCGAGGACCTGATCGCCGACCAGCAGATGGTCATCACGATCACGCAGAGCGGCTACATCAAGTCGCTGCCGCTGGCCACCTATCGCCAGCAGCAGCGCGGCGGGCGCGGCGTCACGGGGATGGACATGAAGGACGGCGACTTCATCGAGCACCTGTTCGTGTGCTCCTCGCACGACTACCTGCTGTTCTTCTCCAACCGCGGCAAGGTCTACCGCTCGAAGGTCTATGAGCTCCCCGAGGCCTCGCGCACGGCCAAGGGCCGCGCGCTCGTCAACGTGCTGCCTCTGCGCGAGGGCGAGCGCATCCAGGCCGTTCTCTCCACGCGCGACTTCTCAGAGACCGAGTACCTCGTCTTCGCCACCCGCAACGGCACGGTCAAGAAGACGGAGTTCCAGGCATACAACACGCCGATCAAAGCCGACGGCATCATCGCGATCAACATCCGCGACGACGACGAGCTGCTCGCGGTCCGCGCGGTCGATCCGGGCGAGGAGGTGATCATGGTCTCGCGCGCCGGGCTCACCGTGCGCTTCGCCGAGTCCGACGTGCGGCCGATGGGACGCGACACCACCGGCGTGCGCGGGATGGACGTCGGCGCGGGCGGGGACGTGATCGCGATGGACGTCGCGCGCGACGACATGGACCTCCTCGTGGTTACCGAAAACGGCTACGGCAAGCGCTCGCAGATAAGCCAGTACCGCAAGACCAACCGCGGTGCAAAAGGCGTCAAGACGATCGGCCTGACCGAGAAAAAGGGCGGCCTGGCGGGCGCGCTCGTGGTACGCGAGCACCAGGAACTCGTCTTCATCAGCGTCGGCGGCATGGTCCAGCGGACCGCCGCCGCGGGGATCTCCCAGCAGGGGCGATCGGCGACCGGCGTGCGCGTCATGAACCTCAAGGACGACGATCTCGTCAGCGCTGTCGCGCTCGTGGTCGACACCGGCGAGGACACGGAGGCGCTGGCCATCGGGGCCGTCGAGGGGCCCGGCACGGCGCCCGCCGACGAGCCCGAGCAGTCCTGAGCGGCTCGCAAGCCTTCGCCCAGCCGTGCGAGCGGCCTCTAAACGTGTCCAGTTTTCCGGTCGCTGACTCAGACACGCGCGCGGCTGGTCCGACAGGCGAAGGGTGCGCAGAGCCCACCCCCAAGCCGCAGCCATCATCTCGACGCTCGGCTGCGCCGTGTTGGGGCTGCTCGCGGGCCCTGCCTCGGCACGTAGCTCGAGCGCGCGGCCGGCGCGAGGAGCCTGTCCGGCTCACCGCGCGAGCGCGAAGGTAATCGGCAGATCGGCGCGGAGCTGCAGCGAGAGCAGCCGGCCCGCGCATCACAGGCCCCCGGCCAAGCCCGCCCCGCAGCGCCCCCGCCCGATCATCGCGCCCGCCGCGGGCGCCACCGCCACCGCCGTCGCTGGCCCCCCCGCGACGATCGCGGCCGTCCTCGCGACGCCCTGCCAGAACACCGAAGCGACCCCCGAAGCCGGCAACGTCCCGCTGCTGCGCGCCGCGGTGCTATGCCTGGTCAACCGCGTGCGCGCCGAACGCGGCGAGTCGCCGCTGGCGAGCAACCCGGACCTCGAACGAGTCGCCGAAGAACACAGCCAGGAACTCGTCGCCGATGACTACTTCGCGCACGTCTCCCCGAGCGGTGTGACGCCCGTGGACCGCATTCGCGCGACGGGCTACATCCCAGGGCCGAGCTTCGGCTACGTGATCGGCGAGAACCTCGCCTGGGGAACGCTCAGGCTCGCCACGCCCGAGGCGATCGTGCAGGCCTGGGTGGCGTCGCCCGGCCACCTCGCGAACATCCTCGAAGCGCGCTACAAGGACACCGGCATCGGGGTCGCGACCGCCGTGCCGCCCTCGCTGTCCGGCGGCCAGCCGGGGGCCACCTACGCGCAGGAGTTCGGCGTCATCCTCGGCTGAGCCGCGGGCGGGACCGTTCGCCCGTAGCGCCCGTCATGGACGTTCGCTACCCTGGCGGGACCAGAGAAAGGAGGTGGTCCAAACGTTGAGTGACAGTTCTTGCGGGACCCTGGAGGTGACCGGCCGCTAGGTCGGACCCCCGTGTTCGGGGGCAGAAAGGCTGGACCGCTTAGCGGAATCCAACCCGGGACACCCCGAGACGACCGCCGGGCCCGGTCCCTCCGGCATCTCTCGTCGCTCTCGGTCTTTCCAGTCATAGCCGCACGGCGAAGGGCGTCCTCCGTGGCGCCCTTCGTCTTCTTCCGGGCGCCCTCCCTCCGGAGGGACACCCTGACCGGCAGGCAGGCCGGCGGGCGCCGCGAAACGCCGTTGGACTTCCGCCTGTGGACGCTAGGCCGCCTGCGGTAGGTACGCGAGCCAGGCCACCGGGATCGTCGGGCTCGCCACGTGGATGAAGATCTCCGCGCGCGGCGTGCGCGGCGTGCGACGCGGGTGCATCCCCGCCTGGCGCGGCAGCCTGTCGCCCTTGCGCCGGTTGCACGGCGCGCACGAGGCGACGATGTTCTCCCAGCTCGACGCCCCCCCCTTCGAGCGCGGGATCACGTGGTCGACGGTCAGGTTGGAGCGCGAGCCGCAGTACTGGCACGTCCAGCTATCGCGCGCGAAGACCGCGCGGCGCGTGATCTTGCGCCGGTGTGCGTCGCGCGGCACCTTTACGTAGCTCACGAGGCGGATCACGACCGGGCGCGCCAGCGTCGAGGTCTCCGAGTGGAGCTCCCAGGTGCCGCGCTCGATCAGCTCCGCCTTGTCCTTGAGCAGCAGCACCACCGCCCGCCGCACCGTGCACACGTTGATCGGCTCGAACGTGGCGTTGAGAACGAGCACCCGGCCACTCATCGCCGCGACCGGCGATGTCTCAGGTCCACGCCGCTGGTGCTCTGAAGGCAGCGCGGACCCCACCGACTCTGGTGGGACAGTGCTCTCCATCTTCAGGGCCGCAGTGTAGCGGGGCCGGCCCCCCGATATGACCCGAGAACACGCACCTCGGCGCAGATCGCGGCCACGCCCGCGAGCGCCGAGGCGACGGGCTCCTGCTCGGCGCAGCCGACGAGGTCGGCGAAGAACATGTAGCTGCCCAGCCGCTCGCGGCGGGGGCGCGACTCGATGCGCGTGAGGTTGATGCCCCGATCGGCGAACTCGTTCAGGCAACGCACGAGCCAGCCTGGGCTACCCGCCCCTGCACCCCAGAAGACGAGCGACGTCTTCCAGGGACCCTCCTCGCGCTCGCTCAGCGGCGGGCGCTGGCCAGAGCCGCGGCGGCCGAGCCACACGAACCTCGTTTCGTTGTCCTCGCGGTCCTCGATGCCCTCGCGCAGGATCGTGCCGCCGTAGATGTGCGCCGCGAGCGCGGTCCCGATCGCCGCCTGCCTGCGATCTCCCTGCGCCACTATGCTCCGCACCGCCTCCGCCGTCGAGGCCGCCGGCATCACCCTCGCCCGCGGCAGCTCGCGGCGAAGGAAGCGAAGGCACTGCCCGGGCACCTGGGGGTGCGTGAGGACCGTATCGATCTCCGCGAGCGCGACGGCGCCCGCGCCGATCAGGGAGTGACGCACGAGCAGCAGCTCCTCGCCCACGATGCAGAGCTCCTCGGCCTCATCTGCGAGCAGGTCGAGCGTCACGCTCAACGAGCCGTCGAGCGAGTTCTCGATCGGCACGATCGCCCACTCGGCCCGTCCCTCGCCGAGCGCCCTCACGGCCTCGAAGATGCTGCCCTCGGGCACCGCCCTCACCGCCCCCGGGGCTGCGCCGGCGAGCAGCGCCTCCTCGCTGAAGGTCCCCTCGGGTCCCAGATAGGCGACGGGTGTACGCCCGCCGTCCTCAGGAGGCGGGGTCGGCGGCATCGTCCCTCGAGGAGCCGTCCGCCAGCGCCAGCCGGACAGCCTCGGCCTCCTCCGGGGACAGCTCGATTTCGCCTCGCCCGCCGAGTACCTGCTTGCCGTACACGCGCGCCTGATCGCGATGGTGGATGCACGACAGCACGATGCCCGAGCGTTCCTCGTCGAGCAGCGCGATCGACATCGACTGCTGGCCGGAGAGCTCGTTGTAGGCGTCGTAGCGCACGAGCGCGCGGTGGGCGATGCGGCTGCGTAGCGCCTGCTCCACTCCCCCGAGCCGCGCGTCCAGGCGCACGGCGGTCTCCTGCACGTACTCGTGCAGGGCTTCGAAGGCCTGCTGCATCGTCGCGGCGTGCGCGACCAGATCCTGCTCGCCCTCGCCCAACACGACCCGCTGCGCGCGGCGCATGCGACGCATGGAGACCGCGAGCACGACGCAGCCGATCAGCGCCGCCACGGCGACGGCGGCCGCGGCGATCGCGATGATGCCCTTCGTGTCCGTGAGCGTGGCGAGCATCGCCACAAGTTACTGCGAGAAGATCGCCAGGAAGGTGCCCTTGTTGTTTTCCAGGTCGTTCTCGCCGGGCACCCCCTCGACGTAGACTTCGATCTTCGCGGCGACCCCGAGCGGGATCCCGCTGGTCGGTATTTCCACGTTCACGGTCTTCCCCGGTTCGGTCTTGTTGATCAGGTGGCTCGCCTTGTACTGCTTGCCCCCGGCCGTCACGGTGAGGTCGACCTTGACGTTCGTCTCGTTGAATTCGCCGGAGTTTTCGACCTGGGCCGTGAACGTCGGGCTGCCGCCACCGCTGATGTGGTTGATCGTCGGTTCGGGTTCGAGCGTGTTCGTGCCCACGCTCACCCCCTTCAGCGCGCTGCCGTGGTTGCCGGTGACCGTCTGCCCGCTCGACGACGAGGCCTGTCCGGTGAGCCGCGACTGGACGGTGTTCGGTTCCAGCCAGCCGATGTTCGGCAGGAAGCGGCTCGTCGTCGTGTTCAGTTCGTGGATGCCTTCTTCGGCGAGGGTCTGTTGGATAAGCGGCACCACGCGCTGCGAGAAGAGGACGTCCGAGGCCAGGAAGATCTCGTTGTCGCCGGCGATCAGCGAGCTCGCCTGCTTGGCCTGCCCGCCGAGGGCCGCAGGAAGATGCGCGGCCAGCTTCGTGAGCCCTTCCACGCGCAGGTTCAGCGCCATCAGCAGCGCGCGCTGGGCCGAGGTCATCGGTCCGGGAACGCTCAGGCTGTGCGCTTTCGAGGCGATGTTCTGCGCCTCGATGCGCAGCTGGTCGACCTCGACCTCGACGTCGAGCGCCGATTTGCCCGACGCGCCCGACAATGCCGAGAACAGCGGCCTTGCGACCTGCGCGTCCGATTCCGTGGCGAGGGTGCTGACCTGGTGGTTGTAGGACTTCAGTTCGCCCTGCTTTTCGCTTTTCAGGCAGCCGTTGATCACGAGCACGATCACGATCACGATCACGAGCGCGATACCCGCGGCAACGCGCCGGCGCACCATTAGCGCGTGCTGGTCGATGCCTCCCGCACCGGCGCGCGTCTGCGGACGCCGCGGTCGCGGTCGCTGCCCGGACCCCCCGCCGGCCGGACGTGGCGCGCGCGGCGAGGTGCGCGGGGGGGCCGGGCTCGGGTCCTCCTCGTCGTCAAAGAACGAAATCGCTCCCCGCTCCTTTTGCTGCTTTTGCAGGCACTTCGGAAGGGTCCCAGTATGACTGCACGCCGCCTTGCTGGCGAGCCTGCAAGTTCTCGGTCAGCGCGCCGCGATTGCCGCCCTCATGCAGGGAGGCGGCCCGCGGGCGGCGAACGCACAAGTCGGTGGAGTCTCCCGACACCCTCGTAGAAGGTGCCCTGGAGGGGCGCACGCTCGAGCCCAACGGCCCGCGGATCCTGCCCGGAAGGGGTCCCGTCGCGGGCGCGGTCCTGCTCGGGCGCTACCGCCTGCGCGAGCGTCTCGGCGCGGGCGGCTTCGGAGAGGTCTGGCGCGCGCACGACGAGCTGCTCCACCGCGATGTTGCCGTCAAGCGCATCCACCTCGGGGCGGGCGGGGATCGGATCGACGGCGAGCGCGCTGAGCGCGAGGCGCTCGCCTCGGCGCGTCTGGCGCACCCTGCGATCGTTGCCCTGTACGAGGCGTGCGCGCGCGAGGACGCCTTCTACCTGATCTCCGAGCTCATAGAGGGCGAGACGCTCGCGCGGCTGATCGCCGAGGACGCGCTCGCCGACGACGAGATCCTGGAGATCGGCCTGGCGCTGTCGATGGCGCTCGTCCACGCGCACTCTCGTGGCGTGATCCACCGCGACATCAAGCCGCACAACGTGCTCGTGCCGCGCGAGCCTCAGGACGCAGCCGGCGCCGCGAAGCTCACCGACTTCGGCGGCGCGAGCCTGACCGGAGAGGACGCCCTCACGCGCACCGGCGACGTGCTCGGGACGCTCGCCTACATGGCGCCCGAGCAGAGCGACGGCGCCGAGGTCGGCGCCGAGGCTGACCTCTACTCGCTCGCGCTCGTGCTCTACGAGGCGCTGTCGGGCAGCAACCCGATACGCGGTGCCACGCCGGCCGCCACCGCGCGGCGCATCGGACGGCCGATCGAGTCCCTGGCGCGCAGCCGCGGCGACCTCCCTCGCGTGCTCACGCGCGCGATCGACCGCGCGCTAGCGCCCGCGCCGCGCGAGCGAGGCTCGATCGAGGAGTTGAGCGACGGGCTCGCCCAGGCGCCGCACGGCCGCCGCGCTCGCACGGCGCTCCCGAGAGCTCGCCCAGCGGCTACCGCCGCGGCAAGGGCGCCGATCCCCGCCCGCGTGCGCGGCAGCAGCGAGGTCGGCGCTCCCGCGGGCGTGCCACAACCGGCGCCCGCGCCGCCCAGCCCCGCCACCGCCGAGCACAGGATCGCCCAGCGAGCCCCGGGCCAGCGCCTCGCGCAGGGCCTGCCGCGCACGCTCTGGCTGGCCTGCGCGCTGGGCGCCATCGTCTGGCAGGTGTGGGCCGGGCGACCCGGCGTTGGCCTGCTCGCCACGGCCGCGCTTGCGCCACTGCTCGCGCTCCCCCCGCGCTCGGGCCCCGGCTGGCTCGTCGCCGCCTTGGCGCCCGCGCTCGGCACGCTCGGCCTGGCCGGCGCCTTTCCCGCGATCGCGGGGCAGGCCAGGCGCTGGCGAGCGCGCGCCATGCTCGGCGCGCTCGGCTTCTGGTGGCTCACGCTCGCCGAGCCGCTGCTCTCCCAGCGCCTGTGGCTCGGCGTTCGCGCCGGCACGCCGCCGCGGGCCGTCTGGGAGGGCTCGCTGAGCTCCGCCGCGGTGCACGTCATCGCGCCGCTGCTGACGCTCACCGTCCTGCTCGGGGCGGCCCTATGGGCCGCCGCGGCTGTCACCTTGCCGTGGCTCGTGCGCGGACGCAGCGCCCCGCTGGACGTCGTCGCCGCGACCGTATGGGCGGTGGCCGTTGCAGCTGCTGTGCCCGTGCTGATCGCCGCCGCGGGCGCTCACGCCCCGCCCGCGAGCGCCCGCGGGATCGCGCTCGGGGCGGTCCTCGGGGGGCTCCTGGCCGTCGCCGCCCGCGCGGTACGGGGACCCGTCCGACCGTCGGGTGCGTAGCATGGCTTGCGGCCGTGGGGCCCACCGCGCCACCGGCTTGCGTTGCCCGCATGAACCTTCTCAAGAGCGTCGAGACCACGATCGCCAACCTCGTCGAGGGCACATTCGGGCGCGTGTTCCGCTCCGAGGTGCGTCCGATCGAGCTCGCCCGCAAGCTCGCACGCGAGATGGACACCCACCGCACCGTGTCGGTCTCGCGCACGTATGTGCCCAACGAGTACTCGGTGTGGCTCTCGCCCGCCGACCGCGAGCGCTACGAAGGGGTCGAGGAGGAGGTGATCGACGAGCTCTGCGCCTACCTGCTCGAGCATGCCCGGCGCGAGGATCTGATCCTCGCCTCCCCTCCGACCGTCTCCTTCCACACCGACGAGCGGCTCGCGCTCGGCGAATTCGGCATCCAGGCCCGCCTCGTGCGCCACGAGCAGGCGCCTGAGGAGCCGCCGCCGCGCGAGCGCAAGGACGGCGAGACGATGATCTACAGCACCTCGGCGCGGGTGCGCGGCCCGCTCGCCGAGGCACCCGGCCGGCGCGCGGCCCGCGCCCTGCTGGTCCTCGACGGACGCCGCCTGCTCGTGCCTCCCGGCGGAGGCACGATCGGCCGCAGCCGCGACTGCGAGATCGTCCTCGCCGACAGCGGCGTCTCGCGCCATCACGCTGCTCTGCACCACAGCGACGAGGGCTGGAGCATCGAGGATCTCGGCTCCACCAACGGCGTGCGGCTCAACGGACAGCAGGTGCGCGGCCACGCGCCGCTCTCCCCGGGCG
>DATFZM010000037.1:0-88726 GCA_035314465.1 Solirubrobacteraceae bacterium | reverse complement strand
GGCCGCCGCCGCGGCGGTGAAGCCGCTATCGCGGTCTATAGGCTCCCGCGGATGAACGACCGAAAAAGCGCCCTCATCACGGGCGTCACCGGACAGGACGGCTCCTATCTGGCCGAGCTGCTGCTCGACCGCGGCTACGAGGTCCACGGGATGGTGCGCCGCGCCTCGACCGAGAAGTTCGAGCGCATCGAGCACATCCGCGAGCGCATCACGCTTCACCAGGGCGACCTGCTCGATCAACGCTCGCTCGTCGACGCGCTGCGGGCCGCGCGTCCCACCGAGATCTACAACCTCGCCGCGATGTCGTTCGTGGCCGTCTCCTGGATCCAGCCCACGCTCACGGCCGAGTTCACGGGCGTGGGCGTCACGCGCATGCTCGAGGCGATGCGCGAAGTGTGCCCTGAGGCCCGCTTCTACCAGGCCTCCTCGAGCGAGATGTTCGGCAAGGTGCGCGAGGTCCCCCAGACCGAGATGACGCCCTTCTACCCGCGTTCGCCCTACGGCGTCGCGAAGGCCTACGGGCACTTCATCACGGTCAACTACCGGGAGTCCTACGACCTGCACGCGACGTCGGGGATTTTGTTCAACCACGAGTCACCTCGCCGCGGCCTCGAGTTCGTCACGCGCAAGATCACCTGGCACGCCGCGGCGATCAGGTACGGCCTCGCGAAGGAGCTGCGCCTCGGCAACCTCGACGCCGAACGCGATTGGGGCTACGCGAAGGACTACGTGGAGGCGATGTGGCTGATGCTCCAGCGCGACGCTCCCGAGGACTACGTGATCGCCACGGGCGAGGCCCACTCCGTTCGCGAGTGCTGCGAGGTCGCCTTCGACGAGGCTGGCCTCGGCGCCTTCGAGCAGTACGTGACGATCGACCCGGCGTTCGTGCGACCCGCCGAGGTCGACCACCTGATCGGCGACCCCGGCAAGGCCGAGCGCGAGCTCGGCTGGACTCCGCACACCAGCTTCGAGGAGCTGATCCGCCTGATGACTCGCGCAGATCTCGAGCTGCTGGCGCGCTAGCGCGGTGGGGGTCCCCCTGTTCGACACCTCCTCGCCGCTGATCGCGCTGCGCGGGGAGCTGCATCGCGCGATCGACGGCGTGCTCGAATCCGAGCGCTACATATTGGGCCCCCAGGTGAGCGCCTTCGAGGAGGAGTTCGCCGACTACTGCGGCGCCCGCCATGCGATCGGCGTCGCCAACGGCACCGAGGCGATCACGATCGCCCTGCGCGCGATGGGCGTCGGCCCCGGGGACGAGGTGGTGGTGCCGTCGTTCACGTTCTACGCCTCGGCCGAGGCGATCCCGCCGACCGGGGCGACGCCGGTCTTCTGCGACATCGATCCCGACACCTACTGCGCGACGCCCGAGACGGTGCGCGCCGCGCTGACGCCCCGCACGAAGGCGGTGATCGTCGTGCACCTGTTCGGCAACGTCGCGCCGGTCGCCGAGATCGAGGCGCTCGGGGTGCCGGTGCTCGAGGACGCTGCGCAGGCCGCCGGCTCGATCTCCGATGGCGGGCGCCCGGGCGCGCTCGGCACTGCGGCGACGTTCTCTTTCTTCCCGTCCAAGAACCTCGGCGCGTTCGGCGACGGTGGGGCGGTCACGACCAACGAGCAGGAGATCGCCGAGCTGGTCCGCACACTGCGCTTCCACGGCTCCCGCGACAAGGTCACCTACGAGCAGGTCGGCTACAACTCCCGCCTGGACGAGATCCAGGCGGCGGTTCTGCGCGTCCAGCTCGCCCACCTCGACGAGCTCGCCGACGGCAGGCGGCGGGCGGGACGGCACTACGAGGAGGGCGGGCTGGGGGAGCTGGCGGGCCTGCCCCGACCCGTCCACGGATGCTCGCCGGCGTGGCACCTGTACGTCGTCAGCCACCCCCGCGTGGAGCGCCTGGAAGCGGCCCTCTCGGCGGCGGAGATCGGCCACAAGGCCTACTACCGCACCCCGATCCATCGTCAGGCGCCGATGCGTCGCTGGGCCGACGGGGTTGAGCTGCCGGGCACCGAACAGGCCGCCCGCACCCACCTCGCGATCCCGATGAGCCCGGTGCTCACGCGCGAGCAGGCCGACGCGGTGATCGCCGCGGCGCGCACGGCCGCCTAGCGCCAGCACTCCAGCCGCCGCCTAGCGCCAGCGCTCGAGCAGGTCCTCGTCGGGCACGGAGCCGATCACCCGCGCCGGCGCGCCCATCACCAGCGCCCCCGCTGGCACGTCGCGCGTGACCACGGAACCCGCCGCCACGAACGCCTCGGGGCCGATCTCGACGCCGGGGAGCAGCACCGCGCCGCCGCCGATCCGACACGCTCGGCGCAACGTCGGCCCGCGCGCGGGCGACTCCGGGCCGTGGCGGGCCATCGTGTGGTCGTTGGTCGTGAGCACGCCGGGCCCGATGAAGGCGTCGTCCTCGACGGTCGTGAACGCGGTCAGATAGACGCCCGTCTGGATGCGCACGCGCTCGCCGATGTGCACGTCGTTGTCGACCGCGCTGCCGCGGCCGACAACGCTCCCCGCGCCGATCGAGGAGCGCTCGCGGACGAAGGACTGGTCGCCGACGATCGCTCCGGGGCCCACGCTCGCGCCGGCGAACACGACCGTGCCGGCTCCCACGCTCGCCCCTTCGCCCAGGCGCAGCACCCCGAGCTCGCCCTGTGCGGTCGAATGGCGCGCGAGGCGAGGGCGCTTGCCGAGCACGGCGTGATCCTCGAGCGCGCACCGCGCGGCGATCTCGGTGTCGTCGTGCACGACCACGTAGGCGCCGAAGCGGACTGCCTCGCCGACCGCGACGCGCGCTCCCAGCAGCGGCCCGGCCGGCGGCGGCTCGTGCGGCTCCCCCTCGGCGCGCGCGGGCGGCTGCGAGCTCACAGCCTCACGACGTTGGCGCTGCGCGCCTCCCGCGTGACGCCGCGCAGATCGAGCACGAGCCGAGCGCGGCGCGCGATCAGCTCGTGGTCGACACCCGGGTGCGCCGTCACGATCAGCGCGAGGTCGGAGCCCGCGAGCGCGTCCTCGAGGGGGACGCTGGTGAGGGCGAACTCGGGCAGCGCGGCCACGTGCGGGTCGTGGTAGACGACCTCCGCGTCGAGCTCGCGCAGCAGCGCGATGATCTTCAGCGCGGGCGACTCGCGCACGTCGCCGACGCCGGGCTTGTAGGCCACGCCGACGACGAGCACGCGCGCGCCTTTGACCGCCATGCCGCGGTCGTTCAGCGCGCGCTGGGCCTTTGCGACGCAGTGGTAGGGCATCTGCTGGTTGACCTTGCCCGCCAGCTCGATGAACTCCGTGGTCATGTCGAACTCTCGCGCGCGCCAGCTCAGATAGAAGGGATCGACCGGCATGCAGTGGCCCCCCATGCCGGGACCGGGCTCGAAGCGCATGAACCCGTACGGCTTCGTCGCCGCCGCCTCCACGACCTCCCACACGTCGATGCCCATCCGGTCCGTGAGCATCGCGAGCTCGTTCACGAGCGCGATGTTGACCGAGCGGAAGATGTTCTCCAGCAGCTTCGTGAGCTCCGCGGCCTCGGGACTGGAGACACGCACGATCTCGTCGCAGACGAGCGAGTAGAGGGCCTGCGCGCGATCGGCGCACGCCTCGGTCAGTCCGCCCACCACCTTCGGGACGCTGCGCAGCGTGTGATCGGTGCGACCTGGGTCCACGCGCTCGGGCGAGAACGCGAGATGGAAGTCGCGTCCCGCGGCCAGGCCGGACTCCTCGAGCAGCGGCGCGACGCGCTCGCGCGTCGTCCCCGGGTAGGTCGTGGACTCCAGCACGACGAGCTGCTCGACGCGCAGCACGCCGGCGAGGGTGCGCACGGCTTCGATCAAGGGGCCGAGGTCGGGCTCGCGGTTGCGCGTGAGGGGCGTCGGCACGCAGACGAGCACCGCCTCGGCCTGCGCCAGCGGGCCATACTGCGTGCCGGCCCGGATTCGCGAGCCAAGCGCGCGAAGCGTCTCATCGTCTACGTCCTCGACGTAGGACTCGCCGGCGAGGATGGCATCGACCTTGCGCTGGTCGATGTCGACCGCCACCACGTCGCATCCCTCCTGCGCGAAGGCGACCGCGAGCGGCAGCCCGACGTAGCCAAGCCCGATCACTCCGACGGTCGTCATCCGGCCGCCAGTGTAGGGGCTCGCCGGGACATCGCCGGCCCAGCGCGGACGCGCCGGCGAGACGGGCGGGCGCCCGCGCGGGCGCCGGCCGGCGGCGCGCCTAGGCTCGGGCGCCGCGCGCCTCAGGCGCGCGGAGACAGCGCCCGCAGCGAACGCAGGTCGGCGTCGACCATACGCTGCACGAGCTCATCGAAGCTGACACGCGCGTCCCACCCGAGCTGCTCGCGAGCGCGCGTGGGGTCGCCGACGCTCGGGGTGTCCTCGGGGGCCCGCACGAGCCCGGGATCGACGCCGATGTAGCGCTCGGGATCGAGGTCGAGGTAGCCGAAGGCGCTGCGGGCGAAGTCCGCGACCGTGCGCGGGACACCGCTCGCGAGCACGTAGTCCGCGGGCCGATCCTGCTGGAGCATCAGCCACGCGCCGTGCATCACGTCGCCGGCGAAGGACCAGTCGCGGATGGCGTCGAGCGAGCCGAGGGAGAGCTCGCTCGCGAGGCCGAGCGCGATCGCCGCCGCGCCGCGGGTGATGCGGCGCGTGACGAATCGCTCGGGCCGCCGCTCGGACTCGTGGTTGAAGAAGATCCCAGAGCACGCGTGGAGGCCGTCGCGGGAGCGCATCGCGCCGAGGAGCTGGTGGGCTGCGAGCTTCGCGATCGCGTAGGGCGTGGCCGGCCGGCACGGCGTGTCCTCGCGCTGCGGGCTCTCGTGGGCGTCTCCGAACATCGCCCCCGAGGCTGCCGCGAATACGCGCGTCTCGGGATCGAGCTCGCGCACCGCCTCGAGGATCGCCGCGCAGGAGCCGGCGATCGCCGCGAGCGTCTCCCGCGGGCGTTCCCACGAAGCCGGCACGAACGACGGCCCGGCGAGGTGGTAGAGCTCGAGCGGGCGCACCTGCTCGATCGCGGCGCGCAGCGTGTGCGGCGCGAGCAGGTCGCCCTCGACGAGCTCGATCTCGCCGCGTAGATGCTCGGAGCAGCCGAGCACGTGCTCGCTGCCGGCGTGCAGCACGCCGGTTACCGCATAGCCCTTGGCGAGCAGCAGCTCCGCCAGAAAGGATCCGTCCTGGCCCGATATCCCGGTGATCAGCGCTCTGGGGGCGGCGGCCACGACGCCAGCTTACGGGCTCGCGCGAGCGCCGCCGCGAGCGTAGATCTCGCGCAGCGAGCCAGCCACCGCCTCCGGGCTGCAGAGCGCGCCGATCGTCCGCCTGCCCCTCTCCCCTGCGGCGCGATCGCCCGCACGGCTCGTGATCGCGGCGGCCAGCGCGCGCGCGTTGCCGGGCTGCACGAGCCCGTCGGGCTCGACGATCTCGGGCAGCGCGCCGACGCGGCTGGCGACCACGGGCACCCCCGCCGCCATCGCCTCGGCGGCGGCGAGCCCGAACGTCTCGGGGGCGCGCGAGGGCGCGAGCGCTACCGCCGCGCCGTCCCGCAGCGTGGTGAGCGCGTTACCGTCGAGATGGCCGAGGAAGCTCACGTCCGCGCCGCGTACCCGTTCGCGCAGGGCGGCCAACTGCGGGCCCTCGCCGGCGACGGCGAGCGGGATGCCCGCCATCCTGCACGCGTCGATCGCCACGTCGACGCCCTTCTCGGGAGACAGCCGCGAGACGACGAGCGCGTAGGGACGCGTGAGGCGCTCGAGCTCCTCGCCGCCGGCGTCCGAGGTGCCGGAGGCCGCGCGGGCGCCCGGCTCCCCTGACGCCCCGAACGCCCCATCGCCGGCGTCGGCGTCCACCCGCACGGGCGGGGCGAGCACGTGCACGCGCTCCCACGGCAGCGGCGCCCCGAGCTCGCGCAACCGCTCCCGCGCGAACGCGCTCGGCACGATCACGGCGTCCACCTGCGCGACCGTCCGTCGCTGCCAGAGCGCGAGCGAGGCGCCGTAGGCGAGCGCCTCGGGCATGCTCCCGCGGCAACGAAGGCGCACGCCCGGCAGCGTGTTGGCACCGTGGCAGCGCGTGCACTCCGCGCCGCGCGTGAAGCACACGCCGGTGGCGCACACGAGCCGGTACTGGTGCAGGTGAAGCACCACGCGCGCCCCGGCCGCGCGCGCCGCGGCCAGCGCGCGCCAGCCGAACGTGGGCAGGAGGTTGTGCGCGTGCACGACCCGCGCGCGGGTGAGGCGCACCGCGCGCGCCACTTCGCCGGGCCCCAGCCCTCCGTTCAACAGGCCCGCGGCCGCGGTCGCTCCTGCGAGCAGCGCCGAGTCGCGAGCGAGCAGCTCCGCGGGCTCCTCGAGGTGCTCACGCACGAGCCACAGCAGATCCTCGACGACCCGCTCCTCGCCTCCGGTCGTGCGGTAGCGGTTGTGCAGGAACAGCACCATGTGCGTGAGACTAGTTCTCCTTCGCGCCCGCGCCCCCTCGGGCGCTCGTGGGGCCTTTTGCGCCGCAAACCTAGACTGTCGAGCGATGACAGAGGCCACGGTCGTGATACCCACACGCGCTCGCCTTGCGTATCTCGAGGTCGCGCTGCGCTCGATCGCCGCGAGCGCGAAGGCCCGCGAGGTCGAGGTGCTCGTCGTCGACGACGCCGGCGAGACGCCGCGAGCGCGGCAGCTCGCCGCGCTATACGGAGCCCGCTATATCGCCCACCCGCGTCCGCTGGGGCTGAACGCGGCGCGCAACACCGGTGTGCAGCAGTCAGACGGCGAGCTGGTGGCGTTCGTCGACGACGACGTGGAGGTGGCCCCCGGCTGGCTCGGCGCGCTGCTGGGCGCGGCCGCAGCGAACACGGGCGTCGACGTCTTCACCGGTCCGGTTCGAGCGCGCCTGGAGGGCCCGACTCCGCGCAGCTGCGGGCGCGAGGCGCCGCCGATCACGACGCTCGATCTCGGCGCTTCCGACACCGATACGGAGTTTGCGTGGGGCGCGAACATGGCGATCCGCAGGAGCGCCCTGGAGCGGGTCGGCGTCTTCGACCCCGAGATCGCCGCCGGCGGCGACGAGCAGGAGTGGCAGGAACGTATGCGCGCGCAGACCCCCGGGGCTCGCGTTCGCTATGTGGCGGCGGCTGCTCTGGCCCACCGCCGGGCCGGGGACGACGCGCGACTGCGCGCGCTCTGCCGCACGGCGCTCGTGCGAGGGGCAGCCGCGCGCCGCTTCGACGCCCGCCGCGGGCGCGCGCCGGGGGTCGCCTACGAGGCCGCGACCCTTCTACGCTGCCTCGGGCACGTGCTTCGCTACCGATGTCCGGCCGGCCTGACGATGGCCGCGCACAGCTGGGGTCGGCTGACGACGGCGGCGAGCGAACGGCTGCGCCGCGTGAGCGATGCGAGCGATGTGGGCGAACCCGCGCCCGGCCGCGACGACTTCCTCTCGGGAGCGAGCGGCACCGTGGGCGGCCTCGACGGCGTGCGCCGCGGGGCGACCGACCGTGCCCTCGACGCCTGGGATCTCGCGCGCGGAGCGAGGCGTCGCCTGGCGCTGGCGGCCGCCAGCGAGCCGCCGCGCCGCGACGTCCTCGCGCTGGGAGTGGTGCGAGACGAGCATGCCGCGCTGGCCAGCGCGGCGCGCGCGGAGCTGCAGCGCACGCGTCACGGACTGCAGCTTGACACCTGCGCGCCCGAGGGCCGAGGACGGTTCGAGAACCTCAACCTGCTGCTGCGCTCGCACGTGCCCGACGCGTTCGACTGGCTGCTGATCATCGACGATGACGTCGAGCTGCCCCGCGGGTTCCTCGACCGCTTCCTGTTCGTCTGCGAGCGCTTCGGCTTCGCGCTCGCGCAGCCGGCCCACCGGCTCGACTCGCACGCGGCCTGGTCGGTCACGCGGCGCCGGGCCGGCAGCGTGGCGCGCGAGACGGGCTTCGTGGAGATTGGCCCCGTGACCGCGTTCGCACGGGAGACCTTCGGCGCGCTGCTGCCATTTCCCGAGCTGCGCATGGGCTGGGGGCTTGACGTTCACTGGGCCGCCCTGGCGCGCGAGCACGGGTGGCGCTGTGGCGTGGTCGACGCCGTCGCGATCCGCCATCGCGCCGCGCCGGCGGCCGCGTCCTACCCGCGCGAGGCCGCCGTGGCGGAGGCGCGCGCGTTCCTGGCCGAGCATCCGTACGTGAGCGCGCGGGAGGCCGACCGCACGCTCGCCACCCACCGGCGCCTGTGAGCTCGCCCTCCGAGCCGCGCCCCCGCGTCGCGGTCGTCGCCGAGTTCTACCCGAGCCGGCGGGACCCCGTGCTCGGCGTCTGGGCCCACCGCCAGGCGCTCGCCGCGCGCGACGCGGGTGCCGAGGTGCGCGTGCTGGCCCTGCACCGGCTGGTGCCTCCGCGCGCAGCTCTCGCCGGCGGTGGCGCGAGCGCGGCGCGGGCCCTGCTCGAGCGCCTGCGTGAGCCGCGATCGCAGACGCGCGACGGCATGCACGTCGAATACGTCCCCTTCGTCTCGCCGGCACGGGAGCGCACGTATTCGGCATGGGGCGCGTGGGCCGCGCCCACCCTCGCCCTCGCGCTGCGCCGGCTCGCGCGCACGTTCCCGTTCGAGCTCGTGCACGCGCACAACGCGGTTCCCGCAGGCGAGGCGGTGCGGCGCGCGCTGGGCGGCGTGCCGCTCGTCGTCTCGGTGCACGGCGGCGACGTGCTCTACACGGCGCGGCGCGACGCTGCCGGCGCGAGGGCCGTGGCGAGCGCGCTCGGCGCGGCGCGCCTGGTGCTCGCGAACAGCGAGGGGATCGCCGAGCTCGCCCGGGCGCACGGCGCGCGCGCGACTCGCGTGGTGCACCTCGGCGCCGACATCCCCCCGGGCCACTCCATCCGCACGTCCCCCGCCGGCGCGGCGTCAGCCCCCACGCTCGTCACCGCTGCCCACCTCGTCGCGCGCAAGCGCCACGCGGACGTGCTGCGCGCGCTGGCCGTGCTCGGCCCGCGACAGCCCGCTCTGCGCTACTCGATCATCGGCGAAGGCCCCGAGCGGGTCGCGCTCGAAGGCCTCGCCGCGCGGCTCGGCATATCCGAGCGCGTCGACTTCCTCGGGCAGCTGCAGCCGCGCGAGACGCTCGAACGCATGCGCGGCTGCACGCTGTACGTGATGCCCTCGACCGACGAGGCCTTCGGCGTGGCCTACGTCGAGGCGATGGCCGCGGGGCTGCCGGCGATCGGGTGTCGGGGCGAGCCGGGGCCGGAGGAGATCGCGGCGGCAGGAGACGGCTTCGTGCTCGTCCCGCCCGGCGACATCGAGCGCCTGACGCAACGCATCGACGAGCTGCTCTCCGACCCGCAGCGCCTGCGCGAGGCCGGCCAGCGAGCGCGGGCGAGCGTGGCGGCGAGCTTCACGTGGAGAATCTGCGGCGCGCAGACGCTCGCTGCCTATCGCGATGCGCTGCGATGAGGCCGCTGCTGTTCGTGACCGGCCACGTCCCGGCCTATCGGGCGGGGGCCCTGGCGGCCCTGCACGAGCGCGAGGGCATCGAGGTGGCCCTCTTCGGCGGACGCTCGCGGCACGGCGGCGCCGACGCGGAGGGCGAGCTGCCCTTCCCCCACCTGCGCGCGAGCCCGGCCGAGATCGCGCTGCTGGCCGCACGCGGCGACTACCGCGCGGTGGTCTGCTCGACCGGCGGCAGGCTCGCCCTGCCGGCCGCCTGGGCCGGCGCGCGCGCCGGCCGCCGGCCCGTTCTGTTGTGGGCCTCGCTGTGGGCGCACCCGCGCAGCGCTGCGCACGCGTTCAGCTATTTGCCGCTGCGCCGGCTCTACCGCACGGCCGACGCGGTCGTCACATACGGCCCTCACGTGAGCGCCTACGTGCGCGCCCGGGGCGCGCGCAACGTGCACGTCGCGCCGCAGTCGGTCGACAACGAGTTCTGGCGCTCGCGCGAGGTGCATCCTCCGAGCGACCCGCGCTGGCCGCGCGTCGCGGGCGCGCGGGTGCTGTTCGTCGGTCGCGCGGCGCCTGAGAAGGGCCTCGTGCCGTTGCTGGCCGCATGGAGCGGCGTGGGCGCGAAGGACGCTGCGCTGCTGCTGGCCGGCGAGGGGCTGGCGGCGGCGCTGCGAGGTGCCTGCCCGTCGCGCCTTCCCGCGGGCGCGCTGCCGGCGCACACCCGGGGCCCGGGCACGCAGGCGCCGCCGCCGCTCGCGCTGGGCGCGCTCACCCCCGTGCAGCTGCGCGACGTCTACGCCGCGTGCGACGTGCTCGTGGTCCCGTCGGTGGCGACGGCGACGTTCCGCGAGCCTTGGGGCCTGGTGGTCAACGAGGCGATGAACCGCGGCCTCGCCGTGATCGCAAGCGACGCCGTCGGCGCGGCAGCGGGCGGCCTCGTGCGCGACGGCTACAACGGGCTCGTGGTCCCCGCAGGGGACGTCGCCTCGCTCTCGGGGGCGATCGAGCTGCTCTGTCGCGAGCCCGGGCTGCGCGCACGGCTTGGAGCCGCCGGCCGCGAGGACGTAGCGGCCTACACGCACGAGGCATGGGCGCGGGGCTTCTCCAGCGCACTGTCAAGCCTCGGACTCTCGACCGCGGTGTCAAGCCGCGAGCCCGCCCGCGGCCGCTGGTAGCGTTTGCGTCGTCAGCTGATGAGCGTCAGACGCCTGCAGAGCCGAATCGGGTTTCCGGCCGCGCTGATCGCGGTCGCGTTCTGCACTGCGGCGCCGGCGAGCGCCGACGTCGGCGAAACGATCATCCAAAGGTGCACGCACGGCGAACCGCTGAGCGGCTTCAGCCAGAGCGCCTATCAGAAGGCCCTCAAAGAGCTCAGCGCCGACGCGGAAGAGTACACGAACTGCTCGTCGCTGATCCGCCAAGCGCAGCTGGCGGCGGCGGGACGCGGCGGCGCGGGCGCGCTGGGCGGCGCTGAAGGCGCCGCTCCGCTGGTGACCTCGCCGGCGGAACAGCGCGCGATCGCGCGCGCTGCGAGCAGCGGCTCGGCGCCTGTGAACGTCGGCGGCCAGGTGGTCCATCCCGGCGTCGTGCACGCCAACATCGCCTCCGCGCTCAGCTCGCTGCCGAGCCCTCTGCTGGCGATGCTCGCGTTCCTGCTCGCATGCCTGCTGCTGATTGCGGGCAACGCGCTCAGAAGCCGCTTCCGTGGCCGCGGCTCCGACTGAGGCCCCGGCCCCCGCCGGGCCCGCGCCAACCCGCTCCCCGGACTCCCCGCGGCCGGCGATCGGCGGGCCCGCGCGGATCGCCTCAGGGCCCCTCTGGGTCGTGCTGCTCGCGGGCCTGCTGTGCTTCGTGACCTTCTACGCCAAGGGCGGTCTCAGCCTCGAATCGATGACCACCGGCGAGATCGTGCTGACGCTCGCGGGCGGCGCGCTGACCGCCGCAGCGGTGGTTCTCCTCGCGCGGCGCATGCGCGGCTACGGCATCTGGAGCGTCGGCCTGCTGCTCGCGTTCTCGGCGCTGACCGCCATCTCGGTCGTGTGGTCGGTCGCTCCCGCCGCGAGCTGGCAGGACGCCGGCCGGATGTTCGCCTACAGCGCCGTGTTCGGCGCGTCCGTCGCACTCGTGCGCGTAGCGCCGGCGCGCTGGTCGGCGATCCTCGAAGGGGTGACGCTCGCGGCGGTCGTCGTGTGCGTCTACGCGCTGCTCACGAAGGTCTTCCCCGGCACGCTGGCCCCGTCGGTCACGTATGCGCGCCTGGAGGAACCGTTCGGCTACTGGAACGCGATCGGGCTGATGGCCGCGATCGGAGCGCTCGGCTGCCTGTGGCTGGGAGCGCGCCGCAGCGGGCACGCGCTCGTCTCGGCGCTCGCCTACCCGGGCATGGGCCTGACGCTCGTTACGCTCGTGCTCGCCTACTCGCGCGGTGCGCTCGCGGCGCTCGCTGTCGGCGTGGTGGCGTGGCTGTGCATCGTGCCGCTGCGCCTGCGCGGCGCCGCGGTGCTGATCGTCGGCGGGCTCGCGGCGGCGTGCGTGGCGGCATACGCGTTCGCGACGTACGCGCTGAGCTCCGAAGGGGTGCCGCTGGCGCAGCGCACCGCGGCCGGTCATCGCCTCGGCGCGCTGCTGGCGGCGATGGTTCTGGCGCTTACGCTCGCGGGGATCGCGATCGGCTTCCTCACCAGCCGGCGACCGCCCTCGGCGCTCGCCCGCAGGCGCGCGGGAGTCCTGCTCCTGGGCCTGGTGGCGGCGGCGATCCTCGCCTTCGCCGGCGCGCTCGCGCACAGCCATCGCGGGTTGACGGGAAGCATCTCGCACGCGCTCGACTCACTGACGAACCCCAACGCGAAGACCCCGCCCAACACCCCGGGGAGGCTAACCGCGATCGCGAGCGTGCGCGCCCGCTACTGGAATGAGGCGCTCGAAGTGTTCGGCGCGCACCCGGCGCTCGGCGCCGGCGCGATGGGCTACCAGACCGCGCGGCTGCGCTACCGCAAAGCGCCGCTGGTTGTCGCCCACGCGCACGGGTTCGTCGTGCAGACGCTCGCCGACCTGGGGATCGTGGGGCTCGCCCTCGCGCTTGCGCTGCTGGCCTGCTGGCTGGCCGCGGCTGGGCGCGCGACGCATCCCTTCAACCGGCGCTGGACACCGTGGCGCGCGTGGCGGAACGTGACCGGGCGCGAGGGGAGGAGCCCCGGCTGGCGGCGCCTGCCCCCG
Organism: Solirubrobacteraceae bacterium; assembly: GCA_035314465.1. Classification (GTDB taxonomy): domain Bacteria; phylum Actinomycetota; class Thermoleophilia; order Solirubrobacterales; family Solirubrobacteraceae; genus Palsa-744. The sequence continues at coordinate 76,091 of DATFZM010000037.1, read as the reverse complement.
CAGGAGTCCCACTACTCGGCCGAGCGCGTCGGCCTGCTGAGCATGCTCTGCATCGTCGTCTGCTTCGGCGCGCACTCGCTCGTCGACTGGACCTGGTACGTCCCCGGGGTCGCCTGCGTGGCCCTGATCTGCGCCGGCTGGCTCGCCGGCCGCGGCCCGGAGCGGAGCGGAGCGGCGCACGCCTCGGCGCCGGCTGGCGCCGCGCCGGGCGCGCAGGAGGCGCCCGCGGCGGGCCCGCGGCCGCGGCCGCGCTCGCTGCGCGAGATCGGCTATCCGCGTCTGGCGCTCGCGGCGGCCGTGCTCGCGGGGGCACTGCTCGCCGCCTGGTCGCAGTGGCAGCCGCAGCGCTCAGAAGACGCCCGCCAGCGCGCGCTCGAACAGCTCGCCACCTCCCCGACCGCGGCGCTCGCCTCGGCACAGCTCGCGGTCTCCCGCGACCCGGTCTCGCCGCTGGCCCTGATCACGCTCGCAGACGTGCAGCAGGCGGCCGGGCAGCCGGCGGCCGCGCTCGCGACGCTGCAGCAGGCGGTGCGCGAACAGCCCTCCAACCCGCAGACGTGGCTCGCGCTGGGGCAGTACGAGCTCGCACACGATCCGCCTGCTGCGCTGGCGGCGATGCGCGCCGCCGTGTACCTGGACCCGCAGTCGATCGCCCCCGAACTGCTGAGCGCCGAACGCAAAGACCCCGAAGCGGTCGAGATCTACAACGACTACGTTCGCGCCCTGCGCGCCTCCCAGACGCGCCAGCCGATCTCCGGCGCCCGCCCCTAGAAGCGACCGCGCCTCGCGCTGGCGAGCAGCAGCGGCCGCCACGGCCGCGGTCCGACGGCGCGCACGTTGACCTGGTCGAAGCCGAACTCTTCGATCAGGCGGCGAAGAGACGCGCGCGTGTAGAAACGCAGATGCTCGCCGAGCGGGTTGAAGTGCGCCTCGAAGGCGCGCGCCGAAAGGGCCAGGCGCAGGCGCACGAGCAGGCCGTGGGCGGGAGTGCTGAGCAGCAGCCTGCCTCCCGGGCGCAGCACGCGGCGCACCTCCGAGAGCCATGCTGCGGTATCGGCTACGTGCTCGATCACCTCGCCCGCCCACACCGCGTCGAAGGCGGCGTCCGGCAGCGCCCACCGCCCTTCGCCCTCGATCAGGCGCAGGTCGAGCTCGCCCTCGCGCGCGTGTGCGCGACGGAGCGCCTCCTCGGCCACGTCGACCGCCACCACGTCGGCGCCGTGGCGCAGCAGCTCGGCGGCGAAGCGTCCGTCGCCGCAGCCGACGTCGAGCACGCGCTCGCCCGCGCTCACCGACGCGAGCAGGAAACGCATGCGCAGCTCGAGGTCGCTGGGCTCGCAGCGATCGGGAAGGGCCGCCCACGCGGCCTCGTGGTACTCGCGCGAGGGCATCGCCGCGACAGCATCGCAGCGCCTCGCGGGGCCGCGGCGCCCGGGATGCCCCGGATGCCCGCGGCCGGCTTGCGGCGCACGCGCATCGCGCCCGCGCGACGCGGAGGACCCGCGCTCGCAGATACCGGGTTTCCCCCACCCGCATGGTGCAGAGAAGCTCTCATAACTATCCAACCGTCCGCAAAGCGATTATGTTCGCTATGTGCAGCTGAACGGGCATCACGGCGCGAGGCCTCTGGCGGCGTGAAGGTCGCCTTCGACGCGCGGCCGCTGTCGAACCCTCACGGCGTCGGGCGCTACGCTCGCTGCCTGCTGGGCGCGCTGCGAGAGACCGCCGGCGAGAGCGACGAGCTCCTCGAGACCCACCGGCCGTCGTCGTTCGCGCGCACGCGCGGCGCCGACGTCTACCACGCGCCGTGGATGTCCGGCGCGATGCTGCACAGCCCTTGCCCGATGGTCGTCACCGTTCACGGCCTGACCGCGCTCAGGCGCCGCAGCGAGCACCTGCGCGACGGCCTGCGGCTGCGGCTGCGCAATCTCGCGGTGCAACGGGCCGCGGGCGTGATCGCGCCAACGCACGCGGTCGCCGAGGACGTGCTCGGCGAGCTCGGTCTCGAGAGGGAGAGGATCGCGGTGATACCCGAGGCGGCCGACCCCGCGATGTACCCGCGCAGCACCGACGAGATCACCGCCGTGCGCGAGCGCTTCGCGCTGCCGAGCGATTACCTGGTGTGGGTCGGAGGCCTGCAGCACCCCGACCCCAACCGTCACGTCGCCGAGCTCGCGGCGGCGCCGCGCGAGCTTCCGCTCGTGATGGTCGGCTCGACGCAACCGTGGGCCCACGAGTTGCCCTGCGTGATCCTCACGGGCCGCGTCTCCGACGAGCACCTAGCGGCGATCTACAGCGGCGCGCACGCGCTCGTGCTGCCCTCTGAGGGGGAGGGGTTCGGCCTGCCCGCGGTCGAGGCGCTGGCGTGCGGGACCCCGGTCGTGGCGTTCGACTGCCCCGCGCTGCGGGAGGCCCTCGGCGACCGCGCTTCGTTCGTCGCGCCCGGGGACATGAGCGCGCTGATCGGCGGCGCCCAGTCGGCTACGCGCCCCGCGCCCGCGCCCGCGGCCTGGAGCTGGCTCGACGCGGCGCGCGCGAGCTGGGAGGTCTACCACCGCGCGCGGGCCGACGCTCACGGCGTGCGCGTCTCGAACGCTCCTCGCCGCCGGCACGCGGGGGCGCGCGCGGCGCGGATCGACGGGCTCGAGCCTCAGTAGGCGCCCCGCCGCAGCAGCACGGCGGGCACGGTCTTCAGCAGGATCGTGAGGTCCAGCGCAAGCGACCAGCGCTCGAGGTAGATGAAGTCGAGGTGCACGAGGTCGTCGAAGTCGAGTTCGGAGCGGCCCGAGACCTGCCACAGCCCGGTGATGCCCGGGAGCACCAGGTAGCGCTTGCGGTGCCAATCCTCGAGCATCTCGTAGTCGCGCTCGGGCAGCGGGCGCGGCCCGACGAGCGACATCTCGCCGCGCAGCACGTTGACGAGCTGCGGCAGCTCGTCGAGCGAGAAGCGCCGCAGCAGGCGCCCGACCGGGGTCAGGCGCGGGTCCTCGCGGATCTTGAACAGCGCGCCGGAGGCCTCGTTGAGCTCTTCGAGGTCCGCCTGGCGCTCCTCGGCATCGGTGTGCATCGTGCGGAACTTCAGACACGCGAACGGGCGCTGACCGATCCCGCGGCGCGTGGAGTGGAAGAGGATCGGGCCCCGCGAGGTGAGGCGTACCGCGAGCAGGATGGCGAGCAGCAACGGGCTCAGCGCGACGAGCAGGAAGATCGCGCCGACGATGTCGAACGTGCGCTTGAGCGCGAAGTCGACCCCCTCGAAGACGGGCGGCCCGAGCTCGAACAGAGGCACGGACTGGCCTGGCACGAACTCCGCGCGGTGGATCAGGATCTCCATCGTCGAGGGCGCGAGCCTGACGCCGACGCCACGCCGGTGGCAGCGGTCGACGAGCTCTACCACGTCGTCCTGGGGGAAGTCGGGGTCGGCGATGATCACCTCGTCCACGCGCGTCTCGCCGAGCACCGCGTCGAGGTCGCGCAGCGCGCCGAGCGAGCAAAGGCCGTTGTCGGGCACGGCGTTGGGCGAAAGGTAGCCGACGACCTCGACGGGCGACTGCGACTGCGTGGAGAGCGCGCTCGCCACGTCGCCGATGTGCTTGCCGCGGCCGACCAGCAGCGCCCTGCGCTGGTAGCCGGCGGCGCGCAGCAAGAGGCCCGTGACGCGGTCATAGATGGCGCGCAGCGTCGCGACGTAGAAGATCGCGAACGCGAGCGAGCCGTAGAACAGGTAGTAGCTGGAGAAGTGTTCGCCGTTGACGAGCGCGAAGATCACAGCCACGACCGCGACCTGGAAGAGCGATCCGACGATCCTCGAGAGGCCCGGGCGCAGCGCGCGTTCGGCGTACAGGCCCGAGCGCGCGAACAGCAGCGCGGTGAGCAGGTAGGCGAACGGCAGGAACTTTTCGCTGCCGTGCAGCGCCCGGCCTGGTTCCACGGTGCCGTGCACGGCTTCCTTGAGCACGAGCGCGGTGAAGATCGCGAGCGCGAGGCCGACGAAGTCGAGCGCGGGCAGGGCGATCAGGCGCCCCACGCGGCGCATCGTCGAGGTGCGCAGCAGGAACGACAGCAGCGGCACGTGGCGAGAGCGGATGTCTCGATCGGCTAGCTCGGGGCGGCGGGGGAGCCCCGCTGCGACGCGCTGCGGATGGGGTGCTCCTGCGCTCATCGGCGGCGCCGCGGGACGCACGCGAGAGGCGGATGGCGCAGACGTTCCGGAGGCACGCTCTCCCATCTCGCTAGTCACAACACCTCACACTTGCACAAGGAGCGGTTGCCGTGACAGGCCTGAACGTCCAGTTGCCTGCCAGCGGCGGGGGCGATCAGCGGCTGCCGCCACCGATCAGGATCTCGACGCCGGAGTCCTCGATCGTCCTCTGCAGCCCTTCGCGCAGCGACACTTCCGGCGCCCAGCCGAGCAGTTCACGGGCCAGCGCGATGTTCGGCTTGCGCTGCTTGGGGTCATCCTCGGGCAGCGCCTCGAAGACGATCTCGGCCGAGGAGCCCGTGAGCTCTTTGACGGTCTCGGCGAGTTCCAGGAGCGTGAACTCGTCCGGGTTGCCGATGTTGACGGGGTGGTGGTGACCGGACTCGGCGAGCGCGATTATGCCCCGGATCAGATCGCTGACGTAGCAGAAGGATCGCGTCTGACTGCCGTCGCCGAACACGGTGATCGGGCGGTTGGCGAGCGCCTGGCGCAGGAAGGTGGGAATCGCGCGGCCGTCGTGCGGGCGCATGCGGCTGCCGTAGGTGTTGAAGATGCGGACGATCGCCGTGTCCACGCCCTGCTGGCGGTGATAGGCCATCGTGAGGGCCTCGGCGTAGCGCTTGGCCTCATCGTAGACGCCGCGGGGCCCAATCGGGTTGACGTGGCCCCAGTAGCTCTCGGACTGCGGGTGCTCGAGCGGGTCGCCGTAGACCTCGCTCGTGGACGCGATCAGGAATCGCGCGCGCTTGGCCTTGGCCAGTCCGAGCGTGTGGTGGGTCCCGTAGGAGCCGACCTTGAGCGTGTGCAGCGGAAGGCGCAGGTAGTCGATCGGCGAGGCGGGCGAGGCGAGGTGGTAGACGAAGTCGATCGACTCGTCGACGAAGTACGGCTGGATGATGTCGATCCCGAGATGCACGAAGCGGTCGGGGTCCCGTATGTGAGCGATGTTCGCGAGCGATCCCGTCTCGAGGTTGTCAACGCAGATCACGCGGTGCTCGCGTGCGATCAGCGCCTCACAGAGGTGCGAGCCGAGAAAGCCGGCTCCGCCGGTCACTAGGCAGGTCGCCATCGCGCGGAAGCTTAGTGATTCGCCGGACTATCCTTCGGGACATGGCCGCTACCGAGGAGCACCCCACCGTCGCGCCGATCGTCGGGCCCGATGACCCGCGCCGCTTCACGGACTCCGGCATCGAGATCGCCGAGCTCTACACCCAGTCCGATCTGCCCGACGACCTCGACCTCGGCGAGCCGGGCGAGTTTCCCTACACGCGCGGGGTCCACCGCGAGATGTATCGCAAGCAGACCTGGACGATGCGCCAGTACGCCGGCTACGCCTCGGCGAAGGAGTCCAACGAGCGCTACCGCTACCTGCTCTCGAAGGGCTCCACCGGCCTGTCGATGGCCTTCGACCTGCCCACCCAGCTGGGGCTCGACTCCGACAACCCGCGCTGCCTGGGCGAGGTCGGACGCACCGGCGTGGCGATCGACACGATCGACGACATGCGCACGGCCTTCGACGGCATCCCGCTGGAGCAGGTCTCGACCTCGATGACGATCAACGCGCCCGCGGCCTGCCTGCTGCTGCTGTATGAGCTCGTCGGCGAGGAGCAGGGCGTCCCCAGCGAGAAGCTGCGCGGCACGACCCAGAACGACGTGCTCAAGGAGTACATCGCGCGCGGCAACTACATCTACCCGCCGGCGCCCACGATGCGGCTGACGACCGACCTGTTCGAGTACTGCCACGAGCACGTGCCGCGCTGGAACACGATCTCGATCTCTGGCTACCACTTCCGCGAGAAGGGCTGCTCGGCGGTGCAGGAGGTCGCCTTCACGCTCTCATCGGGCATCGCCTACGTGCAGGCCGCGATCGACCGCGGCCTCGACGTCGACGACTTCGCGCCGCGGCTCGCGTTCTTCTTCAACGGCCACAACAACGTCTTCCAGGAGGTCGCGAAGTTCCGCGCCGCGCGGCGCATGTGGGCGCGCATCATGCGCGAGCGCTTCGGCGCGCGCAACCCGAAGGCGACGATGCTGCGCTTCCACACCCAGACCGGCGGCGTGACGCTGACGGCGCAGCAGCCCGAGAACAACATCGTGCGCGTGGCGCTGCAGGGCTTCGCCGCGGTCTGCGGCGGCACGCAGTCGCTCCACACGAACGGGTTCGACGAGGCGCTGGCGCTGCCGACCGAGCACGCCGCCAAGATCGCGCTGCGCACGCAGCAGATCCTCGCCCACGAGTCCGGCGCGGCCGACACGGTCGACCCGTTCGCCGGGTCCTACTTCGTCGAGTCGCTCACCGACGAGATCGAGAGCCGGGCGCTGGAGCTGATCGCGAAGGTCGACGCCCTCGGCGGCTCGGTCAACGCGATCCAGTTCATCACGGGCGAGATCGACGAGTCGGCGTGGGGCTACCAGGAGCGCTACCGCATCGGCCAGGACATCGTCGTCGGCGTGAACGCCTATCAGGAGGACGACATCGAGGTGCCCGACCTGCTGAGGGTCGATCCCGAGTCCGAGCGCCTGCAGCTGGAGCGCCTGGCGGCGTTCAAGGCCGAGCGCGACCAGATCATCGTCGAGCAGCGCCTGGAGGAGCTGCGCGAGCGCGCTCGCGGCGGCGAGAACCTGCTGCCGGCGATCCGCGCGGCGCTCAAGGACCGCTGCTCGCTGGGCGAGGTCTGCGGCGCGATGCAGGACGTGTTCGGGAAGTACGCGCCGACGTTCTGAGATCTGCGCTGCGGATCGCGCATGCGCCGAGGCGACCCATACGATTGAGCCCGTGTACGTGGCGTCCGCATACGCTTGGGTGCTCGGCCTGCACATCGCCGCGGTCGTGATCGCGTTCGGCTGGACGTTTGCGCTGCCGGTCGCGTTCATCCTCGCGGGGCGCCAAGACCCTCGCAGCCTGCCGCTGCTGCATCGCGTCGAAGTGACCGTGGAGCGGATGATCCTCAACCCCACGCTGGTCGTGGTCCTCGCGGCCGGCATCTTCCTGGCTAGCGACGGTCATCACTGGAGCGAGTTCTTCGTGCAGTGGGGGCTCGGAGCGGTGGTCGTGATCGGCGCCGTCGTCGGCGCGGTGATGATCCCCGCCGCCAAACGCGCCGAAGAGACGATCACGCGCGACCTCGAGGCCTACGGCGGTGAGGGCGAGTTCACGCCCAGCGCGGAGTACCAGGCGACCGCACGACGCGTCAACACTGTCGGCTCGGCGCTGTCGCTGCTCGTGATCGCAACGGTCGTGATCATGGCCGTTAAGCCGTAGCGCGCGAGCGAGCCACGATACGCTGACGCGATGGAGAAGGACTACCGCGTAGCCGTCGTCGGCGCCACCGGCCAGGTCGGCCAGCTGATGCTCGAGCTTCTGCGCGAGCGCTCCTTCCCCGCGCGCGAGATCGTCGCCTTCGCCTCCGAGCGGTCGGTCGGGCGCAGGCTCCCGAGCGCGCCCCGCGGCCGCGATCAGGCCGACGAGCCCGGCGAGGGGCTCGTCGTGCAGGGCCTCAGCGAGGACGCGATCGAGGGCTTCGACCTGGCCCTCTTCTCGGCCGGCGGATCGACCTCCGGGGAGTGGGCGCCCCGCTTCGCGGCCGCCGGCGCGACGGTGATCGACAACTCCTCGCGCTGGCGCATGGACGAGCGTGTGCCGCTCGTCGTGAGCGAGGTAAACCCGGACGCGCTCGCCTCGCACGCGGGCATCATCGCCAACCCCAACTGCTCCACGATGCAGATGGTCGTCGCGCTGAAGCCGATCCACGATGCGGCCGGTATCGAGCGGCTCGTGATCAGCACCTACCAGGCCGTCTCGGGAACCGGCCGCGGCGCCGTCGAGGAGCTGCTCGACCAGTCGCACGCACTCCTTCACGAGCGCGAGATCGACGCGCCGGAGCAGTACGCGCACCAGATCGCCTTCAACGCCCTCCCCCACGCCGGCAGCTTCGCGCCGGGCGAGGACCACACCGACGAGGAGCGCAAGCTGATCGACGAGACCCGCAAGATCCTCGCCGACCCCTCGATCCGGGTCAGCGCGACGTGCGTGCGCGTCCCTGTCGTCAACGGCCACTCCGAGGCCGTCAACGTGCAGACGCGCGATCCCCTCTCGCCGGAGCGCGCGCGCGAGCTACTCGCCCAGGCGCCGGGCGTGGTCGTCGTCGACGACCCCGACGCCGCCCTGTACCCGATGGCGATCGCCGCGAACGGCCGCGACGAGGTGTTCGTCGGGCGCATCCGGCGCGACCCCGGTCACGAGCGCGCCCTGGACATGTGGATCGTCGCCGACAACCTTCGCAAGGGCGCCGCCACGAACGCCGTGCAGATCGCCGAGCTGCTGCACGAACGCGACCTGCTCGGCTCGCGCGCCCGCTCGGCCGCCTAGCGCGGGCAGCGATGGCGAGTGCCGCCCCGCCGGGGAGGAGTGGCGCGAGATCGCTCGAACAGGGCAGCGTGATCTCATCCGAAGTCCAGCGCACGCTCGTGAAGTCGCCGCCTGAGCTGTGGGCCGAGCTCAGCGACCCCACCGCGCTGAGCCGCCATCTCGGCGAGCTCGGCGACATCCGCATCACCCGCGTCGAGCCCGAGGAGATCGTCGAATGGGAGGCCGAGAACGCCTCCGGGACCGTCACGATCAAGGCTTCGGGCTGGGGCACGAAGGTGATCCTCGCCGTCAAGCGCGAGCTCGACACGCCTGCCGCCCCCGATGAGCCCGCGACGGCAGCCTTCACGCCGGAGGGGGCCGCCGAGGCCGGCGCGCCAGACGAGACGGCTTCTCCCGAACGGGACACCCCGTCGGCCCCGCCCGAGCGCGAGTCGCTGCGCTCCCTCGGCGTCGAGATCGAGCTGACCGCAGCCGAGCGCTTCGCCTCCCACGACTTCGAGCCGCTGCTCGGCGCGCACGCGCGGTTCGCACGATCCGAAGCGCCCGCCGAGGCGCCGCGCGAGCTGGAGACGGGCGCGGTGCTCACCGCGACGCCCGACGCCACCGCGCCCGACACGGCCACCCCCGGCCTCGCGTACACGGCCGAGACGAAGCCGACGCGCAGAGGCTTCTTCGCACGCCTGTTCGGACGCCGCTCACGGCACGCGGAGGAGATCCCCGAGCCCACGCCGGAGGAGCACGCCTCCGCCCCTATGCCCCTCACCGCAACGGACCTCGACGAGACGGTCGCCCACGAGCCCGAGCCGGGCGAAGCCGCCGATACCGAGCCCGCGCCGCTCGCGGCAGCGCAGATCGAGACGGCGGCGCTCGAGGTGCCGCAGACCGAGGCCGGGAAGATCGCTGCTGCAGAGGCCAAGGCGCCGACCGCGACGCCTGGGGCATCGCCCCGGGCGCCCGCCGAAGAGTCGCCGCAGAAGGCGGGCGAGCCGGCGCGGGGGGACCTGGCCGCCGAGCTGCGGGCGGCCGAGGAGGCCGCGGTCGCGGAGGTCGAGGCGGTGCTCACGGCGGTGCTCGACAGGCTGGGCGCGGCGCATCACCGCCCCTTCTCCAGGGCTTAGATGTTTGATTGCACAGTCCTGCGGCTCTGACACATGATCGTGGAATCAACCATCTAGGAGCGCCCAGCGCGGCTAGGATCCGCGTTGATGTCGAGCAGTCCACACGACCGCCACGCCGACGCGGCGCTGCTTGCGGCCTCGCGCAGCGGCCACAGGAAAGCGCCGCGCCAGAAGGCGCCGGAGACCTACGAGGAGAAGCTCGCGCAGCTGCAGCAGCTACGTGAGGCGGCGCTGCACTCCGCTCCGGAGGCGGAGGAGAAGCAGCATGCGCGCGGCAAGTACACGGCGCGCGAGCGCGTGGAGAAGCTCCTGGACCCGGGCTCCTTCCAGGAGCTGGACACGTTCGTGCGCCATCGAACGTACGACTTCGACATGCAGAAGAGCCGTCCGTGGGGGGACGCGGTGGTGACCGGTCACGGGACGATCGACGGTCGCACCGTGTGCGTGTTCAGCCAGGACTTCACGGTCTTCGGCGGCTCGCTGGGCGAGGTGATGGGCGAAAAGATGTGCAAGATCATGGACCTGGCGGCGAAGATCGGCTGCCCGGTGATCGGCATCAACGACTCGGGAGGCGCGCGCATCCAGGAGGGCGTGGTCTCGCTCGGCGCCTACGGCGACGTGTTCGTGCGCAACGTGCGCTGCTCGGGCGTGATCCCCCAGATCAGCCTGATCATGGGGCCGTGCGCCGGCGGCGCGGTCTACTCGCCGGCGATAACCGACTTCATCTTCATGGTGAAGGAGACCTCGCATATGTTCATCACGGGCCCCGACGTGATCAAGACGGTGACGGGCGAGGAGGTCGGCTTCGAGGAGCTCGGCGGGGCGATGTCGCACAACACGAAGTCGGGCGTCGCGCAGTTCGCTTCCGAGGACGAGGACGCATGCTTGGAGGACTGCCGCTACCTGATCAGCTTCCTGCCGCAGAACAACCTCCAGACGGCTCCGCGGGTAGCGCCCACCGATGACCCGCAGCGGATGGATCCGGAGCTCGACCACGTGGTGCCGGACAACCCCAACAAGCCGTATGACATGCGCGACGTCGTGCGCCTGATCGTCGACGACGAAGACTTTTTCGAGGTGCACGAGCACTACGCGAAGAACATCGTCTGCGGCTTCGCGCGTCTCGACGGCTATTCGATCGGCGTCGTCGGCAACCAGCCCAATCAGCTCGCGGGCGTTCTCGACATCGACGCCTCCGCGAAGGCGGCGCGCTTCGTGCGCACGTGTGACGCGTTCAACGTGCCGCTGCTCACGTTCGTCGACGTGCCGGGCTTCCTGCCGGGCACGAGCCAGGAGTGGGGCGGGATCATCCGCCACGGGGCGAAGCTGCTGTACGCGTTCACGGAGGCGACCGTGCCGAAGCTGACGGTGATCACGCGCAAGGCCTACGGCGGCGCCTATGACGTCATGGCCTCCAAGCACATGCTCGCCGACTTCAACTTCGCCTGGCCCACGTCGGAGGTCGCGGTGATGGGCCCCGAGGGCGCGGTGAACATCATCTACCGCAGGGACATCGCCGCGAGCCCCACGCCGCACGAGCGCCGCAGCAAGCTGATGGAGGACTACAAGGCGCGCTTCGCAAACCCCTATACGGCGGCCGAACGGGGCTACATCGACGACGTGATCGTGCCCCATGAGACGCGCCCGAAGCTGATCGTGGCGCTGCATACGCTCCAGGGCAAGCGCGAACCGGGTCCGAAGCGCAAGCACGGCAACATCCCGCTGTGAGCGCGCGCGCCGGGCGAGGGCGCGCGCTCGCGCGTCGCGGCAGGCTCGAGCTGCTCGCGCCGTCGGCCTCGCCGGAGGAAGCGGCCGCCGTGGTGGCGGCGCTGGAGCGCTTCATGCGCGAGACCGCGCCGGCGCCCGCGACGGGCGCGCGGAGCCTCGATGGCTGGCGCAGGGCTGCGATCCTCGAGGCCGTCGAGCGCGAGCCCGACCCGCTCGACGGCCACCCCTGGATAAACACCTGAAAGCCGCTAGGCTTTAGGTCAATAGCTCTCCCGTCGGCGTAGTGAGCGTATAGTCGAAGCCCGGACCGGGTGTCCGGATCAGGAGGACTCGTACATGGAGCAAGCTTCCATCCCGGCACATCGCGGCACGCTAGAGGACCCCGAGGTCCTCCAGAACGTGCCCGGCCACGTGATCCCGATCCTGCAGCGCGAGTACGACGACTTCAAGACCGAGGCCACGAAATTCCTCGCCGGGGACATCCAGGAAGACGAGTTCATCAAGTTCCGCCTCAAGCAGGGCGTATACGGCCAGCGCCAGGCGGACGTGCAGATGATCCGCGTGAAGCTCCCATTCGGCGGTGTTACGCCCGAGCAGATGGAGGCGTTCGCGAGCGTGATCGAGCGCTACGTGCCGCTGCGCAAGGGCCATATCACGACGCGCCAGAACATCCAGATGCATCACGTGCCGCTGCTCGACGCCGAGAAGCTGATCCGCGAGCTGGGCGACGCAGGCCTGTCCAGCCGCGAGGGCTGCGGCAACACGATGCGCAACGTCACCGGCGACCCGTGGGCGGGCGTGGCCAAGGACGAGCTGTTCGACCTCACCCCCTATGTGGGCGCCTACGTGCGCTACTTCGTTCGCCACCAGACCACGCAGGCGATGCCGCGCAAGGTCAAGACGTCCTTCGACGGAAGCCCGCGCGACCGCGCGATCAGCGGCATCCACGACGTCGCCTTTCGCGCGCGCGAACGCGAGAGCAACGACCCCGCCCGCCCCGATGTGGTGCGCGGCGTGGAGATGCTCGTCGGCGGCGGCACGTCGATCATGCCGCGCAAGGCGCAGGTGCTCTATGACTTCCTCGAGCTCGACAACGGCGAGTACCTGAAGGTGACCGAGGCCGTGATGCGGATCTTCGACCGCCAGGAGTGGCTGCGCTCCAACCGCGCGCGCGCCCGCATCAAGGTGTTCGTGGACAAGTACGGCATCGACGAGCTTCGCAACCAGGTCGAGCAGGAGCTGCAGGGCGAGTGGGTGGGCGAACGCGACTTCTCGGTGCAGGGGCGCCTGTTCCTCGACGACGAGCGCGAGTCGGCGCCGGCGCCGCGCGAGGACCACTCGAGCCCCAACGGCAGCCCGAACGGCGACCTGCGCGACTACGAGCGCTTCTATGCGGCGAACGTGGCCGAGCAGAAGCAGAAGGGCTTCGTGACGATCGAGGCGAAAGTCACCCGCGGCGACCTGACCCCCGAGCAGCTCCGTGGCCTGGCCGAGATCATGCGCAACTACTCGGGCGGCTACGCGCGCACGACCGTGCAGCAGAACATCGTGCTGCGCTGGGTCCGCGAGGAGGCCGTCTACGACGTGTGGCGGGCGCTGTCGGAGCTCGGCCTTGGCGAAGCCGGCTCGCGTGAGATCACCGACGTGGTGTCATGCCCCGGGACGGACTCCTGCAAGCTCGGGATCACGAGCTCGATGGGGCTCAACCAAGCGGTGCAGGAGCGGGTTCAGGAGATGCAGATCAGCGACCCGCTGACCCGCCAGATCCACATCAAGATGAGCGGCTGCCCGAACGGCTGCGCCCAGCACCACGTGGCGGATATCGGCTTCTATGGCGCGTCGATCAAAGTGGGCGAGCACACGATCCCCGCCTACATCCCGCACGTGGGCGGCGTCTACGAAGGCGGCGAGGTGGCGTTCGGGCAGCGTCTGAAGCTGCGCCTGCCGGCCAAGCGCGTGCCCGAGGCGATCGACCGCTGGATCCGCCACTACGAGTCAGAGCGCGCTGAGGGCGAGGCCTGGGGCCCGTTCACCCAGCGCGTGGGCACCGCACAGCTGGAGGCGCTGGTAAAGGACCTGTCGTTGCCGGTCGATTTCGGCCTGGAGACGATGAACGAATTCATCGACTGGAACCGCAACGTACCGTTTGAAGTCATCCGCGGCGAGGGCGAGTGCGCCGTTTAGATCCGACGGGCTACCGAGGGCGAGGACAGACCGAGATGCAGCCACTAGACGGCAACACAGCGGAGGTGAGCGTGGAGTACGACCCGGCGTTGAGCCTTACCCACACGCTGCGCGAGGCTGCCCGCCACGGCGGGCGCGCGGTCCTGCTGTGCTCCTTCCAGAAGGAGGAGTCGGTGCTGCTCGACGAGCTGCTGCGCCTGGACCAGGGCACCGGCCGCGCGGTGCGGATCGCGACGATCGACACGGGCGTGCTGTTCGAGGAGACGATGCAGACGTGGCGTGCGTTCGAGGAGCGCTTCGGCGTGAGCATCGAGGTGCTCGACGCGCGCAGCCCCGGCGAGCCGTGGAGCGGCCCCGAGCACTGCTGCTCGGCGGCGAAGGTAGCGGCGCTCGGGCGGGCGCTGGACGGCGCGGAGGGCTGGATCACCGGCATACGTCGCGAGCAGGGGCCGACGCGTGCGAGCACCGAGCTGATCGAACGCGACAGCCAGCGCGGCCTGTGGAAGTACAACCCGCTCGCGCACTGGAGCGACAAGGACCTGTGGCGCAGGATCCACGAGCGCGACCTCCCCTACAACCCGCTGCACGACCGCGGCTACGAGTCGATCGGCTGCGCGCCGTGCACGCAGCCGGGCGCGGGTCGCGAGGGCCGCTGGGCGGGCACGGACAAGACCGAGTGCGGCATCCACGTAGAGACCGTCGATCCCACCTGACATGAGCGTTGCTGCGCGCCCCCAGCTGAGCCATCTGCGGGCGCTGGAGTCCGAGGCGATCCACGTGATGCGCGAGGTCGCCGCCGAATTCGAGCGGCCGGTGCTGCTGTTCAGCGGCGGCAAGGACTCGATCGTGCTGCTGCGCCTGGCCGAGAAGGCGTTTCGCCCGGCGCCGTTCCCGTTCCCGCTGATGCACGTCGACACGGGGCACAACTTCCCCGAGGTGATCGAGTTTCGCGACCGGCGCGTGGCGGAGCTCGGCGAGCGGCTGATCGTGGCGAGCGTGCAGGAGTCGATCGACAGCGGCCGTGTGGTCGAGGAGACGGGGCCGCGCGCATCGCGCAACCGGCTGCAGACCGTGACGCTGCTCGACGCGATCGCGGAGCACGACTTCGACGCGGCCTTCGGCGGCGCGCGCCGGGACGAGGAGCGCGCGCGGGCCAAGGAGCGGGTGTTCTCCTTCCGCGACGACTTCGGCCAGTGGGACCCCAAGAACCAGCGCCCGGAGCTGTGGAACCTCTACAACGGGCGTATCCACCGGGGAGAGCACGTGCGCGTGTTCCCGCTCTCGAACTGGACCGAGCTGGACGTGTGGGAGTACATCGACCAGGAGCAGCTCGAGGTCCCCTCGATCTACTTCGCGCACGAGCGCGAGGTGTTCCGCCGCGACGGGATGCTCTACGCGTGGCGCGCCGATACCGAGCTGCTCGACGGCGAGGAGATCGCTATCGAGACGGTGCGCTACCGGACGGTCGGCGACATGAGCTGCACCGGCGGGGTGGTCTCGAGCGCGGCGACGCTCGAGGAGGTCGTGCTGGAGATCGCGGCCACGCGGCTGACCGAGCGCGGCGAGACCCGCGCGGACGACAGGGTCTCGGAGGCCGCGATGGAGGATCGCAAGAAGGCCGGCTACTTCTAGTGCGCCGGAGAACGATCTTTAGGGGCGCGCTCCGCGCGCCGGGGGGCGTGCGCGGCGTCCGTCTAGGCTCGCGATGACCCTCGATCTGCTGCGCTTCACGACGGCCGGATCGGTCGACGACGGCAAGAGCACGCTGATCGGAAGGCTCCTGTACGACGCCAAGCAGGTCTTCGAGGACCAGCTCGCGCACGTCGCCCAGGCCAGCGAACGGCGCGGCGGCGCGGGCGCGCTCGACCTCGCCCTGCTCACCGACGGCCTGCGCGCCGAGCGCGAGCAGGGGATCACGATCGACGTGGCCTACCGCTACTTCGCGACAGCGCGGCGACGCTTCATCATCGCCGACTGCCCCGGCCACCAGCAGTACACGCGCAACATGGTCACGGGCGCCTCGACGGCCGACGTGTCCGTGGTGCTGCTCGACGCCCGCCGCGGCGTGCTCGAGCAGTCCAAGCGCCACGCGTTCATCAGCGCGCTGCTCGGCATCCCGCATATGGTCGTGGCCGTGAACAAGATGGATCTCGTGGACTACTCGCGCGAGCGCTTCGGCGAGCTCGTGCACGAGTTCGCGGGCTTTGCCGAGAAGCTCAGCGACGGCGCCCAGCACGGCGGCCGGGGCCTCGACGTGTCCTACATCCCGATCTCGGCGCTCAACGGCGACAACGTGGTCGAGCGCTCGCGCAGGATGGACTGGTGGTATGAGGACCCCACCCACCCTGTGCTGCTCGACCTGCTCGAGCAGGTCGACGTCGCATACGACCATCCCGAGGCGAAGCCCGCGCGCTTCCCCGTGCAGTGGGTGATCCGGCCGGCCGGCGGCGCGGGCGCGGATCTCGATCAGGACTACCGCGGCTACTCCGGCCAGCTCGCCAGCGGCGCGCTGCGGCGTGGCGAGGAGGTCACGGTGCTCCCGGGAGGCGGCCGCACGCGCATCGCGTCGATCGACACCTACGACGGCGAGCTCGAGGAGGCGACGGCGCCGATGTCCTTCACGCTGCGCCTGGAGGACGAGCTCGATATCTCGCGCGGCGAGCTGATCTGCCACCCCGAGGAGGCGCCCGTCGTTGCGCGCGAGCTTCAGGCCGATGTGTGCTGGATGACCGACGAGCCGCTGCGCCCGGGCTCGCGCTACGTGGTCAAGCACACCTCGCGCAGCGCGACCGCGATCGTCGACGAGATCGAGGACGTGGTCGACGTCCACACGCTCGAACGGGACGCCCCGCCCGCGGAGCTCGCGCTCAACGACATCGGCCGCGTGCACCTGCGAACGAGCGCGCCGCTCGTGTTCGACCCCTATACGAGCAACCGCCGCACGGGCAGCTTCATCCTCATCGACGAGGCCAGCAACGGCACCGTCGGGGCGGGGATGATCGCCGCGGCCGCCTGATCCGCCCGCAGGCTGCCGAGGCTGTCCGCGAAGGCCTCCGCCGGTGGGCTGGACGAACGGCGTAATGCCCGCCGGAGGCATCGGTAGCCTCGTCAGACCATAGGGTCGCCGGAACCTCATCGCCGGTGCGCGTGCGAAAAGACGGGGGTTGCCTTGACACGGTTTCGGCTGTTGATGTGCTGCTGCGCGATCACGGCGGTCGCCGCGGTGACCGTCGCGGGCGCCGCCTCGGCGCAGACCTTCTACGTCAACCAGCGAGGCTCGAGCTCGACCTGCTTGGGCGAAGGGACGCTCGCCTGTAAAACGATCAAGGAAGCGATCGCTCTCGCCGAAAAATCCCCGGCCCCCAACACGATCGAGGTCCAGTCCAACGAAGGCGAAGAAGGGCTCTACCACGAATCGCTCAAACTCCTCAGCCCGAAAGCCTCCGGCCTGACGATCAACGCCGATGAACCGGGTGTTGTGATCCGCGGCAATGCTGCACCTGCGGTCGCGAGCACCTTCGCCGGCTCGCTCACGCTGTCGAACCTGAGCCTGAGTACAACCGAAGCGGCCCTGCTCCTGGCCACGCTCGTCGACAAGCAGACCGCGCTCACGCTCGACAACGTGGCGGTCTCGAACGAAGAGCCCGGCGGACTTGCCGGCATCGAAGCGCGTGAACACGGCTCGGTGGCCATGAACGGCGGCAGCGTGGAAATGGAAGGCACCGTCGGCGGCTTCTCCGTGTTCGCAAGCGAAGCCGCGCTCGCGCTGAGCGTGTGAAGATCCTCAACGGCGCCGCCGCTCCGGACGAATCGGGCGGCCTCGCCAGCGAAAATTCGACGCTGACGATGGAAAACACGCTGGTGAGCATCGAAGGTCTGGCGGCCACCAAAGCGCGCGGGATCGAGGCCGTCAAAGACACGGCGGTCTCGCTCACGAACGACATCGTCAAACAGAACGGCTCCAAGGCGATGGGCGTGTCGCTCGAAGGCTCGCCCGCAGCCGTCCACGGACTGAACGTGGAAATGCAGAACCCCTCCAACGAATCGTTCGCCGTCGCCTCGGTGCTTCTGGGAGGCAACTCGACGTTCTCGCATCTGCAGACCGGCGGGAAATGGCACGGAGCAGGGTTCATCCAGATCGGCGGCAACGCCACGATCGAAGACAGCCAGGTCACGGGCGCCGCCACAGGCACCGTCCCCGCGCTGCTGTTCGCCAGCTCCGAAGAAGGGAGCGGGCTGCTCGTGGCTCGCACCGTCGTACAGGGCGCCCCGCTGGCCGAAGGCTCGCTGTTCGCCGAAGGCGGCAACGTGACGCTCGACTCCTCAGAGGTGCTGGGCGGAGCCAGCGGCGTCGTGTTCGAGAACAAGAAGCCGGGGTCGCGCACCCTGACCGTGTCCGCATCCACGATCGACGCCGGGGCCCCCGGTCTCGCCGGAGACGCGCCGGGCGTCAGCGGCGTCCTGGCCAAGGCCACCACCGAACCGGGTGTCACGGTGAATGTGACGATCCAGGGCTCGATCGTGCTCGAGCCGCAGGTGGCACAAGTCGAAGCGGGCGACCACGCCACGATCGGCTGCTCCTACTCCGCCGTTACCAGCCAGGCACAGGCGGCCAGCGGCGGCACCGGCTCGATCGCGTGCGCGAGCGGCTCGGCCGGAAACACCGAAGCCAGCCCGCTCTCCTCGCTGTTCCCCGAACCGCTGTCCGGCTATCAGCTGAGCCCGTCCTCGAGCGCGGTGGACAGCGTGCCGGCAAGCGCGATCTCGCTCCCCTTCGGGATCACGCCGTCCACGACCGACGCGGCGGGCAACCCGCGCGTGGTGGACGGCAACGGCGACTGCATCGCGATCCAGGACAAGGGCGCGCTGGAGCTGCAGGGCCACGCCGCAGCGTGCCCGGCGCCTCCCGCGCCGAAAGGCGCCGTTGTCGCGAGCTCGCCGAAAGCGGTTGCGGCCGTGCTGAGCGCGCTGACGATCAGCCCGAGCTCGTTCTCCGCGGCGCCCTCAGGGGCGACGATCTCGCGCGCGAAGAAACCGAAGAAGAAGTACGGCGCGAAAATCACCTACCGCGACAGCCAGGCCGCCACCACGACGTTCACCGTCTACCGCGAAGAAGCCGGGCGCAAGCAGGGCCGCTCGTGCAAGAAGCCCGGCAAGGCCAACAAGCACGGCAAGCGCTGCACCATCCTGAAGCCGATCGGCAGCTTCAGCCACGCCGACAGCGCCGGCGCCAACAGCCTGCACTTCAGCGGACGGATCAAGGGCAAGAAGCTCGCCAAGAGCTCATACCGGCTACAGGCCGTGGCAGCGAACGCCGCCGGCAAGAGCGCCACCGCGAGCGCCTCCTTCAAGATCAAGTAGCGAGCGCGGTCAGGCCCGCGGCCCGCTGGCGGGCACCCCCGTGACGCTAAGCTTCCGCGGCGATGTTCAGCAAGGTCCTGATAGCCAACCGGGGCGAGATCGCGGTCCGCGTCGAGCGCGCGCTCGACGAGATGGACATCGCCAGCGTGGCCGTCTACTCCGAGCACGACGCCGACTCCCCCCACGTGTTCCGTGCGGGCGAGGCCTACAACCTCGGCCACGGTGCGGCCTCAGAGAACTACCTGAACGTCGCGAAGATCCTGGAGGTGGCCGAGCGCTCGGGCGCCGAGGCGATCCACCCCGGGTACGGCTTCCTGGCCGAGAACGCACCCTTCGCGGCGGCGTGCGAGGCGGCTGGCATCGTGTTCATCGGGCCGCCCGCGAGCGCGATCGAGGCGATGGGCTCAAAGACGCGGGCCCGCGAGCTGATGGCTGCTGCTGGCGTGCCGATCGTCCCCGGCACCACCGAGCCCGTGGCCACCGTCGCGGATGCCCTGCGCATCACCGAAGCCGAGATCGGCTTCCCCGTGGCGGTGAAGGCCGCCGGCGGGGGCGGCGGCAAGGGCTTCCGCGTCGCGCTCGCCGCGGAGGAGCTCGAGGGCGCGTTCGAGGGCTCCAGCCGCGAAGGCGAGAAGTTCTTCTCGGACCCCACCGTCTACCTGGAGCGCTACCTGCCCGATCCCCGCCACGTCGAGGTGCAGATCCTCGCCGACCGGCACGGCAACGTGATCCACCTCGGCGAGCGCGACTGCTCGATCCAGCGTCGCCATCAGAAGGTGATCGAGGAGTCTCCCGCGCCGCCGTGGGTGGTCGACGCGGAGATGCGCGAGCGCATCGGCGCGATCGGCGTGGAGGCCGCGCGGGCGGTGGACTACGTCGGCGCGGGCACGATCGAGGGCCTGTTCTCCGGCGGCGAGGGCGGCGCCGCGCCCGAGTATTTCTTCCTGGAGATGAACACGCGCGTGCAGGTCGAGCACTGCGTCACCGAGATGACGACCGGCGTGGACATCGTCAAGGAGGGCATCCGTGCGGCGGCGGGCGAGAAGCTCTCATACCGCCAGGAGGACATCGTGCTGCGCGGCCACGCGATCGAGTGCCGCATCAACGCCGAGGACGCCTCGAAGAACTTCGCGCCCGCGCCCGGCAGGATCGGCCGCTACCGCCAGCCCAACGGCCCCGGCGTGCGGGTCGACTCGGGCGTTGCCGAAGGGGGCGAAGTCTCGCCCATGTACGACCCGATGGTCTCCAAGCTGATCGTCTGGGACGCCGATCGCGAGCAGGCGACGAGACGCATGCTGCGAGCGCTCGGCGAATACGAGATCGAGGGCCTGAAGACGCTGATCCCCTTCCACCAGGCGCTGCTCGCGACCGAGCAGTGGGCTCGCGGCGAGACCTGCAGGGACCTGCTCGAAGACAAGGCGTGGCTGAAGACGCTCGCGTTTGCGCCGCCGCAGGCGCCGGCCGAGGCCGAGGAGGAGCAGAAGGTCGAGCAGACCTACGCCGTCGAGGTCTCGGGTCGGCGCTTTGACGTGCGCGTCGTGGGCCCTCCATTCGCGGGCGCCGCGACTGCCGCCAGCAACGGCAGCGCCGCCGCCGCGCCCCGCAAGGCACCGCGGCGCGCACAGCGCAGCGCTACGGGCGCAGGCGCGGGCGGCGCCGACATGCTGCCCTCGCCGCTGCAGGGCAACATGTGGAAGGTGCTGGTCAAGAAGGGCGACGAGGTGCAGGAGGGCCAGCTGCTCTGCATCATCGAGGCGATGAAGATGGAGAACGAGATCACCGCGCACAAGGCCGGCACGATCGTCGAGCTGCCGATCGTCGAGGGCGAGCCGATCCAGGCCGGCGCGCCGATCGCGACGATCAAGAGCGCCGAGCCTGCCGGCTGAACGCGTCCACCTAGATCACGGCGACGTTCTTGGCGTGAAGCTCGCGCTGCACCGCGCCGCGCCTGCCCGCCGGCAGCTCGGCGTCGGCTCCGCTGACGCGCAGAGCGTGCAGGTAGGCGACGTCCTCGTCGAGCACGGCCAGGGCACGTCCACGCTCGAGCACAGGCCCGTGGCCGCTCACGACGTGCTCGCACTGCACAACGAGCGGGCGCAGCCGCTCGAGCGTCGCGAGATAGGCGTCCACTTCGCCGTCGTGCAACGTCGGCAGCTCGACGCCCGAGAGGTAATCGCCAGCGACGAGCACGCCCGCCCATCCGATGTGCACGGCCATGCCGTCCGAGGTATGACCGCCGGTCGGGTGCAGCTTCAGCTCGCGGTCGCCCAGGTCGCAGCGGCCGGGGACAGGCAGCGCCTGGAGCGAGCCGAGCGCCAGCGGCCGCGCACGTTCGATCAGCAGTTCTTCGTCGAACCTCCGCAGCGCCCTCTGGGCGTCCCCAGGCTCGGCATGCAAGCGCTCGGCGGTCGACTCGGCGCAGCCGAGGGCGGCGCCGGGGAAGGCGATGCGCCCGAGCAGGTGGTCCCAGTCGCCGTGGGTGGCCAGCAGCCCGCTGGGCTCCGGGAACCGCGCCTGTGCGATCAAAGCGGGTAGGGCGTCGAGCTCGTCGGGCAGGACCGGCGAGTCGATCACGAACGCCTCGCCCTCCTCGGCGTCGAGGACGCCCCCGCGCACGATTACGCAGTTGACGTGCAGCACGGCGCTGCTGACGAGCAGCACGTCCTCGTGCAGGGCCAGCGCCCGCACGAGACTCAGCTGACGCCGAGCAGCTTGGCGGCCTCTTTGAGGTTCGCGACCTCGGCGGTGGGCTTCTTCTGCGAGGAGTCGAGCGTCTCTTTGGACCTGTTCACCCAGATCACCGGCACGCGCTGTTTGACGCACGGGACGACGTCGTGGTAGTGGCTCGAGGCGACGTGGACCCACCCGCGCTTGCCGCCGATGCGCCGCGCGCACTCGGTGAAGTGCGGCAGTTCGGGCTTGTAGGAGCGGACCTGCTGGGCCGTGACGACGAGGTCGAAGTCGATCGGTATGTGGCGGCGCGTCTGGCCGAGCAGCTTGTCGTCGATGTTCGACAGCAGCCCGAGCTTGTATTTCTTGGCGAGCTTCTGCAGCTGCGGGTTGGTCTCCTTGAACGGCTTCCAGCGCTGCACCGAGTCGGGTAGGAACCCGGACCGCGACGGCTCCAGCTGCCACTCCAGCCGTTTGGCGATCTCGATCGCGGTGCGCCGGAGCACCTCCGCGTAGAGCTCGTAGGAACCGCTCTCGATTTCACGCGAGATTTCGTGGAAGAGCGAGATCAGCACGGCCCGGTCTATCTCCACGCCGTCGCGCCCCGCCTCGGCGGCGAACGCCTCGTAGATGCCGGTCTCCCAGTCGATCAGCGTGCCGTACACGTCGAACGTGACGAACGTGATGTTTTTCGGGAGAGCCATGCGACGGGCATTATGCCCTGCCGAGCCGCAGAGGCCCTGCCGGGCGCATGGCCGGTGCGTGGCCGGAGCCGGCGCGGGCGCGCACGAGGCGCGGTTGCGTTAGAGTCCCGCGCCGCAAATGGACCTGTTGGAGTACCAGGGCAAGCAGCTGTTCGCCCGTCACGGATTGAGGGTGTCCTCCGGCAGGGCGGTCACGAGTGTCGAGGACGCCGTCGCCGCGGCCGCCGAGGTCGGCTACCCGGTTGTGGTCAAGGCGCAGGTGCTGATCGGCGGGCGCGGCAAGGCCGGCGGCGTGAAGCTGGCCGCCGACGAGGCCCAGCTGCGTGAGCATGCCGTGAATATCCTCGGCATGGACATTCGCGGCCACATCGTGAGGACGCTCTGGATCGAGCACGCCTCGGACATCGCCTCCGAGTACTACGCGTCGGTCCTGCTGGACCGCTCCGCGAAGAAGCCGCTCGTGATGTTCAGCGTCGAGGGCGGCGTGGACATCGAAGAGGTGGCCGAGAAGACGCCGGAGAAGCTCATCCGCCGCCATGTCGACCCGCTGGCCGGCATCACCCACGACGAGGCCGTCGAGATCGCGCGCGCCGGGGGCGCCGACGCGGACGTCGTGGAGGGCGTCGCCGACGCGCTCGTGGGCCTGTATGAGGTGTGGCTCCAGGAGGACGCAACGCTGGCGGAGATCAACCCCCTGATCGTGACCCCCGAGCGCGAGGTCAGGGCACTCGACGCGAAGGTCTCGCTGGACGGAAACGCCCTCTACCGTCACCCCGAGAACCAGTCCCTCTCCGACGCCGAGAACGAAGATCCGATCGAGCGTCGCGCGAAGGAAGAGGGCGTGCAGTACGTCAAGCTCGACGGCGACATCGGCATCCTCGGCAACGGCGCCGGGCTCGTCATGTCGACGCTCGACGTCGTCGCGCAGGCGGGCGGCTCGCCCGCCAACTTCCTCGACGCCGGCGGGGGCTCGGATGCGCAGAAGATCAAGCAGGCCGTTCAGCTGATCCTCGCAAACGACGCCGTGAAGGCGGTGCTGTTCAACATCTTCGGCGGCATCACGCGCGGCGACGAGGTTGCCACCGGCCTGATCGCGGCCTTCGAGGAGCTCGGCCCGAGGGAGAAGGAAATCCCCTTCGTCGTGCGTCTGGACGGCACCAACGACGCCGAGGGGCGCCGCCTGCTGCAGGAGGCTGCGCTTCCGAACGTGCACCCGGCGGCGACGATGAACGAGGCCGCCGAAAAGGTCGTCGCGCTTGCCGCCGGCGCGGCGGTGCCCGGCTGATGTCTGTCCTCGTCGACGAGCGAACGCGGCTGGCGGTTGCCGGCATCACCGGCCGCGAGGGCACCTTCCACACGCTCAACAACCGCGCCTACGGCACCAACGTCGTCGGCGGCGTCACGCCGGGCAAGGGCGGCCAGGACGTGGACGGAATCCCCGTATTTGACAGCTGGGAGCGGGCGGTGGCCGAGGCGCAGCCGAACACGGCGATGATCTTCGTGCCGCCGCGCTTCGCCGCCGACTCGATCCTCGAGGCGGCCGCCGCCGGGGTGGCGCTCGTCGTCGCGATCACGGAGGGCATCCCCGCCCACGACGAGCTGCGGGTCTACAACACGCTCCTGCGCGACTACCCCGCGACGCGCCTGATCGGCCCGAACTGCCCGGGGATCCTCTCCCCCGGTAAGGCCAACGTCGGCATCATCCCGGCGTCGTTCTTCAAGCAGGGCAACGTCGGCGTCGTCTCGCGCTCGGGCACGCTCACCTACCAGATCGGCAACGAGATCGCCCAGGCCGGTTTCGGCTGCAGCACGATCGTGGGCATCGGCGGCGACCCCGTGCCCGGCTCGTCGTTCGTCGACGTGCTCGAGCTGTTCGAGGCCGACGGACAGACCGAGCTCGTCGTGCTCGCGGGCGAGATCGGCGGCTCGGCCGAGGAGGAGGCCGCCGACTACATCGCCGAGCACATGAGCAAGCCGGTGATCGCCTACATCGCCGGCTTCACCGCTCCCGCGGGCAAGCAGATGGGCCACGCGGGCGCGATCGTCTCCGGCTCTGCCGGCACGGCCGCGGCGAAGGCCGAGGCGCTCGAAGCGCGCGGCGTGCGCGTCGGGCGCACACCCACAGAAGCCGCCGAGATCGCCGTCGAGGTGCTCGGCGGGGCCTCCGCTCCGGCCGCCTGAACGACGGCACCCGCTGCGCTGCACGGCTCGCCCGCGCCGTCCCCGCGCAATCGCCGGCCGCTACGCTTGGCCCGTGGACCCGCAGGTCGCAGCCACGCTGGCCGAGCTCGAGCGAAAGCTCGACGCGCTCGAACGCACGCTGAGCGCGCTCGGCCACCCCGCGGAGCCGCCCGTCGCCGCCGCGCCCGCCCCGGCGGGCGAGGCCTCGTGGGGACGGATCGTCGACGAGTACGCACCCGCCGCCGCACCGGCTGCGCCACCGCCCGCGGCGACGACGCTGTCGGCGCCGCCCCCGCCTGCTCCCGTGGCGACGCCGGCCCCGTCGTGGACGCCCCCGCCCGCGGCGCCGTCATGGACCACGCCAGCCGCAGCCGAGAGGTCACCGGCGAGCGCGCCCGCTGGCGCGCCTACGGCGGTGCACGCCTCCGACCCGGCGCCCGCACCCTCACCGGCCGGCCGGCCGGAGACGATCTCCGCGCTCGCTCCCGGCGCCGCCGAGCTGCTTCGCTTCCGCGAGCGGCTGGAGAGCACGGTGCGAGACCTCGCCCACGAATACGACGCTCTGCTCGGGCGCCTAAGCTACGCCGCTATGCCCACAGCGACCCAGTCGACGATCTCCTTCGCGCGCGGCGTCCCGTCGCTCGACATCATCGACGTAGAAGGCCTGCGCGACTCGGCCGTGGGGGCTTTCGAGGCCGACCCCGAGGGCACGACCGCGTACGGCACCTCGGTTGGATACCCGCGCCTGCGCGCCTGGATCGCCGACCGTCACGGTGTGGAGCCCGAGCGCGTGCTGGTTACGAACGGCTCGCTCCAGGCCGACGCGTTCCTGTTCGACCAGCTCGTGGGTGGCGGCGACGAGGTGGTCGTCGAGAAGCCGACCTACGACCGCACGCTGCTGGGCCTCAAACAGCGCGGTGCGATCATTCACGCGGTCGCCCTCGAGCACGATGGCATCGACACGGACGCCCTCGCGCGGCTGCTGGCGGGGGGCGCGCGCCCGAAGCTCGCGCACGTGATCCCCAACTTCCAGAACCCGGCCGGATACACGCTTTCGGCCGAGAAGCGCCGCGCGCTCGTGGCGCTCGCGAACGAGTACGGCTTCTACCTGCTCGAGGACGACCCCTACGCGGAGCTGCGGTTCAGCGGAGCGCCGCAGCCGACGATGCTCTCGCTGAGCTCCGAGCGCGTCGTCTATGCCTCCTCGTTCACAAAGACCGTCTGCCCGGGCGTGCGCGTCGGCTATCTCGTCGGCCCGCCCGAGCTGATCGCCGGCATCGCGAACAGAGCGACCAACACCTACATCTCGCCCGGGATGGTCGCCGAGGCGATCGTCTATGAGTTCTGCGCCTCGGGGCGGCTCGAGCGCTCAATCGAGACCGTCAGAACCGCGCTCGCCGAGCGCGCGCATACGCTCGCAGCCGCGCTGCGGCGCGAGCTCCCAGACGCCGACTTCGTCGAGCCGCAGGGTGGCTACTTCATGTGGGTAACGCTTCCCGAGGGCACCGACGTGGACGCGCTCTTCACGGCTGCGGGCGAGCGCGGCGTGGCCTTCGTGAAGGGCAGCGACTTCATGACCGAGGGCGGTGGGAACGCCCTGCGCCTGGCCTACTCCGGGGTCACGCCCGAGCAGATCGAGGTCGGTATCGCCCGCCTCGCAGAGGCCTACCGCTCGCTCTAGCGGTCCTCGCATCTTGTACGTCAACGCTGTCGAGTGGCAGAGGACCGAGCGCCTGCAGCGACGACGCGGCGGGTGCCTGGAGCGGCTCGTCGCGGTCGGGCGCGCGTGAAGCGCCTCGGGATGATCGCGCTCGCGTCGCTGGCTCTCGCGGGATGCGGTGGGACGCAGAAGCCAGCCGCCGCGTCGCCTGAAGAGCAGACGGTGCGCAGGGTCGCTGAAGGCTACGTCGAGGCGATCGCCGGCCATCAATGGGCGCGCGCCTGCGCGTCAGCCTCGGCGCAGGTCCAGGCCGACGTCCAGCGCGAGGCTGAACAGAACGGCGCCCGTGCGACGAGCTGCGTCAGCGCTTGGCAGGCGCTGGAACGAAAAGGCATCGCCGTTGCTGGCACCGCGTCCTCGGTGAGGATCGGAGACGTGAGCGTGCGAGGCGACGTCGCGACGGTCGAAGTGCTCGTCATGGGGAGCGCCCACACCTCCTACGCGGTGCGCGAACACGGTCAGTGGAAGCTCGCCGAAGACAGGCGGGGAGGGAGCGGCTAGCGGCCGTAGCGCTGCCCGATGACGAGCTGCTCGGGCAGCGCGGTGCGCGGCGGCGGCGAGGGGTCGGCGATCACCGAGACCGTCTCGGCGACGCTCCTCGTGAGCGCGATCTCCGCGCCGTCTGCCGAGCGCACGACGACGTGGCTCGGCTCGCTGGCGATCAGCGTGCCCTCCAGACCCGGGTCGATGCCGGAGGCCTTTAGATAGTGCAGCAGGTCCTCCGCCTCGTTCTCGAAGCGCAGCACGCGCACGGACGCCCCGAGCTCGACGTCCGCGAGGGGCACTCCCGCAAGGCGCGCGCCGGCGACGATCGGATGCCCGTGCGGGCACGTCTTGGCATCGCCGATCGCCGCGAGCATGCGCTCTTCGAGCACTGGCGACATCGCGTGCTCGAGCCGCTCGGCCTCCTCGTGGACGTCGTCCCAGGGCACGCCGAGGATGTCCGTCAGGAAGCGCTCGATCAGACGGTGGCGGCGCACGATCCCCTCGGCGTGCTCGGCGCCGCTGTCCGTGAAGGAGATCGTGCGGTCGCGCGCACGCGTTATGTAGCCGTCGCGCTCGAGGCGGCCGACCATCTCGTGCACCGTCGGCGCCGAGAGCTGCATCGCGCGGGCGATGTTCGCGCCCGTCATCGGCAGGCCTGCCTCCTGCAGCCAGAAGAGGCTCTGCAGGTACTCCTCCTCGGCGACGGTCGCCGTGCCTGGCACCTCATCGCTCACCGCAGTGATGCTATTCGACGGTCAGCTGTAGAGCTGCTCGAAGCGACACTCCCTCGGATCCTTGTCCTCGCGCCAGCGACGCAGCTTGGCGCCGTGGCGGATGCGGTCCGCCGATACGTGGTCGAAGTCGATCTCAACAACCAGCTCGGGGCGCACGCCGATCCACTCGAGCTCCTTGCCGGCGCTCCAGCGGCTCGAATCCGCCGAGCCCCGCTCGCCGGTCTCATACGGCGCGAGAAAGCCCACCAGCCGCCGCTTCTCGGCCGCGCTCAGTCCCGAGCAGTGCCCCACGACGCGCAGCTGCTCGCCGTCGTAGAGGCCGAGGATCAGCGCTCCGACGGTGTTCGGCTCCTTGCCAGGACGCCAACCCACGATCACCGCGTCGATCGTGCGCACGCGCTTGACCTTGACCATTCCCTTGCGCTCGCCCGGGCGGTAGGGCGCCGAGCGCTCCTTCGCGATCGCGCCCTCGGCGCGCACGAGCCACTGCTCGGCCTCGGCGGCGCTCGAGACGGTGCTCATCACCTCGACCGGGCCCGCCTGGAAGTGCTCACCCGCAAGCAGCTCGGCCAGCGCCGAGCGCCGCTCGACGAAGGGACGTCCAAGCAGCGCCTGCTCGCCGTCCGCGAGCAGGTCGAAGGCGACGTAGACGGCCGGCGTCTGCTCGGCCAGCAGCGCAACGCGCGAGGCCGCCGGATGGATGCGCTGACCGAGCGCATCGAAGTCCTCGCGTCCCGCGGCGTCGCGTACGACGATCTCCCCGTCGAGCACGTAGCGTCCAGCGGGCAGCGCGAGCTCGGGGAAGTAGCGGCCGAGCGGGCGGCCGTTGCGCGACTGCAGGAATACCTCCTCGCCGTCGACGAAGGCCACGCAGCGGAACCCATCGAGCTTGATCTCGTAGCAGTAGTCCTCCCCCGTGGGCAGCTCCCTGCGCGAGAGCGCGAGCTGCGGCTTCAGCGGCGGCGCCAGCGGCAGCGTCATCGGGTCGGCCTGCGCGCCCTGGAGGGCTGCACACGCGGAGGCTCGCCGCTGTGCTTGCGGAAGTGCGGCGGCCACGGCGCGTCGCCGAGTCCCTCGCGCTCGTCGCGCTTGGCGAGCTCGAGCAGGCCGTCGAGGCTGCCGACCGCCTCGTCGATCGTCGCCGAGGGGTCGCACTTGCGGCGCAGCCGCTCGGGCACGGTCTGGATGCGCAGCTCGGCGGGGTCGACGTCGGGAACCTCGTCCCAGCCCAGGGGGCAGGAGACGCGCGCGTCGGGCACCGCGCGCACCGAGTAGGCCGATGCGACCGTGCGATCGCGGGCGTTCTGGTTGTAGTCGATGAACACGCCTTCGCGTTCCTCCTTCCACCACCGGCTCGTCGCCCGGCCGGGCATCCGCCGCTCCACCTCGCGCGCGAGCGCCAGCGCGGCGCGACGGACTTCTTCGAAGCTCTCGAGCGGCTCGATGCGCACGTAGATGTGCATGCCCCGCGACCCCGAGGTCTTGGGAAAGCCACGCAGGCCGTGCTCCTCGAGCACCTCTCCCGCGCAGATCGCAACTGCCCGCACCTCGGAGAACTCGACGCCGGGGCCGGGGTCGAGATCGACGCGCAGCTCATCCGGGTGGTCGAGATCGGAGCGGCGAACGGGCCACGGGTTCCAGTCGATCACGCCGAGGTTCACGCCCCACACCAGGTGGGCGGCGTCGTTGGCGACGAGCTCGCGGGCGTGACGGCCGCTGGGGAACGTGACGGTGGCCGTCTGCAGCCACTCCGGCGCGCCATCGGGCACCCGCTTCTGGAAAAAGGGATCACCATCGACGCCGTCGACCCAGCGCTTGAGCGTGGTCGGCCGCTCGCGCAGGTGCCTGACGACCGCCTCCTCGCACTCGACGTAGTAGTTAGCGAGATCCAGCTTCGTGATGCCTGCCTGGGGGAAGAACACCTTCCCGGGGCTGCTCAGGCGCACTTCTCGCCCGCTGACCTCGAGCATCACGTGATCGCCCTTTGCCGGCGCCATTGCTGGAAGGATGCCCGATCGTGCCCGCTGATACCCGCGCCGCCGCCCGCCTGGCTCGCGACCTCAATGCGGTGAGCGAGGGCATCCCGCACATCGGGCTGATCGCCGGCGGCCCGATCCGCGAGCGCATCAGCGCGGCCGCGAGCGTCTCGGCGATCGCGCGCGGCCTGCGCTCCGGGGGAGCGCCCGAGCCGGACCTCTGCCCGCTGCCGCTGCAGGCCTCCTTCACGCCGGCGGGTATGCGCCTGCTGCTGGAGGAGCTCGCCTTCGACGCCCGCATGCGGGCTTGCCGGGCGCTGATCGTCTGCGAGAGCGCGCTGCAGCCGAGCACGCTCGCCGCGAGCGCGACGTTCGAGCTCGCCACGCGCGCCCGTCAGGCGGGGGTGCCCGCCTTCGCGGTCACGGGCGAGAACGGCCTCGGAAGCTTCGAGGCGCGGATCCTGGACCTGCAGGCGATCGAGCAGGCACGTGGCGCCCGCAGCCTCGTCGCCGCCGGAGAGAGGCTCGCGCGGATGCTGTGAGCCGGTTGCGCTGGCCGCTCAGCTCGGCCGCTCAGCTCTGGCACGCTCAGCTCTGGCACGCTCAGCTCTGGGCCGCTCAGCTCTGGCATGAGGGGCACCAGAAGGTGATGCGATTGTTCTCCCATTGCCCGCGCTGGCGGATCGTCTGACCGCAGCGTGGGCAGGCACGGCCCGCGCGCCGATAGACGCTGCGCGGCCGCGTCGAGGGACCGTCGCGCGCAGCGAGACCCATGCGCTCGCGAGCGAAGCCGATCAGCGCGAGCGCCTCCTCGTCGGTGATCGCCGCCAGCTCCCGCCAGGGATCGATGGCGACGGCGAAGCACGTCTCGGCCTTCCACAGGTTGCCGATCCCTGCGACCGTTCGCTGGTTGAGCAGCGCGTCTCCGATCGGCCTCGTGGGGTCGTCTTCGCGCAGCCGGCGCAGGAACAGGCGCTCGTCGAAGTCCTCGCCGATCACGTCCTGGCCGAGCGCAGCGAGCTGCGGGAGCGTACGCGCGCGGACATCGCTGATCAGCTCGAGCACCGGCCCGTCGAACTCGACGACCTCCCACTGCCCGGCGCGGATAACCAGCCACGCGCGCCTCGGCGCGCGGCGCCAGCGCTCGCCCCGGCGGGCGACGCCCCATGCACCGGTCATGCGCAGATGCGAGTGCACGCTGAGCGCCCCCTCGAAGCGCACGATCATGTGCTTCCCCCGCGCCTCGACGTCGAGAAGCGCGCGTCCGGCCAGCCGCTGCGGCCAGCGCTCGAGGCGGTGACGCGGTTGCGGGGTCAGGACCTCCTGCGGTACCGACCCCGCGAGCGCGGCGCGGATCTGAGCGGCCGCGCGGTGGATCGTGTCGCCCTCGGGCATCTCCGCCGCTCAGGACGGCGTTCGCCCCGCGTAGTCGAGGTTCTCGGGCACGTCGCTCGGAAGGTGGTAGTTGGCGGGCGCGCGCCAGACCGTGATCGAGACGAGCGTCGCGGTCGCGTATCCGGCGCGACTGGGTATCACGCTGTCCGTCGAGCGTCGGCGCAGTTCATGCTCGCATTGTTACTACCCAGCAAGCTGAGCGGCCTCTCCGAAGACGCACTGCCGAGAGCGCGACCGCTAGGCTCGCTCACCAGATGGACGAGCCCGAGCCCACCACGAGCCCGGCCGCTCGTGCTCCTCGCGCGCGCTCCCTGCCCAGCCCCGGCTCGCGGCGCGCAACCGTCATCGGGGCGGGCTCCTTCGGCACCGCGCTGGCCGTGCTTCTGACGCGCGGCGGGCTGCGCACGACGCTGCAGACCCGCACCGCCGGGCAGGCGAAGCTGCTCGAGGAGGAGCGCGAGAATCGTGCCTACCTCGAGGGCGTGGAGCTGCCCGCCTCGCTGCGCGTGGAGCCCACCTCGGCGGGGCTCGCGCGCGCGGATTACGTGTTCCTCGCCGTGCCTTCGCGCGGACTCGCCGAGGTGATCGCAAACCTCGTCACGGCGGGGCTCGGAAGGCGCACGGCGGTCGTCTCGGTAGCGAAGGGACTCGTGCCGCCGCAGGGTCTGCCGCCGACGGTCGTGCTGCGCGAGCGCTTTGGCGCAGAGCGCGTGGCATGCATCGGCGGCCCGGCGCACGCGCACGAGATGGTGCACGCCGGCGCGGCGCTCGTGGCGGCAAGCAGCGAGGAAGAGCTCGCGCGCGCGCTCGCGAACGTGTTCACCCGGGCGGGCGTCGTGTGCGAGCAGTCCGACGACCCGATCGGGGTCGAGCTGGCGGGCGCCGCCAAGAACGCCGCCGCGCTCGCCGCGGGGGCTACGGAGGCGCAGGGCTCGAACGCCGCCGGGGCCGCGGCGGGCCACATCTTCGCCGAGGTCTGGCGCTACGCCGAGCGCCTGGGGGCGCGACCGGAGTCGATGATCGGCCTCGCCGGCACCGGCGACCTGCTCGCCACCGCGCTGGCCAGCGAGAGCCGCAACCGCAGGGCCGGGGAGCTGCTCGCCGCCGGTGTGCCGGCGGCGGAGATACCCGAGCGCATCGGCCAGGCCGTGGAGGCGCTGGACTCGGTGCCCCTGCTCGCTGAGGCGCTTTCGGGCGCCGACGTCACGGCACCGGTGACGTCTGCGCTCGCGCGCCTGATCTCCGGCGAGCTGCCGCTCGACGAGTGGGTCGCGCTGGTGCGCGCCACTGTGCCGCCGCCCGCGCTGTGGCGACGGCGCCCGAGACCTGGCTTCTGGCGCCGACTCTGGCGCGCTTTCTCCGCACAGGGCCGGCGCGAGCGCGCGCGCGAACGCTGAGCTGCGCGCTCCGCGAGCATCGCCCCGCGGGCGTGGGTCCAGCTGCATCGCCCCGCGGGCGTCGCTCCGCCCCGCCCGAGCAAGATCACCCGACGGCGCCGACCAGCGTGGTGATCACGGCCTCGTAGACCCCCGCGCCGTATGCGGCCTGCGCCACGCGCACGTTTCCCCGGCCGGCGATCGCTTCGCGGATCGTGGGGTCGCGCTGAACGGCGTTGGCCACGAGCCAGAACTCGCGCACCTCGGCCGCGCACGCGAGATCCTCGCGCGAGTCCCCGATCGCGAACACCTGCTCGCGCTCGAGGGCTCGTGCGCGACGGTGGAAGGCGACCGCGGCCGCCTTGGAGGCGTCAGCCGGCAGCAGGTGATAGCCGCGCACATGCGGCAGAGCCGCGAGCGCCGGCGAACGCCGGCTGACGACGCCATTGTCGACGAGCCGCAGCTCGCCGTAGCCGTGCTGGCGAAGCAGCAGGTCGACCTCGGC
Source organism: Solirubrobacteraceae bacterium (assembly GCA_035314465.1). Taxonomy (GTDB): domain Bacteria; phylum Actinomycetota; class Thermoleophilia; order Solirubrobacterales; family Solirubrobacteraceae; genus Palsa-744. Next base: position 43,383 of record DATFZM010000037.1, on the reverse strand, counting down.
GGCATCGACGAGGCCGCGGAAGAGATGCGAGACCTCGCGCTGCAGGTGCCATGGCTCGTGATACTCCAAACGGCCCCGATAGCGCTCGAGCAGCAGCGTCGGGGCACCGCGACGATCGATCTGCTCGGCGATCGTGAGCTCGCCGGGGAGCAGCTCGCCTGTCAGCCAGTGCTCCTCGCCCTCGAGCACCACGCAGGCGCCGGACTCGAAGATGTAGGAGTCCTGCCCGAGCAGGCGCGCGTCCTCGGCCACCTGGACCCTGCGTCTGCCCGACATCAGCACCACCTCCACGCCCGCGCGCAGGCAGGCCTGGATCGCGCGCACACCGTCGATCGTGACGCTGCCCTCGCCGTCGTGCAGAAGCGAGGCGCCCCGCCCGAGCAGCGTGCCGTCGAGGTCGAGGTAGAGACAGCGCACGTCCGCTGCGCTCACGCGATGGCCACGCTCGCATGCGCGGGCCGCTCGGGCGGCGCGGCGTCGGGCACGTCGCGCAGGCGGCCTTCCTGGGCAACGCGCCGCGCGATCGTCGCGAGCACGGTGGCTGCCATCGGCGCGAGCGCCGCGAGCGGCTGGCTGCGATTCCTGTGCTCGCCGAGGTCGACCTGGGCGATCGCGTCGAGCCCCACGCGCCGCCACACGTCGATCAGCATCGCGACCTCGACGCCGTAGCCCGTCGTGAACGGGATCTGCTCGAGCAGCTCGCGCCGGGCGGCGATCTCGCCGGCGAGCGGCTGGCGCACGGCAGCGAGGTCGGGGTAGAAGAGCGCGAGCGCCGGGCGCGCCATCAGGTGGTTGACGCGGCCGCCCCCGGCGGGCACCTCGACGCCGCCGTGCCGGAGCGGCCGCTCGTAGAAGGCCTTGACGAAGGACACGCCGCGCTCGCACACGAGCGGCCCGAGCAGCCCAGTCGCATAGTGCGCCCCGAAGGCCTCGACGTCGGCGTCGAGGAAGCACACGACTTCGCTGTCGATCGCGCTCAGCGCGCGCCACATCGCATCGCCCTTGCCGAGCACCGCCCCGAGCTCGGGGACGAGCTCGGCCTCCTGCACGACGCGAGCGCCGGCGTCCGCGGCGATGGCGGCGGTGCCATCGGCCGAGGCCGCGTCGACGACGAGGACGTCGTCGATCGCCCCCAGCTCACGCAGGTCGCAGAGGTCGCGAACGATCGCCGCGATCGTGCCCGCGCACTCCCGGGCGGGCAGGCACACCGTCACGGTCTGCTCGCGCGCGGCCGCGACCCGCCGGGCGGGATAGCGAGAATGATGGAAGGAGCGTGCTTGCGCCCAGCGCTGGGCGGCGGTCGCTGACATCGGCTCTACTATCTCAAGTCCTTGGCCGTGGATCGCAGAATCGAGCCCTGGAGCGCGCTGCTCGACGCGGGGCGCAGCGACGGACGGCTCGTACGCGAGGCCCGTGAGGGTCCCGGCCGCGCGCGGCTGCGGGAGCTTCCCGAGGAGCTGCACGGCGACGTCATCGCGGCACTCGAGCGGGTGGGTATCGAGCGCCTTTACGCCCATCAGCTGCAAGCACTCCACGCGGCCTGGAAGGGGCCGGCGATCTTCACCACCGGGACCGCGTCGGGGAAGTCGCTGTGCTTCAACCTCCCCACGCTCGACGTGCTCTGCCGAGACGCGCGCGCACGCGCCCTCTACCTGTACCCGACGAAGGCGCTCGCACAGGACCAGGCGCGCGCTCTGAGCGCGTTCGAGCTCGGCGCGCGCGTTCGGCCGGCGATCTACGACGGGGACACCCCACGCGAGGCCCGCGCGCAGATCCGCAAGAACGCGAACATCGTCCTGACCAACCCCGACATGCTGCACGTGGGCATCCTGCCCAACCATCCCGCATGGGGCGAGCTGTTCGCGAACCTGGCGGTTGTGGTCGTCGACGAGGCGCACGTCTACCGCGGCGTGTTCGGCTCCCATGTCGCGAACGTGCTGCGCAGGCTCCGCAGGATTGCGGCCGCGTACGGGACCGAGCCGCGTTTCCTGCTCGCATCGGCGACGATCGCCAACCCCGTCGAGCTGGCCGAGCGCCTGACGGGGCTCGAGGACTTCTCCCTCATCGACGAGGACGCCTCCCCCGCTCCGCGGCGCACCATCGCGATCTGGAACCCGCCGCTCACCGACGAGGCGCTCGGCTCCAGGCGCTCGGCGCTGGGCGAGGCAGCCGATCTGCTCGCGCGGCTGGTCGGCGACGGCGCTCGGGTGATCTGCTTCATGAAGTCGCGTAAGGGCGTCGAGGTGCTCAGCCGCCTGGTCAAAGAGCAGCTCGCGAGCTCAGATCCCGGGCTCGCCGAGCTCGTCGTGCCCTACCGCGCCGGATACACGCCCCAGCAGCGCCGCGAGCTGGAGGGGCGGCTGATGCGCGGGGAGCTGCGCGCGGTGATGACGACCGATGCGCTCGAGCTCGGGATCGACATCGGCGAGCTAGACGCAGCGGTCGTCGTGACGTTTCCCGGCACCGTCGCCTCCCTGCGCCAGATGTGGGGCCGCGCGGGACGGCGGGGACGCGGCTTGGCCGTGTACGTAGCCGGCGAGGACGCACTCGACCAGTTCTTCTGCCGCCACCCCGACGAGTTCCTCGACCGCGCCGTCGAGGCCGCGATCCTTGACCACGAGAGCCCGCTGATCCACCGCGCCCACCTGCTCTGCGCGGCCCACGAGGGGCCGCTGAGCGCTGCTGAGGACGAGTTCCTCGGCCCTCGCTGGGAGGCGCACGCCGAGCTGCTCGTCAGCGCCGGCGAGCTGCGCAGGCGGCCAGCGGGGGCCGGCGCGGTCTACGTGCCTCGCCGCAGCGGCGCTTATCCCGCGGGCGAGGTCTCGCTGCGCTCGGCCTCGGCGGAGAGCTTCGCGATCGTCGACGTCTCCTCGGGCGAGCTGATGGGGTCGACCGAGGCCGCGCGCGCTCACGCGACGGTGCACGAGGGAGCTGTCTACATGCACCTGGGACGCTCCTACGAGGTGCGCGAGCTCGACCTGGACCGCCGCCGCGCGCTGGTGGCCCCGTTCGAGGGCGACTGGTACACGCAGCCCAAGCGCGCTACGGATACCGAGATCGTGCAGCTGCTCGACCGGCGCGAGGCGATGGGCGTGACGCTCTCGCTCGGCGAGGTGAGCGTCACCGAGACCGTGCTCGCCTACCAGCGGCGACGTCTTGCCGATCACGCGCCGATCGACCTCGCAGCGCTGGCCCTTCCGCCGAGCAGCTTCCCCACCCAGGCGCTGTGGTTCGAGCTGGACGCCGCCGAGCTCGCGGACCTGATCCCGCTGGAGTCGCTGCTCGGGGCGCTGCACGCGACCGAGCACGCCCAGATCGCGGTGCTCCCCCTGATCGCGATGTGCGATCGCTGGGACATCGGCGGCCTGTCGACCAACTTCCATCCCCAGACCGGGGTGCCGACGATCTTCATCTACGACGGCCATCCGGGGGGGATCGGGATCGCGCGGAGCGCCTTCGTGCGCTTTGAGGAGCTGTGCGATGACGCGGCGCGGCTGATCGCAGGATGCCCCTGTGCTAGCGGCTGTCCGTCCTGCGTGCAGTCGCCGAAGTGCGGCAATCTCAACGAGCCGCTCTCCAAGGCGGGGGCCCTGAGCCTGCTCGAGCACATGCGCGTGGCTGCCGCTACGGCGGTGCCGGCAGCGCTCTGACCATGCTCTTGGACCGGCGCCGCTCCGAACGCGCTGCGCGATTGTTCATGCGTGGGAGGGCGCAGGCCGCCGCGGCCCGCGTTCTGGCATAGGAGTCGACCATGCTTTCCGTCTTGATCCGAAAGTCCGTGCTCGTGCTGCTGGCGCTCGCGGGCGGCTCCCTGCTGGCGCACGGCGCCGCAGCCGAAGCCCCCGCGGGCCCCTCCCCGATCCTCGCCGGCGCGGGCGAACGCAGCGCGCTCACGAGCTGGACGCTGCGCGAAGACCCCTCCGACCGCGGGCTGTCCCTGGGCTGGCAGCGTGGCGGCTTCCAGGGCACCCAGGTGCGCGTGCCGAACGTGCTGCACCCGCGCGACTACACGGGCGCCGCGGGCACGCGCAACTACGAAGGCTCGGTGGCGTGGTATCGCACGAGCTTCCAGGCCGCGCAGACGGGCGTGTACGCGCTGAGCTTCCAATCGGCGAACTTCCTCGCCGAGGTCTGGGTCGACGGCCACATGCTCGGCTCACATCGCGGCTCCTACGTGCCCTTCGAAATGCGCCAGCGCCTCGCCGCGGGCACGCACAACGTGGTCGTGCGCGTGGACTGGCGCGACCCCGCCGCGCAGTCGCGCCAAGGCTTCCATCGCACGTGGTTCAACTGGGGCGGGATCGACGGTGTGGTCGAACTGCGACCGATCGGCGAAAGCGAGCTCAGCGAACCGGGACTGCAGACGACGCTCACCGCCGGCGGGCAGGTGCAGGTGCGGGTGAGCGTGCAGGTGCGCAACGACGGGCCCGCGCGGACGCTCACGCCGCAGGGCTCATTGAGCCGCGGCGCGCAGGCGATCCCGCTCGAATTCGGCGGGCTGACGCTCGCGCACGGCCAGTCGCTCCTCGCCACCGCGAGCGTCACCGTGCCATCGCCGGCGCTGTGGTCGCCGAGTGCACCGAACCTGTACCAGCTCGACCTCGCGGTCGGGCAGAGCAGCTACAGCGCGCGCGTGGGCCTGCGCGAGATCAGCTGGCACGGTGGGCGCGTCTACCTCAACGGCACGCGACTGCTGCTGCACGGCGCGACGATCCAGGAGGACGCCCAGGGCCACGGCGATGCACTGACGCCGGGCGACGACAACGCGATCGTCGCCGAGCTGAAGGCGATCGGCGCGAACGCTGCGCGTGCCCAGCACCCACTCGACCCCGCGCTGCTGGAACGACTCGACGCCGCCGGGATCGTCGTCTGGCAGGGGATCGGCCCCGTCGAAGGCGCGGGTCAGTGGTACTCGAGCACGCCCAAGCTGCTCGGCGAAGCGGAGAGGCAGGCGCGCACGGCGGTCGCGGCCGAGCAGCTGCATCCGTCGGTAATCGCCTGGAACCTCGTCGACGAGGTCGCCGGCAACGGCCGCGACAGCGCCGAGGTGCGCTACGTGCAGGACCTGACGCGCTGGCTGCACGCGCGCGACCCCGGCAGGATGGTCGCGGTGGACGTGTGGGGGGACCACCCGCCCACGCAGCCCGGGCCGCTCTTCGCCGGCGTCGACGCGATCGCCGAGACGGACTACTCGGGCTGGTATGACTCTCCGCTCGACTCGCCCGCCCAGCTGGCCGCGTTGATGCGCTCGCGACTTGCGAGGATGGAGCGCACGTTCGCCGGCCGCGTGCTGCTGATCAGCGAGTTCGGCGCCGAATCGAACACGCTGAACCCCGAGAGCGCGCCGGGAAGCTACGCCTACCAGGCGCGCCTGCTCGCGGCGCACATATCGGTCTACGAGGCCGACCCGCGGCTCAGCGGGATGCTCATCTGGGTGCTGCGCGACTATCCGCTGACGCCCACGTTCGAGGGCGGCTCCATCCACGCCAAGCTGCCGGCCGTGAGGCTGATCGAAGGCATCAACCAGAAGGGCCTGTTTACCTACGCGGGCGCGGCCAAGCCCGCCGTCAGCGTGGTCGCGCGGCTGTTCGAAGCGTTGCCCGCGGACTGAGGTTGGCCGCGGACTGAGCGCTCAGACGCGATTGCCACGCGCGATCCGGCGCAGATCGATCGTCGCGTCGTACAGCTCGGCGGATACGCCCTCCTCGATCGCGACCTCGCGCAGCGGGCGGCCCGAGGCGGTCGCCTTCTGCACGATGCTCGTGCCCTTGTCGTAGCCGATCGCGGTGTTGAGCGCGGTTGCGACAGCGAGCGTCCCGCCGGCCGACGCGTCGGTGCCCGTGCGGTTTACGGCGATGCCGTCGACGCACTTGGCGGCGAACACGCGCGATGCGCTGCTGAGCAGCTTCAGCGACTGCAGCAGGTTGCGGGCGATCAGCGGGATGCGAACGTTGAGCTCGAACTGCCCCTGCATCCCGCCGACCGTGATCGCTGCGTCGTTGCCGATCACCTGCCCGCACACCTGCAGGACGACCTCCGGGATCACCGGGTTGACCTTCCCGGGCATGATCGAGGAGCCCTTCTGCAGCTCGGGGAGGAACAGCTCGCCGATGCCCGTCCGCGGCCCCGACCCCATCAGCGCGAGGTCGCCGGCGATCTTCGTCAGCGACACGGCGAGCACCTTGAGCGCGCCCGAGAGCTCTACGAGCGCGTCGCGGCTGGCCTGCGCCTCGAAGGGATCGAGCGGGGCGGCGATCTGCTTCAGGCCCGAGTCCCGTCGCAGGCGCGCGCGGACCTTCTCGGCAAAGCGGGCGTGCGTGTTGAGGCCGGTGCCCGTCGCGGTGCCTCCGAGCGGGATCTGGCCGACGTGCGCCAGCGCGGAGCTCACGCGCTCGGAGCCGAGGGTCACCTGCGCCGCGTAGCCGGCGAACTCGGCGCCGAGAGTGACCGGCACCGCGTCCATCAGGTGGGTGCGGCCGGCCTTGACGACGTTCTGGAAGCTGCGCGCCTTGCGCGCGAAGGAGCGCTCGAGCTGTTTGAGCGCCGGCAGCAGCTCGTTCTGGGCGACGTCGAGCGCAGCGAGGTGCACGGCCGAGGGAAAAACGTCGTTCGAGGACTGGCCCATGTTGACGTGGTCGTTGGGGTGCACGTTCTCCCCCGCTAGGCGCGCGATCACCTCGTTCGCGTTCGTGTTCGTCGAGGTGCCCGAGCCCGTCTGGAAGACGTCGATCGGAAACTGATCGTCGTAGCGGCCGGCCGCTATCTCTGCCGCCGCGCGCTCGATGCGCGAGGCGCTGCGCTTGGGCAGCAGGCCGAGCTCTCCGTTGACCGCTGCCGCTGCGCCCTTGATCCGCGCCAGCCAGTGGATCACCTCGGCAGGCACCGTCTCGCCGGAGATGGGGAAGTTCTCCACGGCCTTGGCGGTCTCGCCGCCCCAGAGCTGCTGATCGTCTGCCATGTGGTCTCCTCGTAACACGGTTTCGCTACGTCGCGCATCGGGCGCGCGCGGGGCGCTGAACCCTACCCGCAGAAGGCCGCGAGCTCCCGCGCGAGGCCCACGGGATCGTCGTAGGCCATCAGGAAGCCCGTGTTCGGCAGCACGCGCAGCTGACCGTCGGGGAGCAGCGCGAGCACCTCTTCGGCGGGGGCGAGCGGGTGCATGGCGTCCTCGTCAGCCCACAGCAGCAGCACGGGCATCTGCAGGCGCGGGAACAGCTCGAGCAGGTCCGTGCGCGGTCCCCACTGCCACGTACGCGCGCACTTCGCCCAGGAGCGCGCGAGGCTCGCGTTGCCGGGCACGTCGGCGAACGCGTGTCGCATCAGGTCGGCGGCGGCCGGGTTGGCGCGTGCCGAGAGCGCGATCCCGCGCTCGGGAGTGAACACCGCGCGCGTGGCATAGGAGAGCGCCACATCCATCCCCGGTACGGCGGCCGCGCGCATAGCCAGGCGCACAGCGGCGCGCTCGCGCTGGCGCCTCGCCGGCGCGTGCAGCCGATTGGACATGAGCACCAGCCGTCCGGGATGCACATACCCGTCTCGCACGGCCAGCAGCAGCAGCTCGGCGCCGGCGCCGTGGCCGGCGAGCGTTGCGCGGGGTCCGAGCACCTCGGCGGCGAAGCCGCCGAGGACCTCGCTGAACCATTGCGGGGTATAGGGGTGGCGAGGCCGGCTCTCGGAGTCGCCGTGCAACGGCAGATCCGGCAGCACTACACGAAAGCGGTGGGCGAGCTGATCGACGGCCGGCTCGAACTCCTTGTATGAGAGCAGGCCCGAGTGCAGCAGCGCGAGCGGCGGACCCGCTCCGACCTCGCGATAGGCGACGCGAGCTCCATCTGGATGGTGGTAGAGCCGCAGCCTCATCCCAGGATCCTAGGAGCGCCTTCGCCTCCAGCGCCTTCGCCTCCAGCGCCCCGGCCCCGGCGCTTCGCGGGCAGCGCCGCGCGGCGATCTAGCCGGGCAGCAGCTGGTAGACGCGCACCGCCGTTCCGCGGACGTCAGTCGGAAACGACGCTACGACGTAGGTCTTGCCCCGATAGCGCACCGTGCCGCTGTCGCGCAGCCGCGGTCCCGGGCGAGTGCTGCCAGCGATCTCGGTGGAGCCGGCGCGCACGTAGGCGAGCGCTCCGGTGAGGCCGCCGAGGGCGTGCACGAACGCCGACGGCGGTGCCCCGACGGCGCTGAAGCGGTGCCAGACTCGTTCTCCGATGCGGTCGAGCTCGCCCGCGATGACCGCACTGCAGCTCGCCGAGGAGCTGCTCGGAGCGGCGATGAGCAGCGAGATCGACAGCGTGCCTGCGGGGAACGCGTGCGCGTGGAGCGTGACGAGCTGATACGAGGCGCCGTGGTATGTCACGCGACCGCCCGTCGGAAGCGAGCCCGCGGAGGAGGGCAGCGTGCCTTCGACCGGGATCTGCCTGGAGCCGATGCGCATGATCAGCGGAGCGCCGATGTAGCGCTGCTCGAGCTTCTGATAGCCGGAGTCGTCTTGCACGGAGAGCAGATAGCGCCCGACGGTGCGGCCGTGGTAGCGAAGGCTGCCACCGACGGGCGCGAGGATGTAGGGGCCACCCACGTCGGCCACGACGGCGCCGGCGGCGCTGACACGCAGGCGGACGACGTGGGTATGGGAGTAGACGAGGCTCGTCACCGCCGCTTCGACCGCCGGTCGGTCGCCCGCCGCGAGCGCGGCCAGCAGCGGTTCGTAGCCTTCGACCTGCCGCTGGTCGGAGCGCACCTCGGCGCTCGCGAGCTCCAGGGCATAGATGCGGCGCCCGACCACGCCCGCCGCCTTGGCGGCTTCTTCGCCGGCGGCTGCACCGCACGGCGCTGCCGACGTGCCCGCCGGGGCGCTGCCGGCCGCGCTCGCGTAGCGCGCCGTGCTCGCGCTGCGCGTACTGCTAGTGGCGGTGGCGCCGCAGGCGTCCAGCGCGAGCGCCAGGAGGAGCAGCGCCAGCGAGGCCCTTAGGCTCCGCAGCAGCGTCGCGCGCGCGGTCGACGAGCGGGTGCGGCCCGAGGTCATCCGAGTGAGATGGTGCGAACGGTCACGAGCATCCAAGATAGCCCCGAGCCGCGCCGCGCACGCCGGCTCCCGATGAGAACTCACACAGCTCGAGCGCACCTAGAATGAGCCGCCCCGTGAGCGTCACACGCGAACACCCGCTGATCCCCGTCCGGGAGGTCGACCCGCGCCAGGATCTGCCCGCGCTGGAGCTCGAGGTGCTCGATCGATGGCGCGAGCGCGACGTCTTCGCGGAGTCCCTTCGCATCCGCGAGAACGCGGCGCGCTGGGTGTTCTACGAGGGCCCGCCGACGGCAAACGGTCCCCCGGGCTCTCATCACGTGCTCTCCCGCGTGTTCAAGGACGTCTACCCGCGCTTCCAGACGATGCGCGGCTTCCGCGTCGACCGCAAGGGCGGCTGGGACTGCCACGGGCTGCCGGTCGAGATCGCCGTCGAACAGAAGCTCGGGATCACCTCCAAGGCCGAGATCGAGCAGGAGGTGGGGATCGAGCGCTTCAACGAGGAGTGCAGAGAGTCGGTGTTCGCCTACCTGCAGGAGTGGGACCGCCTGACTGAACGGATCGGGTTTTGGATCGACCTCGAGCACGCCTATCGCACGCTCGACGAGAGCTACATCGAGTCGGTGTGGTGGGCGATCGCCCAGATCGACGCGCGGGGACTGCTCTACGAGGGAAACAAGGTCGTGCCCTACTGCCCCCGCTGTGAGACCACCCTGTCCTCGCACGAGGTTGCGCTCGGCTACCGCGATGTGGTCGACCCGAGCGTGTTCCTGAAGCTTCCCGTGTCCGGCGGCGAGGAGCGCCTGCTCGTCTGGACGACGACCCCCTGGACGCTCCCCGGCAACGTCGCCGTCGCGGTCTCGCCTTCGGCGATGTATGCGCGCGTGGCGCTGGGAGCGGACACGTTCGTGCTCACCAGGGCGCGCGTCGCGGCGGTGCTCGGCGAGCACGCGCAAGCGCTGGAGGAGTTCAGCGGCAGCGAGCTCGTGCGCCGATACGGTTCCTATCTGGGCCCGATCTTCGCCGCTGCGGACCGTGCCCCCGGCGAGCTGCCGATCCTCGCGGACGAGTTCGTGACGACCGAGGACGGCACGGGCATCGTGCATCTCGCTCCGGCCTTCGGCGAAGACGACTACCGCGTCGCCGCCGCCGCGTCGCAGGTCGCGTTCGACCCCACCCGCGCCGAGACGCTCTACAACCCCGTGCGCGTGGACGGCACCTACGATGCGCGCACGCGCGACCGCAACGGCGCCTCTTACGAGGGCCGCTTCGTTAAGGATCCGCGGCTCACGAAAGACCTGATCGAGGACCTGCACGCGCGCGGCCTGCTCCTGCGGGTCAGCGACTACGAGCACTCCTACCCGCACTGCTGGCGTTGCGGCACGCCGCTGCTCTACTACGCGAAACCGTCCTGGTACATCGCCACCTCGCGGCTGCGCTCGGAGCTGCTCGCCGCCAACGAGACGGTGAGCTGGTATCCCCCGCACGTCAAGCGCGGGCGCTTCGGCAACTGGCTCGAGAACAACGTCGATTGGGCGCTGTCGAGGGAGCGTTACTGGGGCACGCCGCTGCCCGTATGGCGCTGCGAGCACGGGCACACGCTCGTGGTCGGCTCCTTCGCCGACCTCGAGCAGCGTTCCGGGCGCACGCTCGCCGACCATCATCGCCCCTACGTCGACGAGATCGAGCTCCCGTGCCCGGGCGCAGAGGGTCAGGAGCAGCCGTGCGGCGAGCCGATGCGGCGCGTGCCCGAGGTGATCGACGTGTGGTTCGACTCGGGCGCGATGCCCTTCGCGCAGCACCACTTCCCATTCGAGAACGTCGAGCTCGAGCGCGAGAGCTTCCCAGCCGACTTCATCTGCGAGGCCCAGGACCAGACGCGGGGATGGTTCTACTCGCTGCTGGCGATCTCGACGCTGCTCTCGCGTGGCGCCCCGTACCGCAACGTGGTCTGCCTCGGCCTGATCCTCGACGCCGACGGGCAGAAGATGTCGAAGTCGCGCGGCAACACGGTCGAGCCGTGGCAGGTGCTCGACGCCTACGGCGCCGACGCCTTCCGCTGGTACTTCTTCACCTCCAAACAGCCCTGGGACGGATACCGCTTCTCGGCCGAGACGATCGGCGAGGGAGTGCGCCTGTTCCTCAAGCAGCTGTGGTCCACGTACTACTTCTACGTGCTCTACGCGAACGCCTCCGCGCAGGAGCTGCACGACGCGCCGCAAGCCGGTGCACCAGCCGGCGACCTCGACCGCTGGGCGCTCTCACGCACCGCGGGCACGGCCGAACTGGTGGCCGAGCGCCTCGACGCCTACGACGCTACCTCCGCGGGCCGCGCGATCGCAGAGCTGCTCGACGAGCTTTCCAACTGGTACGTGCGGCGCTCGCGCCGGCGCTTCTGGGATGGCGAGACGGCTGCGTTTCGGACGCTGCGCACGTGCCTGCTGACGGTAGCCAAGCTGCTCGCCCCCTTCTGTCCCTTCATCGCCGACGAGATCTACGACAACCTCGACGGCTCACTCGCGAGCGTGCACCTGAGCGACTTCCCAAGCGCAGCCGACGTGGCCCCGCGCGACCCCGAGCTGGAGCGCGCGATGGAGCTCGCGCGGGAGACGGTCCGGCTCGGCCTGGGCGCGCGCGGACAGGCCAGGATCAAGGTGCGCCAGCCGCTCGCCGAGGCCGTCGTGGTAGCCGACGGCCTCGAGCGCGAGGCGATCGAACGGCTCGCCGACGTGGTTCGCGAGGAGCTCAACGTTCGTCGCGTGCGCTTCGTCGCCGCAGCCGACGAGCTCGGCAGCTACGAGGTCAAGGCCAACTACCGCAGCCTGGGACCGCTGTTCGGCCGTGACATGCCGCAGGCCGCCGATGCGCTCGCGGCCCTGGACCCCGAGCACGTCGCGCGGGCTCTGCGCGACGGGCGCGAAATCGGCATCTCCGTGTCCGGACGCGAGCACGCGCTGTCTGCCGATGACGTGATCCTGACGCTACGCGCGCCGGACGGCTACAGCGTCGAGCGCGAGGGCGCCCATGCGGTCGCGCTCGACCTCTCGATCGACGAGGACCTGCGCCGGGAGGGTCGAGCGCGCGAGATCGTGCACGCGGTGCAGAACGCGCGCAAGAACGCCGGGCTGCAGGTCGAGGACCGGATCGAGCTCCAGCTCGCCGGCCACGGCGACCTGCTCGAGGCCGCGAGTGAGCACAGGGCCTACATCGCGAGCGAGACGCTGGCCGTGGAGCTCTCGATCACCCCGCCAGAGGAGAGCGCTGCGCAGCGGGGACACGACGGCGCGGCGGACAAGGACCCGGCGGAGGCCGCCGGGTCCTGGCAGCACATCGAGCGGGCCGAGATCGACGGCCTGCCCGTGAGCATCGCGCTGAGGCGGGCAGCTAGGCCGCGCTGAGCGCCGGCTCGAGCTCCTGCTCGAGCTTCTTCTTCGGGTAGGCGCCGATCACGGTCTTGACCGGCTGGCCGCCTTTGAAGAGGATCATCGTCGGGATCGAGAGGACCTGGTAGCGAGCCGCCGTCTGCGGGTTCTCATCGATGTCGAGCTTGACGATCCGAAGGTCCTCACGCTCGGCGGCGATCTCCTCGAGCACAGGCGCCACCACCCGGCAGGGACCGCACCAGGGCGCCCAGAAGTCCACGAGCACGGGGCCCTCGGCCTCGATGACCTCTGCGTCGAAGTTGCTGTCTGTGATCTGCGTGAGCGTGCCTGCCATCTCTGTCTCCTTGGTCGCTTTCCTTTACTATACAAAATGAAGGAAGGGTTTCCGGAGATCGTGAAACACCTCCCGGGCGGTCTGGGCGTCCGCGCCGAGTGACTATCGTCTGCCTATGGTCCCAGTCGCCCTCAGTGGTCAGATCGCGATCGCCGTGGTCGTGATCCCGTGTCTGCTGCTGTTGCGCTGGCTGCTGCGCGCCGAGCGCGCCGAACACCGCGACGACGAGGACGGACGCTTCTAAGCGGAGGCCGGTGCGCGGCGTTCAGCGCGCGGTCACGATCCATGGTTCCAGGCCCGGTGTGCGGCGCACGATCGGGGGGTGGATGTGAGTGAGCGCGGTGAACAGATGCGGCGAGACGAAGACCTCGACCAGCGCCGCCAGGACGAGCACGGGAAGAGCGATCGCGACGGTCACGACGGTAGCGGCGAGCAGCTGCTCCCACTCCCCGCGCCGGCTCGCGATGATCCAGGCGGCGAGCGGCAGGAACAGCGCTATCAACTCGGGGATCGCATGCGGCAGCACACCCAACAACAGCAGACCGGGTGAGACGCCGAGGAAGCGCGACACGCCGGCGAGGCTGTGGCCGATCACGTAGGCCTGGGCGCTCAGCGAGAACGTGGTCGCGCACGCGACGAACGCGATCGCGAGCCGCCCTCCGTGCTCGTGCACCCAGCGCGAGAGGCCGTGGTGGTGCGCTGCCTGCAGCGGCAGCGAGCTGCCGGCGATGAAGCCCGCGACGCACGCCATCGCGTGGAGCGCGAGCACGAGCAGGTTGCTCGTGACGACGCGGGCGACGTCGTCGAGGCCGCCCACGGCGAACGGCGGCCGCAGCGCGAGGATCTGCTGGTAGCCGCCGTCGAGCGAGGCAACGAGCCAGACCGCGAGCAGCAGGCCGCACGCCGCGGCCGCAGAGCCGGCGACCCAGCGCGCGATCACGGGCCAGGGCGCAACGCGCCACGCGCGCAGCGTCGCGCGGGTGTGGCGCACGCCGTGCGCGAACGCGTACGCCGAGGCATCCATCGCGTCTGCATCGGCGCGGCGAGCGCTCAGCTGAAACGCATCGCGTCGGCCCTCGACGTCAGCCCCGCCAGCTGCGGCCTACCGGAAGCGCAGCCCCGGAACCAGCCACATCGCCTCGGCGGCGATGCGCCAGGACATCTTGCTCTGCCCGCGCTCGCGATCGCGGAAGACGATCGGCACCTCCACCACGCGAAAGCCGGCCTGCACGGCGCGGTAGGTGAGCTCGACCTGGAAGGCGTAGCCCTGCGAGCGCACGCTGTCGAAGTGAATCGCCTCGAGCACATCGCGCCTGAAGCACTTGAAGCCGCCGGTCAGGTCGCGGACCTTCAACCCCAGGACGAGCCGCGCATACGTCGAGCCGCCCTCGCTGACGAGGCGCCGAAGCAGGCCCCAATCGCGCACGCCGCCGCCCGGTACGTAGCGCGAGCCCAACGCGAGGTCGGCATCCGTGCGGGCCGCCGCGAGCAGCCTCGCGAGGTCGACCGGGTCGTGCGAGAAGTCGGAGTCCATCTCCATGAGGTATCCGGCGCCGCGCTCGAGCGCGTACCGAAAGCCGGCGAGATAGGCCGGCCCGATCCCGTTCTTCTCCGTTCGGTGCAGCACGCTGACCCAGTCGTGCTCGGCAGCCAGCTCATCGGCGAGATCGCCCGTCCCGTCGGGTGAGCTGTCGTCGACGACGAGCACGTGAAAGCCCTCGGGCGCGGCGTCCGCGAGCACAGCGCCGGACGCCTGCACGATCGCGCGCACGTTCTCTGCCTCGTTGTACGTGGGCAGAATCAGCCAGGGCTCGCCGGACATGGGTCGGCGTACCCTAGACCGTGGGCTTCGCGGGCGGCGGCCAAGGCGGCAAGGTTACGCTGGTGCGCGTGCCCGAGCCGGAGCTCTCCAACGCGAAGATCGCCGACGCGCTGCAGGAGCTCGGTGACCTCTACGAGCTCGATGGCGCGATCGTGCACCGCGTGCTCGCGTATCGCAGCGCGGCCAAGAGCGTGCGCGAGGCCTCGGTCTCGGTCGCCTCGCTGGCACGCGAAGGACGCGCAGATGAGCTGCCGGGCATCGGCAAGACGCTGCAGGAAAAGATCCTCGCGCTCGTGCAGACGGGCACCATCCCCGCGGCCGATCGTCTGCGCGAGAAGTTCCCGCCGGGTCTAATAGCGATCACGCACATCCCGGGCCTGGGGCCAAAGCGGGCGCGCCTGATGCACGACGAGCTCGGGATCGACTCGCCCGAGGCGCTGCGCCTGGCGGCAGAGAGCCACCGGCTGCGCGCCGTGCGCGGGCTCGGCGCGAAGTTCGAGGAGAGCGTGCTGGCCGCGCTGGAGGAGATGCCCGAGGGCGGGCCGGTCCCCGCCCCGCGGCTCTTGCTGCCGCGCGCGATCGAGATCGGGCAGGCGCTGGCGAGCGGGCTCGCAGAGCTCGGCGGCGAGGGCACCGAGGTGCGTCTTGCGGGCTCGGCGCGACGACTTGCCGACAGCGTCAAGGACCTCGACCTCGTCGCTGCGAGCAGCCGTCCGGCGACGCTCGCGAGGAGCCTCGCGAAGCTGCCCGAGATCGAGCGCGTCGGCTCGGCCGGGAAGGCCGGGGCGCGGGGGCGCACGCATGCGGGCGTCGCGGTCGACCTGCGCATCGCCAGGCCCGCGCAGCTCGGCAACCTGCTGCAGCACTTCACCGGCTCGGGCGCTCACAACGCGGCGCTGCGCGAGCGGGCGGTGCGCGCCGGGCTCCACGTGTCGGAGTACGGGATCCTCGATGACGCAACCGGTCACACGACGACATGCCCGGACGAGCACGGCGTCTACGAGCGCGTCGGCCTGCCCTATATCGAGCCCGAGCTGCGTGAGAACCGCGGCGAGCTCGAGCTCGAGCGGGCCCCGGCGCTGGTCGAGCTCACGGACATACGCGGCGATCTGCACTGCCACACGGTCGCCTCCGACGGCCACAACACGATCGAGGAGATGGCACGGGCGGCCCGCGAACGCGGGTACGAATACCTCGCGATCACCGACCACTCCGCAAGCCACGGGTTCGGCAACGCGGTCTCCCCCGAGCAGCTCCGCCGTCAGATCGAGCGGGTGCGCGAGGCGAACCTCGCGATCGACGGCATCGAGCTGCTCGCGGGCAGCGAGGTGAACGTCCTTCCCGACGGATCGCTCGATTACGACGACGAGCTGCTCGGCGAGCTCGACTGGGTCGTGGCGAGCGTGCACACTTCCTTCGGGATGGGCGAGCAGGCGATGACCGAGCGCATGATCGCCGCTATCGAGCACCCGCTGGTCGACGCGATCGGCCACCCGACGGGCCGCCTGATCGAGCGCCGCGCCCCCTACGCGGTCGACCTCGAGCGCGTGTTCGCAGCCGCGGCCAGCGCCGGGACGATGCTCGAGATCAACGGCAACCCGGACCGCCGCGACCTCTCCGACATCAACGCGCGCGCGGCAGCGCGTGCGGGCGTGCGGCTCGTGATCGACTCCGACGCGCACCGCACGAGGACGCTCGCGAACATGCGCTGGGGCGTAGCCACCGCGCGGCGCGCGTGGCTCGGCCGCGAGCAGGTCGCCAACACGCTGGCGCTGTCGGCGCTGCTGAAGCTAGGCAAGCAGGCGCGGAAGTAGCTCCTCGGCGACGAGGCGATCGACCGCGGAGGGCCTGAAGGGCGCGAGCGCGTCGGCGGCGCGCGCTGAATACGTGGGGCTCGGGTGCAGGAGCGCGGCGCGCAGACAGGACAGGAGGTCCTCGCCCACGAGCCGAGCATCGAGCGATCGGGCGATCGGCAGCGCCGCATACGGTCCAGGCGCGGGCGTGGTCACGAGCTGACAGCCGTCGGCGAGCGCCTCCAGCTGCGCGATCCCATAGTCCTCACGGCGCGGCGCGCACACGAACACGCGCGCGCGGCGCACGAGCGCGCGGTAGTCCTCGCTCGAGATCGGCTCGAGCAGGCGGATGCCCTCACCCTGGGGGATCGCGATGCGTGCGTGTGCGCACTCGGCTGCGCTCGTGCCGGCGACGAGCAGCTCGCGGGAGCGTCCGGCGGGCATCTCGGCCCGCAGCGCCAGCCACGCCTCGAGCACCCTGTCGAGGCCCTTCTTGCGCGGGTTGGCGGCGTATGTGAGCGCCGCGATCTCGCGGGTCTGGCCGGCTCCGGTCGACGGGCCGGGGCCCGAGGGCTCGACCGCGACGGGGAGCACGAGCGCTCGCCCGCCTTCGCGCGCGGGAGCTGGCGCCTCGGCCAGCGCGCCCTCGCTCCACGGCAGCAGCAGCGGGGCCTGCGCCAGACGGCGGCGCTCGAGGGGCCGCTGCCAGAGGCCGTGCCGGCCGGGGCGGTTGGCGCTCGCGGTGGCATCGAAGCGAATCGCGCCCGCGCGCGGCCACAACAGCGCCGCTGTGGTGCTCGAGTAGATCACTGCGCGTGGCGCTCGCGGCAGGCCTCGCAGGGCCTCCAGCGCAGCGCGTCTGGCGGCGCGAGCCCACACGAGGTCCGTTGCCATCAGCGTCCGCCGCGGCGGCGGCGGAGCCGCGCTCGCAAGCTCCGCCGAGACGCCGGCGTCTTCGATCGCCCGCAGGAGCTGGATGTCGGCCCGGCGCAGCCCTTCGGTGGAGCCGAGCGAGACGATCAGGACGTCGGCCGCGCGCCGGTCCGGCATCTAGGTCACGGCGTCGCCGGCACGCTCGTGGCGAGCCGTCTTGAAGCCGGGCGTACGGTCGAGCTCCATCGGCCTCACGGGCGAGGTGCGCCGCACGTAGAAGCACGCCCCGTCGCGCTCCTCGATCGCGGCGACGGCCGCGTCCTGACGGCGCCACGCGAGCGCCCAGATGATCGCGAAGCCGGTTGCGATGCCCGGGATCTGCGGAGCCAGGAACGCGAGCCCGCCGGCGAGCAGCGTGAACGTGAGCAGCGGCCACAGCCGGTTCAGGAGGATCGCGTTGGGGTGATGCTCGGGCATCGTCGTGCTCGCCTTCGCGCTCGCGAGCAGGCGCGCGATCGGCGGCGACGTTTCCGCTCGCCGGCCCAGCCGGGCACCGATCACGGCGGCGATCAGCCACCAGGCGACGGCGATCGGCACGAGCAGGCTGTTCGACCCCGAGGCGGCGGCGAGCACTGTGACGGCCGCCAGCGCGGTCGCGGCCGCGCCGCTCAGCAGCACGGTCGCGCGGAGGAAGTCGACAAACCGCACGCTAGAGCAGGGCCTCGAGCATCCCCCGCACGCCGGCCGGGCCATCGACGGTCAGGTCGGCCTCGCGCGCGAGCTCGGGCGGGGCTTCGTCGGAGCTGACGGCAACACACAGCGCGGTGGTCAGGGCCCCCGAGTCGGCCATCGCGCGCAGTCCCCGGAAGGCGTCGAGGTCGGTCGTGTCGTCCCCGACGTAGAGGGCCGCGCTCACCGGCACGCTGCGCAGCAGCGTTGCGATGCCGAGGCCCTTGTCGAGCGGCACCGGCGGGCGTATCTCGAGGACCTTGCGACCCCAGTGGACGACGAATCCCCGCTCTTCGGCGGCGGCGGCGATCTCGGCGACCGCTCTCTCGGCGGCCTCCTCGTCGGGCGCTCCCCGCCAGTGGAAGGCAGCGATCATGTCCTTGTCCTCGTAGCGCACACGGATGCGCTGCAGATCCGCGTTGTAGGCGCCGGCCGCGAACCCGCGTACCTTCGCCGACCACGCCGCCAACTCGGGATCGACTTCGGGACGAGTAGCGCGCGGGCGCAGCAGCTCGGCCCCGTGGTTGCCGACGTAGGCGATCGTGCCGATCGCCACGATCTGGCGGGCCGTGGTGGCGCGGCGGCCGCTGACGCAGCCGACCACGCCGTATTTGCGGGCGATCTCGATCAGCAGCGCGCGCGTGGCCTCGGGCACGTGCGCGTCCGCCGCATGCCTGACGATGGGCGCGAGCGTGCCGTCGATATCCAGCAGAACGGCCGAGCGGCGTGGCTCGGAGCGGAGTGGCTCGAGCGCCTCAACTAGCGTTGCGGCAGGGGACACGAGTTCTAGTATGCCGCGCATGGTGGCCGGCCCGTCCGCTCGTGCATCCGGTCGCTGAGCCGCATTCCAGGCGCACGCTGCGGCTGGCCGTGATCGGCACGCTCGCCGGTCTGTTCAGCGGTCTCTTCGGCGTCGGCGGCGGCTCGGTCATCGTTCCCCTGCTGGTGCTGTGGCTGGGATACGACGAGCGTGCCGCGACGGCGACCTCGCTCGCGGCGATCGTGTTCATCGCGGGCTTCGCAGCCGCGGTACAGGGGCTCTACGGCAACGTGCACGTGCTCGACGCCCTGCTCATCGGCGTCCCGGCCGTCGGAGGGGTCGTGCTCGGAACCTGGCTGCAGCAGCGACTTTCCGGCCGCACGATCACGCTGCTGTTCTCGCTCCTGCTGCTGGCCAGCGCCGCGGAGCTGTTGCTGCGGTGATCGGAGCGGTTGCGATCGGCGTGGCTGGCGGCGTGGTCGCCGGCCTGCTCGGCGTCGGCGGAGGGGTCCTGTTCATCCCAGGGCTTGTGATCTTCCTCGGGCTCGGCCAGCATCAGGCCGAGGCGACCTCGCTGCTGGCGATCGTGCCCGTCGCGATCGTGGGCACCTACCGCCAGGAGCGCTACGGCAACGTCCGTCGCCATGACGCGCTGCTGCTCGGCGTGCTCTCGATCGCCGGGGCAGCAGCCGGGGTGGCGCTCGCGAACGCACTCTCGGGCACGCTGCTGCGCGACGCCTTCGCGGCGCTGCTCGTGATCGTCGCCCTGCAGCTCGCGCACAGATCGCTGCGCGCGGAGGGCTCCCGCGCACGCTGAGCGGGCAGTAGCTCATACGGCTGGTGGCCGCTGCTCAGATCGCCTAGACTGGTTGCCACATGGGACTCGACAACCCACTCCACATCGCGTTCCTCGTCGTGATCCTGCTGCTCGTGTTCGGCGCCCGCCGTCTGCCGGAGATGGGTCGCTCGCTCGGCTCGGGGATGCGCGAATTCAAGGACTCGATCACCGGCGAGGCGAAAGCGCCGACGCAGGCTACGACGCAGGCCACGATCGCGCCGGGGCCGCAGCCGCCGGCCGCCGCACCGGCGGCCACGGAGGCCGCACCCGTGCGCACCGAGGCCGCCCCGTCGGAGCCGACCCCCTCGGCCTAGACGCAGCGGGGAGCCGGTGCGCTCGGCCGTTCGGCCGCGGTGGAGGCCGCTCAGCTGCGGCGGCGAATGGGCCCGCTCGCGACGGCTTCGAAGGCGGAACCGGGAACGCGCTCGAGCTGGAGCAGGTCTTCGTCACGCCAGCGCGGGTCCGGCGCGCCCGTGATGTACCACGGCGATCCGTTGTCGGCCACGATCAGGCCGTAGCGCTTGAGCGCGCGCAGGATTACGAGCGCCTGTCCGTGGAAGCCCGCGAGGCTGTAGGAGGCCTGCAGGCGCAGCCGCAGCCCCATCGGCGGCAGGCTCGCATCTGAGCTGTCCGAGGCGAAGTGCGTTGCGGGGTGTATGTAGCCGCGCTGCGTGCGGGGTACGGTCACGCGCAGCGCGTGGTCGATGCGGCCGGCTCGCACCTCGGGGTAGCGCACGAGCAGCGGCAGGATCGGCAGGCCGGCGGCGTCGGCCGAGGTCCATCCTTCGGGGCGCAGCGCGTTGCTGCGCAGGTCGAACGCGGCGCCCGATGCCGCTTCCCAGCCGGCGCCTCGCCGCGCGGCGGAGAACAGCTCGTAGTCGCGACAGCTTCCGCGCTGGAGCACGAGCACGTGGCGGTCGCCCGCTTCGCCCGCGCCCTCGACCGGAGCGTCGAGCGGGACCGGGTACGGTCCCGGGTCCGATTCTTCTGCGTATTCGCTAAACAGGATCGGAACCTTCGGCTGCGAGGCCCCGACGACGGCGTAGGGGATGCCGTACGCGGGATCGCTGCCGAAGTCGGGGTGCAGATGCCCCGCCGTACCGATGCTCGCGATGTAGCGCGCCGAGCTCGGGTTGCGCGGGACTCGCGAGATGTCCTGGTTGAGGGGGTTGTTCGCGGGAAACATCGGGCAGCCGGCTTCGCGCGGTGGCGGGCCCGGCGTGGACGCGGCGAGGGCGCCGAGCGCGCGGCCCGCGGTGGGGCGCTGGGGTGCGAGCAGCGCGCGGGCGCCGGCACCGGGAAGCGCCGCGCAAAGTGCGACCGAGATCGCGAGCGCGAATCGCAACCGGCGGCCCGAGCTGCCCACGCGCTCAGGCTATAGCGCGCGGCTCTCGGCCCGCGGGCTGCTGCGACTGCAGCACCGACGGCCGCGCCTCTTCGAGCAGGGGCGCACCGCAGCGCCAGCAGTAGGCGGCACCGCGGCTGTGGACGGCGCCGCACGAACGGCACTGGCCGTGGATCCCGGCCTCCGCGGTCGCTAGCAGGCGCTGCACCTCGCTGAGCTGCGCGTCGGCCTCCTGCAGTTCGGCTGCTTTGCGCGCGATCACATCGAGGCGGTAGTGGTCCCGGATCGCCATCTCGTAGGCGAGCCCCCCGAGATCCCACGTCAGCGACGCGACGCGCTCGGCGAGCTCGTGGCGGCGGCGCCGAAGGTCGGCCAGCGAGCTCATACCCTCGGAGGAGGCCATCAGCCGGTTTCGATCGGCTGCGCGCCAAGCGCGTTGATTTCTTCCTGGTGCTTCTTGCCGGTCGTCGTAGAGAGTTTCTGAAGTTTGGTCGGGCTCGCTTTCACCGGCGCCGGCGGGGGCGCTTTTTCGGCCTTTGTTTCCTTGGCGCCCGCCTTCGCTTCTTCTGCTTCTTCCTTCGCCGCCGCTTTGCTCGCGGCCGGGGTCGTGCTGGCAGCGGGGGTGTTCGGCGCGGCTGTGCTCGTCCCCGATGCGGCGCCCAGCCCGGCCAGGCCTTCGATTTTCACGACCTGCGGGGCGTTGCTCGTCTTGCCCTGTGTGACCCAGTGACCCACGAGCAGCCCCGCGATCAGGCACAGCAGCAGCACCGACAGGAGACTGAGGAGCCCGGCGTTGCGCCGCAGCCACCCGCCCGCGCCGGGTTCCGCATACACCGGCGCGTACCCCACGGCGGCGAAGTCCGCGCCCTCGCCGAGGCCGAGGCCCTGCGGGATCGCGCCCGCGCGGGCGGTTTCCGGAGCGAGCAGGTCGAGGAACGCGAGCCGCACCGGCGAGCACGGCTGGCCGCAGTCGAGGCAGTAGCGCTGGTCGGCCACGAGCGACGCGCCGCAGTTGGCGCAGGTCGTCTCGGGCTGCTCGGCGGGTACGGGCACGAGGCTCACCGTTGACACGTCCGTTCAGCCGTTCGCGAGCCCGCTCATCCGAACGCGCCCCGGACGTAGTCGCGGGTGCGCGTCGCGCGGGGCGCGTCGAAGACCTCGGCGGTGGAGCCGTACTCGACGAGGTCGCCGAGATACATGAACGCGACCTTGTCAGCGACGCGGTGCGCCTGGGCGAGGTTGTGCGTGACTACGACGACCGCGAGCTCCCGGCGCAGCTCGCCGATCAGCGTCTCGATCGTGTTCGTCGAGATCGGGTCAAGCGCGCTGCACGGCTCGTCCATCAGCAGCACCTCGGGCCGGGGCGCGATCGCGCGCGCGATGCACAGCCGCTGCTGCTGGCCCCCGGAGAGCCTCAGAGCGGGACGGTCGAGATCGTCGCGCACCTCCTCGTAGAGGCCGGCGCGCCGCAGGGCGTCGATCACGAGCGGCTCGAGCTCGCGCCTGCGCGGACGCCGTCGCGACTGTTCGCGCAGCGCGAAGGCGACGTTGTCGAAGATCGACATCGGAAACGGGTTGGGCTGCTGGAAGACCATCGCCACCCGCGCCCTCAAGGTCGTGTCGGCGAGGTCGTGGATGTCCTCGCCGTCGAGCATGATGCGGCCGCCTCGGCTGGCGCTCGGCGTGAGCTCCGTGAGCCGGTTGAGCGTCCGCAGCAGGGTCGTCTTGCCGCAGCCCGAGGGGCCGATCAGGGCGAGCACCTCGCCCTGGTGGATCGACAGCGACACCGACTTCACAGCGGGCTTGCCGCCGTAGGCGATGCTCACGTCCTCCAGGCGCAGCCGCTCGGGCCCCGTCGACTCGGGGCTCCTGACGGCCTCGCGCTCGTCCGGCGGAAGCACGGGCACGGGCGGCCGATCGAGCACGATCGTGCGCACCGGCGGGACCGGTGCGCCCTTCGCGGGCGCGTCGTGCTGCCCTCTGGCCATGAAGTCGGCCGGGTCGAGCAGCAACGTCTCAGGACCCATGGCCGACAATCTCAATTGAAACACCTTTAAGCATCGGAGTGATGAGGTTAGCTGCCCGCGACCCGCTTGTAAAGGGGCGAGCGCGACCGTTTACACGGCGCCGCCTGCGACGGTCAGGCCCGTCGAGTCCGCCTGCGAGCGCCCGATGCGATCGACGACCAGATTGAGCGCCAGCACGAGCACCATCAGCACGAAGGCGGCTGCATAGGCCTTCTGGGGAGCCGCGCCTTCGCCCGCGGGCGAGTTGTCGTAGACGTAGCTCGTAAGCGTCGAGCCGGTGCCGCGCAGCACCGCGAGCCCGGGGAGTGAGCCCTGCGTTTCCAGCCGCAGCGTCTCGCCGAGCAGCAGCACCACGATCGCGGTGTCGCCGACGATCCTGCTTACGCCGAGCGTGACGCCGGTGGCGATGTTCGAGCGCACGCTCGGGAGCAGCACGCGGCGGATCGTCGCGATTCGCGTCTTGCCGAGCGCGAAGGCGGCCTCGCGCATGTGCGCGGGCACGGCCTGCAGTCCGTCGCGCGTGGCCGCGAACAGCGGCGGCAGCGCGATCAGCGACATCATCGCACCGGCGGCAAGGAACGATTTGCCGAAGACCCCGCCCCCGGAGGCCGTGAACGAGAACGGCGCGAAGAGATTCAGTTGGAAGACCGCGAGCCCGAACAGCGCGATCACGATGTCGGGCGTGCCGGCGACGACCTCGATGCTCGACTCCACCACCCGCGCCAGCCACGAGGGGCGGCCGTACTCGGCGATCCACAGCGCGCTGCAGATGCCGAGGGGCAGCGCCAGAGCGATCCCGATCACGGTCAGCAGCGCCGTCCCCAGGAGCGGGTCCAGAAAGCCGCCGGTCGAGCTCTGCGTGGTCCCCGGTGCCGGCCTGGAAACGAGCAGCCCGGGGCGCAGGTACTGGATCCCGCGGTAGCCCATGTAGATCACGATCGCGGCGGCGATCAGACACAGCCCGACCCCGCACAGCCACGCGAGGGCGAGCGCGAGGCGATCGATCCAGCGCCAGCTGCGCGGTGAGGATCGGCGCCCGGGGCCGCTCCGCATGGGCTGCTGCAGCGGCTCGCTGGGCGGCGCGTAGACGCTCATCCGCGCACCTGGTAGCGACGCAGCGGGAGCTTGATCAGGTAGCCGCCGACGGACAGCACGAGTGCCGAGAACAGCAGCAGCAGCGCGAACGCGTAGAGCGTCGAGCCGAGCGCGGGCGCTCCAACTCCTTCGTGATAGTCGACGATCGCCGAGGCGAGCGTGCGCAGCGGCTCGAACAGGAACACGATCCCATCGCTCGGCCGCGGCGCGAACGAGCGCGAGCCCGACACCATCGAGATCATGATCGCCTCGCCGAGCGCGCGGGCGGTAGCGAGCACGGCGGCGGCCACGATCGCGGGCCTCGCCGCGCGCAGCGTGACGGCGAGGATCGCCCGCAGCGGGTTCACCCCCAGCGCGATCGCGCCCTCTCGCCATGCGTTCGGGACCGACACGAGCGCCTCGCAGATCAGCGCGATCATGATCGGCGTGATCATCACGGTGAGGATCACGACGGCTACAGCGAGACCTGCGCCGGTGAGCTCGACGACGTTCTGCACGGACGCCTTCTCGCCGCTCGTGATCAGGTGGTTGCCGACGAACGGCACGAGCACGAGCACCCCGATCAGGCCGTAGATCACCGACGGCACGGACGCGAGCAGGCGAATCACCGGGACCGCGACCCGCCGCAGCCGATCCGGCGCCAGCTCGACGATGAAGATCGACGACATCACCGAGATCACGAGCGCGAGCACGACGGCGGGCACCGTGGTCAGCAGCGTGCCGTAGACGAGCGGCCAGGCGTTGAGGTGGTAGGCCGAGGCGGGCGGGTTGACGCTCGTCGCCTGCATGTTGGCGATCTGCGTTTCGAGGTTCCCGCCCGGCCCCAGCCACGAGAGCCCGTCGTGCTCGAACGTGGGCCAGGCATGGACCGCGACGAACACGATCATCGCCACGACGACCACGCCGACGAGCAGCGACACCGCGCCGAGCGTGCGCTCGGCGCGGTGGTCCGGCCAGGGCTTGCTAAGGCGCCTCAGCGGCACCCGCTCAGCCGATCGATATCCACTGCGTGTTGATGATCGCCTTCGCAGCCGCTGATTTCTCGATCCATCCGATGAACGCCGACACGGCACCGCTGGCCCTGCCCTTCGTCACCTCGTAGAAGCGCGCGACGCCGCTGTACTGGCCCGAGACCGCGTTGGCGCGGTTGCACTGCACCCCGTTGAGGCCGACGGCGTTTACGCCGCCTTTGTCCGACTGGTAGCTGGAGATGAACCCGATCGAGCCGGGGTCGTTTTCGACCTGCTGCTTGAGCAGTCCCTCAGAGGGCTCTTCGGCGGCGAGCGTCGAGACTTTCTTGCCTTCGAGCAGCAGCGTCTGGAAGTTCGTCAGCACGCCGGCCACGGACGTGCGGCTGATGAGGTCGATCGAGCCGCTGGCAGTGGCGCCCGGGACTCCGCTCCATGCTCGCGTCTTGCCGGTGAAGATCGAGATCAGCTGCGAGGTGGTGAGGTTGGCGAGCGGGTTCGCTTTGTTCGTGATCACGCAGACCGCGTACTTGGCGATGGGGTAGAAGACGAGCCCCGCCGGGTCCTTCGATTCGGGGTCGCGCGAGACGTCGCCGAGCGTTACGCGCCCGGCGGCGACGTCGTTGACGCCGACCTGCGAGCCGCCCTGGGCGATCCTGAACTTGACTTTGTGCGGGTGAACCTTCTCGTACTTCTGCGCCAGCAGTGACACGAGCGGATACGACGCGGTGGCGCCGCTGATCGTGATCGTGGTCGTTGCGGACGCAGCCGCAGGCGCCGCGACCCCGAGCACACCGGCCACCGTCAGGGCGGCGGAGATACGGCGGATGCGAATCATTTGCACGGGACTCCGTTCTGGGTTGTGTGTTTACCTGCCGTTGACAACAGCAGGGCGCGAACATATCATAATCTCGATAGATTAGGTCGATATAGGCTAGATTATGCGTAACCGCGGGTGAGCGTGCGCCGGTTCGCGCTCGAGGGCAGATCTGACATGGACGATTCGACAACAGAGCGCTCTCCTTCGAGGGACGGTGGAGGGGTGCGGAAGGGCACGGGACGCGTGCCGAGCGCGCGTGTGAGCGCGCTGCTCGCGGCCCTGATGCTCGGTATCGGCGCCGCCGTCGGGGCCGCCGTGGGACCGGGCCCGGAAAGCTCGCTGGCCGGCTCGAGCGCCGGTGCGCTCGCCCAGCGGCTGCCGCTGCTGCTCGCCGCGATCGAGGCGCGCGATCGCGCTGCGAGCAACTCGACTACCGCCTCCTCGGCTCCCGCGGCCGCGGAAGCGCCCGCCGCCGAAGCGGCTCTCCTCCGCCACCGCAAAGCGCGCACGGTGGCGAGCTCGACGCCGGCGGCGACACCCGCTTCGAGCTCTGGCACCCCCTCCGAATCGACGTCGAGCAGCCCCAGCAGCTCCGAAGCGCCGACCAAGAAGCTGCCGCCGGTGACGACTGTGTGGCTGATCCAGCTCTCCGGCGCGAGCTTCTCGGCGGCTCTCGCCCAACCGAGCGGCGCGCCCTACATCGACGGACAGGCGATACCTGGCGGGACGCTGTTGAGCGGATGGTCGGCGCTCGAGGGCAGCGCGTTCGCCAACGACGCCGCGTTGGCCGAACCGCCACCCGCCGGCGCCGCGCCGCCGCTGCTGCACTCGATCGTGCAGCCGCCATGCCCCGAAGGCGCGGCCGGGGCGGCGTGCGCGCCCGAAACGCCCGGCCAGCTGCAGGCTGCCGACCAGTTTCTGAAGGAAACGCTCGCGACGATCACGACGACGCCGGCGTATCGCGAACACGGCCTCGTCGTCGTCACGTTCGCAAGCGTCGCGTTGGCGACCCAGGCGGGCCTCGCCGCCGGAACCTCGAGCGCGACGCTCACCGCCGAGCCCCCCGCCGGCGTGCTGCTGCTCTCGCCCTTCGCTCGCGCCGGAGCGCGCTCAGCGAACGCCTTCGCACCAACTTCACCCAGGCGGAGCCTGGAAGCGCTCCTGCGCTGAGAGAAGACACGCAAACCAACGACTGGAGACCCGTTGCACGCACCACTCGCCCCCCACCGCAAAGCGATCACCTGGCTCGCCGCGATCGTGGGATCAGCCGCACTACTGCTCGCCATCCCGGCGCTGAGCCACGCCGAGGAATCCAACCCCAACAACTACTCGTGCCTCGGCGGCCTCACCGCCGGAACGCCCGAAGCGGGAAGCGAAGAACAGCAGGTGAAGTACAGCTTCTACTGCGACGGCCCGATCACCGGCTACCAGCTCCAGTCGCAGGTCCCCGTGACCGGCATTCAGAGCCCGCCGACGGTCACGAACACGGCGGGGACGCTGCTGCCCGACACCTTCTCCTGCTCCGGCGAACTCCCGGGCTGGGCGCTGAACTGCGTCGGTGCGGCCAAGGCCGGTTACGAGACGATCTCGGGTCAGTTCGCGATCGGCAGCAAGCTGTGCACCGAGCCTCGAGTCGACACGCTGCTCACGGTCACATACGCGTACGTCGAAAAGAACGTCGTCACGCAGGCGATCTCGGGGCCGTTCGACCTCGGCCGCCCGACGAGCTGCAAGCCGGACTCGCTCTCGGGCGGCACGCGACTGAACCCGAAGACGCCGGTCAAGAAGCACAAGAAGTCAAAGCACGGCAAGAAGAGCTCCAGGAAGGCCACGCGACGGGGCTGAACGCCCGCCGCGAGCAGGAGCGCAGCGGAGCGTGACCCGCGCGATCGCGCGGGTCAGGCTCCGCGACGGGTCGCCTTTCACGACGCGCCCGAGACTGCTGCGGCCCGCCATGGGAGGGAGCGGAGAAGAAGCGCGCGGGAAGACGCAGCCGCGCTAGAGCATGCTGTTGGTCATGCGCTCGACCTCGGCGATCGAGGTGACGCCTTCGCGCACCTTCTGCAGGCCGTCGTCGCGCAGCCGCTGCATGCCTTCCTCGACAGCCACCGCGACCATGTCGTCGACCGACGCGCGCTCGAGGATCAGGGAGCGGATCCGCTCGCTGACGCTCATCACCTCATACAGCCCCACGCGGCCGCGGTAGCCCGAGCCGGCACAGCGCGAGCAGCCAACCTGCTCGTATGGCTGGGCGCCGGCCAGGCCGTGCTCGGCGAGGACGCTCTCCGAGACGCTCTGCGGACGCTTGCAGTGCGGGCAGAGCATGCGCACGAGTCGCTGCGCGACGATGCAGTCGACCGCGGAGGAAACGAGGAAGGGCTCGATGCCCATGTCGATCAGGCGCCCCAGCGCGCTCGGGGCGTCGCGCGTGTGCAGCGTCGAGAGCACCAGGTGGCCGGTGAGTGCGGCCTCGACGGCGATGTGCGCGGTCTCGCGGTCGCGAATCTCCCCCACCATGATCACGTCGGGGTCGGCGCGAAGCATCGAGCGCAGCCCGACGTCGAACGTGACGCCCGCCTTCGGCGCGATCTGCATCTGCTTGATGCCCGCGATCCGCTGCTCGACGGGATCCTCGATCGTGAGGATGCTCCGCTCTCCGTCGTTGAGCGCGTTCAGGGCCGCATAGAGGGTCGTCGACTTGCCCGAACCGGTTGGGCCGGTCACGAGCACGGCTCCGTTGGGGCGGTGGATCGCGCGATCGAAGCGGCCCTCCTCGTCGGCCTGCATGCCGAGCGCCGAGAGCTCGTTGACGACCACGCCGCGATCGAGGATTCGCATCACGGCTCCCTCGCCGTAGACGAGCGGCAGCGTCACGACGCGGATGTCCACACGGCGGCCGTCGACGGTCAGCGCGAAGCGCCCGTCCTGCGGCACGCGCTTCTCGGAGATGTCGAGGTCGGCCATGATCTTGATGCGCGAGACGACGCCGGCTGCCATGCGGCGCTTCACCGTCGCCGCCGGGCTGAGCACGCCGTCGACGCGGAACAGCACGCGCGAGTCGCCGTCCTCGGGGTTGATGTGGATGTCGGACGCGCCCAGCTGGATCGCCTGGGCCACGATCGAGTGCACGAGCTTGATGATCGGCGCGTCGTTGTCGGCCTCGTCGACGAGGACGCTGCTGTCAGCCTCCTCGCCCTCGTCGTCGACGATGTCCGCGATCGAGTCGTCCATCTGCGCCAGACGGGTCAGCAGCAGGTTCAGGTCCTCGACCGAGGCCGCCGCGGCACGGATTCGGCGCCCGGTCATCATGCCGATGTCGTCGATCGTGAGCACGTTCGTGGGGTTGGCCATCGCGAGCAGCAGCGCGCCGTCGTCGGTGAAGCCGACGGGCACGGCCTGGTAGCGCTTGGCCGTCTCGGCGCTGATCAGGTTGACCGCGCCCATGTCGAGGTCGTAGACGGACAGGTCGACGAAGTCCAGCCCGAAGCGCTCGGCCACGACGCGGGCGAGCTGGTCGTGGCGCAGCACGCCGCTCTCCACCAGCACGAGCCCCGTCGGGCGGCCCTGCTGGCGGGAGGCGGCGACGGCCGCCTCCACGGTCTCGCGGTCTGCAAAGCCGAGCTCGACGACGACCTCGCCGATCATGCGGGTCGAGCGGCCCTGGCTGCGAGGCGCATAGAGGCCCGTGTCGCGGCGCTCGCCCGCGGCCTCCTCCGAGGGAGCAGGCTGCCCTGGGACGACAGTTGGCGTGGCGAGTTCGCCCATTACGGTCCTTATCGGCATTCGAGCAGGCGCTCTTGACCCGGATTCCCGCTCTGCCAAGCGGCGCGAGCGCGCCCGGGCCGCATCTGCGGGTCGCCGCCAAACGGGCTCTAGAGACCCGCTCCGAGGCCCTGCTCGAAGGCGCTCTTGACGTGCGCGTCGAGCGCGTTGATGCGGTAGAGAGCGAGCGCCTCGGCGGAGGCGAAGCGCCTGCCGGCGGCGAGCTCGGGCCCGTGGTGGAGCAGCACGCAGTGCTCGAGCGCGAGCCTCCGCGCCGGGGGCAGAGCAGGCGGCAGATGCTCGGCGAGCACGCGCAAGCCGAGCTCGATGTGACCGAGCAGGCGGCCCTCGTCGCTGTAGCCGATCTCGGCTGCGTATGTGAACTCGCGCGTCCTGCCGAGGTCGTGCACGAGCGCGGCGCACAGCAGCAGGTCGCGATCAAGGCGCGGGTGCAGCGTGCACAGCTCGAGCGCGAGCGTCGCAACCGCCACCGTGTGCTCGAGCAGCCCGCCGAGATAGGCGTGATGCGCGCTGCTCGCACGCGTCGCGCCGAGCGCCGGCGAGGAGGCTCCGCCGCGGCGCACGCCCGCTCCCGGGCCGGGGATCGCGCATGGCGCGCGGCGCAGCTCGGCGCGCAGCGCCTCGTCCGCTAGCAGCCTTTGCAGCAGCTCGCCGAGGTGACGGTCGTAGACCTCGCGCGCAAGGTGCTCGAGGAAGCCGTCGAGCTCGTCGAGGTCGCGATAGGCGACGGGCAGAAAGCGCGCGGGATCGGCCTCCGCGGCGCGCGCGATCGAGTCGACCTCGATCTGCGGTTGGTCGCGGAAGCTGCGCACGCGGCCGCGCACGCGCACGAGATCGCCGCGCTCGAAGCGGCCGGCGAGCACGTCCGCCTCGCGGAACGCGCGCGCCACGATCGCGCCGCTGCTGTCGCGCAGCTCCAGCGTCAGATACGGCGTTCCGGCGC
The DNA here is from genome assembly GCA_035314465.1 of Solirubrobacteraceae bacterium. Lineage (GTDB taxonomy): Bacteria > Actinomycetota > Thermoleophilia > Solirubrobacterales > Solirubrobacteraceae > Palsa-744. The sequence goes on along the minus strand of DATFZM010000037.1, from coordinate 12,851 downwards.
GCGAGAGCTGGCGTTCCTTGCTCGTGCAGGCGAAGACGCCGTCGACCTCCTCCTCGATGCGCAGGGTGGCGACGGTCTGAGCCTCGGGTGAGCTGCTCGTGGGGGCGGCCATTGGCGCATGATGTACGGTGGTTCGGATGCAGCCGTTGATCTGGGATCGCCGTCCGGATGACCTCAGGGCACCTGCGATGGTCTGCGCGTTCAAGGGCTGGAACGACGCCGGCGACGCCGCCTCGAGCGCCGTCTCGTTCCTTGCCGGCACGCTCGGCGCGCGACGCTTCGCGAGCCTCGACTCGGAGGAGTTCTACGACTTCCAGGCCAACCGCCCGTGCATCCGACTCGGCGAGGCCGAGCAGCGCGAGATCAGCTGGCCGACGATCGAGATCCTCGAGGCCGCGGCGCCGCGAGCGCCGCGCGACCTCGTGCTGGTGCAGGGGGTCGAGCCCTCGATGCGCTGGCGGACGTTCAGCTCGAGCCTCGTCGACCTCGCCGAGGCGCTCGGCGTGCAGCTCGTCGTCACGCTCGGCGCTCTGCTCGGCGACGTCCCCCACACCCGCCCGGTGGCGATGACCGGCCACGCGTCCGACCCGTCGCTGATGCGGCGGCTCGGCATCACCCCGTCCTCCTATGAGGGACCTACCGGGATCGTCGGCGTGCTCCACGCCACGTGTGCGCGAGCGGGCCTTCCCTCCGCGAGCCTGTGGGCCGCCGTCCCCCACTACGTCGCCGCCGCCACCAGCCCGAAGGCTGCGCTGGCGCTGCTGCGCAGGGTCGAAGGCGTGATCGGGGTCTCGGTCGACGTCTCCGAGCTCGAGTCCGCCGCCGGCGACTACGAGCGCCAGGTCGGTTTGGCGGTGCAGAGCGATCCCGAGATCCAGGCCTTCGTGGAGCGCCTGGAGCAGGCAAGCGACAGCGAGGGCGAGAGCTCGGTCGCCGAGGTGCCCTCGGGGGACACCCTGGCGCGCGAATTCCAGCGCTTCCTGCGCCAGCGCGGCGGCGAGGGCAAGTAGCCCGCTAGCTCTCGGCGGCCGGGCATACGATGCGGTGGTCGCAGATCGCGCAGGCGGCCGGGGAGGGCGTCGGCTCGAACTCCTGCGCGAGGATGCCCTCGGCTACCTCGAGCACCAGCTCGCCGACGGCCTCGGCGTCCCGCTCGCTGCGCGGCACCGGCACCTTCACGTCGTCGAGCACGTAGTAGTAGGCCTGCCGCGAAGACTCAAGCTGCCAGGCTTCGCGCGCGGCAAGCGCGTAGAGCGAGAGCTGGACGTCGTCGCGCAGCTGATCCGCCGTCTTCGGGCGCGAGGTCTTGTAGTCGATCAGCTCGTAGCCCTGCCCCGATCCGTCGATCACGCGATCGACCCTGTCGACCCTTCCGCGCAGCTGATGGGGCCCGAGCCGGAAGGAGAACGCGCGCTCGAACCAGACCGGCTCGGTGGCCTGCTCGTGCAGTCGCTCGTGGTAGCACCTCAGAGCGGCGAGCGCCTTGGCCTGGAGCTCGAGCTCTCGCTCGCTGGCGCCGAAGCCGGCACGTCGCCAGCCCGCGTCGAGCAGCTCGAGCAACTCCGCGAGCGTGCTCGCTCCCGTCGAGTGATAGCGCTCGAGCACCTGGTGGACGACGATCCCGAAGCGCTGGTGGAGCGTCTGCTCGGTGGGGATCCGCAAGACACGCCCGAACTTGTAGCGCAGCGGGCAGCTGCGGTAGGTCTCGATGTCCGACGCGGACAGCGCGAGGCCGACGCCGCTGCGGCGAAGGAACGGTCCCAGCGAGGGCTCGCCCCGCGGCGCAATCGCCTGCGCCCAGGCGCGCTCGTCGATCACGTCCGCGAGCAGCGTCTCGTCGAGCGCCGAGGTGAGGTAGATCTCGCGCTGGAGCGGCGTCGTGGCGGCGAGCAGTCGCGCATTGACGTCCCCGAGCGCCTCCTCGAGGCTCTGGCCCTCGGGGCGCTGCAGCAGCGCGGAGAGCTTGAGCAGCTCCAGGTAGCGGACAATGCCGTGGGAGATGTCGAGCTCCGTGTCGAGCCGCAGCTCGCCGAGGCGACCGCCGATCCGCGCGACGCTGTCGAGCACTGCGGCGCGCAGCATCTGCAGCGTGTCCTGGAGGCGCTCCTCGGCACGATCCTCGACGCTGGCCGGCTCGGCGGCGAGCGCCTCCACCGCGAGCGGGGTCTCGCCGCCGCGATGGGCCGGACCGAGCGCGGCGAGGTAGCGCGCCAGATCGCGCGCCGTCGCGCCCGGCGTCCGGTGCAGGAACTCGCGCGCGACTTGCGCGAGCCGCTCCACGCTCGCCAGCTGCGCGGCGGCCTCCTCGGGCGCGAGCAGCGCTCGGCCGCGCGTGCCGACGAGGTCGATCAGCCGCTCGAGGAAGCGATCGGGTTGCGAGCGCGCGAGCTCGGCCGCCGCCTCGCTGTGCAGCTCGACGAAGCGCCCGATGCGTTCGCGCGCCTCCGGCGGGATCTGCGGCGACTCGGTGGCCGCGCCGAGCCCGCCGACAAGATCGAGCTTGCGCCGCCGCGCCACCTGGATGACGCGCGCAAGGTCGACCTGGCGCAGCTCGATCGGGGGGCGGGCGAGCGCGCGCACGACCGCCGAGGCGTCCTGGGGATCGACCAGCAGCCGCAGCCACGCGAGCACGTCGCGAACCTCGGCCCGACTCAGGAACGCGTCGCCGGCGCCGGGGGCGCGGTTGGCGCCCAGCGCCCCGGCTGGCCCCTGCGGCGCGGCGACGTCGGGAGCGGACACAGGCCAAGGATACGCTGGACGGCATTGCAGCCCGGCTACGCTCTGGTTGTGGAGTTGATCGATTGGGGTGCAGCCCAGCGGATCGGCGAGCTGGTGGCCGGCTCGCCGCCACCCGGTGGCGTGCGTGCCGCGCACGTGGAGCCGCTCGCGCAGGACTTCGCGCGCCGCGTGAGCGCCTACAGCGGCCTGCCGGCGCCCGCGGAGCTGCCGCCGCTCGAGGTCGTCGACCGGCCCGCCTGGATCGCGGCGAACCTCCAGTCGATGCGCCCGATGCTGGCGCCGGTGGCCGACCGCATGTCCCAGGAGACGGGCCTGCTGGCGGGTCCGCTGCGCGCGGTCTCGGGTCTGATGTTGGGCGCACAGGTCGGCGCCCTCACCGGGCTGCTCTCGCAGCGCGTGCTCGGCCAGTACGACCTCGCCCTGCTGGACGGCGGGGTGCCCCCCCGCCTGCTGCTGCTGGCGCCCAACCTCGCCCAGGCGGCGCGCAGCCTGGGCGTGGACCGGGACGAGCTGGTTGTGTGGGTCACGATCCACGAGGTCACGCACGCCGTCCAGTTCTCGGGAGCTCCGTGGCTACGCGAGTATCTCGGCGGGCTGCTCAAAGAGCTGCTCGACGGCCTGCAAATGACGCTCGGCGGCGATCGCGGCAGCGAACACGGTGACGACGGAGCGGGCGGGGGAGGGGGGCTGCGGCTTCCCAGCCTGCCCGACCCGAACGAGCTGCGCGAGATGCTCGCTAAGGCGCGTGAAGGCGAGCTGCTGCGCCTGACGCTCGGCGAGGACCGCTGGCAGCTCGTGCAGCGCATGCAGAGCGCGATGTCGCTGATCGAGGGCCACGCCGAGCACACGATGGACGCTGTCGGCGCCGAGGTCCTCCCGTCTCTGCCGCGGCTGCGCGCGGCGATGAACCGCCGGCGGGAGAACCGCGGGCTGCCGTGGCGCGTGCTCGAGCGCCTGCTCGGCCTGGAGCTCAAGCTGCGTCAGTACGAGACCGGCAGGCGCTTCTGCGACGCGGTCGTCGAGGAGGGCGGGCCGAGCGCGCTGGCGCTCGCCTGGCGAGACGCCGAGGCGCTGCCGAGCGCCTCCGAGCTCGAGCATCCCTCGCGCTGGCTGGCACGTGTGCGCCGGCCGACCGCAGAGCTGAGCCGCGGCTGACCTCGACGGAAACGCGCCCGAACGCATGTTCTTCATGTTACAAGCCTGGTTGGCGCAATGGCGCTTGGTTACAGCCTTTTCACGGGCTGATAGGATAGCGCTGTAACGATCTCCAGCGAACGGGTTACAAACGTGTGTTCGCAGCGGCGGTAGCGGGATGGATCGAACAACGCGAACAGCGCACACATAGAAACCCTTTCCCTCGCAGCGGCGAGCGACCCACAGGAGACGACCACCAAGATGGCAACCACCACTCCCAAAGCTTCCACGAAATCCACCAAAGCGCGTGCCAAAGCCACGCGCAAACCGGCGTCCGCGAAAGCAACATCACGCCGCACGGGCGCCTCGGCCCGCAGCGACGCGCAGGTCAATTCGGCGCGCGCCAAGGCTGCGCGCACCCGCAGCCTCCACCAGACCGAGTCGGCCGTGCGTCAGGCCCAGACCGCGACGCGCGACACCGCACAGGTTGTCGGCGACTACGCCGAGCGCGCCGTGCTGATCCCCGTCGGCGCCGCGCTGATGGCCCGTGACCGGGTCGTGGCGAACGTGACCGAAACGATCTCCATCTACTCCTCCCCGACCAAGACCCAGCGGCAGCTGCGCCGCTTCGAGCGCCGTGGCGCGACCGCGCGCAACCGGCTCGAGCGCGAGGTGCGCAAAGCGCGCGTGCGCGTCGAGCGCGACCTGCGTCAGCGTCGCCGCGCGATCGGAAGCACGGTCAACCGGCGTGACGCGTTCACGAAGAACGGCAGCGACCTGGCCAACCGCATACCCGAGTTCGCCGAGCGCGCCCAGGAGCGGATCCTCAGCCTGGTCTAGCCACCGACTTCCTCCGCCGCGGTCAGGAGAGGCCGCACGCGGAGAGATCTGCCGGCCTCATATCCCGCCGGCAGGAGTAGCACCCTCTCCTCCCTCGACCCGCGGACGGCACCCCACCGTCCGCGGGTCACTTTTTTTGACCGGCGCCCAGCGTGGGCCGAACAGCCTCGCTGGTTTGCCACAATGGACCGTGTGATCGACACCGACCAGATCCACAGCGCGCTCGAGGTCGTCATCGACCCCGAGCTTCATCGATCGATCGTCGAGCTCGGGATGGTGCGCTCGGTGCAGGCGAGCCCCAATGGCGTCGTCGACGTGACCGTCTCGCTGACGACCCCCGGCTGCCCGATCAAGGGGCACTTCCAGTCCGCCGTCGCCGAGGCGGTGATGAACGTCGACGGCGTGAGCCACGTGAACGTCTACTTCGACGTGCTCACCGAGGCCGAGCGCTCGACGCTGCAGCAGCGCCTAGGCCGGGCGAGCCTGCCCGAGGGCGCGCTCGCGCGGGTCGCGAACGTGCTGTGCATCGGCTCCGGCAAGGGCGGCGTGGGCAAGTCGACGCTGACGGCCAACCTCGCCGCCGCGCTGGTTGCCGAGGGCAAGCGCGTGGGCGTGCTCGACGCGGACGTGTGGGGCTACTCGATCCCGCGGATGTACGGGCTCGGCTCGACGCGCCCTGCGGTCTCCGCCGAGCGCAAGATCATCCCGCTCGAGGCCCACGGCGTGCAGGTGATGTCGATCGGCTTCTTCGTCGAGGAAGACGCCGCGGTCGTGTGGCGCGGCCCGATGCTCCACAAGGCGCTCACGCAGTTCCTGCAGGACGTCGAATGGGGAACGCTGGACTACCTGCTCGTGGATCTCCCGCCGGGCACCGGCGATGTGTCGATGACGCTCGCCCAGCTCCTCCCGGAGGCGCGGTTCGTGATCGTCACCACGCCGCAGGCGACCGCCCAGAAGGTCGCCCGCCGCGCGGCGCAGATGGCGCACAAGGTCTCCCTGGAGATCGCGGGGGTGGTCGAGAACATGTCGAGCTTCACGACGCCTTCGGGCGAGCGCTTCGCGATCTTCGGGGAGGGCGGCGGCAGCGAGCTCGCAGAGGAGCTCGACGTGCCCCTGCTCGGAAGGGTTCCGCTGACGATGCCCCTGCGCGAGCAGTCCGACGGCGGCGTCCCGCTGGCCCTCGAGGATCCCGACGATCCGGCCTCGCAGGCGATCCGCCAGGTCGCGCGCGGGCTGATCGCGATCACGCCGATCTCACTGCCGGTGATGCCCGACCTCGAGCTCACGCAGGCTGCGGTGCAGCCGCCCGCCAGCTCGAAACCCGTGGGCATGTCGCTGCCGATGGCCTGAGCGATCGGGCGTCGTACACCGCGACATGCCCTCTCCGCGTCCCGGCGGTCGTGCGACGGGGCGGCAGTTCCCACGCGGCGCGCCCGATACTGCGGCCGCTTGACAAGCGCAAACCAGCGAGAGGATCATCTTCGAGATGCCGGTACAGGACCAGCAGGAGGAGGAGCAGGACGATCGGCCGGACGCGGCCCCCGCGACGACCGAGGGGGTCGTCGAATTCGACGAACGCCGCGCGAAGATGGAACGGCTGCGGGCCGAAGGCGTCGACCCCTACCCGCCCGTCAGCCTGTGGGCGACACGCACGTCGATCAAGGACCTGCTCGCAGCGCACGATCCCGCCGCCCTGGGCGCGGGCGAGCACGCGGAGCTGAGCTATCAGATCGCCGGCCGCTTGATCGCGCGTCGCGGACATGGCAAGACCGCGTTCCTCGACATCCGCGACCTGTCCGGGACGATCCAGGCGGTCGTGCGCGTGGAGGCCCTCGGGCAGGAGACCTACGACCGCATCCTCGCGCTCGATATCGGCGACATCGTCGCGATTCTCGGCAACGTGTATGTGACCCAGCGCGGCCAGCTCGCGCTCGCCGTGACCGAGTGCACGCTGCTCACGAAGACGCTGCGGCCGCCGCCGGACAAGCACCATGGCCTGTCCGACACCGGCACGCGCTACCGCTATCGCGAGCTCGACCTAATCGCCAACGAGGACACGCGCGACCTGTTCATCAAACGCCACAAGATCGTGTTCGAGATTCGCAAGTGGCTGAACGAACGCAACTTCGTTGAGGTTGAAACGCCGGCGCTGCAGTCGCTCGCCGGCGGCGCCGGCTCGCGACCGTTCACCACCTACCACAACGCGCTCGACCGCGAGCTGTACCTGCGCATCTCGGTCGAGCTGTTCCTCAACCGCTGCATCGTGGGCGGCATGGAGAACGTCTACGACATGGGCAAGGTGTTCCGCAACGAGGGCATCTCGCCCAAGCACAGCCCCGAGTTCACGATCATCGAGTTCATGATGGCCTACGCTGACTACAACGACGTGGCAACTGCCACCGAAGAGATGTTCCGCGACGTCGCAGAGCGCGTCCTCGGCCGCACCGTGATCAGGCGCAACGGCGAAGACATCGACCTGGCGAAGCCGTGGAGGCGGGTCACGATGCGCGAGCTGATCCTCGAGCGCACCGGCCTCGACTTCATGGAGTCCTCGCGCGAGCAGCTCGCCGAGGTGCTGGACGAGCCGCTCGACCCCGCCGCGACCTGGGCCGACGTGGTCGCCGACATCTACTCGTCGAAGATCGAGAGCACGATCAACCAGCCCACGCACGTGTTCGACTTCCCGCTCGAGCCGTTCCCGATCACCAAGCGCCATTCGGTGCATCCCGAGCTCGCCGAGCACTTCGACGCGGTTATCGGCGGCATCGAGCTCGTGAGCGGCGACACCGAGCTCAACGATCCCGTGGACGAGTGGCAGCGCTTCGTCGACCAACGCAAGCGCCGCGCCGTCGACGACGGCGACGTGCCCCACCCCAACGACGAGGAATACACGCGCGCGCTGGAGTACGGATACTCGCCCACCGCCGGCGGCGGCATGGGCGTCGATCGACTCGTGATGATCCTCACCGAACGCGACACGCTGCGCGAGGTGATCCCCTTCCCGATCGTGAGGGACCTGTCATGAGCGCATCGAAGCTCGATCTCGACCCCGGAATCGTGAGCTCGTGCCGTCAGGCCGCGCGCCAGATCGCCGACCAGGTCAGCGAGCAGATCGCAGGGCAGACGACCGTTTCGGTCGAGCGCAGCGTCACGCGTCTGCTCGGCGTGGACGGGGCCGACGCGATGGACGTGCCGCTGCCGAACGTGATCGTGGACCATGTCCACGATCACGGCGGGCTGGGCCGCGGGGTGGCGTTCTGGCTCGGCAACGCGATCATCCGGAGCGGTCGCTCTCCCCAGCAGATCGCCGAGGCGGTGTCCGCCGGGGAGCTCGACGTCTGCTCGCTGGAGCTCGCCGAGGAGCACGCGATCCGCGAGCGCGTACTCGAGGAGTGCGCCGCTCGCCTGGAGGAGATCTCGGCACGCTTCCACGAGCGCTCCGCGATGCGCGAGGCGCTCGGAGAGGCCGCGACGCCCCTGCGCTACGTGCTCACTGCCACGGGCGACGTCTACGAGGACGTCATCCACGCCAAGGCCGTCGCCGAGGCCGGCGGCGACATCGTGGCCGTGATCCGCTCGACCGCGCAGAGCCTGCTCGATTACGTCCCCTACGGGCCCACCACCGAGGGCTACGGGGGCACGTTCGCAACCCAGGCCAACTTCCGCATCATGCGCGAGGCGATGGACGAGTGGTCGCGCGAGCACGGCCGCTACGTGCGCCTGTCGAGCTTCTGCTCGGGCCTGTGCATGTCGGAGATCGCGGCGATGGGGGCCTGGGAGGGCTTCGACAACATGGTCAACGACGCTCTCTACGGGATCCTCTACCGCGACATCAACGTGGTACGCGGCCTCATCGATCAGCGTGTCTCGCGCATGATCAACGGCTACTTCGGCGTGGTCATCAACACCGGTGAGGACAACTACCTGCGCACGGCCGACGCGCTCGAGGCCGCCCCATCGGTGACCGCCTCGCAGTTCATCAACTACCAGCTCGCGCGCGACTCCGGAGTACCCGACCACCAGATCGGGCTCGGCGACGCGTTCGAGATCGACGTCCCCGTGAGGAACGGGCTGCTCTACGAGTGGGCCCAGGCGCAGCTCACGCGCGAGCTCTTCCCTGACTGTCCCGTCAAGTACATGCCGCCGACCAGGCACATGGACGGCAACCTGTTCCGCACGCACGCATGCGACGCGCTCTTCAACCTCGTCACGGTCGCGACCGGACAGGGCATCCAGACCATCGGCGTTCCCACCGAGGGGATCTTCACGCCCCACATCCAGGACAGGGTGCTGGGCCTGCAGAACGTCGACTACGTCTTCAACGCCGCCCGCGATCTCGGCGAGGAGATCGAGTTCCGGCCCGGCGGGATCATCCAGACGCGCGCCCAGCAGGTGCTCGCAGGAGCGCACGCGCTGCTCGAGCGAATCGCCGAGACGGGCCTGCTCGGCGCGATCGAGCAGGCGACGTTCGGCGACGTCAGCCGCAAGCCGCACGAGGGCCGCGGGGTCGAGGGGATCGTCCACACCGACGAGGGGTATTTCAACCCGCTCGTGGAGCTGATGCGGGAGGCGACCTATGCCTCGTAGCGAGCCCGACCTGTCATCGGTGCGCCCCTACGCCGACCGCCTCGGCGACGGGCTCGTGCAGCTCAGCTTCACGCTGCCCGTGCCCTACTCGCTGGCCGCGCGCCGGGCCGCTCTGGAGCTCGCGGCCAGGATGGGCTTCGAGGAGCCCGAGGTGGTGCACTACGAGCAGCTCACGCCCGGCTACACCTACTTCGTGATGTACGGGCGCTGCGTGCAGACGGTCGACTTCGAGTCCCTGCAGGACGAGGGCTTCGACATCGAGTACATGGACAGGGACGAGATCGAACGCTTCGCCGCCGAGCGCATCGGGCGCCCGATCGTGGTCGTCGGCGCGAGCACCGGCTCGGACACCCACAGCGTGGGTATCGACGCGATGCTCAACCTGAAGGGCTACCACGGCCACCACGGCCTCGAGGGCTACCGCGCGTTCGAGACCTACAACCTCGGCAGCCAGGTGCCCAACGCGAGGTTGTTGGCGAAGGCGATCGAGGTCGACGCCGACGTGATCCTCGTCTCACAGACCGTGACGCAGCAGAACCTGCACGTGCAGAACCTCACGCAGCTGGTCGAGATGGTCGAGGCGGAGGGGCGGCGCGGGGAGATGATCCTCGCCTGCGGTGGACCACGCGTCACGAACGAGCTCGCCAAGGAGCTCGGCTACGACGCGGGCTTCTCCAAAGGCACCTACCCCAACCACCTCGCGACGTTCATCGTGCGGGAGCTCGCAGCGCGCGCAGCCGTCCCGCGCTGAGGCCCTTGCTGCTCTCCGAGCTGACCGCCCCGGCACCGCGGCTCGCGCTCGTGGGGCTCGCCAAGAACACCGGCAAGACCGTCGCGCTGACCGCGCTGCTGAGCGAGCTCGCAGCGGCCGGCCGCACCGTCGGCGTAACCTCGGTGGGACGCGACGGCGAGGAGCACGACGTGATCGACTCCCGCATCGAGAAGCCTCGCGTGTGGCTGAGGGCAGGAAGCATCGTGGCTAGCACCGACGTGCTTCTGCGCGCAAGCGCCCTGCCCCACGAGGTGCTCGAGCGCACCGGCGCGCGCACGCCGCTGGGAACGGTCTTGATCGCGCGCCTGCGCGGCGAGGGCACGCTCGAGGTCGCGGGGCCGAGCACCGCAGCGGGGGTGCGGGCGGCCTGCGATGCGATGCTCGGCTACGGCGCCGAGCAGGTGCTGATCGACGGCGCGATCGACCGGCGCGCTGCCTCCTCGCCGGACGTGGCCGACGGCCTCGTGATCTCCACCGGAGCGGTGCTGAGCGAGGACATCGACGAGGTCGTCTCCCGCACGCGCGATGCGGTCGAGCTCGTGCGCCTCGCGCGCGTGGCGCACGAGCCCAGGGCGCGGATGCTCGCGATCGGCCCCCACAGCGCGCTGCTGGGCGAGCACGGGGAGCACGCCCAGCTGCCGCCGCGCTTCGCGCTGACGGCCTCGGCGGCCGACATCTCCGCGGCGCTCGATGACGCCCCGCAGGCCCGCTGGATGCTCGTCGCGGGGGCGCTGCCCGAGCACTTCGTGCGCGAGCTCGCACACCTCCTGCACCGCCGCGCACGCGAGCTGACGCTCGTGCTCGCAGACAGCACGAAGGCGTTCCTGAGCGAGCACGGCCCCGGCTGGTATGCGGGTCAGGGCCTGCAGATCGAGGTGCTCGAGCCGATATCGCTGCGCGCGCTCACCGTCAACCCGATCGCGCCCCGGTCGCACAGCTTCGACTCGGCGCAGCTTCGAGAGCTGCTGCACGCGGCGATCGGCGACATTGCGATCTTCGACGTGATGAGCCCCGACTACCGCGGCTCCAGGCCCGCCGCGATCGCCTAACGGCCGCCGGCAGGAACCGCTCGCGAGTACGGCTAGGCGCCGCCTTTGAAGTAGTCGGCGTTGATCTGGGTGTACTTCTGCCACTCCTCCGGGAGCTGGTCCTCGGCAAAGCACGCGTCGACGGGGCAGGCCTCCACGCAGGCGTCGCAATCGATGCACTCCTCCGGGTCGATGTAGAGCATCTCGGCCGCGTCATATCCGGGCTCGTCAGGCGTCGGGTGGATGCAGTCCACGGGACAGACCTCGACACAGGAGTTGTCCTTGGTGCCGATGCACGGCTCGGCGATTACGTAGGCCATTCGCTTCTTTCTTTCGGATTACGTGGGGATCCCCGCGGGGAGAGGCGCATATTGTACGAATCATGCTGCTGCTCACCGGAGCCACCGGGCTCGTCGGCTCGACGGTTCTGCGGCGGATGCTCGGCGAAGGCCGCCAGGTGCGCTGCCTCGTGCGGGACCCGCGACGGCTGGGCTCGCAGCGCGTTCGCGTCCAGATCGCGCTCGGCGACCTCACGGACCCGCCGTCGTTCCGCAACGCGCTGCGCGGCGTGCAAACGGTCGTCCATCTCGCCGCCTCCATCCGCGACCAGCCGCGAGGATCGATCGAGGAGCTCAACGGCATCGCGACCTGGCGCATGGTCGAGGCCGCCGAGCGCCGTGGCGTGGAGCGCTTCGTGTTCTTCTCGGCCCTCGGCGCCTCGACCCACCACCGCACTCGCTGCCTGCGCGCGAAGGCGCACGCCGAGCAGGCCGTGCGGGAATCGAGCCTGCGCACGATCGTGTTCGCGCCCTCGATCATCTACGCGCCCGGAGACCCGTGGCTGACCCTGCTCGAACGCCTCGCGCTGCTGCCCGTGATGCCCGTCTCCGGGAGCGGCCGCGCGCTCTTTCAGCCGCTCTGGGCCGAGGACGCGGCGGACTGCCTGATCGCGGCGCTGCGCGGATCGCAGGAGCAGCAACACGCCCGCTACGAGCTCGCCGGTCCCGAGACGCTCACCCACACCGAGATAGTGCGCACTGTCCTGCGCGCGCTCGGGCGAAGGCGTCCGCTCGCGCATGTGCCGACGCCGCTCGTCTCGCGCGCGCTGCGCGTGCTCGAGCTCGCGATGGGCCCGCGCGCACCTGCGACCTGGGACGAGGCCGAGCTGATGGAGGTCTCGATGGCGAGCCCCGCCGGCGCGGGCGACGCGGAACGCCTCGGCGTGCGCCCGCAGTCGATGGCGGCGGTGCTCGGCCCGGCCTGAGCGGCGCGCCCGCGCCGCACGGGCCGGCTAGTCCGCCACGCCGACCGCCAGCGAGGGCCGCCGCTGCGCCCACGGGCGCGCGGCTTCCAGCTGCGCGGCGAGCGCGAGCAGCTGGCCCTCGCCGGCGGGGCGCCCGACGAGCTGGACGCCCAGCGGAAGACCCTCCTCGCCCTCGAACAGCGGAACCGAGATCGCGGGCTGGCCGCTGGCGTTGAACACCGGCGTAAACGGCGTGAACGCGCCGGAGCGGGTGAACGTGGACATCGGGTCAGGCGCCGCCGTGTCGAGCGTCCCGAGCGGCAGCGGCCGCTCGGCGAGCGCCGGCGTGAGAAGCACGTCGTAGGGGGCCAGGAACATGACCAGCCGGCGCGCGAACCCCTGCAGGCGGACCTCAGCGGCCCTGCCCTCGATCGCGTTCATCTTGCGCACCATCGAGAAGATCGCCCAGCTCATCGGCTCCATGTCCTGCGCGCTCGGCTCACGGCCG
>DATFZM010000036.1:0-47014 GCA_035314465.1 Solirubrobacteraceae bacterium | reverse complement strand
CAGAGGGGCTTTACGCCGAAGCGGATCGCCGATCACGAGGATGCGATCAGGGCGATCGTGGTGGGGGTGCTCGACCGGCTGGACGGCCGCGAGAGTTGCGACCTGGTCGGCGATGTCGCCCAGCCGGTCGTCTCGCGCGTGATCGGCAGCTTCATGGGCATCCCGCCCGAGGACGACGCGGTGTGGGCGCGCCTGATGAACTCGACGCTCGGGGCGATGGATCCCGACCTGAACCCCGATGGCATCGAGGGCGCCCTGCAGAAGGACATCCCCGAGATCTTCGAGCGCTGCGGGAAGCTGATCGCCGAGCGCCGGGAGCGCCCCACGGATGATCTGACGAGCGTGCTCGTGCACGCGGAGGTCGATGGGGGAAGGCTCGAGGAGCACGAGATCGTGATGGGCTTCTTCCTGCTCGTGGCCGCCGGCAATGACAGCACGAAGGCGACCTACTGCAGCGGCATGCGCGCGCTGATGGAAGACTCCTCCCAGCGCCAGCTGCTGCTGGATGACCCCTCGCTGGTGGGCGACGCGGTCGAGGAGTCGCTGCGCATGTTCCCCGCCTTCGCGCACTTCCGGCGTACCGCCACGCGCGATACCGAGCTCCACGGCAGGAAGATCAAGAAGGGCGAGAAGGTGGTGATGTGGTACGTCTCCTCAAACCGCGACGAGAGCCGCTATGAGGACCCCGACCGCTTCGACCTGCGCCGCAGGGCCGAGCACCAGGCCTTCGGCGCGGGCGGCCGGCACTTCTGCCTCGGCACCGCGCTGGCCCGCCTGGAGCTGCGCGTGATGATCGAGGAGACGCTCGCACGCTACCCCCAGATCACGATCGACGGCGACCCCACCTACGTTCAATCGCCGTTCCTCAACCAGCTCAAGACGCTGCCCGTGCGGCTCGGGCCAAGAGCAGCCTGAGCGCCGCGCGCGACCCTCCCGGCCCGCGGGGGCCAGAGCTGCGCGGCGAGCGCGTGCTGCTTCGCCGCTGGCGGGCGGCCGACGTCGACGTCCTCGCCGCGATCAACGCCGATCCGCAGGTGATGGAGTTCTTCCCCGCGACGCTCTCCGGGGGGCAGACCGCCGCCCTGATAGAGCGCATCGAGGCCGCCTTCCAGCGCCGCGGGTACGGCCTGTGGGCGCTCGAGCTGCCCGGCGAGGCCGAGCTCGTCGGCTTCGCCGGGCTCGAAGACGTCCACGCCGCGCTCCCGTGCGCGCCCGCCGTCGAGATCGGATGGCGCCTGGATCGCGCCCACTGGGGCCGCGGCCTCGCCAGCGAGGCCGCCGCGTGCGCTGCGCGCTTCGCCTTCAGCGACGCAGGCCTTCAGGCGCTCGTCTCGACCACCTCCAAGGCCAACGCGCGATCGCGGGCCGTGATGGAGCGGCTGGGAATGACGCGCGACGCGGCAGAGGACTTCGAGCACCCGCTGCTGCCGAGCGGCCACGCGCTCGCCCCGCACGTCCTCTACCGGCTCTCTCGCGAACGCTGGATGACGGGCGCCGCCACAGCGCCTCGCACGCCGGCCTGAGGCGCATATGCTCGGAGAATGTGCGGCCGCTACACGAACACCGCCGGTCCCGAAGAGCTCAACGAGCGCTTCCGGGTGCCGATCACGAGCGCGGAGGGCACCCACCGCTACAACATCGCGCCCACCGAAGAGGTGCTGACGATCGTCGCGCCGAAGGGCCAGCAGCAGGCCGAGCTGATGCGCTGGGGCCTCGTGCCCTCGTGGGCGACCGAGCTGAAGGGCCAGCCGCTGATGATCAACGCGCGGATCGAGACTGTGAGCTCGCGAGCAGCGTTCCGCCGGCTCGTGCCGCGCGCCGCCCGCCGCGCGCTGCAGCTGGCCGACGGCTACTACGAGTGGCTCAAACCGGAGCGGCGCGGCGAGCCTCGTCAGCCCTTCTTCTTCCAGGTCGACGACGGCATCCCGTTCGCGTTCGCCGCCTTGTGGACGCCCGCGATGGTGAATGGCGCGTGGCTGCACAGCGTCGTGCTGCTGACGTGCGACGCCTCGCCCAACCCCCTCGCCGCGGCGATCCACGATCGCATGCCCGTGATCCTCGCCGACCCCGAGGCGCAGCGGGCGTGGCTCGATCCGGCGCTCGACGCCGAGGAAGCCCTCGCGTTGTGCGGCGCTCTGCCCGCCGAGCGGCTGGGCGCACAGCCGGCCAACCCGGCCGTCAACCGCGTCGTCGACGTGGAGGAGGGGCCGGAGCTGCTGCGCGCGCCGGGTTGAGCGCTGGCCAGAGCTCGCGTAGCGCGCGCCCGCGAGAGCGCGAGCCGTCACGAGCGCCGCCTAAACAGAAGCGGCCTGCTCCGGATCTGGTCGAACCACGACGGTATCCGCAACGGTGATGATCTCGTCAACGGGCAAAGCAGCCCGGGAGGCGTGGTCGCGGATCGCCTCGGGGCTACTCGCCTGATAGATGCAGACCGTTCCGACCGATCCCCCGCCCTCTTGCAAGACGTAACTGCGAATCCAGCGAATGTCGTCAGACATCTCCTCATCGCCGACCTTTTTCGAGCGCCCAGCCGCCTCTTCTAGATCCTCCGGCGACCGCCAACCGCTTCGACGCAGGATTACGTAGGTGTTCATCGTGCCTCCCTCGCTGGTGCGGATATGCGGGAAACCGTACCCCACCTGGGCGCTACTTTCCGGCCAGCCAGCTCCGCGGGTTGATTACGAAGATCTGCTCGAAAGCGGCGTCGTCCATCACGCCGAGCTGGCGCAGCGCCGGCACCACCTCGTCGAAGACGAGCGTCATCGACCAGTTGCGGATCGCGCCGCTGGCTTCGAAGGCCTCCGCGGCCTCGGGCGGGAACCAGTCGATCGAGGCGCAGAAGTCCTGCGAGATGATCAGCTGCTCGGCGTGGCCGCGGCGCAGCAGCTCCGCGGCCGCGGCGTTGCGCTTGTCGATCGGCAGATACATCTCGAGGCCGTAGCGGTCCAGGCCCACGTACACGCCGCGGTCGATCAGGCGCTCGATGTACTGCACGTCCTCGCTGTCGCCGCAGTGGGCAATCTGCACGCGCGAGAGATCGACGCCCTCCTCCGCGAAGATCTCCACCTGGCGCGGCCCGGTTTCGATCGCCGGCATCGAGTGAGCCATGATCGGCGCGCCGGTCTGCACGCTCGCGCGCGCAACCGCGCGATGGATCTTCTCCACGTGCTCGGTGACGCCGGGCGCGTCGGCGGCGCACTTCAGGAAGGCCGCGCGGATGCCGGTGCCCTGGATGCCTCGTTCGATGTCCTCGACGAAGTGGTCGGCCATCACGTCGATGCCGCGGTTTTCGAAGTAGTGGGGCAGATAGTCGTAGCTGTAGAGGCCCGTGCAGGCCAGGATCCGCACGCCCGTGACGTCCGCCACGCGCTTCATGAAGCGCACGTCGCGCCCGCCGAACATCGCGGTGGGATCGACGATCGTCTGCACGCCGCGCTCCCTGGCCGCTTCCACGGCGACGAGCGCCGCGTCTAGCTCGAGCTGATCGTCGTAGCGATCGGGCCACTGCTCGGCGACCGCCTCGTCGCGAAAGCGCACGTGCTCGTGGGCGAGCACGAGCCCGAGCTCGCGCGAGTCGACCGCTCCCTGCACCGTCTGTATTTCAGCCATCGGCTTCTCCTCGCTCGCTCAGCGCAGCGGCGCTCCCCAGCTCGTCTGCTCTCGCAGCTCTCGCTTGAGTAGCTTGCCGCCGGGGTTGCGCGGCAGCGGCTCGTCCCGCAACGCCACGTATTGGGGCACCTTGAAGTCCGCGAGATGCGCGCGGACGTGCTCGATGATCAGAGCCACGTCGGCCTGCTGGCCCGCGAGAGGCACGATCACCGCGCCGACCTTCTCGCCCATCATCTCGTCGGGCACCGCCACGACCGCGGCCTCCGCCACGCCGGGCGCTCCAGCGAGCGCGTTTTCAACCTCGATCGAGTAGACGTTCTCGCCGCCGCGATTGATCATGTCCTTCATTCGATCAACGATGTAGAGCAGCCCGTCGGGATCGATGCGGGCGAGGTCGCCGGTGTGCAGCCAGCCGTCGACGAACGTCTCCGCCGTGGCCTTTGGCTTCTGCCAGTAGCCCTGCACCACGTTCGGGCCGCGCACGAGCAGCTCGCCCACGGGCGGGTGGGACCCCGATCCATCGTCGGCCTGGTCTAGAGACAGATCGACGACAGGCATCGCGAAGCCGACCGAGTCGGCGTGCTCGGCGGCCTCCTCGTGGGGGAGGAACGAGGTCAGCGAGGAAGTCTCGGTGAGGCCGAAACCGTTCCCGACCCGCGCGGCGGGGAAGGCCTCCATGATCTCGTACACGAGGCTCTCCGCGATCGGGGCGCCGCCGTAGGAGATCCAGCGCACCCTGCTCACGTCGAGCTCGGCGAAGCGGGGGTGGCGAAGAACCGCGTGGTAGATCGCGGGAACCGACACGAGCTGGTTCACACCATGCACGCCGACCGCCTCGAAGAAGCCGTCGATGTCCAGCGGCCCGGACAGGATCTCCACGCGTCCGCCGAGCTCGAGCACGGGGATCAGCTGGCTGTTGCAGCCGGTGACGTGGAACAGCGGAACCGACACCAGCGTCGAGATCCCCGGCCCCTCAGCGCGATCGACCGACAGGCACCTCAACGCGTTCTCGCTGTTCGTGAGGAAGTTCTCGTGGGAGGTCATCGCCCCCTTCGGGAAGCCCGTCGTGCCGCTCGTGTAGAAGATCGCCGCGAGATCCTCGGGCTGGAGGTCCTCGGCGGCGCTCGCCGGCCCGTCGGGCAGCGGCGCGCCGTCGGTGAACGTGTAGACGGCGCCCGAATCCCCGATCACGTATGCCGCCTCCTCGTCGGTGAAACGCGTGTTCACGGGCACCACCACCGCGCCCAACAGCTGTGCGCCGAAGAACGCCAGCACCCAGTCGATGCCGTTCGCCATCCGGATCGCCACGCGATCGCCGCGCTCGACGCCTGCGGCGCCGAGGCCGCCGGCCACTCGCGCCGCGCGCTCCCACAGCTCCAGGTAGCTCAGACGCCGGCCGCCGACCTCCACCAGCGCGGTGCCGGCGTCTTCGCGCTCGACGCTCGTGTGCAGCATCTCCACGAGCGAGCTCGGCCTACCGACATAGCGCGCCAGGCCATCGGGACCGCGCCGCACGCCGCTCTCGTCGAACGGGTTACGGCCCCTCGGATACGGCTCTGCCATCGCTCGTCCTCCTCGCTTTGCACGGGCAGCCTATCCGCACGTCAGCGCGCGTGCGTCGGGACGCTCAGACGGGGAAGAACTTCTCCGCCATCTGCTCGATCGTGCCCTTCGTGCGCACCGTCGTGGCGCCGAGCAGCCGCTCGATCGCCTTGAAGTCCAACTCCGAATCGCTCATCGGGCCGCTCGGCAGCCAGTAGAGCTCGCGCGCGCCCAGCGCCAGGCGGTCGCGCTCGTCGTCCATCGCCAGCACCGCCTCGGCGGCCTGCGGGCTCGGCCCACGCGGCAGCAGCGCGACCTGCAGCTTGCCCTCGGAGGCTTCCAGCGTGTACTGCGGAAACGGCGCGCAGTCCGCGATCTCGCGCACCTCCGCGGCGCTGCGCAGGAACGTCGGCACGACATAGCCGAGCGCCTGCGCGAGCCCCGACTCGATGCGCGCGACGAGATCCTCCGGCGCCCCGCTCGTGATTTCGAATGCAACGTTGCCACTCGCGCGAAACGTGCGCACGTCCGCGAAGCCGAGCGCGGCGAAAGCGGCCGCGAGCTCCTCGTTGCTGATCCGCCGCCGCCCGAGGTTCATACCGCGAAGGAACGCCGCGTGGGCTGACATCTCAACCGCACACTACCTTCGAGATCGCGGGAATGGATAGCCTCAGCGGAACGCTCCCGCGCAAGGTGCTCGCAGATGCCCGCGAAGATCACGCTATACGTCTGCCACATCGATGAAGGCGGCCCGCCGCCGCACGCCTGCAAGCGCGCGCAACGGGCGTTGCGCGAATCCGGCCACGACTTCGAGAAGGTCATCTTCGCCAAGGGCATCCCCTTCGGCTTGTTCACGAGGGGACGCCGCCCCGAGCTCAAGGCGCTCAGCGGGCAGGAGAAGCTGCCCGTGCTCGTGCTGCCCGACGGGAGCACCGTCAACGGCAGCGCCGACATCATCGCCTGGGCCAGGAGCAACGCGACGGTCGCCGCGCAGGGCCGGCAAAGCTGATCGCCGATGGCGGCTCCGGCCGGTCGCCGGGCGCTCCTAGCGGCGCTTCGGGCGCTGGTTGTCCTCCGCGCTGAAGACGGCGATGATGCCCTCGTCGCCGCCCTCGGGAACCGGGTCGAAGGGGTGGCGGGTGACGACCCCGATCGTGTCGCTCTCCGGATACACGGCCACGTCGGGCATGTTCGCCGTGGATATCGCCAGCAGTAGCGCCGGCTCCGATGAGCGGTTGACGAACGTGTGCGTGCCCTCGCGCCCGCGCACGCACGCCACCACGTCGCCCTTGCGCAGCTCCTCGTCGCCCTCGAGCGTGCGCAGCGTCGGCGAGCCCTCGAGCACCACGAACAGCTCCTCGTTGCCGTAGTGGGCGTGCAGGCTTACCCCGCGTGCGCCGGGAGCGAGCTCGTAGACCGTGCCGCCGAGCTCGCGAGCGCCGGCCGCGCTCGCCACGCGCCGACCTCTGACGCCGATCTCCTCGCGCGCCATCGGGAACTCGCTGTCGTAGACGTTCGGGCGCGCCATCGCCGCGCTCAGCTCCCGCGCCTGGCGCCTGTGAGGCTGCGCCGGGGCATCTACTCGACCTCAGGCCGCGGCGGAGGCACCGAGCCGGTCTGCGAGGATCGACGCGAGCTGGGCGCGATGGCGCTTTGCGCCGCCCAGCAGCGCCGCGTCGAGCTGGGCGCGCTTGTAGAGCCAGTGCACGTCCGCCTCCCACGTGAAGCCGATGCCGCCGTGGGCCTGGATCGCGCTGGCGGTCACCTCGCGGCCGGCCTGCGAGGCGGCGGCCTTGGCCATCGCGGCGGCCTCGGCGAGCTGCGACGGCTCCCAGTCGGCCGCCCACGCCGCGAACGCCGCCGCCGAGCGCGCCTTCTCGGTTTCGAGCAGCATCTGCGCGCAGCGGTGCGATACGGCCTGGTATGAGCCGACCGGCACGCCGAACTGGCGTCGCTCCTTCACGTAGGCAACGGTCATGTCCAGCGCGCGCTCACACACGCCCACGAGCTCCGAGCTGACGGCGGCAAGGCCTCGTCCGATGCCCACGCAGACCTCGCCCTCCAATGCTTCGCCCGCGTCCGTCTCGACGCTCACGCGCGCCGCCGAACGCGTGGGGTCAACCGAGTCCACCGGCGTCACATCGGCGTCCTCGGAGCTGACCACGCGACCGCTGCCGTCATCTTCCACGAGCACGATCACACCCGCGTCCGCGCCCCCGATCACCAGCTCGGCGACGCCGTCGACGGCCGAGCCGAGAGCGCCGATCGTCTCGCCCGAGGCGAGCGCGGGCAGCCAGCGCACGCACTGCTCGGCCGAGCCGCCGTGCTCGATCACACCAGCGGCGAGCGCGCTCGGGAGGAACGGCACGGGCGCCAGCGAGCGCCCCAGCTCCTCGCACAGGATCGAGAGCTCGATCGCGCTGAGGCCCTGGCCGCCGTACTCCTCGGCGACGGCGATGCCCGGCCAGCCGAGCTCACACAGCTCGCGCCAGAGCTCGCTGTCCATGCTGGCGGCCTCGGCGTGCTCGCGCACGCGCTCGGGCTTCGCGCGCTCGGAGAGCAGCTCGCGCGCGGTGCGCTGGATCTCGCGCTGGTCGTCGGTGTAGCCGAAGTCCATGCCGCTACTCCACCCCTCCGGCGGAGCTGATCAGAACCCCACCCGCCCGGAGCCCATCCAGAAGGAGGCTCATCACACCGCCACCTTCAGCCGCGGCAGCCCGAGCACGCGCTCGGCGACGATGTTCTTGAGCACCTCGGTGGTGCCGCCCTCGATCGTGTTGCCCCGCGCGCGGAGGAACTCGTAGCTCCAGCCCGTGCCAGCCGTCAGCGCCTCCGGGCCGACGATGTCGACCGCGAGTTCGGTCAGCCGCTGGTTGGTGTCCGACCACAGCCACTTCACGAGCGAGCCCTCGGGGCCTGGCTGACCGTAGCGTTCGGCGTCGGTCAGGCCCTTCCACGCCAGCAGCCGCAGCGTCTCGCAACGGATATGCAGCTCGGCCAGCGCGTCGGCGTAGAGGGGATCGCCGAGCAGGCCGCGAGCGGAGGCCGCGGCGATCGTGTCGTCGAGCAGCTGGCGCAGGCGGATCTGCAGCGCGAAGCCGAGCCCGGCGCGCTCGTTCATGAGCGTCGTGAGCGCCACCTTCCAGCCGTTGCCCACTCCGCCGACGACGTTCGCGTCGGGGATCCGCGCCTCCTCGATGAACAGCTCGTTGAACTCCGCCTCGCCCGTGATCTGGCGCAGCGGGCGCACCTGCACAGCGTCCTGCTCCATGTCCATGAGGAAGTACGTAAGGCCCTTGTGCTTGGGCACCTCGCTGTCCGTGCGCGCGACGAGCATGCACCACTTCGCGAACTGAGCGCCGCTCGTCCACACCTTCTGCCCGGTCACGACCCACTCCTCGCCGGCCTTCACGGCGCGAGTTTTCAGTGACGCGAGATCGGACCCCGCCTCGGGCTCGGAGAAGCCCTGGCACCAGATCTCCTCGGCCGAGAGGATCGGCGCCAGGTAGCGCTCCTTCTGCTCGGGCGTTCCCCACACCATCAGCGTCGGGCCGCCGAGCAGCAAGCCGAGCGTGTTGGCCGAGAACGGAACGCGCGCGCGGCCGATCTCCTCGAAGTAGATCGCCGATTCCACCGGTGTGACACCGCGGCCGCCGTACTCTGTGGGCCAGCTCGGCGCCGCCCAGCCCGCGTCATAGAGGCGCCGCTGCCAGTCGCGCCGCCATGCGAACTCGACCTCCTCGCCGGCGTCCGTCGGCTTGGCCTCCGGCGGGTTCTCCACCAACCAGCCGCGCAGCTCGTCGCGGAAGGCTGTCTGCTGCGGTGTGAAGGTCAGATCCATCGCGCACCAGCAAGCCTACCCGAGGGCCCGATCGCGCGCCACGATGCCCGAGTCTCGCGCTTAGCTCTCGGTCTGGCGCGGGACGTAGCGATGATGGAGCATCATCGCGTTGCCATCGCCGTCGGCGAAGAACGCCATGTGGCAGACGCCCGTGTCGAGCGTCTCGCCGGCGAACTGCACGCCGCGCGCTTCGAGCGTTTCGCGCGCCTGCGCGACGTCGTCCACGCGCAGCGCGATCGGGTTGGGGTTGGCGTTGTGCTCGAGGCCCATCTGCTTCGGGTTGTAGACGCTCAGGGTCACGTTGCCGGTCTCGAACTCGGCGAAGTTGCGCTCCGGCATGTAGACGGAGCGGGGCAGGCCCAGCGTCTCGCCGTAGAACGCCACGGCGTCGTCCAGATCGCTCGTCGGCACGCCCACGAAATCCACTTCGGTGATGAGCTGCGCTGTGCTCGCCACGGCGTTCCTCCTCCTCGGTCGGTGTGTTGCTCCCGATCTTGCCACGCCGCGGCGATCGCGTCCTCTCGATCCGGTTCCATGGAGTCCGCAGCTCGCGCCCGATCAAGCGAAAGGAGCCACATGGAGGCGAGCACCGCAGCGCCTGCGGCGAGGCAGACTCCCGACCCGATCCCGAGGACAATGCCGGACCCGCTCCGCTACCACGTGCACTACAAGGACAGCGAGCATGGCTCCTCGCCCTATGCGGGCGGCAGCAGCTTCATGGAGCGCCTATCGGAGGCCGTCGCGAGCGGCATGGGCACCGTCGGCTTCCTGCTCGTCAGCTCGGGGGTGATCCTCGCCTGGGTGCTTACCAACCACGTCGTGCACTTCCTCGAAAACTCCTGGAAAGGGCTGCTCAACGGAAGCGGGTTCGACCCCGCGCCGTTCATCCTCCTGAACCTCGTCTTCTCCGCGGTCGCCTTCTTCACCGGCGCGCTCGTCATCATCGCCCAGAAGGCGCAGACGAGAACCGACAAGGCCAACGAGGAAGCAGCCGCGACGCACCGCGACGAGCTCTCCCAGCACCAGACCGCCCTGCTCGAGCGCAACACCACCCTCACCGAGCAGATCCACACGCTAACCGAGAAGGTGCACGTGCTGACCGAAGAAGTGCACAGGGCGACCTGCATGGCCGCGCCGGCTGGACAGCTTCCCTGGCTCGAGCCCCCATCTGGGGAGCCGCGCAGCTAGATTCGCTCGGCCGTGGCCTCGTCGCTCTCCCCAGATGCAAGTCAGCTGAGCGTCGCGCACCTCGACGCGGACGCCTTCTACGTCTCCGTCGAGCTGCTGCGCAACCCCGAGCTGCGCGGGCGCCCTGTGGTGGTCGCGCACAGCGGCCCGCGCGCAGTCGTCACGACAGCCAGCTACGAGGCGCGCCGCTACGGCGTCGGCTCGGCGATGCCCGCCGCGCGCGCGAGGCGGCTGTGCCCGCAGGCCGTGTTCCTGTCGCCGGACTTCGCCGCCTATCGTGAGGCATCGGCGCAGGTGATGGCGATCGTGCGCGCGCACATCGAGCGCGTCGAGGTCGTCGGGCTCGACGAGGCCTACGTCGACGTTCACGCCCTCTACTCGCCGCGCGCCGCGATGCGCCGCCTGCTCGCCGCGATCCGCGAGCAGACCCAGCTGACGTGCTCGGTAGGCATCGGTCCGAACAGGCTCGTCGCGAAGGTCGCCTCCGACGCCGAGAAGCCCGCCGGCTTCGTCGTGCTGAGCCGCGAGCAGGCCTGCGCGCGCTTCGCCGATGCGCCGCCCGAGCTCGTGCCCGGCATCGGCCCGAAGACCTCGCAACGGCTGCGCGCGCTCGGGCTGAGCACCCTCGCCGCGCTCGCCGGCGCCCCCGAGCCGCTGCTCGTGGAGCACTTCGGCCCGAACCTCGGCCGCGATCTGCTCAGACGTGCGCGCTTTGAAGGCGCCCGCAGCGTCGGCGCGCCGCGCAAGGTCGTTTCCGAGTCGCGGGAGCGGACCTTCGAGCGCGACATCGCCGATCCGCAGGAGCTTCGCGGCGAGCTCGCGCGGTTGGCGCGCGAGCTCGGCGACGGGCTGCGTGCGCGCGCGCGCCACGGCCGCACGATCGCGATCAAGGTCAGGCTCAACGACTTCACGACCGTGACCCGCGCACGCACGCTGCAGCGCGCGACGTGCGATCCCTCGCTCGTGCAGGAGGTCGCCCTGCAGCTGCTCGACGCCTACGCCCCTCCCCGGCCCGTGCGCCTGCTCGGCGTACGCGTCGCCGGCCTCTCCGAGCAGGACGGTGGGGAGGACGAGGACGATCGTCGCCTCGAGGCCGACGCCGAGGCCGCGCGCGAGCGGGCACAGCTCGCCCTGCCGATGTAGCCGTCGCCGGGCCATAGCCGCGCAGGGGCGGGAGCGGCGCGGGGATAGGATTGCGCTATGGCTCTGGCACCCGCCAACGGCATCGAGCTCAGCTACACGCGCAGCGGGGCCGGTGAGCCGCTGCTGATGATCATGGGCATGAGCGGCACCGCGCTTCACTGGGGCGAGCCGTTCATGGAGGGCCTGCGCGGCGACTTCGAGACGATCACCTACGACCACCGCGGCGTCGGCGCCAGCACGCGCCTGGACGGGCCCGTAACGATCCCGTCGATGGCCGAGGACGCCGCCGGCCTGATCGGCGCGCTCGGCCTCGAGTCCGCGCACGTGCTCGGGATCTCGATGGGCGGCATGATCGCCCAAGAGCTCGCGCTCGCTCACCCGGAGCTGGTGCGCACGCTCACGCTCGGCTGCACCTACTGCGGCGGACCGGGCAGCGCGCTGGCTGCGCCCGACGTCGCCGCGCTGCTGTTCGAGGCGATGCGCTCCGGCGACCGCGCGCGGGCGCTGCGCGCCGGTTGGGTCGTCAACGTGAGCGACTCGATGGTCAACGACGACGAGGCATACGCGCGCTTCCTTGCGATCGCCACGCAGTACAGCGTGGCGGTGCCGGTCGTGATGGAGCAGCTGCGGGCGATCGACGGGCACGACACGAGCGCGCGCCTGCACGAGCTGGCGATGCCGACGCTCGTCATCCACGGCACCGAGGACCGGCTCTTGCCCGTCGTCAACGGCCGCCTGATCGCCTCGCTGATCCCCGGCGCGCGGCTCGAGATTCTCGACGGCGTCGGGCACCTGTTCTTCTGGGAGCGGCCCGCGCGATCGGCCGAGCTGGTGCGCGCGCACGCCGCCGTTCCCGCCTGAGCGCGTGCTCGGCGCCGTGTCCGCGTCGCACATCGCCGAGCCCGCCCGCCTGGCCATCCGGGGCGAGGGCGGGGTTGCGCTCGCCGGGGAGGAGGCGGGGCAGGGAGCCGCGATCGTGCTGCTGCACGGCCTCACCGCTACGCGGCGCTACGTGGTCATGGGGTCGCGCTCGCTGCAGCGCTCCGGGCACCGCGTCATCGCCTACGACGCGCGCGGACACGGCAGCTCGGCCCCGGCCCACGAGCGCGCGTACGGCTACGAGCACCTCGCCGCCGACCTGCTCGCCGTGCTCGACGCCGCCGGCGTCCAGCGCGCGCTGCTCGCCGGCGCCTCGATGGGCGCGCACACGGCGCTCGCGCTCGCGCTCGCGCACCCCGAGCGCGTCTCGGCGCTTGCGCTGATCACCCCCGCGTACGACCCCGACGCGTTCGCCGCCCCTGCCGAGCTCGCCCGCTGGGACGCGCTCGCGGAGGGCCTGCGCGACGGCGGCGTGGAGGGCTTCGTCGCCGCCTATGGCCTCGCCTCGCTGCCCGAGCGCTGGCGCGCCACCGCCGAGACGGCCCTGCGCCAGCGCCTTGCTGCGCACGAGCATCCCGCGGCCGTCGCCGACGCGCTCGAAGTCGTCCCCCGCTCGCGCCCGTTCGCGGCGCTCGCGCAGCTGCGCGCGATCGCCGTGCCGGTGCTCGTGGTCGCCAGCCGCGACGAGGCCGACCCGGGGCACCCGCTCGCGGTCGGCGAGCGCTACGCGCGCGCGATCCCGGGGGCGCAACTGCTCGTGGAGCCGGAGGGACCGCCGGCGCGCTCGCCGATCGCGTGGCAGGGCGGACAGCTCTCCCGCGCGATCGCGGAGCTCGCCGCGCTCAGCGCACATCGCGGCTGAGTCCCGCGCTCGCCACGCCCGCTGGGTCTCCGCACGCTCACACACGGCAGAGGCGTCTGTGATAGCGTACAACTGTATGCCGCTTTGCGACTGGGACGGAAAGAGCTACGACCGCGTGTCGGGGACGATGGAGGCGCTCGGCCTTGAGGTGCTCGACCGCCTCCCGCTGGTCGGGGACGAGCGCGTGCTCGACGCCGGCTGCGGATCGGGACGGATCACGCAGACGCTCATGCAGCGGCTGCCCCGAGGCCACGTTATAGCGATCGATCAGTCGCCCTCGATGGTGGCGGCTGCGACCGAGCGCCTTCCCGACGGCGCTGACGTGCGCCTAGCAGACCTGCTCGAGCTGAGGCTCGAGCAGCCCGTCGACGCGATCCTCTCGACCGCCACGTTTCACTGGATCGCCGACCACGAGCGCCTGTTCGGGCGCCTGCGCGGCGCGCTGCGTCCCGGCGGGCGGCTGCTCGCCCAGTGCGGGGGAGAGGGCAACATCAGGGGCCTGCGTGCAGACGCCCGCGCCGTGATGAAGCGCGACCCATACGCCGAGCACTTCGCCGACTTTAAGCCACCCTGGAACTATGCCAGCGCCGAGCAGACCCGCGAGCGACTGCTCGAGGCCGGCTTCTCCAGCGCCGAGTGCTGGCTCGCGCCGGCCCCGCGCCAGCCCGAGCATCCGCGCGAGTTCCTCGCCACGATCGTGCTCGGGCCGCACGTGCAGCAGCTTCCCGAGGAGCTGCGCGAGCCGTTCATGGATGAGGTCATGGACGTGCTGCCACGGCCGGTGACGGTCGACTACGTGCGCCTGAACATCGACGCGCTCGCCTGAGCGCCGGCCCGCGCCGAGGCGGGCTCAGGCGAGGGCCGCGCGCGAGTGGGCGCGCGACACGGCTGCTTCGGGGGAGAGGCCCTCGGCGACGTTCGCGCCGCTGAGCAGCGCCGCGTAGCGGCCGGCGAGCGCGACGAGCTCCTCGTGGGTGCCGCGCTCCACGATCCGACCCTCGTCCAAGACCACGATCTGGTCGGCGTCGCGGATCGTCGAGAGGCGGTGCGCGATCGCGATCGTCGTGCGCCCCCGCGAGAGCTCGTCGAGCGCCTGTTGGACGGCGCGCTCGGTTTCGGTGTCGAGCGCCGAGGTCGCCTCGTCGAGCACCAGCACGGGTGGGTTGCGCAGGATCGTTCGCGCGATCGCCATGCGCTGCTTCTCGCCGCCGGAGAAGCGATAGCCGCGCTCGCCCACGGGCGTCTCATAGCCCTCGGGCAGCGAGGAGATCAGCTCGTGGATCTGGGCGGCGCGGGCTGCGTCTTCGATCTCCTCGTCGCTCGCATCGGGGCAGGCGAAGCGCAGGTTCTCGCGGATCGAGGCGTGGAAGAGGTAGGTCTCCTGCGAGACCAGCCCGACCGTCGCGGCCAGCGACTGCAGCGTCACGTCGCGGATGTCAACGCCGTCGATGCGCACGCAGCCGCGCTCGGGTTCGTAGAGGCGGGCGACGAGATAGGCGAGCGTGGTCTTCCCCGACCCCGTCTCGCCGACGAGCGCGGTGCGTGTCCCGGCCGGGATCTCGACGGAGATCGCTTCCAGCGTCCATGGCGAGTCCGGCGCGTAACGGAACCAGACGTCTTCGATACGCACGTCGCCGCCGACGTCCTGCAGGGCGCGCGCGCCGGGGCGCTCGATGATGTCGACGGGCAGGTCCAGGTACTCGAAGATGCGTCCGAACAGAGCCAGCGACGTCTGCACTTCCAAACCCACCGAGAGCAGCGACTGGATCGGGAAGAAGACGCGCGTCTGCAGCGCCGTGAACGCGACGACCGTTCCGATCGAGATCGCGTGGCTGCCCCCGGCGATGCTCTCGCCGGCGAACCAGTACACCGCCGCCGGCATGATCGCGAAGCTCATCTGCACCGAGGCCATCCGCCAGCGCCCGGCCATGCGCGCGCGCACCTCCAGGTCGGCGAGCTCGCCCGACTCGCTGCTGAAGCGGCGCACGAGCTCCGGGGAGCGGCCCATCGTCTTGCCGAGCAGGATGCCCGAGACCGACAGCGACTCCTCCACTAGCGTCGACATGTCCGCCAGGCGGCTCTGGCGCACCGACTGGATGCGCCGGCGCTGCTCCCCGACGCGGCGCGTCAGCCACACGAAGAACGGCAGCAGGAATAGCGAGAAGACCGCCAGCTGCCAGTCGAGCAGAAACATCGCCACGACGGTCGCCACGACCGTCGTCACGTTCTGGACGATCGAGGTCGCCGTCGAGGTCACGACGCTGTCGATCCCGCCGATGTCGTTGGCGATCCGCGACTGCACCTCGCCGGTGCGGGTGTGGGTGAAGAAGGCCAGCGACATGCGCTGCAGGTGTGCGTAGACGGCGGCGCGCAGGTCGTGCATCACACGCTGGCCAACCTGGTTGGAGATGTAGGTCTGGGCGACGCCGATCACGCTCGTGAGCACCGACAGCCCGACCATGCCGAGCACCAGCTCGGTGAGCAGCGTCGTGTCGTGTTTGGGATAGGCCGTGTCGATAACTTCCCGGATCAGAAACGGGTTGATCACGCCCAGGCCCGCCGCCAGGAAGATCAGCGCGAGCAGCCCGGTTAGGCGCGCGCGGTAGGGGTGGAAGAGGGCGCGGATGCGGCGCAGCGAGACAGGAGTCGAGGGGATGTCCTCGGGGCGCAGCTCGGGGGTCTGGCCGTGGTCCCTGCCGCCTCGGCGCCCCTCTGAAAACGGCTGCGCGCTCACGCGCTTGACTGTAGCGGCGGCACGCCGCAGCTCAGTCGAGCAGCGCCTTCCCGACGTAGCCTCCCGACGTGGCCCCGGGATGTCCTCCCGCAGGGCGGGTCAGGAGGAGCCTGCGTGTCCCTTCGCCGGGACGGCCTGCTCGTCTGCTTGCGTGCGCCCGTCAGGGTGTGCCCGTGGAGATGCGCCCTTCAGGCTGGGCCCTTCAGGCTGGGCCCTTCAGGGTGCTCGCGCCGTTCAGCGTGCGTCTCCGGAGCAACGGCCGCGTCGCGGGCCTCCTGCCAGCTCAGGAAGAAGCGCGCCTCGCCGACCTTGCCGCCGTCGCGCAGATCCGAGTTGACGATGCCGAAGCGCTGGCTGACGGGCTCGCCCGAGACGGGCGCGCGTCCCGTGAGCTCGGCGAGGACCAGCAGGCGCTGCTGGAAGTCGCGCACCTCGTGGACGTTCAGCGTCGCGTCTTCGACGTTCGCGCTCCAGGTCGCGCTCAGCCTGCGAATGCCCTCGTGCCCGTAACAGACGGGCTCGGGCACCCAGCCCTCGGCGGGGTAGCACACGACGTCGGGGGCATAGAACGACAGCAGCGTCTCGATCTCCGCAGTGAACGCATCCCTCCGACGGTCCTTCGTCTTCCCCCGTAGCACGCAGCGAAGTATTCCGCAAACTGCGCGGCCGGGCTGCGACTTGCCCGCCGGGTCTCACGTGCAGTCCCATGCGCGTCGCGCGCCAGCGTCCGTTGCGCCGCCGAGGGGCTTTGGCATGCGGGCGCGCCGGTACCCTTAAGGCACCGTGAGCGCGCCCACACGCCCACTTTCGGCCGTCTCCGGCCTCACTTCGCAGGAGCTCCGCGTGCTCGGCTGCCTGCTCGAGAAGCAGCGCACCACCCCCGACGCCTATCCGCTCTCGCTCAACGCGCTGCGGCTCGCCTGCAACCAGTCCACGAACCGAGACCCGGTCGTCGAGTACGACGACGCGCTCATCCGCGAGGCGCTCGACCGCCTGCAGCGCAGAGGGATCACGCGCCTGGCCAGCGGCGCCGGCAGCCGGGCGCCGAAGTTCCGCCACCTGCTCGCGGACGTGCTGCCGATGGACGGCGCCGAGCAGGCGATCCTGTGCGTGCTGATGCTCCGCGGCGCGCAGACGCCCGGCGAGCTCAAGCAGCGCGGCGAGCGCATGCACGCCTTCGCCGACCTCGCCGAGGTGCTCCAGACGCTCCCGCGCCTCGGCGAGCGCGAGCTCCTAGTAAGGCTCGAGCGCCGACCCGGTCAGAAGGAGGAGCGCTACATGCACCTACTCGGCGAGAGCAACCCCGGGGAGCCCGCCTCCGCGCCTGGCGAGCCTTCCCAGCCCGCCGAGCCCCGCGCCGCCCACGACGGTGTCCGTGCAGCGGCGCCCCTCTCCTCGGCAGAAGAGCCTCTCGCGTCCGCGGGACACCCTGAACGGCACAAGTATCCTGCAGGGCGCGAGCACGCGGGGGCCGCGCCCTCGCCCGGCGAGCTGCTCGAGCGCGTAGAGCACCTCGAGCGGGTCGTGGCAGAACTGCGCGCGCAGATGCGCGATCCTCTGAGCTGAGAGAAGCGATGACCGCTCACGTGCCCCTGATCCTCGCCTCAGCCTCCGACACCGCCTCGGGCGTGGGCATCCCGATCGCGCTCGCCGCAGGCCTCGTGTCGTTTCTCTCGCCCTGCGTGTTGCCGCTCGTGCCCGGCTACCTCTCGACGGTGATCGGCGTCACGCCCGCGGACCTGAGTGAAGGCGTTGGCGCGCGGCGCGTGCTCGTGCCGAGCCTGCTGTTCATCGCGAGCTTCTCCGCAATCTTCATCCTGCTCGGCCTCAGCGCGACCGTGATCGGCTCGACGCTGAACGAACACAAACACGCCCTCGAGCAGATCGGGGGGATCGTGATCGTGCTGATGGGTGTGATCTTCCTCGCCTCGCCTTTCGTGGGCATGCTCAACCGCGAGTGGCACTCGGAGAAGCTGCTGCGACTCGCCGGCCGCGGCGGCCCGCTCGTCGCCGGCGCCGCCTTCGCGATCGCCTGGACGCCGTGCACGAGCATCACGCTCGGGGCGATTCTCGCCCAGGCCGCGATCTCGAGCTCCGCAGCCCACGGAGCGCTGCTGCTCGCCTTCTACTCCGCCGGCCTCGCGATCCCGTTCCTTCTGATCGCGCTCGCCTTCGAGCGCATGACCGACGCGCTGAGCGTCGTCAAGCGCCACTTCCCGGTGATCATCGCGACGGGAGGCGCCGTCATGATCATCCTCGGCGTGCTGATCCTCACGGGGGAGTTCACGATGCTGAACGCGAAAGCGAACACGCTGCTGCACGGCACCGGGCTGGACGTGTCGAGCATCTGAGCGCGCCCTCGCGTACGAGCCATGCGAGCGGTCTTCGCGCCGTCGGGCCGGCGCTCCAGGGCACCTTCAGCCCGCGCCGGCGGCGGTCCCCGTCGCCTCGCGCCGGGGATGGCTCTCCAGGAAGCGCTTTTCCCAGGCCTCCTGGTTGCGCTTGGCATCGAGCACGAACGGTGAGTAGCCGATCGCCTTGACGATCGCGCGGTTGATGGCGTCGTCAGGGGAGGGCAGGGGGCGCAGGACATCGACGAACAGGACCACGCGCGTCTCGTCGGTGTCGTTCCAGACCTCGTGGTTGAAGGTGTCGTCGAAGATCAAGCTCTTGCCCTCTTCCCAGTGGCGTATGTCATCGCCGACGCGGATGCGGCAGGCCTCCGCGTCCTGGGGCACGATCAGGCCGAGGTGGTAGCGCAGCACGCCCTTGTAGGGCCCGCGGTGGTCGAGGATGTGCTTGCGGGGAGAGAGGATCGAGATCATCGCCGTCGTCATACCGGGGATTTCGCGCATCAGCGCGGCCGTGCGCGGGCACATCTCGACGCCGAGCTTGGCGGTGAAGCCGTACCCGTAGATGAAGAACGTCTTCCAGCGGTCGTCGTCGGTGATCTCGATCTGGTCCTTGGAGATGTCCTGGAAGTTCGCCAGCCCCTCGCGGTCCTCGAGCAGCCGCTCGGCCTCCTCGCGGATGACCTGCCAGTTCTGCTCGATGTGCGCCACCCAGTCGAAGCGCTCGAGCGGGAAGAAGGTCGCGTCGCCGACGAGCGAGCGCTTGCCGATGAAGCGCTCGATCGGCGCGAGGATCATTTCGCCGAGCTTGATCGTCCATTCGACCGTGCGCTCCCAGAGCGACCCCTGCTGGGCATCCGTCACAACTCTCATCCTATAGCGCGCCTCCGGCGGCCCCTCGTGGCCGGCTCCGCTGAGCGGCGGGCAGTCAAGGACTCGGCGGATATCCCGAGGAAGGCTCCTCCGGCGCCCAGCAAGGAGGGCGAGGCGGCGCAACGACAGAGGGCCCGCCGGAGCGGGCCCTCTGGAGGCGATAGGAGCCGGGCCGCCTTGCCCGGCGGATGGAGGTCTAAGCCGCCTCGCGCAGAGCCGCGAGCTCAGGCGACTCGGCGAGCTTCTTCAGCGCGCGCTGCTCGAGCTGGGAGGCGCGCTCAGCCGAGAAGCCGAGCCGCTTGCCGATCGCGGTGAGCGTCTGGGGCTCCTCGCGGCCGGTTCCGAAGCGCAGGGTGAGCACCTTGCGCTCGGTTTCGGGCAGCTGCGAGATCGCCTCGTGGACGATCCGCTCGCGTTCGTTGTCCCAGGCCGTGTCCTCGGGCGCCTCGGCGTCCGAAGGGAGCAGGTCGCCGAGCGCGGTGTCGCCGTCCTCGCCGATCTGCTGGTCGAGGCTTACGAGCGCTGCGCGCTGGTGGCGAACCTCTTCGACCTGGTCGATCGGCAGGCCGGTCTCCTCGGCGAGCTCCTCGAGCGTGGGCTCGCGGCCGAGGCGCACCGACAGCTCGCGCTCGACTCGGCCCACCTTGCGCGAACGCTGGGCGACGTGCACGGGCAGCCGGATCGTGCGGCCGGAGTTCTCAAGGCCCCGCTGTATCGCCTGACGGATCCACAGCGTGGCGTAGGTCGAGAAGCGGAAGCCCTTGCGCCAGTCGAACTTCTCGCTGGCCCTGATCAGTCCGAGCATGCCCTCCTGGACGAGGTCGCCGAGCGGCAGGCCCTGGTTCTGGTAGCGCCTCGCGTTGGAGGCGACGAGGCGCAAGTTGGAGTTGACGAGCAGTTCCTTTGCGTGCAGGTCGCCGCGCTCGATCCTCTGTGCGAGATCGATCTCCTGCGCAGGGGTGAGCAGGGGGTAGCGCCGCGAGTGCGCCAAGAGCTGGTCGACGGCCTCGGGGATGAACGTGTCCGGAGCGCCGGGGTCGATGCGCTCGATCGGGCTGTCCAGCTGCTCCGGGGCGGCAGCGGTCTCAGGCTCGACGGGCACGTCGGCGTCGACATCCGCGTCGCCATGGGGAGCGGCGACCTCGGGGTCGAGTACTAGAGTTGTCTTTGTGGGGGCGTGTCGCATGAGGGGCGTCCTTCGTAATCCGATGCTTGGAGTCGGAATTATAGGCCGCGATAGTTGCGTTGTCAATTATCCACTCCGGGGACGTTCTAGACGACGTTTCGACATCAGGTACGCACGCACCTGCCTGATCGTTCACGCGTCAGGACGCCGTTTTCCGGCTACATAACCCGTTGGAGCCGCAAAAGACGCGGTTTCGAGGGGGTGAGACGGGTATCGACAGGCGGGCGCCTCTCGGTTAGGCGTGCAGGATAAGCTCGGCGCATGATGAGCGCTGAACTTAAAGGCCAGGTAGTCGCGATCACGGGCGCGAGCTCGGGGATCGGAGAGGCGACCGCGCTCGCCTGTGCGGCGGCCGGCGCCGCCGTCGCGCTCGCGGCCCGCCGCAGCGATCGCATCGAGGCCCTCGCGCAGCGGATCATCGCAGACGGCGGCCGCGCGATGTCGCTGCAGACAGACGTCGGCGAAGAGGACCAGGCACAGGCGTTCGTGCAGGGCGCCCGCGAGCAGCTCGGGCGCCTGGACGTGCTCGTCAACAACGCCGGCGTGATGCTGCTCGGGCCGATCGAGAACGCGCCCACCGAGGAGTGGCGGCAGATGGTCCACGCGAACGTGTTCGGAGTGCTCTACTGCACCCACGCGGCGCTGCCGCTGATGCGCTAGCAGAGCTCCGGGCACATCGTCAACGTGGGCTCCGTCGCCGGACGCTTCGCGCGCGCCGGCTCTGGCGTCTACAACCTCACGAAGTTCGGCGTCGGCGCCTTCTCGGAGGCGCTGCGCCAGGAGTGCGTGCCGCTCGGCGTGCGCGTCACGGTGATCGAGCCGGGCGCGGTTGCGACCGAGCTGGCCGGCCACAACCGGCCCGAGGTCCTGGAGCAGATCGGGGCCGCCTTCAAAGGCGTCGAGCCGCTCACCTCCGAGAACATCGCCGGCGCGATCATGTACGCGATCGCCCAGCCGCAGAACGTGAGCATCAACGAGGTGCTCGTACGCCCAACGGGCCAGCTGCGCTAGGCGCCGCTCGCCGTGGCGCGAGCCCTCGTCGGCCGCCGGTGGCACTTGCGCGCGCCGCCGTCGCCGCGGCGGCGCTCTCTAGCCGCGCTCGGGAGCCGAGGCGCGAGGGGCGATCTCGAGCAGCCCGCCGCTGTCATGGTCGACCTGCAGCGTTGTGTGCTCCAGGCCAAAGCGCTCCCGGAGCATCCGCTCCATCTCGCGCCGCGCGTCGTGGCAGTCGCGCTCCCTGGCCACGAGCACGTGGGCCGAGAGCGCGGGGAAGGCGCTCGTGAGCTCCCATACGTGCAGGTCGTGGACCTCGACCACGCCCGCCTGGGCGACGAGCGCCGCGCCGATCACTTCGGGATCGAGCCCCTCCGGCGCTGCCTCCAAGAAGATTCGCCCCGAGGCGAGCACGAGGCCGAGCCCGGAGCGGAGCATCAGCGCGGCAATCACCAGCGAGGCGATCGGGTCGGCGCGCTCGAAGCCGCTGAAGATGATCACGAGCGCCGCGATCGCGGTGGCGATGAAGGCATAGAGATCGGTGAGGATGTGCTGGAAGCTGCCCTCCACCGCGAGGCTGCGCGGGCGCGACCCTGACACGATCGAGACCGCGGCGAGGTTCACGAGCGTGCCCACTAGCGCGACCGCGAGCACGAGCCCGCCGCGCACGTGCGGGGGGGAGATCAGGCGCCCGATGGCGCCATAGACGATGAACGCGCCGAGCAGGATCAGGGCGACCCCGTTGGCCTGCGCGGAGAGGATCTCGGCGCGCCGCAGCCCGAACGTGAGCGAACCGGCCGCGGGGCGCCGCGCCAGCCGCAGGGCGAGCAGCGTCATCGCCAGCGCGGCGGCGTCGGTGAGCATGTGCGCGGCGTCGGAGAGCAGCGCCAGCGAGTGCGCGAGCACGCCGGCCCCTATCTCGACCGCCATCAGGCCGAGGATCAGAGCCAGCGCCCACCTCAGGCGGCCCGTCTCGGCGCCCGCGGCGTGCATGTGAGAGTGCCCCGAATGTCCGCCCGCCACGCGCCCACGATACGCTCGGCGCTCTCGCTCCGCGAGGACAAGCAGGCTGCTCGGGCGCCCCGTTTCGGTTCGGGGCCCACACTAGTGTGAAGCGATGACCGCCGCCACCGCCGCGGACGCGGCGGCACAGAAGCGCCGCGCGGCGCTGTCCTCGATCGGTGTCGCCGCCGTGCTCGTCGCGCTGAAGCTGGGTGTGGGGCTGGCGACGTCGAGCCTCGCGCTGGTCTCCGCCGGGGTCGAGTCCAGCGGCGACGTGGTCGCGGCCGTGATCACCTTCTTCGCCGTGCGGCTCGGCGGACGACCCGCCGACCGAGGCCACCCCTACGGCCATCGTCGCGCCGAGAACCTCGGCGCCCTGGGCGAGTCGGCGATCCTCTTGGCGGGCGCGATCGTGGTCGCGGTGCGGGCGATCGAGCACCTGATCGGCGGCGAAGCAGCGCCGGAGATCCGCTGGTCCCAGTTCGCGGTCATCGGCGTTGCGATCGCGCTCGACCTGACACGCATCGGCACCTCGCTGACGGCGTCGCGTCGCCAGGCAAGCCCGGCGCTGCGCGCCAACGCGGTCCACTTCGCGGGCGACATCGCCGGCTCGCTCGCGGTGCTCGCCGGGCTACTCGCCGTCGACGCCGGCCTCGCGCAGGGCGACGCGATCGCGGCGCTGCTCGTCGCCGCGATAACGCTGCTCGCAGCAGGACGCCTGATCGCGGTGAACGCCAACGTGCTCATGGACCGCACGCCCGCCGAGGCGCGTGCGGCGGCCGAGCGGGCGATCGCCGCGCTTGGCGGGGACATCGAGCTGCTGCGACTGCGCCTGCGCGAGTCGGCCGGGGGGTACTTCGCCGACGTCGTCGTCAGCGTGCCCGCCGCGCAGGCACTCGTCGAGAGCCACCGCTCGGCGGACCTCGTCGAGCAGGCCGTGCAGCAGGCGCTCCCGGGCAGCGACGTGATCGTGCACGTCGAGCCGCGCGCGCGGGGGCTCGACCTGCGCGACCGGGTGCTCGCGATCGCGCTCGCCGAGCCGCTCGTGAGGGAGGCCCACGACATCACGATCTTCGAGCAGGACGGCGCCGTGAGCGTCTCGCTGCACCTGAAGTTCCCCGCCTATCTCGACATCGCGGGCGCACAGGAGATCGCTGAGCGCGTCGAGCGTGCGATTCTGGCGCGTCCCGGCGTGGCCGACGTGCAGACCCACCTCGAGCCACTGGAGCGGCGCGTGGCCGCGCGCGCGCCCGGCTCGAGCGACCGCGACGTCGCCCACGAGGCGGCCCGCGTCGTGCGCACGCTCACCGGCTCCGAGCCTCAGCGCCTACGCCTGCTCGACACCGACGCCGGGCGCGTGCTGTTCCTCACGCTCACCGTCGGCGAGCGTTCTTCGCTGACGGACGCGCACAACCTCGCGGGCGAGCTCGAGGAGGAGCTTCGCCAGCGGATCGCGGGGATCGCCGACGTGATCGTGCACACCGAGCCCTGAGCCGGGAAGGATCCGAGCGCGCAGGCATCTCAAGGGGCAGACGGAGATGTCCGGATTTGCGACCCCGAGGAGGTCACGGTGAGAACCCCCACAGCCATCAGCCCGACCGTCACGCCAGCAAACGCCGAGCGCGAGCGCCGGGCGGGGAGGGCGGGCTGCGCGGGCACCAGAAGACACACGCTGCTCGCATGCGCGATCGCCGCGCTGGCCCTCGCGGGCTCGCTGGCATCGTTTGCGCTCGCTTCCTCGCTGAGCACCGTCGACTCGGCGCTCAGCTCAGCCCTCGGCGCGCGCGTGGCCGTCAACGCGCAGGGCCGCACCCTCTATGAGCTCACGCCCGAGAGCGCCCATCACCTCCTATGCGTGAGCCAGGAATGCCTGCGCTTCTGGCCGCCTCTGACGGTCAGCTCGCGAAGCGTGCACCTCAAGGACGGCCCCGGCCTGCGCGGGCACCTGGCGATCGTGCGCCGCTCGAACGGCCTGCTGCAGGTGACGCTCAACGGCGTCCCGCTGTACCGCTTCGCGGGCGACCACGGCAAGGCCGAAGACAACGGCCAGGGCATCGAAAGCTTCGGCGGCACGTGGCACGCAGAGCTCGCGACCGGCAAGGCGAGCGCCAGCTCGAGGCCCCCGTCGAGCCCCACCGCCGCTCCCGCGCCGGCGCCGGCGCCGCCGGCGAACCCCCCGAGCACCCCCAGCCCCCCGAGCTACCCCGGCTACCAGTACTGACGCCGTTCGGTACTGGCAGCCTCGCGAGCGGCGGCGCCGCGGCGCAGACCCGCGCCGCCCGCCGACGCGGTCTATCTTGGAGCGGCTCGCCCCGGCCGAGCGGCGGAAAGGTTCCTGCCCGCGCGGCGTCCTAGGTGGCGAGGACCCCTAGACCGGAGGATCACACCGTTATGTCCACAGGATCGAACCGTGCGCGCAGGCGTCTGCTGGGCGCCGCCTCACCGGCGCTGCTGGCGCTCGCCGTCGCCGGCCTCGCCGGCTGCGGCGGCTCCTCGAGCAGCTCGACCACCACCGGCACGCCCGCGGCCGCCGCGAGCACGCCGACGACGAGCAGCGCGCCCGCGAGCTCGAACGCCGCCACGACCTCCGGCACCGGCTCGAAGCTGAGCCTGGAAGCCAACCCGCAGGGCCAGCTCAAATACAACACGACCGCGCTCAGCGCGAAGGCCGGCGCGGTGACGATCGACTTCACGAACAAATCAGAACTCGCACACAACGTGACCGTCGAATCGTCCTCGGGCTCGATCGTGGGAGCGATCCCGACGTTCAGCGGCTCCACGAAGTCGCTGTCGCTGAACCTCAAACCGGGGACCTACAAGTTCTTCTGCTCAGTGCCCGGGCACCGCATGGCGGGCATGGAAGGAACGCTCACCGTCCAGTAGGCGTTCAGGCGCTCGCCCACGCGGCCCTGGAGCGCGAGGCGAAGTACATCGCCGCCGCGACGGCAGTCGCGATCGCAGCCGCGAGGGCGATCGGCGCGGCGATCGATACTTTCAGCGCGAGCAGGGCGCCGGCGATCGCGCCGAGCAACATCGTGAGCACGGCCACGAACCTGCGCCCGAGCTGCGAGCCGGGGCCGTGGACGAGGCGCGATTCCGAGGCCAGGCCGGTGAGCGTGCGCGTCAGCACCGTGGTCGTGAGCTCCGGGATCGCAAGCCGCTGCGCGGCCGCGTTCTGCACGCCCATCGCGAGCGCCATTGGGATGAGCAGCGCGTAGCGGCCCGCGCTGGACAGCGGCGTGGCGAGCAGCAGCGCCGCCAGCAGCGCGAGCACGAGCAGCCCGGCCTGCGTGGCGACGGCGGTTCCCAGCATCCGTCCGCGGTGATCGGGGTGCTGTGAGGCGATCCGGCCCCCGAGCAGCGCCCCGAGCAGGAACGCCGCGATCGCGAGCAGCGAGCTCGCAATCGACAGGCCCCCCGCTCCCGCGATCGCGAAGCCGAGGAAGACGACGTTGCCGGTCATGTTGGCGACGAACACGTGGCCGAGCTTCAGGTAGCTGGTCGCGTCCACGACCCCCGTGACGAGCGTGAGCGCCACGAGCGCGGGCGCAAGCGGGCCGTGGCGATCCCCCGCCGGGGGGCGGAGCGTGTGCAGAGCGTCGGCGATCACTCCTGCCGCGCCCACCGGCGAGTGGCCGTCGGGGTGCCCGCTGGCCGACATGCGCCCAACCCTAGCGGGCGCCCGGATAAGCTGAGGCGCCTTGAGCCTCGCCGAAGTCGTCGGGATCGCGCTCGCCGGCTGCGCGGCGGGCGCGATAAACACGCTCGTTGGCAGCGGCACGCTGATCACGTTTCCGGTGCTGCTCGCCTTCGGCTACGCGCCGGTGACGGCGAACGTGTCGAACACGATCGGGCTCGTCCCCGGCTCGGTCTCGGGCGCGATCGGATACCGCCGCGAGCTTCGCGGGCAGCGCCAGCGGGCGATTCGGCTCGGCGCCGCGTCGGCCCTGGGCGGCCTCACCGGCGCAGTCCTGCTGCTCGTGCTGCCGGCCTCGGCGTTCGCGGCGATCGTGCCGGTCTTCATCGCGATCGCGCTCGTGCTCACCGTGCTGCAGCCGCGCATCAATCGCTGGCTCGCGAGCAGGGAGATAGACGTCGAACGCCACGCCGTCGTGCTGACGCCCGTCGCCGTCTACCTGTCGAGCGTCTACGGCGGCTACTTCGGCGCGGCGCAGGGGATCATTCTGCTCGCGATCCTCGGCGTGACGCTGGCGCAGGACCTGCAGCGCACGAACGCGCTCAAGAACGTGCTCGCGGGGATCGTCAACGGCGTCGCCGGCCTCTACTTCGTGTTCGCCGCACACGTCGACTGGGGACCGGCCGCGATAATCGCAGCGGCCTCGATCATCGGCGCGCAGGGCGGCGCGCGCGTGGGTCGCAGGCTTCCGCCAGCGGCGCTGCGGGCGGTGATAGTCGTCGTGGGCTGCTTCGCGATCGCGCGCCTGCTGAGCTAGCGGCCGGACACGCGCACTTCATCTCCGCGCGTCGCTTGTGCGACGCGGCGCGACCGTGCGCTGGCAATAGGGATCCAGCGCACACCACGCGCCGCAGCGGCGCGCGTGGGCTCGTCAGTAGCCGCCGTGGTGGGACGATTCGGCCGGTTCGCTGCTCTTGCTCGTGCTCGTCGGCGTGCTCGAGCTCGTCGTGGGGGTGCCCGCCGAGGGCGTGGAGCTCGCCGTGACGACGGTCCAGGTGCCGACGTCTTTGATGCCCTGGCCGGTGGTTTCGCCGGGCTGATGATCCTGGGCGAACGTATAGAGCGGCTCGCCCCTGTAGGTGACCTGCAGCGTGCCGTCGGGGCGCTTGACGGTGCCGAGCGCGCTCACCCCGCTCGGCGTCCCGGAGGTGACGAGGAGGGGATGCCAGATCGCGACACAGGCGGAGGTCGTGCAGATGAACTTCCCACCGTGCTCGACGCTCAGCTCATACAGCGTCATGCCCCGCGCGTCGACCAGCACCGTTCCCAGCGACGGACTGGAGATCGTGTGCACGATCACACCCGACGAGGCGCTCGCACTCGTCTGCGCGGCCGGCGGCGCACTCGCGGCCGAGCTGGCGGTGGCGTTTTTCG
Organism: Solirubrobacteraceae bacterium; assembly: GCA_035314465.1. Taxonomy (GTDB): domain Bacteria; phylum Actinomycetota; class Thermoleophilia; order Solirubrobacterales; family Solirubrobacteraceae; genus Palsa-744. The sequence continues at coordinate 19,740 of DATFZM010000036.1, read as the reverse complement.
AGCTGCTGCCGCAGGCGGCCAGCATCAGCGACGCGGCGAGCGCCGGCAGGGACAGCTTCATCAGATCACGCATTTGCTCTACTCCTCGATTGCAAGCCTCTGGTGCGTACGTCGTGCCTGTTCATAAAGACGCCGCTTCGCGGTGCTTCCTTCCGCGGTCGCGCCGCCGCTCGACTGGGCCTGGGGCCCTCGTGCACGCTACGGTTGCCGCATGGTCGGAGGCATCATCGTCGCCGTGATTGTCCTCCTTGTCATCGCGGGCCTGTGGTGGACCCGTGATGGCGGTGGCCCGGCCGGAGGCGTCGACGGTCCCACACATGAAGACGTGCTGCGGGAGGAGGTCAGCGATCTGATGCCGGCCGAACACGAGGACCGCGAGCACGAGATCGAATAGTTGCGCCAGCCCGTCGCCGAGATCCGCGCGACGGGCGAGGCGCGCGGCGGGAAAGCGTGGCGGGGATGCAAACCAACGCCGGATCGGGGATCGGTGCCTCTTCCAACAACTGGCATGCTGCCCTCCCTAAGCAATCAAATCGGGGGTCAGTCGTGGCAAGCGGACAGACGGGGCAGGGCGCTCAGCCGAACCCAAGAGCCAAGCTCATGCAGGAAGTCGCCGAGGAGATGGACGCGATCGAAACCGAGTTCGGCGACAACTACCGGATCGGCCGCGTGATCACGATCGTCGAGGTCCTCGACCCCGGCGGTGACCAAGGTGTTGGGCTACGTGTTCGCGCGGGGCAGTATCCGTGGGTCGCCCTGGGGATGCTCGAGGCCGCCAAGAAAATCGTCGAAGCCCAGATGCCGCGCCCGGAGTAGGGAAACTCCGGCCGCGGCTCAGCGCCGACTTCGGCGCGAGCCTGGGGTGCGGGCCCACCAAGCACCACCGGCCCGGCTACTACCGCTGCTCGATCACGATAAGGGACGGCGGCCTGCCTACCCCTCAACGCCCGATAATGCATGTTATGTAAACGACGACCGGGAGCGGCGAGTCTCCCCGGCTACCAGCAATGGCGCCCTCAGCCGATGAAGAGCACGATCTTCCCGCGCGTGTGCCCCGTTTCACTGAGTTCGTGCGCGCGCGCGACTTCGGCCAGCGGGAAGCGTTCGGCGATCACGACGCGCACCTCGCGCGAGGCGACCTGTGCGCCGATCGACGCGAGCTGCGCCGGATCGGGGCTCATGATCAGCAGTTCCGCGCGCACTTCGCGCTCGGCGGCCCGCTCCTCGGGCACCGCCCCGGCGATGCATACCAGCGCGCCGCCCGGGCGCACGGTCGCGAGCAGCTGCTCCGTGATCTCGCCGCCGACCGCGTCGAAGGCCAGGTCAGCGTCTTTGACGACCGCGGTCACGTCTTCGCTCGTGTAGTCGACATAATCCGTCGCCCCCAGGTCGAGCACGAACTCGCGGTGGCGCGCCGAGCCGATGCCGATCGTGCGCGCGCCGGCTTTGCGGGCGAACTGGACTGCGAGGTGGCCCACGCCGCCCGCGGCGGCCGAGATCACGACGGTCTGCCCCTCCTGCAGCCCGCCGCGATCGAACAGCGCCTGCCATGCGGTCAGGCCGACTACCGGCAGCGCCGCGGCCAGCTCGGGCGAGAGCGCGGGCGGCTTGATCGCAATCGCGGGCGCGGGCGATCGCGCGAACTCGGCGTAGGTGCCGCCTATGGCGAAGCCGAAGACCTCGTCGCCCTTGGAGAAGGCCTCGGTCCGCGACTCCTCGACCATCCCCGCCATGTCGTTGCCGAGGATCGCCGGCAGCTCCTTGGGCATCAGGCCGCGGCGGAACTTCCAATCGATCGGGTTCACCGATGCGTCGTGCACGCGGACGAGGACTTCGCCGTCCCCGGGCTCGGGGCGATCGACCTCCTCCAGGCGCAGCACCTCGGGGCCGCCCGTCTCGTGCATCACGATCGCCTGCATTGGACCTCCTCTATCGAGCCAATCCGACCAGCGGTCGTCAGTGTAGGCCCCACCGGTGAGCGGCCAACGCGCGGCTAGGATCACGGCAAGCGACCGCGAGGAGGGACAGGCGATGGCTAACCCGATCTACACCGCCACGGCGCACGTGACCGGTGGGCGTGCCGAGGGCCACGGACGCACCGGCGACGGGCAACTCGAGGTGGACCTGCGGCTACCGACCGAGATGGGCGGCCAGGGAGACGGCACCAACCCGGAGGAGCTGTTCGCGGTCGGCTACGCCGCCTGCTTCGAGGGCGCACTCGGCGTCGTCGCGCGCCGCGCGAAGGCCGAGATGGGAGATGTCGCGATCGACTCTTCGGTCTCGCTCGCCCCCAACGGGTCGGGCGGCTTCGTGCTCGGCGTGGATCTCGACGTGACCCTGCCCGGGATCGCGGACGAGGCCACCGCGGTCGCGCTCGTGCGCGCCGCCCACGCCGTCTGTCCCTACTCCAACGCGACCCGCGGGAACATCGAGATCGCTCTGACCGCCAACGGCGCCGCCGTGGAGTGAGCTCGGGACGCGTCAGCGTCCCAGCGTGCGCACCACCTCTCGCGCCCGTGCGCCCGTATGGTCGAGCGCGGTGCGCACCGCGCTAAGCGCCGCGCGCAGCTCGGCGTCTCCGACCTCGACGGGCAGCATCGAGTCCTGCAGGCTCGCGAGCGCGTCGTCAGCCGCCTGCACGTGCGCTACGGCGCGCTCCAGCAGGGCGCGGGCTCCGTTTCCCGGTGCGCTCGCGGGCGCTTGATCGAGCTCGCGCGCCGCGATCCCGTGACGCGCGGCGAAGCCGGCGAGCGCGCGCTTGGCGCGGCCGTAGGCCGCCTGCACGGGCCGAAAGAGGTCCTCTTCGATGCGCTCCGCGGCAGCGTCGTCGACCTGCTCGTAGGCCTCGCTCAGCTCGGCGAGAGCGAGCGCGAGCTCCTCGGCCGCCGAGGCGAGCGAATCGAGCAGCTGCTGGCGGGCCTCGATCGTGGTGTATGCCACGCCCGCCTCCGCCGTCAGCTGATCGCGTAGGAGAGGGAGACCTGCGCGGTCAGCACACACGACACCGCGGAGGCGGCCTTGGCGTGCCTACGGCGGTGCTTGGTAACCGCTTTGGGTTTCGTGACGGTGGCGCCGGAGGACGCCGCGGGCGCCCCGACAGCCGGCGCCACGACGGTCGGGTTGCTGCGGGCGGTGCCGAAGTCGGGCTGTTCGCCTTCGTACTGCGTGTAGCCGGATTCGCCGCCCGTGCAGCTGATGTAGCCGCCATCTTCGGCGACGGTCTGAGCTGGGCCAAGCGTCGCGCCGACCTTGCCCGCGAGGAATTCTGCCTTCGCCTGCCCGTCGTTCACCGCGGCCGCCATCGCCTGGCGGTAGACGGCCGTCGCCGCGGCTGCGCTCGAGCCCTGAGCGAGCGGAAGGTCAGCGACCCCTTGCACGCTGACCGTGCGCGTCGGGGTGACCGTTGGCGCTTCGGCAGCCGCCACGCCGAGCATACCGGCAGCGACCAGCGCGGCGGCGGCTGCGGCGACTGCGACGATCGTGGTCCTCAACGCGTCTCCTCATGCCTGCGGTCGGGTGCTCCTGCACAGCAGGCTAGCGCGCGGGAGCGCCGCTGCAGGCAACGGTCCGCGCCCGTTCGAGCACGGCGTCGATCATCGGCTCGGTGAGCCTGCCCGTGAACGTGTTCTGCTGGCTGGGGTGGTAGCAGCCGAGCAGTGTGTACGCCGCCGAGCGCCACTCGGCAGCGTGCGCGAAGCGCGGCAGCGGCCGCGGCGGGGGTCGGTCCGCGAGCTCCGCGAGCAGCTTCAGCGCGGCCGACCACGCAAACGCGCCGAGGCAGACGAGCACGCGCACGCGGCTGAGCAGTCGCAGTTCGCGTACGGTCCAGGGCAGGCACGTGTCTCGCTCTGTGGGCGTCGGGCGGTTCCCCGGCGGCGCGCAGCGGACCGCAGCGGTGATGCGGATGTCGCTCAGCGCCAGGCCGTCGCCGCACGCGCGGGAGAGCGACTGGTTGGCGTAGCCGGTGCGGTGAAGGGCCGCGAACAGGAACTCGCCCGAGCGATCGCCGGTGAACATGCGACCGGTGCGGTTGGCGCCGTGCGCGGCCGGCGCGAGACCGACCACGAGCACGCGCGCGGCCGGGTCGCCGAAGCCAGGCAGCGGCCGACCCCAGTAGTGCTCGCCGGCGAACGCCGCGCGCTTCTCGCGCGCCACCTGCTCACGCCACGCGACCAATCGCGGACATCGCCGACAGTCGGCGATCTCGCGTCCCAGATCCGTCAGCGGCTCGGGCGATTGCGTTCCGATCCCGCAGTAGTACCATCGCCGGACAATGCCGATCTGGTTCTGGATCATGATGCTTGCCGCGCTCGTCAAGCTTCCGATCGCCGGGTTGATGCTGTGGATTCCGTTCCGCGATGACGAGGCGATGCAGGCCCGCGACGTGCCGGACTCCTCTGAAGAGGACGGCGGGTCCAAGGCGCTTCCAGCGGGGCCGCGCGATCCGCACCCTCGTGCGCCGCGCCCGCGGCGCCCGCGGCGCGGGCCTCACGGCTCCCCCTCCCCCCCGCCGCCATCGCGCGTCCGCACCGCCGCACGCAGCACCCGCCGCATCGAACGCTCGCCCGCCCGGCCTTAGCCGCGCGACCTTAGGCGCGATTACGCTTGCGCTGGCGCCGCGCCGCCTTCGCTTTGGCGCGCCGCTTGCGCAGCCGCACGGCGGTGTCGTGGACCGAGCGGCCTTCGGCGAGATCGGCGTCGCCGGCCGGCGCCACGCGGCGCGCGTCGCGGGCGATCGCGAAGCCGATTCCGCACAGCAGCACGACGGAAACGCCGACCCCCAGCCAGATCACCGTGTGCGAGTTGGACGTGCTCGCCGAGTTGGATTCCGACCTCGTCGCCGTCGTGCTCGTGGTCTGCGTCGCCGCCGGCGCTTCGGAAGCCGCTTTGGTGAGTTCGTTGAAGGAGTTGCCGACGACCCCCTTCGCCGCGGCCCGCTCGGCGCCGGCGAGCGCGAGCGCGAGACAGGTGCACAGGACGACGAACGCGCCGGTGCGCGCCGGACGGGGAAGATGCGCTCGAGCTGAGCTGGCGCGCTGTCTCACGAGCGCGAGCATAGCGCGCTGCCCGAGACAGCGAGCGCACTTCGGCGGACCGGCTGCGGGGCGCCGCCGCGCGCCCGCGCAGTCCATAGAATGCCGCGCGATGGCCCCCAAACAGCGGCAGATTCGTATCGAGCAACGCGGCGCGATGCAGGCGATCCAGGCGCTCGAGCAACGTTCCGACGAGGAGCTCGAGGTTGAGACCCGCAACAAGGCGGCAGCGCTCGCGATCCTCGGAGCGCGAGCGTCGGAGCGCTTCGACGCGGATGCCGCTCGCGGCTACTTCCAGCGGGCGCTCGCGGCCGCAAGACCGCAGGAGAGGATGCAGATAAGGCGCATGGCCGACGCCTCGCTCGCGCTCGCCGAACGACGGGCGGGCGACCTCAAGGACGCGGTCGAGCGCCTCGGCCAGGCGCCGCCGTCCGGGCGACAGCTGTTTGCCCTGCGCGCGATGGGCCTGCTCGTGCCGCCAGCCAGCGCGGGGATACTCGCGCGGCTGCGCGGCATCCTGCTGATCCTGGTTCTGATCGTGGCGCTGCTCGCGGTGGGGACCGGCATCGTCGAGCTCGTCGCGCTGCCGTTCGGTGGCATCGGGCTCGCGCCCGCCGTGCTGCTCGGGCTGTTCGTGGTGCTGGCGACGCTCGGCGTGATCGCGGCAATCGGCAGGCGACGCCGCGACCGCGCCCGCGCAAGCTCGGCCTGAGGCCGGTCTGGCCGGGGAACCGCGGCCATGGGCGCTGGGCGCTCCATCCCGGCGCGCGGCACGGTTACTAGGCTTGGGTCGTGCCCGCCCCGATCTGCCTGATCGTCAACCCCACGGCCGGCGGAGGTCGCGCCGCCCGCGCGGCGCCGATCGCCGAACGGGCCCTGCGCGAGCGCGGCCTGACCGTGCGGCGCGTCGACACCCGCGATCTGCTTCATGCCCGCGATCTCGCTGCCGCTGCGGCGGGCGCCGGCGAGACCGTCGTAGCGGTGAGCGGAGACGGCCTGATCGGCGCGATCGCAGACGCCCTCAGAGCGACCCCGGGCTCCGTTCTGGGGGTGATACCCGGCGGGCGGGGCAACGACCTCGCACGCGTGCTGGGGATACCAGAGGATCCCGCCGCGGCCGCCGCGATCGTCGCAGACGGCCACTCGCGCGCGGTCGATCTCGGGCTCGTCGAGACCGCCGCTGGAGGTCGCCCCGCCAGCGCCTTCGTCGGCATCGCCTCGGTCGGCTTTGACAGCGACGCGAACAGGATCGCCAACGGGGCCCCGCCGTGGCTGGGCGGTCTCGTCTACGCCTATGGTGCGCTGAGGGCGCTGGCCGGGTGGCGCCACGCGCGCTTCGAGGTGGAGCTCGACCCGCCCGGCGAGCGGCGCGTGTTCAGCGGCTACTCGATCGGGGCCGCGAATTCGCAGACCTACGGCGGCGGAATGCGCGCAGCCCCAAACGCGCTGCTCGACGACGGCCTGCTCGAGGTGATCGCGCTCGAGCGCGTCGGCAAGCTCGCGTTCCTGACGCGGATCCTGCCCAAGGTCTTCAAGGGGACTCACGTGCGCGAGCCGGAGGTGAGCGTGTTTCAAGCTCGCGAGATCGAGCTCAGCGCCGACCGCCCGTTCACGATGTACGCCGACGGCGATCCGGTCGGCGAGCTGCCGCTGCGCGTGCGGGCGCTCCCGGGCGCGGTTACGATGCTCGTTCCGCGCGGGGGCGGCCCGAATCGAGCCTTTGGCAGCCACGCCGCCCCGACCGCCGACGCCGTCGCAGGCGCGCGCGGGGGCGCGGCGACCGAGGTCGCGCCCGCGAACGCCGCGGACCGGGGACCCGAGGTCGCGGGCGCGAACGGCGAGGGCCCGGCTCCGTCGCGATGACCTCCTCGCTGGCGGCTAAGGTCGCGCTCGCACGCGGCGTCGGCGCGCTCTCGCGGCTGCGGGGCGGCGGTGGCACGAGCGCGCCAGGCAAGGTGCTGCTGCGGCTGGCTCCCGGCGCAATCGGCTCCCTCGGCGCGCGCCTGCCGCAGGGCAGCGTGCTGATCACGGCCACCAACGGCAAGACGACCACGGCCGCGATGGCCGCCGCGATCCTGCGCCGAGCCGGTCGTTCGCTCGTGCACAACAGCGCGGGCGCGAACATGGCCGGCGGCATCGCCACGACACTGCTGGAGGCCGCCCGCGGCCATGGCAAGATCGCCGGCGAGCTCGGCCTGTTCGAGGTCGACGAGCTGTGGCTCTCCTCACTGGCGGCAGAGCTCGACCCGCGTGTGATCGTGGTCGGCAACCTCTTCCGCGATCAGCTCGATCGCTACGGCGAGCTGGAGGCGATCGCAGACAGCTGGCAGGCCGCGCTCGCTCGCGTGCGCCCCAGAGGGCGTGCCCATGTGGGTGCACACAGCCGCGCGCAGCTTGTCCTGAACGCCGACGACCCGCTCGTTGCAGATCTCGGGCGACCCGACACGGATGGAGGTCTCCCGCCGACCCTCTACTTCGGCGTTGAGGACCGCGCGCTCGCCCTCGGCGGGCTCGCTCACGCCGCCGATGCCAAGCACTGTCGGCGCTGCGGGGCGCCATATGTCTTCGACGCGGTGCTCCTCGGCCACCTCGGCCACTACCACTGCGAGAGCTGCGGCCAGCGCCGGCCTGCGCCCGGGCTCAGCGCGACCGACGTCCATCTGGAAGGCGTGCGCTCCAGCTCGTTCACGCTGATCGCGCCCGCGGGACGCGGCGAGGTGCGCCTCGCGCTGCCGGGGCTCTACAACGTCTACAACGCGCTCGCGGCGAGCGCCCTGGCGACCGCGCTGGGCGTCGGGCTGGAGACGATCATCGCCGGCCTTCACGACACGCGGGCCGCCTTCGGTCGCGCTGAGACGCTGATGCTCGCGCCCAGCGCGCCAGGCCCCGCGGGGCACCCCTCGCCGCCGCGCGAGACGCGCATCCTGCTGATCAAGAACCCGGCCGGGGCCAACGAGGTCCTGCGCACGCTGGCGCTCGAGCCCGGCGAACACGACGTGATCGGGATCCTCAACGACAAGATCGCCGACGGACGCGACGTTTCGTGGATCTGGGACGCCGACTTCGAGCTGCTCGCGGGCAGGATCCGCCGCGCGACCTGCAGCGGCAGCCGGGCTGCCGATCTCGCGGCGCGGTTGAAGTACGCCGGCGTGGACTCGGCGCGCATCCGCGTCGAGGCCGACATCGCACAGGCGCTCGAGGACGCCCTGCACGACGCGCCGCAGGCCGGCGCCACCCTCTACGCGCTCCCGACCTATACGGCGATGCTCGCGCTGCGCGAGCTGCTCGTTGCACGAGGCCAGGCGGTGAGCGAATGGACGTGAGCCGCGCGCAGGCGCGCGCCGAGGCTGACGCTGCGCTCGAGGAGGTGATCTGGCACGACCTCGAGTGCGGCGGCTACGACGCCGACCTCGAGCTCTGGCGCAGGCTCGCCGACGAGCACGCTGTGCCGCGAGAGTCTGCCGCGATCCTCGAGATCGGCGCGGGCACAGGCCGCGTCGCGATCGACCTCGCGAGCCGTGGCCACAACGTCACCGCCGTGGAGATCCGCCCCGAGTTGCTGTGCGCGCTCATCGAGCGTGCCGGCGGCCTGGCCGTCGAGGCGGTCTGTGCCGACGCGCGCACGCTCTCGCTGTCGCGACGCGACTACGCCCTCTGCCTGGTGCCGATGCAGACCCTGCAGCTGTTCGGCGGCGCCCGCGAGCGGGGAGCGTTTCTGGCCTGCGCCCGCGCCCACCTGCGCACGGGCGGACTGCTCTGTTGCGCTCTCGTCACCGAGCCGGAGGCGTTCGACAGCGCCCAAGGGGACGCGGTGCTGTCCGCGGAGCGGGCGCGCATTGGCGGGCGTGAATACGTGAGCCGCCCGACGCGGGTGCTGCTCGAGCCTGCCACGATCACGATCGAGAGGGAGCGCCGGATCCTGCCGGCGTCGGCTGGGAGCGCGCTCGAGGCGGTGGCGCTCGACCGCCTTGGCGCCTCGGCGCTGCGTAGCGAGGGGCGCGCAGCCGGCCTGCATCCGGCCGGAGCGGTCGCGATCCCCGCCACGGCGGATCACGTGGGCGCAACGGTGGTGGTGCTTCGTGCCTGAGCGTGCTCCCTCGGGTGCGCCCACCCTGCGCGCGTGCGCGCTCTATCCCGACCTGATGAACATCTACGCCGATCGCGGCAACCTGCTCGTGCTGGAGCGGCGATGCGCGTGGCGCGGCATCGGTTTTCAGCTGTCGGCCAGCAGCCTCGGCGAGCGCCTCGACGGCGAGGCCCACGACCTCTACTACCTCGGCGGCGGACAGGATCGCGACCAGCGTCTCTGCGCCCAGGATCTGATCGCGACCAAGCGCGAGGCTCTGCAGCGGGCGGCCGAGCGCGGCGCCGTCGTGCTCGGCGTCTGCGGCGGCTACCAGCTACTCGGACACTCCTACACGCTCGAGGACGAGGAGATCCCCGGCGTCGGGCTGCTGGACGTGCACACGGTACGCGAGCCGGGGCCGCGGCTGATCGGCAACGTCGCGATCGACACCTCGCGGGCACTCGGGGCGGGCCCCGGGTCCACGCGCGTGCTCGCGGGATTCGAGAACCACGGCGGACGCACCCGCCTGCAGCCCGGCCAGGAGCCGCTCGGGCGCGTGCTGCGCGGCTACGGCAACGACGGCCACACCGGGATGGAGGGCGCGATCGCCGGCAACACGCTCGGCACCTACCTGCACGGCCCCCTGCTGCCGAAGAACTCGTGGTTCGCCGACTGGCTGATCGTCGCCGCGCTCGGCGATCGCGAACGCGAGCTCGCGCCGCTGGACGATGGCCTCGAGGCCGCGGCCCACGCCGACGCGCTGCGCGCGGCCGGGGTCTAGGATCCGCCGATCGAGCTCTCCGACTACCAGCAGCGATCGCGCCGCACCGCCGAGTATCCGCGCGAGGCCTGGCTTGCCTACCCCGCGCTGGGTCTCGCCGGCGAGGCCGGCGAGGTCGCCGAGCACGCCAAGAAGGCGATCCGCGACGACGGCGGGGCGATCAGCGAGGCGCGTCGCGAGGCGATGGGCAAGGAGCTCGGCGACGTGCTCTGGTACGTAGCGCAACTCGCGAGCGAGCTCGGGCTCGATTTGGACCGTGTTGCCGAGGCCAACCTCGAGAAGCTGCTCTCGCGCCAGCGTCGCGGGGTGCTCTCGGGCAGCGGCGACGACCGCTAGGAGGCGACGGCGAAGCGCGCGAAGCGCTCTGCCATGTGGGCGGGGACGAGCGCGTCCACGCGTACGCCCTCGGGCGTGTCGAGCCGGCTGACCTCGCCTGCGACCTCGTGCAGCTCCGCGAGGCTCCCACCCTCCGCGTATGGCACGAGCAGGTGCACTGGTCGCAGCGTGTGCAGCAGCTCCCGCTCGAGCCGCTCGCGCAGCTCGTCGAGGCCCTCGCCGGTCTCGCTGCTGACGAGCACGGCGTCGCGATGGCGAAGCCGCAGCTCGTCGCGCTCGTATGCGTCGAGCAGGTCGATCTTGTTGAGAACAAGCATGCGCGGGCGATCGTCCGCGCCGATCTCCTGCAGCGTCTGGGCGACCGCTCGCTCCATGATCTCGCGCTGCTGCAGCGGAGCCGAGCCATCCAGCACGTGGACGAGCAGCTGCGCTCGCCGCGTCTCCTCGAGCGTCGCGCCGAACGCGTCGACGAGCTGGTGCGGCAGCTTGCTGATGAAACCCACGGTGTCGGTCAGGAGGGTCGTTCGCCCGGCGAGCCGCAGCGTCCGCGTCGTGGGGTCGAGCGTATGGAAGAGGCGGTCGCGCACTCCCGCGTCGGCCCCGGTGAGCGCGTTCAGCAGCGTGGACTTGCCCGCGTTCGTGTAGCCGACGAGCGCGATCGTCGGCAGCGAGGCGCGCTCGCGCTCGGCGCGCTGGACGGCGCGTGTGCCCTTGACCTGCTCCAGGCGCCGGCGCAGCGTGGCGATGCGATCGCGGGCAAGGCGCCGGTCGGTCTCGATCTGCGTCTCGCCGGGGCCCCTCGTGCCGATGCCGCCGCCGAGGCGTTCGAGGTGGCTCCATAGCCCGCGCATGCGGGCGAGGTTGTAGTCGAGCTGCGCGAGCTCGACCTGGAGCTTGCCCTCGGCGCTGCCGGCGTGCGCGGCGAAGATGTCGAGGATCACGGTCGTGCGGTCCACGACGGGCAGCCCGAGCGCCTGCTCGAGGTTGCGCTCCTGGCGCGCGCTCAGCTCGTCGTCGCAGGCGATCAGGTTCGCGTCGAGGGCTTGCGCGAGAGCCTTCGCCTCGGCGACCTTGCCGGGCCCAAGATAAGTGTTCGGGTGCGGCTGCTCGCGGCGCTGCACAAGCGCGCCGACGGTCGCGACCCCGGCCGTGCGCAGCAGCTCGGAGAGCTCCTCGAGCCCCTCGGTGTCTGGGTTCGCCGCGATGCACAGCGCGCGCTGACGCGCGCGCTGTGCACCGTCAAGTCCGTGACCGTTTGCGCGACCGTTGAGGTGTGTCGACGCGCTGCGTCCATTGCGGCCTCTATCCATTCACAACCAAGTCTAGGACGTGCGAGCTCGAGCGCGACGACGGCCGAGGCTCACAGGCAGAACGCCGGGACGGCTCTCGCGGCGATCTTGTCGAGACCCGTCGTCGCCGATTTCTTTCGACTCTCCATCAGGCCGATCGAGATGATGCGCAGGCACGTTCGATCCTTCTCAGCCGCGCAGCGCTCCAAGGCGCTCAACGGCCTCCAGCAGGCGCTCGTCGGGCGTCGTCAGCGAGATCCGAAACCAGCCCTCGCCGGCGGGACCGTAGATCGCACCGGGCGAGAGCACGACGCCGGCCCGCTCGAGCACGTGCTCGCAGTAGGCCTCAGAGCTCTCGAAGCCGTCGGGCACCGGCGCCCAGACGTAGATCGTGCCGTGCGGGGGACGCACGTGCACGCCGATCTCCGTGAGCGCCAAGCAGACGAGGTCCCGGCGGCGCTTGTAGAGCTCGTTCATCGAGGCGACCTCGGCGTCTGAGGCGGGCGAGAGAGCGGCGACGCCCGCGAGCTGGACGGCCTCGAACATCCCCGAGTCGATGTTCGTCTTTAGGCGCCAGTAGACCTGCAGCGCGTTCGCGTTGCCGACCACGACCGCGCAGCGCCAGCCCGTCATGTTGTAGCCCTTCGAGAGCGAGAACACCTCCACGCCGACGTCCTTCGCGCCGGGTGTAGCGAGGAACGAGGGCGCACGGTAGCCGTCGAAGACGATCTCCGAATAGGCGTTGTCGTGCACGACCAAGATCTCGTAGGCGCGAGCGAACTCGACGACGCGCTCGAAGAAGCCTTCGGGGACGACGGCGCCGGTGGGGTTGTTGGGGTAGTTGAGGTACATCAGCTTGGCGCGCCGGGCGACGTCCTCCTCGATCGCGCCGAGGTCCGGCACGAAGCCGTGCTCGGGCTCCAGCGCCATCAGCACCGGCTCGGCGCCGGCCAGCCAGGGGCCGCCGGTGTAGACGGGGTAGCCGGGGTCGGCCGCGAGGGCGTAGTCGTCGGGGTCGAGGAACGCGAGGTTGAGATTGAAGATCGCCTCCTTCGCACCGAGCGCGGGGATCACCTCGCGCTCGGGGTCGAGCACGACGTCGAAGCGGCGCTCGTAGAAGTCGCGCACGGCGGCGCGGAAGTCCTCGCGTCCGCGGTTGGAGGGGTAGCGGTGCGTCTCGGGCTCGGTCACGGCCTCCTGCATCGCCTCGACGATCAGCGGCGGCGTCGGGCGGTCGGGATCGCCGATGCCGAGGCTGATCACATCCACGCCGGCCGCGCGCTTCTCTGCGATCTTGCGCTCGAGCTGGGCGAACGCGTACGGCGGGATGCGCTCCAGGCGCTTACTCGGTTGCATGCAGCTCCTTCTCGAAGTTCTCGCTGAGGCGGCCCTCGAACACGGGCCGCGCCCAGCCTGTCAGGTTCACACGCAGGTCTGCGTCCACCTCGACGAGCAACTCGCCGCCGTCGAGCATCACCTGCACGGCGAGCGGGCGGACCGTCGGGCGCTCGCTGGCGTATGCCACCGCCGCGCCGCTGGCGCCCGTGCCGGAGGACAGCGTCTCTCCCACCCCCCGCTCGAAGATCCGCGCGCGAATGCTGGCACCGTGCGAGCCCGCCAGCGGCACGTACCACGATACGTTCGTGCGATTCGGGAAGCGCGCGTCGCCTTCGATCGCAGGGCCGATCGCGGGTAGGTCGAGCGCCTCGAGCGCATCGAGCGAGTCGATCCGGATCGCGCATTGGGGATTCCCGATGCTGACGTGCCGAAAGCTCCAGTCACGCCCACCCGCGCTGACCACGCCCGCGCCGTCCGGCGGTCCATCCGGATAGTCCGCCGAGCTGAGCCGCGCGAGGCCCATGTCAACGACGCAGGTCTCCGTCCCCGTGATGCGGGGACGGATCTCCCCCGCGCGGGTGTTGATCGTGAACTCGTCTCGATCGGTCCAGCCGCGGCGGCGCAGATAGAGGATCGCCTCCCGCGCCCCGTTGCCCGACAGCTCGGCCTCCGAGCCGTCGGGGTTGAAGATGCGCAGATCGGCGACGTGGGCCGGCTCGGCCGCCTCGCTCAGCAGCAGCACGCCGTCGGCGCCCACGCCGAAGTGGCCCTCGCACAGGCGCCTCACGCGCGCGGGCGTGAGCTCGAACGGGAGCTGGTCTCGCTCCACGATCAGATAGTCGTTGCCGAGCGCCTGCCACTTCTCGAACCTCATCGCGCGGCGGAGTCTAGGATCTCGCGCGCAACGTCGCCGGGGGCGCGCGCGCCGACGTCGATCATGCGCACGCCCGCGAGCTTGCGCATCCAGGTCAGCTGGCGCCTGGCGTAGTTGCGCGTGCGTCGCTGCATCCGCTCGACGTCGCTGGCGAGCAGGTCATCGAAGCCGAGCGCCTTGCGCGCTGTCGGCGAGGCGCCGCCCGCGTGCGCGGCCAGCACCTCCTCGCGCGCACCGGCGGCGACCATCGCGCGCACGCGCGCGTCGATGCTCCCGTAGAGCGCCTCCCGCTCCATCGTGAGCCCGACGAGCAGCGTCGGATGGCGCAGCTGCTCGCTCCAGAGCTGTGAGAGACCCTCCGGTGTCTCGCCGCTCACCGCCTCGGGAGGCTCGCCGAGGTCCAGCAGCTCGAGCGCGCGCACGACGCGGTGGCTGTCGTTCGGCTCGATCTCGGCCGCGACCCGAGGCGCGCGCTGGAGAAGCAACGCGTGCAGGGCCGGGGCCCCGCGCGCAGCAAGCTCCGACCTCCAGCGCTCGCGCAGCTCATCGGGCGGCGGCGGTCGCAGATCGAGGTCGGCGAGCGCCGCCCGCAGGTAGAGGCCGGTCCCGCCGACGACGATCGGCCGTCGGCCTGCCCGCAGCAGAGCGTCGATCTCGGCGTGCGCGAGCGCTGCGTACTGGCCGACGCTGAAGGTGGCGTCGATCGGAAGGAAGGACACCAGCCGGTGCTCGAGCGCGGCCTGGTCGGCGGCCGAGGCCACGCCCGTGAGCGTCTCCAGGCCCCGGTAGACCTGCAGCGCGTCCGCCGAGACCGCGACCGGGTCCTCGCCCTCCCCCCGCAGGCGCTCGGCGACGGCGACCGCGACCGCCGTCTTGCCGACGCCGGTCGGCCCGAACAACGCGATCGTGCGCATCGGGATAGGCTCGCAGCACGTGCAGATCTCCGGGTCCACAGTCCTGCTCACCGGCGCAAGCGGAGGGCTCGGGGGAGCGATCGCGCGCGCGATCGACGCCCGCGGTGGGCGCCTGATCCTCTCCGGCACGCGCCTCGAGGCGCTCGAGACGCTGGCGGGCGAGCTCGGCGCCCGCGCGCTGAGAGCCGACCTCAGCGTGCGCGAGGACGTCCTGCGCCTGGCAGCGGAGGCCGGCGATGTCGACATCCTGATCGCAAACGCGGCGCTGCCGGCCGCGGCGCCGCTCACCCACCTGTCGGTGGACGAGGTTGACCGCGCGCTGGACGTGAACCTGCGTGCCCCAGCGGTGCTCGCGCATTCACTGCTGCCGGGGATGATCTCGCGCCGACGCGGGCATCTCGTCTTCGTCTCCTCCACCGGCGGTCGCGCCGCCGCCCCGGGAAACCCCCTCTACCATGCCACCAAGTTCGGTCTGCGCGGCCTCGCCGGTGGTCTTCGCATCGACCTGCGCAGCTCGGGTGTGGGCGTCTCGTGCGTACTGCCGGGCTTCATCCGGCAGGCGGGGCTGTTCGCGCAGTCGGGGGCCAAGCTCCCGTTCGGCGTTGGCACGCGCAGCCCCGAGGATGTCGCTGCGGCCGTCGTGCGCGCGATCGAGCAGGACCGCGCCGAGGTCGATGTCAGCTCGCTCTCCCTGCGCGGCGGCGCCCTGCTGTGGGCGCTCGCCCCCGACCTCGCCGCGAGCATCGCGCGCCGCCTCGGATCCGAACAGATCGCCTCGACCTTCGAGCACGCGCTGCGCGAGAAGCGCTGACCGCCCGCGCTTCTAGAACAGCGCGGTCTGAAGCGACCGCCGATCACCGCTCTCGAGCACCCGCCGATCGCGCTCGGGGGCGTGCCCGTGGGTGCGAAACGACGACGGAGCGCCTCCTCCGGCCACCATCCGCGCCAGGCGCCGGCGTTCCTCCGCCGGCGCGTTGGCGCCGCGACGGTAGAGCTCGCGATAGCGCTCGACGAGATCCGGGCGCTGGATCTCGAGCCAGCTCATGAACACCTGGCGCACCTCACCGCGCAGGTGCAGCGCGACGCCGCCGATGCTCGTCGCCCCGGCCGCCTGCGCAGCCTCCAGCAGCGGCTCGACCTGGCGCTTGGCGTCGTTTATCCCCGGCATCAGCGGCGCGATCAGCACGCCGGTCGGTATGCCGGTGCGGTTGAGCTCCGCGACGGCCTCCAGCCGGGCCCGCGGATGAGGCGTGTGCGGCTCGGTCGCGCGCCAGGCCTTCTCGTCGAGCGTCGGCACCGACAGGCACGCGGTGATGCTCGTGCGCTGCGCGATCTCGAGCATCAGGCGCAGGTCGCGCAGCAGCAGCGGCGACTTCGTCAGCACCGAGCAGGGGTTCGCCGCGTCGCGCAGGGACTCCCAGATCCCTTCCATCAGCTTGTAGCGGCCCTCGACCCACTGATACGGGTCTGTGTTCGTCCCGAGCGCGACGTGTTCGCCCTTCCACGAGGAACGCGCGAGCTCTGCCCGCAGCACCTCCGGCGCGTTCACCTTCACGATGATCTCGCGCTCGAAGTCACGCCCGGCGTCGAAGCCGAGGTATGTGTGCGTGGGGCGCGCGAAGCAGTAGGCACACGCATGACTGCAACCCCTGTAAGGGTTGACAGTCCAGCGGAACGGCATTCGCGACTTCTCCGGCACGCGATTCAGGACTGACTTCGCCTGCACCTCGTAGAAGCGCATGTCGAGCGCCTCGGGTGCGTCGAAGCGGCGCACGGTCGCGGGGTCCCGGTGCCCGGGCAGCCGACGCTGCTCGTCGGCCTCGATCGTGAGGTTGTCCCAGCGCACGAACGTATGTTCGCATAGCGGGCGGCGGAACGCACGGCGCCGCCCGTTCGCGGGTCGCGAGATCCGGCCCCCAGGTCGTGCGCTCAGAGCTCGATCACGCTGCGGATCCCGTCCTGGGCCTCCATCAGCTCGAAGCCCCTGTTCACCTCGTCGAGGCTCAGCCGGTGGGAGATGAACGGCTCGACGTCGATCTCGCCGTGCAGATAGCGGCGCACCAGCGCCGGCACGTCCTCGCGCCCGTTGAGCCCGCCGAAGGACGATCCGCAGATGCGCCGTCCGGTGATCAGCAGCCGTGGCACCACGTCGAGCGTCTCCCCCCGCCCGGCCACGCCGCAAACGGTGCACAGGCCCCAGCCCATGCGCGCGGCTTCCACAGCCTGGCGCATCACCGATACGAGCCCCGTGGCCTCGAACGTGTAGTCGGCGCCGAAGCCGTCTGTCAGCTCGAGGATCCGCTGAACCGTGTCGTGCCCTGCCTGCAGCGCGTCCGTGGCGCCCTGGCCGCGCGCGCGCTCCAGTCGCTCGGCCGAGAGATCGACGCTCACGATCCGCTCGGCGCCCTGCAATCGGCAACCCGCCACGGCGCCGAGCCCGACCATGCCCGCGCCGAACACCACGCACGTCGATCCCTCCCGCACCGCCGCGGACTTCATCGCCGCGCCGAGTCCAGTCGATAGCCCGCATGCGAACAGGCACGCGGCGGCCAGCGGCGCATCCCGGTCCACGCGCGCGAGCGCGATCTCGGGCATCACGGTGTACTCGGCGAACGTCGAGGTGCCCATGAAGTGACGCAGCGGCTCGCCGCCGCGCGAGAGCCGCGTCGTGCCGTCGGGCAGGTAGCCGAGGTTCTGCTGCTCGCGGATCGCAAGACAGAGGTTGGTCAGCTGGCTGCGGCAGTGGACGCACTCGCCGCATTGGGGAGAGAACAGCGTCACCACGTGATCGCCCTCCTGCACGAGCGTCACGTCCGGGCCGCAGCGCTCGACCACCCCAGCGCCCTCGTGGCCTAGTACCGTGGGCGCGTAGCCGGACGGATCGGCGCCCGAGGCGGTGTACATGTCGGTGTGGCAGATTCCGCACGCCGCCAGGCGCACGAGCACCTCGCCGGGGCCCGGCTCGGCGAGATCGAGCTCCTCGACGACGAGCGGACGGCCGAACTCCTGCAGCACGGCCGCGCGGATCCTCATGATCGTGCGCGCGCGAGCAGCAGCTCCTCGCCGGCGAGCGACTGGCTGGTCGCACTTGCGATCTGCACCTGTGCCAGCTCGCCCGGCTGCGCCAGGCCGGCAAAGTTCACGACCTTGTTGTGGCGCGTGCGACCCCGCAGACGCTGCGGGTCGTTGCGCGAGGGCCCTTCGACGAGCACGTCCATGGTGCGCCCCACGAAGCGCTGCGCGCGCTCCTTCGCGCGCGCCTGCACGAGCTCCACCAAGCGCTCCATGCGCGCGACCTTCACCGGGTGCGGCACCGCCCCGTCTGCCAGGCGCGCAGCCTCGGTGCCCCGGCGGGGCGAGAAGATGAACGTAAACGCCCCGTCGTAGCCGACCTCGTCGACGACCTCCAGCGTCTGCTCGAAGTCCGCCTCCGTCTCGCCGGGGAAGCCCACGATGATGTCCGTCGTGAGCGCCGCGTCGGGCACGTGCTCGCGGATCAGCGCCACGCGGTCCAGGTAGCGGCGCCTGTCGTAGGTGCGGCGCATCGCCTTCAGGATGCGGCTCGACCCCGACTGCAGCGGCAGGTGGATGTGCTCGCACACGCTCGCCAGCTCCGCGTGCGCGCGGATCACGTCCTCGCGCATGTCCTTCGGGTGTGGGCTCGTGTAGCGGATTCGCTCGATCCCCTCCACGCCGTCGAGCATCGCCAGCAGCCCCGCGAAGCTCGGGCGCTCGCCGCGGCTCCCAGCCGGCGCCCCCGAGCGCAGCGGCCCTTCGGAAGGACACCCTGGCGGGCGCACGCGAGCGCGCAGATCGCGGCCGTACGAGTTCACGTTCTGCCCCAGCAGCGTCACCTCGCGCACGCCCTCGGCCGCCATCGCCTGCACCTCCTCGAGCAGCTCCGCGGGCGGGCGGCTGACCTCGCGTCCGCGCGTGGACGGGACGATGCAGTACGAGCAGGCGCAGTTGCAGCCCACGCTGATCTGCAGCCAGCCCTGGAATGGCCGCTCGCGCCGCGCCGGCAGGTGTCCGGTGAAGCCCTCGAACTCGAAGTAGCCCTGCGCGGTCAGCGAGTCGCTCGTCAGGAACTCCGCCAACCGGTGCACCTGCCCGGGGCCGAAGGCCACGTCGACGAACGGGAAGCGCTCGAACACCTCCTCCTTGAGCGACTGCGCCCAGCAGCCACCCACGCCCACGACCCGCTCGGGCGCTTCGCGCTTCAGGCGCCGCGCCTCGCCGAGATGAGAGATGAAACGGCTGTCCGCCGACTCGCGGATCGAGCACGTGTTGAAGAGGATCAGGTCCGCCTGCCCGCGCTCGCTCGCCTCGCGATAGCCGAGCGACTCGAGCATGCCCTTCATCCGCTCGGAGTCGTGCTCGTTCATCTGACAGCCGAACGTCGTGAGGTGGTAGCGTTTTTCCATAGAGCTCAGGCTCCTACTGCACGATCGTAGTCGCCCCCTGGCCGTGGTGCCGAGCGCATCACGATCAAGGCTGCCTAGCCTGTAGCGTGTGGGGCATGGCCGCTCGACTCCAGATCCTCGGTAGCGATCCCCTCGTCGTTGACGAGTCCGCCAAAGAAGCGGCCCAGCTACTAGGGAGGGATGCCGGAAGGGGCTACGCACACCTCCATAGGAACGGGAAGCCCGTACTCGTCAACCCCGCGTCGGTTGCCTGGATCGAGGAATCCGGGGAGGCCAAAGGTCACAGCTCCTAGAAGACCAACTCCTAGGAGACGAGGTGCGGGCGCCCGCCAGGCCGTCCGCGGTATCGGTCCCGGCCGCGGTGCCGAGCGCATCACGGTCACGACGGCTTAGTGGTTGCGGCCGCGCAGGATCACCCAAGAGACCGTCCCGAAGAAGCCGACGGCCGCGACGATATAGACCACGTAGGCCATCAGCGCCACAACCTCCGCCACACTCCCGCCCGTCCAAGAGCACGGCCAACGATGATGTTCTTGGCCCTCCCGCCGGCGTAGCCCTTGCGGACAGCGCGGCCGGATGCGCTCAGCCTCGCGGCCCGGTAGAGCTGGCTCGTAAAGCTCCTACTGCGCGGCATCAGCCGCCCCTCCTATCGAGTCGAGCAGATGCCGCCATCCACCCGGTCCCA
>DATFZM010000035.1:0-84510 GCA_035314465.1 Solirubrobacteraceae bacterium | reverse complement strand
CCGGCTGGCGGTGGCCGTCGGCGGCGAGGTTGTACTGCGACTGCTCGTAGCTCTCGGACTCGGCCATCGCCTCGATGTCGCCGTTGGAGGGGTTCAAGGTGACGATCGCCGAGGCTGGGTCTTCGGGCTGGTTGAGGATTTCCGCGATCGCCTTGCGGGCGAGGACCTGCAAATTCGGATTGATCGTCGTGTAGACGCGGAGCCCACCCTGTTCGACGGTCTTGGCCCCGTAGCGGTGGACGAGCTGTTCACGGACGTATTCGAAGAAGAACTCCTCGCGGCGCTGCGAGTAGTAATTGCCAAGTTGGGTCTCCAGCGGCGCGTGCTCGGCGGCGCGCGCTTCGCCGCCGCTTATGTAGTGCAGTTCGGCCATCTTGCCGAGCACCTCGTTGCGGCGCGTGCGGGCCGCGCCGGCGTCGAGGAGCGGGTTGTATTCGGAGGGCGCCTGCGGCAGGCCGGCGAGCAGCGCTGCCTGCGCGAGGTTCAGCTGCGAGGCGGGTTTGTCGAAGAACACGCGCGAGGCCGCCTGGACGCCGATCGCCGTCTGCCCTCCCACGGTGCCGTATGGGACGCTGTCGAGGTATTCGGTGAGGATCTGGTGCTTGGTACGGCACTTGTTGTAATCCAGCGCCATCTTGGCCTCTTGGATCTTCTGCTTGAAGGTGCGCGTGTCCGTGCGCATGTAGAGGTTGCGCATCAGCTGCATCGTGATCGTCGAGCCGCCCTGCAGCGCCTGGCCGTGGACGATGTCCTTCACCGCCGAGCGGAAGATGCCGGTCAGGTCGACGCCGTTGTTTTTGTAGAAGCGCTGATCCTCGATCGCGACCGTTGCGTTCTTGAGATTCTGCGGTATCTGGTTCCAACCGATCGGCGAGCGCACCACGTCGGAACGGACGAAGCCCAGAAGTTCTTCGTTGGCCGCGAAAATCTTCGAGGATCCGCCGCTGATGATCGGGCGCAGCCCGCAGGGGTTGGGCGTGTTCTGGGCGACGTGCACGACGAATCCCACGGCGGCGAGCGCGCCGACCACGAGCGCGGTCACGAGCACGCCGCCGCCGATCACGAGCAGCCGCGTCCCCACGCCTCCGCTGCGCCTACGGCGCCGCTGTCGGGCTTGTCGAGACATCTCCGGAGATTCGAGATTACCGTGCAGGCACGTGATCACGGGTCAATCGAGTCGCCGCGACCTCTAGGCTCGGTGTCGGAGCCATGAACCCTGAGACCGCCGAGCTGGCCATCGCCGAGGCCCCCTCTCAAGCAGCGCTCCCGACCGCGCAGTCTGCGCCGGTGCGCGGCTGGCGCGCACGCGCGGCCGCGCGCGCCGCTCGGGTGGGCGCCGCGCGGGAGAGCTGGCGCGCGCTGTGGATCTCGCACGCGATCGCGTGGGGCGCCGGCATCGTCGCGGTGCTCGCCTTCGGCTTCGGCCCGACGAGAACCGCGCTGAACCCGCGCGGGCTCACGCGTGGGCTCGGCGCGCTCGGCAATGTGCTCGCAGCGCCAGTGGCCCGCTGGGACTCCGCCTGGTACCTGGTCATCGCGCACTACGGCTATCGGCCCGACCTCGCGCCGTACACGAGCGCGCGCACCGCCTACTTCCCCGTGTTCCCGTTGACGATTCGGGCGGTCTCCTGGCTGGGCGCGCCGCTCGTGCTCGCCGGCGTGCTCGTGTCCTTCGCGGCGTTCGGGCTCGCGCTCTACGGGATCCACCGGCTGACGAGCCTCGAGCTCGCCAGCGGCACGCAGCGACTGAGCTCGCACCTCGCCGAGGTGCCCCGCCTGGCCGTGATCGTGATGGCCTTCTCGCCGATGGCGTTCTTCTTCTCGGCGATCTACTCGGAGTCGCTCTTCCTGGCGTTCTCGGTCGGCCTCTTCTGGAGCGCTCGCCAGGGACGCTGGGCGCTGGCCGGGCTGTGCGGCGCGCTCGCCGCCGCCACCCGCAGCACGGGGCTGATGCTGATCGTCCCGGCGCTCCTTCTCTATTTCTACGGGCCACGCGAGGACAGGCCCCCCGACCGCTCCCCCGCTCCGCCTCGCGAAGACGGCGCCGGCGCGGTCGACGGTCGCCCCGCCCGCGGCGCGGGCGCAACTCGCCGGGGGGAGGGCGCCCGCCGGCTGATCGCAGCGATCGTGCCGCACTACCGGCTGCGGCGCGAGCTGCTGTGGCTGGCGCTGCTGCCGGCGGGAGTCGCGCTCTACGCGGCCTGGCTCGGCCTCTCGGGCGGCGACCCGCTCGGGCCCTTCCACGCCGAGCAGGCGTGGGAGCGCCATCTGGTGGGGCCGATCGTGGGGGTCTGGGACGGGCTGAAGGCCGGATTCGACGGCGCCCGTCAGCTGCTCTCGTTCCAGCGCCGGCACGTGTACTTCCCGCTCGCCGCCGGCAACCCGTTCGTGGTCGCCTCGCACAATCTCCTCAACCTCGCGTTCCTGCTCGCAGCGGTGGCGGCGTTCGTAGGCGTGATCCGGCGGCTCCCGCTCGCCTACGGGGCCTACGCGCTCGCGGCGATAGCCCTTCCCCTCTCCTACCCAGTGACGCCACAGCCGCTGATGTCGATCCCGCGCTACCTGATCGTGCTGTTCCCGCTCAGCATCTGGCTGGCCGCCTGGCTGGCCGAGCGCCCGCGCCTTCAGCGTCCGGCGTTCGCGCTCTCGGTCGCGGCGATGGCGTTCTTCGCCGCCCAGTTCGCGACCTGGCATTGGGTGGCGTGAGGGTGGCCGAGCGCACGCTGCTGACCCCGGAAGGCCCGCCGCAGCCGCAGGGCCCGTCGCCGCCCAAAGACGCGTGGCCGCCGGAAGGCGCGTGGCCGCCGTGGACGGCCCCGCTGGCGCTCGTCGGCGGCCTCGTGCTCGCCGCGGTCGCGGGCCTGGTCGTCGACCTCCCGGCGCTCGCTCTGGGAGTGAAGGTGACAAGCAGTCACACGCCCGCAGGGCTCGCGCTCGCCGACACGTTCGTGCAGGATCTCGCCTTCGTCGGCGCCGCCGTCTACTGCGCCCACCTCGGCGGCCGCGCCGTTCACTCGTGGCATTTCGGTCTGGTAGCGCCCCGGAAGGGCTGGCGATACGCCGCCGGGGGCGTGCTCGTGCTGCTCGCCGCGTTCGGGTTGCTGAGCGTCGTGTGGTCGCTGATCGTGAGCCCGGGCCGCGAGAAAGTGCTCGACCAGCTCGGCGCCGACGCGGCGAGCGCCGCGGTGATCTGCGTCGTCGCCCCGATGTGCGAGGAGATGCTGTTTCGCGGCTACATATTCATGGCGCTGCGCAACTGGCGGGGCACGCTTGTGGCGGCGAGCATCACCGCCGTGCTGTTCGGCGGCGTGCACGCCGGCTCGGCCCCCGTGCTGGATCTGGTGCCGCTCGCGGCGCTCGGCTTCGGGCTGTGCCTGCTCTATCGGCGCACGGGCTCGCTGTACCCCTGCATGGCCGCGCACTCGCTGAACAACTCGGTCGCGTTCGCGAGCCTCGCCGGCCTGACCTTCCTGGAGGGAGCCGCGCTGGCGCTCGCGGCGCTCGCGGGCATCGCGCTGGTCGTCGTGATCTGTAGGCGGGTTGGTCTCATCGGCAGCGCCCGCGCGCCCGCCGGCGCGGGTGCATAGGATCCGCGTATGCGCGCCGTCTGGCACCTGATCGGCGTCGCCTGCCTGGCGCTGGCGCTCGCCACAGCGCCGGCCACGGCGCTTGCGGAAGCGAGCGTTCCCCCCGCGCCAGCTGTCCCCGCCGCGCCGCCCGCCGCCGCAGCCGCGCCCGGCACGGTGCGGCTGGTGCTCGTGAGGGTCGGCGGCAGCCCGCTGTTCTCGCTCGTGCGCGGTCGCATGACGGTGCGAGGCGTGGTGAGCCCCTACGTCGGCGGGCAGACGGTGAAGGTGAGCTTCTACCGCGACGGGCGCAAGGTCTCGGTGCAGGTGAGAAACGTGCAGGCGCTCGGCAACGGCGAGGGGCAGTTCACGGCGAGCTACGCAAGTCCGCTGCCGGGGCTCGTGCAGGCGCGGGTGGCCCACTACGCGACCGCCGCGCAGGCCCTCTTCAGCGGCCGCTCGCCCGCGGTGCGCTATGTACAGGTGAACCTCGGTGCGGGTGCACGAGGGGCGTCGGTGCGCCTGCTGCAGTCCGAGCTCGACGTGCTCCACTACGCGGTTCCCCTCACCGGCGTGCTCGACGAAGGGACGGGCCGCGCGCTGGTCGCCTACCGCAAGATGACTGGGCTCGAACGCGTCCCCTACGCCGGGCTGCAGGTCTTCCAGCGCCTGCTGCACGGAGCCGGCGCGTTTCCCGTGCACTACCCGCACGACGGTCGCCACGTCGAGGCCAACTTGTCAAAGCAGGTGCTCGCCGAGATCGAACCCGGCGGTCGCGTGCGCGCGATCTACACGATGAGCTCGGGTAAGCCCTCGACGCCGACAGTGATCGGCCGCTTTCGCGTCTACCTCAAGACGCCGGGCGTCAACACCGAGGGCATGGTCGACTCGAACTACTTCATCAGCGGTTACGCGATCCACGGCTACGCGGAAGTTCCCACCTACGCGGCCAGCCACGGCTGCCTGCGCGTGCCCATCCCCGACGCCGCGGCGATCTACGCATGGATACGGGAAGGCACGCCCGTCGACGTCTACAACGAGGGCGGCGGTGGCAGCGCCCAGGTCCGGGGCAACGCCGGCCCCTGACCTCGTCGCCGCTCACGCATCCGTCAAACCGGGCGCTGATCGAGCCGCGCGCTAGACGCGCACCCGCAGCGTGCGCGCGAGGAAGCCGAGCCCAAAGCCGTATACGAGCAGCGCGGCGAGCAGCTTGACGCCGCGGGTCGCCCATTCGCTGCTAGCCCCCGAGACGAGCCCCGAGAAGGGCGAGGTGAGGCCGCTCGACGCTTCGTCGATCGCCTTGTGGACGGAGCCCTCCTTGCTTGGGCCGGCCTTCGCGGCGCCTGCGGCAACGCCCTTCGATGTGGCCGGCCCGGTGCCGGCCGCGGCGACCTGTTCCTGCTGGTGGCCGGAGGCGGTTTTCGTCTGGTCGGCGGCGAAAACGACGAACGACGCGATCACGATCAGGCAGATGACCGTAGATGCAACCCTCAGCAGCCTGACGATGGCCACCATCACAGCGATAGATTAGACCCCGCCTTGGATGGCCTCGACGAACATACGAGCGAGCTGCGGCGCGCCCGTGCCGTGCTGCTGGCGCAGCTGCGCGAGCACGCCCTCGTGATCGGCGACGTGACCCTCACGAGCGGCGCCCGCGCTCAGTACTACGTCGACGCCAAGCGCGCGATCCTGCGCCCCGAGGGTTTCTCCGCTATGGCCGTGCTGCTCGCCGATCAGGCCAGGAGCTGGGAGGCGACGGCCGTCGGCGGCATGACGATGGGCGCCGATCCGCTGGCCTGCGCGGCGCTCGCGGGCGGCGCCCGCGTCAAGGCCTTCTTCGTGCGCAAGGACGCGAAGGCCCACGGGCTGCAGCGCCGCATAGAGGGTCCCCTGCTGGCTCCCGATGATCGCTGCATGGTCGTCGAGGACGTCGTCACGAGCGGGGGCTCGACGCTGGCCGCGATCGCGGCGCTGGACGAGCAGGACCTGCAGATCTGCGGCGTGGTGAGCGTGCTCGACCGGCTGGCGGGCGGCGCAGAGGCGATCGAACGCGCTGCCGGCGCGCCCTACGTTGCGTTGACGACGATCGACGACGTCTATCCGGGGCGCCCCGATCGCGTCGAGGTCGAGAGCCCGACGCCGTCGCGTGCTACCGGCCCCGCGTGATGGAGGGCGATCGGGCCGGGGTGAGCGTCCGCCCGGCGCGGGCGGCGGATGTGTCGCTGTTGCTCGAGATGTTCGCCGAGCTCGCCGACTACGAGCACCTCAGCGATCAGCTCATGGCGAACGAGCAGCTGCTCAGCGAGGCGCTGTTTGGCGAGCGGCCGGCTGCCGAGGCGCTGATCGCGGAGCACGACGGCGAGGTCGCCGGCTAC
The DNA here is from genome assembly GCA_035314465.1 of Solirubrobacteraceae bacterium. Classification (GTDB taxonomy): domain Bacteria; phylum Actinomycetota; class Thermoleophilia; order Solirubrobacterales; family Solirubrobacteraceae; genus Palsa-744. The sequence continues at coordinate 78,569 of DATFZM010000035.1, read as the reverse complement.
GCGCTCTTCTTCCCCACCTTCTCAACCTTCCTCGCCGTCCAGGGCATCTGGCTCGAGGATCTGTTCGTGCGCCCGGCGCACCGCCGCACGGGCGTCGGGCGGGCACTGCTGGCGCGCGTGGCGTCGACGCTGCGAGAGCGCGGCGGCCGCAGGCTCGAGTGGTCGGCGCTCACGTGGAACGAGCTTGCGCTCGGCTTCTACCGCGGCCTGGGCGCGCGCACGGCCGATGACTGGATCACGCTTCGCCTCACGGGCGAGCACCTCGAGCGCCTGGCTGCAGAGGCGCCCGCCGAGTCATCCTGACCGGCTGCGCGCGCGCAGCTAGCCTTCGCTGGCACCCACTGTGGCGCGCGACGCCCTCGTAGTCCAATGGATAAGACGACCGCCTCCTAAGCGGTAGATCCAGGTTCGACTCCTGGCGGGGGCATTGCCGGAGTAAGGCGGCTTGCGCCTAAGGGGCGGGCACGATGTTCTGGTTCACACAGAAGAAGTTGTCCGGGTCATACCGCGCCTTGACCTGCGCCAGCCGGTCGTAGTTGCGTCCGTAGGTGGCCCTGACCCGATCCTGGCCCTCTCCCTCGCCAAGGAAGTTCACATAGGCTCCGCCGGCCGAGAACGGGTGAAGCGCCTCCCAGTAGTCGATCGTCCAGCGCTTGATCGTCTCCGCGTTGTCAGCGTCCGGATCGACGCCGACGATGACCTGCGCCCAGTGTGCATCGCGGTAGGCCCAGGGCGTCGCCGTGTTGCCGACCTCTCCCGCCGCCCCGTCGATCGGATACAGGTGCATTGTGCTGAGCATCGTCGGCATCCGCGACCCGTGCTCGATGTGCCGCTCGACGGCGTCGTTGCTGATCTCCTTGACGAAATCCGCGCGCCAGTACCACTGGTATCCGGGCTCATAGAGGCCGTCGAAGGCGGACTGGAGCGTGGGGTAGGGCATCGGCTGCACGCCGTCGAGCGTGGGCTCGAGCTCGCGCGCCCCACGCAGCGACTCGTTCGCCTCCTCCTCCGAGCCTGTGTGGCACCAAACCACCCCGCACATCTTCTGCATGTGCAGGGCCTCGGGGAAGGGCTCGGCTGGGGGCACGATGAGGAAGGCAAAGAATCCGCCCAGCTGCGGCGGAGCGGCGGGCAGGGACTCCCGGTACCAGCGCAGGACCTCGCCGGCCCGCTCGAGCGGCCACAGCATCGGACCACCGACGACCATCTTGACGGGGTGCAAGCGGAACAGAAACGAGGTCACTACGCCGAAGTTCCCGCCGCCGCCCCGAATCGCCCAGAACAGGTCCGGGTGCTCCTCCTCGCTGGCATGCACGAGGCTTCCGTCAGCGAGCACCACGTCGGCCTCCAGCAGGTTGTCTATCGAGAGCCCGTGCGCCCGCGCCAGGTGCCCGACGCCGCCGCCAAGCGTCAGACCACCCACCCCTGTCGTCGAGATGATCCCGCTAGGTGTTGCCAGGCCGAAGGCGTGCGTAGCGTGGTCGACATCCCCCCACGTGCAGCCGCCCTGCGCGCGCACCGTGCCGGCCTCCGGATCGACACGCGTTCCCCGCATGGCCGAGAGATCGACGACGAGCCCGCCGTCGCAGCTTCCGAGACCGGCGCCGTTGTGCCCGCCGCCGCGCACGGCGAGCTTCAGTCCCTCTGCTCGCGCGTATCTCACGGCGTCGATCACATCCGCCACGTCCGCGCAGCGGGCGACCAGCGCGGGATGCCTGTCGATCATCCCGTTGAAGAGCTTGCGCGCCGCGTCGTAGCCTTCGTCCGCCGGTAGCAGAAGCTCGCCGCGGAAACCTTCGACGAACTCGGACCGTACGGGCTTCATAGGACTCATCTCACGCCTTCCCACTCGTTGCACAGAGCATAGTCAGCGGCCGCGAGCCAGGTGCGGTCGCGAGCGAGGCCGCGAGCGGCTGTGCATCCTCGAGGCACCGCTAGGATGACTCGCAATGCCACTAAGGAGGAGGCGATGACGCGCTACCTGATCGAGCGGGTGTGGGACCCTATCGAGGAAGACGAGATGTCCTCCAAGGGGCCGCTGTCCAAGAAGATCCTCGAAGAGAACGAGCAGTTCTCGCCGGTCGTGTGGGAGCACTCGCACACGGTCATGGACGAGGAGGGGCAGCTCAAGTCGTACTGCGTCTATTCGTCACCAAACGCTGACCTCATCCGCGAGCACGCGGACATGCTCGGAGATCACAGCATCATGCATATCTACGAGATCGGCGGCGACATCTCTCCCGACGACTTCGACTGATCGCCCGCCCCGAAGTCGAATTCGGCGTGATACCGCTCCTGCAGCGCGACGCCGCGCCGTAGGCGCGCGCGGCGGCGACGCGGCTCGTCGCCATCTGCGATCAATTCGAGCGCCTGGTTGCACAGGCTGATCACCTCGTGGTGCGCCCAGCCGCGGCCGGCCTGCTCGGCAGCGGTGAGGAGGTAGTCGGCCGCCCGCTGCGCATCGCCGGCCTGCCGCCAATGGTGCGCGAGGATCGCGGCGTAGGCCGAGCGATCGCCGGCCGCCCTCTCGATGAAACCCGCCACGGCAGCGTGGCGCTGGCGCCGTGCAGTCATCGGCAGCGTCGAGTACGCGACCTCCCGGATCAGGCCGTGCTTGAAGGTCAGCTCCTGCTCGCCCTCGATGCGTGACTCCGGCATGCGGCGGATCAGGTCGCGCATTTCCAGCGACTGGAGCAGCTCCGGGAGAGGGCCCGGAGTCCCGAGCGCTTCCAAGCTTCCCCGCCAGAAGACTTCGCCGATGACCGATGCGCTCAGAATCAGCTGCCGCTCGAGCGCCGGAAGGCGGTCCAGACGCGCCGCGATCATCGTCTTGATGTTGGTCGGGAGCTCAGCGGGGGCTGACGCTTCGCCCTCCGACAGCCATGCAGTCAGCTCCTCTATGAGGAGAGGGTTGCCGCCTGCGGCGCGCTCTACCCGGCTCACGATCGGGTCATCCTCGGGAGTGCGAGGAAGCAGACGGCGCACGAGGTCATTGGCATGACCGCTTCCCAAGGCGTCGAGCTGCACGGTCACGTGCCTCGGCAGGCGCGCCCAGTCCGGCTGGTCGTCCAGGAACTCCTCCCGGGCCAGGGCGAGGATGAGAAGGGGCGCGTCCGTGAGCCGGACGACAAGCGAGCCGACAAGTTCGAGCAGACTCTGATCCGCCCACTGCAGATCCTCGAGAACCAGCAACGTCGGCTGCTCCCTTGCCAGCGCCTCGAGAAAACACCGCACCGAGGCGAACAGGTCCTCTCGCTCCTCGACTTGGTCGTCGGTTAGCCGCGCGACGATCGATAGATGGGTGGCGACAGTCGACGCGTCGGCGTCTCGGAATAGCGTGCGCAGTCGGCGAGCCAGCTTCGCCACCGCCTCAGAGGCCGGATCGCTGGCAAAAATGACGCACGCCTCCTTGATGAGCAACGCGAGCGCGCCATACGCGACGCGCTCCCCATACGGGAAGGAGCGCCCGCGCAGCACGCGTCCGCCTTCGTCCTGAATTTGGTGCGCCAGCTCGAGGGTCAGCCGGGTCTTGCCGATCCCGGGAGCACCCAGGATGGTGACCAGCTGCGGATACCGCTCGGAGGACGTCCGCGCCCACGAGCGCGCGAGGAGCTCCAGCTCCGTCTCGCGCCCGACAAACGGGGCGTCTGAAACACGGCGTTCGGCGGGCGCCGCCGTCGCCGATCGCGCGAGCCATACCAGCAGCGGCGCCGACTTGCCCTTGGCCGTTAGCGGCGCCAACCCTTCGTACTCGATGTCAAGCGCAGTGGCGGCACGCGTCTGCTCGCCGACGAGGACCCCTTCAGCGGGCGCGGCGGACTGCAGCCGCGCCGCCGTGTTCACCGCGTCCCCCATCACGGTCAGCTCGCGCCGCGCCTCGGGCCCTACGCGCGCAAAGATGACCTCTCCCGTGTTCACGCCGACACGGACGCACAGTCCACAGAACTCCTCGGTGTTCTCAGAGGCCCGCCGCTGAATCTCAAGCGCGGCCCTCACCGCGCGTGTCGCGTCATCCTCGTGGGCGACTGGTGCCCCGAACACCGCCATGAGCGCATCGCCGATGACCTTGTCGACCGCGCCCCCAAACTGCTCCACGACCTCGCCCATCGCGCACATGCAGCGGTCGACCATCGAGCGGATCTCCTCGGGATCGGTTCGCTCTGACAGGGCAGTGAAGCCGGAGAGGTCGGCAAACAGCACCGTTGCCCACCTTCGCTCCTCCTCGGGGTCCGGTGAGGGCGGCGCGGAATCTGGCCCCGGAGCCCCGAGCTCAGCTCCGCAAGCCCCGCAGAACTGAAAACCCGGCGGGTTCTCCTGTCCGCACGCCCGGCAAGCTCGGCGCAGCGCGCTACCGCAGCTGCCGCAGAACCGCTGGGCCGAATCGTTCTGCTCTCCGCAAGCCGGGCAGGCGGTTGCGGCGGACAAAGCTAGACCTCACGCTGCCGCGGAGAGCTGGCGCTGACGGCATGGGTGCTGCCGTGTTCGTCCACCATCAGAGGCCAAACGTCGTCCGGGTCACCCCAGGGTGTCCCATGATACGCCGCCATTACCACCTATCTTGGCCACCAGGGTCAGGATAGATCCTCGCGGTTCGCGCGTCGCACGTCGTTTGGGCAGCAGGCACCGTCCGCTGCCCAAACTCGGTCGGATCCAGCCCAATCGGACCTGATCCGCAACGGCGCCGGACCGGGAGACTCCGTTGTAATCGAGGGGCCAGCGTTGTTTCGGTCAGGCTGCCGAGCCGCCTCCTAAGCGGTAGATCCAGGTTCGACTCCTGGCGGGGGCATGGGAGCTAGCGAACGATCGTGAACGCCAGGCTCTTAGTCGCCGAGCGCTGGCCGGAGGCGTCGGCGCTGATCAGCAGCGTGTGGCTGCCGAGCGCCAGCCGCTTGTGCGCCGAGATGCGTCCTTGGAAGGAGATCCTGTTGAGCCCGGCGCGGGCCGCGAACGTCAGCGTGCCGGCCGTGATCATGCGCTTGCAGGCGGGCCGGCGGCGGTTGCGGGGCGTTGGCGCCAGGCACCTGCGGCCGAGCCGGCGCCCGCCGGCGCGCTCGCTGAACGAGAGCGTTACGCTCGCCGCCTCGTTGAGCGACACGGAGAAGCTCGTGCCGAGCGGAGGCCGTTTTGCTCGCGCGTATGCGGCGAGCCGGCTGCCCTCGCGCCAGACTCGGTGGGACTCGCTCGCGGCGGTGATGAGCGGCGTCGGCGCCGCGGCCGCGAGCGTGGTGAAGGTGCGATCGGCGCCATAGGCGACGCCGCCGGAGTTTTCGGCCACGGCGCGGAAGTGGTAGGTCGTCGCGGGGGCGAGCCCGGCCGCGAGGGCGCTCAGGGCGGTGGCCGCGGTGGACACGGTGACGCTCTGCGCCGCGGTCGAAGATCCGTATGCGCCCGTTGTCCCGTACTGGAAGTAGGCGCCGCTTGGAGCGTCGGGGCCCACGCTGCCGGTCAGCGTCGCAGCTCGGCTCGTGATCGCGGCGGCGGCGGCGGTGGACACCGTCGGCGGGTTGACGAACACCCACGCCGCGCCGACTTCCCCGTTGTCGGAGGGACCTCCGATCAAGGCCGTGGCGCCATCGACCGAGATCGCGAGGTCGTTGCCGAAGTCGCCTTCGCTGCTCTCTTCCCCGTTCGCGGCGACGAGCTTTGCGCCCTGCTCGGTCCAGGTCGGGCCCGAGCGCGCGAACTGCCAGGCCGCACCGATCTCGTTGTTGTCGTCGCGAGCGCCGATCAGCGCTGTGTTGCCGTCCCCGGACAGCGCGACGCGTTCGGCGAAGAAGGCGCCACCGACCTCTTCACCGGCCTTCGGCGCCAGCTTTGCGCCCTGCTGGGTCCAGGTCGAGCCCGAGCGCACGAATACGGAGGCGCTTCCCGTGAAGCTCTTTTCCCCCTCCTCTCCCACGAGGGCCGTGCTGCCGTCGCCCGAGAGCGCCACGCTGTCGCCGAAGAACCCGCTGACTTCGCCCGCTTCCGGGATCAGCTTCGAGCCCTGCTGGCTCCATGTCGCCCCCGAGCGGGTGAAGACGAACGCGGCGCCGACACGCGTGTTGTCGTTGAGCGCTCCGACCAGCGCGGTGTTGCCGTCGCCGGAGAGCGCCGCCGCCGCGCCGAAGCTGCCTTTGCCGACCTCTTCGCCGGCTCCCGCTAAGAGCTTGTTGCCCTGCTGCGCCCACGCGCCGCCCGAGCGCGCGAACACCCACGCCGCGCCGATTTCGCCGTTGTCGCCGGCGCCGCCGATAAGCGCGGTGTTGCCGTCGCCGGAAAGGGCGACGCTGCCGCCGAATCGAGCGTTGCCGACTTCTCCGGTCGGCTTGAGCCTCGCTCCCTGCTGCGTCCAGGTCGCGCCGGAGCGCGTGAACACCCATGCGGATCCGAGGACGCCTTCACTGGCGGTCGAGATCAGCGCGGTGTTGCCGTCGCCGGAGAGCGCAACGGCGTTGCCGAAGCGGCCTTTGCCGGCCTCTTCGCCTTTGGCCGCCACGAGCTTCGCCTGCTCGGTCCATGTCGAGCCGGAGCGCGCGAACACCCATACGGCGCCGGTTTCGCCGTTGTCTGCGGGGCCGCTGATCAGCGCTGTGCGCCCGTCTGCCGACAGCGCCACGCCGTCGCCGAAGCCCGCTTTGCCGATCTCTTCGTGGGCGGTCAGCTTGCTGCCCTGCTGTAGGAGCGGGTCGACGCGCACCGGGTAGCGCGCTCCGCGCGTGTCGATCTGCAGCAACAGCCCAGCGGCGCTCAGGCGCAGGCGGCCCGGCAGCGCGCGCCCGCGCGCGTCGCTTGCGAGCAGCCCGCCGTAGCGCAGCGAGGCGGCGCCGGCCCGGCCGAAGAGCACGCTCCGCCCATCGGCGGCCAGGGCAGGATGGGCCGTGCCCGAGAGGGCCAGCGAGAGCGTCAAGGTGCTCGCCGCGCGCCCGGCCGGTGCCCGCGGGAGCGTAAAGCCCTGCTCCAGGCCGTGGGGCCCGTTCGCGTACCACTCGGTCAGCCCTGCGCGCGCATAGCTGACGCGATTGGCCCGCGCCAGTGGGCTGACGGCGGCGAGGGGCCTGAGCGAGCTGCCATAGCCCGCGGCTCGCAGGCGCAGCCCGACGCGGGTCCCGCCGGAGACGACTTCGACGCCCGCGCGGTCGAAGCGTGCGCGTAGTCCCTGGCCGGCGTTCTGGGCGGTGAACGCGCCGCCGGCAGCGCTGACGTCGAAGGAGGGAGCGGTGGCCGCCAAGGAGCCCGACGCGAGCGCCCGCAAGGCCCTCGGCAGGCTCGAGAAGGCCGCACGGGGCGCGAGCCCGGCGTGTGCGGGGGGCGCCGCCGAGCGGCCCGTGCTCGAGCCCTCGAGGACGGCCACAGCCACGAACAGCGCGAGCAGCGCGGCGCCGGCCGGCGCCCATCGCCGAGTCCGCGGCCCGGCCTGCAGCACGGTGCGCCGGCGGATGAGAGGGTGCGTCGCCGCTTGCAGGAACTCCATGTCCGCCCCCGATGGTCGATTAACGCTTGCGCCCACGCTCGCGCCGCGGCCGTAGTCGGTCACGCTAGACGCCTCAGTCGCGGCCCGCGAGGCGGCTAGGCAGATGATGTAGGGCCAATCGGCGGAGGTGGACGCGTGGCGGCAGACGTGCAAGAGTCAACGCTCCGACGACGAGGAGAGGATGGGGAAATGGCCGACGCGGTTTATCGAGTCACCGAGGTGATCGGTGTCAGTGGCGAGTCCTGGGAGGCCGCGGCGCGCAATGCCGTGGAGACAGCGGGAAAGACCGTTCGCGATCTGCGCATCGCAGAGGTTCTCAGGCAGGACGTCTCGATCGAGAACGGCTCGATCAAGAACTACAGGGTGCGCCTGGGGATCTCCTTCAAGTACGAGACCGAGGACTAGCCGCTCGGCGTCGCCTCACCGGTCAGCCGTCGTCTGCGGGCGCGAGCAGGCGAGCGACTCGCGATGGCGGCTGGGCGCGCGAGGCGGTACAGTCGCTGGTATGGATCAGCGGACCGCGATCAGGAATCTAGCCGGGCTGAGGCTGGCGATCGGCGTCGGCGCTTGGGCGACGCCGCGGATGGCGGGCAAGCTGTTCGGTCTCGACGCAGCGGCCAATCCGCAGTCGCCCTATCTCGCGCGCCTGTTCGGCGTGCGCGACGTGGCGCTCGCCTGGGGCGCGCTCGGCAGCGAGGGCGACACGCAGCGGCAGTGGCTGCTCGCGGGGCTCGCGTGCGACGTGGCCGACGCGCTTGCCGGCATCGCCGGCGGGCGGGGCGGCTATCTGCCGAAAGTGACGAGCGCGCTCGTCAGCGGCACCGCGATCTCGGCCGCGCTGCTCGGCGCGGCAGCGCTGCGCGAAAGCTAGCGCCGCCCTCAGTGGCCTGGAGCCCTTCCAGGAAGGGCACCAGGTGGCTCATGAATTCGTTGTTCGGGTGGGCGCCTACGGGGTCGTTGTGGGCGTACGTTTCTTCCAGCGCCCGTCCGCGAGTCCATGTAGCGTGGGCTTCCTCGGCGCGCCTGCAACCGAGCGCGGCGGCAATCCTCAACGCGCAGGGGGACACATGATCGCAAGGCCATCTGCCTGGCTCGCCGCGTCGCTCGCCGCGGGAGCGCTGCTGGGCGGCTGCGGCGGCAGCTCCAGCAGCTCGAGCTCGAGCAGCCCCTCGCCGGCCGCCACGACGTCGGGCGCCGCCGGCGGCGGGCCCTCATCCCCGTCGACCTCCGGCGAACACGCCGTCTCCCCGGCGGACGCCGAAGCGGCGCTGGCGGCGTGCAAGCAGGCGGTCCAGGCGCAGACGTCGCTCTCCTCAACCGTCAGGGGAAGGCTCGAAGTGATCTGCCAGAAAGCCGCCAGCGGCAATCACGCCGCCGTCGTCCAAGCGGCCCGGGAAGTGTGCGAAGAAGTCATCAAGAGCTCCTCGCTGCCCGCTGGCACGGCCAAGGAACAGGCCCTGGCTGGGTGCCGCAAGACGCAGGCCGGGTGAGCGCTCCGCGGCGCCCGAGCCGGCTGGAGCGCGCCTAGTCGGGCTCGGTCTGCTCGCCCTCGTCCTCGTCCCCCGCGTACAGCGACTCGCGGGCGATCTCCCTGCCCTTGACGTCGAACAGCTTGATCTCGAGCAGATCGCCGCGGTAGTCATCGGGCGCGATCAGCGTGAAGCGCTCGTGCACGAGCTCGCACTGGTCGACCGCGAGATCGGCCAGCTCGGCCGTGGCGATGCGGCCGCCCGAGACGAGCGGCCTGCCCCACACGAGCGTCATCGTCGCCTGCGCGCCGAACTGCCCGCGCCACGTGCCGATCGCCTCCTCGCAGACGTCCAGTTGCCAGTCCGGGTTGCGCTCCGCGGTCTCGGTCGTGTAGTCGACCTGCGCCGAGAAGGAGTGGGGCTCGTCCTCCTCGCCGCTGCGCGCGAAGCGCACATAGCCGAACAGCTCGTAGTCGTTGGCGGTCGCAGCGGTCACGGGCACGTAGGTCCAGCCATGCCAGCTGCGATCGGGGTGCCACGCCAGCACGCCGGGGTCGCCGAGATCCTCGCCGTCGGTGTCCAGCTGTGCGGCCGCCGCGAGGAACTCCGCCGCGAGTCGCTCCTCCCAGCGCCCGTAGGGCAGGTCCTCCTGAGGGGGCTCGGCGGCGAAGCGCGGGAGCAGGCGTTCGACGGGAGGCATCGATCAGGCGGCGCGCAGCGCGGCCGCGGCGTCCTCCGGCGCGACGATGTTGAGGTTGAGATCGGTGGACAGCTCGAGGCCCGCGATATGCGTCAGGCGCGGCAGCACGTCGATCCGCCAGCAGAAGTCCTCGATGCCGGCCGGCGCCGTTCTCACCCACATGTTCAGAGGTGGGCTGGAGCCCAGGTGGCGGGCCAGTCGCTGCAGCCCCTCGTGCAGGAGCGCCGCTCCCAGGGGCCCCGGATCCTCGAAGCGGGCGCGCGGTACGCGGGGCGCGAGCATCAGCTGGAAGGGAAGTCGCGAGGCAAAGGGCGCGAGCAGCACCGCCTCCTCGTCGATCGCAACCACACGCTCGCGGCGGCGGACCTCCTCGGCGACGAGATCGCCGAGCAGGCTCTGGCCCATCATTCGCGCCGTGTAGGCGCCGGCGCGCTCGCGCTCGCGAGCGACCGCGGCCGGCACGAAGTCGAGCGCGTAGAGCTGCGCGTGCGTGTGCGGCAGCGAGGCCCCCGCCTCGCGGCGCTCGTTGACGATCAGCTGCACGTACGGGCTCGCCGCGTGCTCGCGCATCCGCGTGCGCCAGACCTCGACCGCGGAGAGCACCTGCTCGAGCGGCAGTTCCGCCAGCGAGAGCACCGACTGTGGGCCGTTGACGATCACCTCGTGCGCGCCTGTCGCGGGCAGCGACGTGAAGATGCCGTCCACGTCGGAGCCCTGGTGGGTGCCCGACGCGCTCGACTCCGGCGAGAGCGCCGGGTAGAGATTCGGCACGACGCGCACGATCCAGCCGCTCGAGTTGGCCGGCCCGCCCCGGGGGCGCACCGCGTAGAGCTCGGGCGGGGTGCGGTCCTCGTGTCCCTCGGCGAACGGATCGCGCTCCCGGTCGATCGGTTCGGGCGCCGCGCAGCTCGGGGCGCCGCCGGGGCGTCGGGAGCGCTCGTCCGCAATGATCGTCCTGTGCCCGCTGAGCGGGTCGATCCGCAACTCCGGCAAGGTCAACCGTCGAGCGCGTAGCGGCGCACGTCCGCTTCGAGCTTGGCCGCGCTGGCGTAGGGGCCCTGGTGGATGTAGTCGTTCCCGTTGCGGTCGTAGAAGACCGTCACCGGCGTGAACGTCGAATCTGTGATCGCGAGCCCGGCCTGGCCGCTGGCGTCGTAGTAGCTCGGATAGCTCACCGGGAGCGTGCGCAGGAAGGCGGCGGCGTCGGCGCGGCTCGCATCGCCCGAGTCGATCCCGAGGAACGCAACGCTGTGGCCGAGCGCGAGCGATACGTGCTGGAAGGCGCCGAACTCGGCGCGACAGGGCGCGCACCACGAGGCCCACTTGTTGATCACGATAGGCCGCCCGCGCAGCGTCGCAAGCCGGGCTCGCAGGGCGCCCAGCCCGCCCGGTAGGAGCTCGCTCGCCTGGTCGTGCAGCGCCGCGAGCGGCCCCGAGGACCCCGCCAGCTGGGCTCGCATCTGCGCCAGGGAGAGCTTCACGGTGGGGGTTGCGGTCGAGCTGTGCAGCTGCGTGAGGCCGACGACGAGCAGGATGAGCAGCGCGATCCCGGCAGCGGCGAGCAGCAGTCGTACCGGCGTCATCGCGCTAAGGGTGCCAGAAAGCGTCCCACTTCAAGGCGACCCCGTCGTGCTATATCCTGAAGCCACGTAGGAGCCGGGCCGCAACGGGCACCGGCGGTGGAAGCCAATCGGGCGCCACCACCTTCCGAGCCGCACCGAAGATGTCTTTGGTCGGCGGCTTTGTCTCGAAGTCCAGAGCCTCAATGGCCGAGTCCACCTCAGTGGCCCTCGCAGCCACGACCATTCCAACTTCCGCTGAAATCGCGCGGGCTGAGAAGCTCGTGCGCGAGCGATTCCTGCACGACGGCGAGGACCCAACCGTCGCGCTGGCCCCCGGCTCGGTTCGCCGGCGGGCGCTGGACCGCGCGCTGGCCGAGCTCGAGCAGGACCCCAAAGCGAAACACCCGTCGACCGCCTGGCGCAGGGAGTTCTCGCTGCTGCTCGGCCTCGAGCGCCTGCTGTCCGTCGACGAGCCCACGCTCGCCGACGGAACGGTGCTCTCGGCCCATCAGGTCGACGCGCTCTCCGGCACGCTCACCGCGCTGCTCGCCGAGGCCCAGCGGACCGCAGCCGGCGCCAATGGCGGCGGCGCCTCGGCCTCGCCCGAGCTGCTGGCCTCGGCGGACATCCTCGGACCCGACGACGAGGAGGACGCCGCGCTCGCTGCTCCTGCCGAGGCTGTTGCCGAGCGCCAGGAAGGGGACGAGGACGAGGAGGATGAGCCCGAGGAGGAGGAGCTCGACGAGTTCGACGACGAGGACGACGAGCTCGGGCCGGTGCAGCGTGCGGCGCCCGACGAGGACGAAGAAGAGGACGAGGATGAGGACGAGAACGAGGATGAGGACGAGGACGAGGAGCCCGACGAGGAGGAGATAGAGCAGGAGGGCGATGCCGACGAGGAGCCCCGCGATTGGGTCGAGGACGAGGACAGCGACCTCGGCGAGCTGCCCGAGGATCCGAACGCGGCCAAGCGCTTCTGGTTCGAGCACGCGACGGGAGCTGGCAAGACGGTCGCTGCGCTCGGGTTCGTGGAGGCGTCGCACACCGGCGGAATCCTGATCCTCACCCATCGGCGCAACCTCGTCGACCAGTTCAACGGAGAGCTGCGCGATCGCGGCTACGCCAAGCGCCTCAGCCGGCCGCTGCTCAAGGGGGAGGACTCGGTCAAGGGGCCGGTGACCGTCGAGACCTACCAGTGGTTCGTGCGCAACGCCGGCAAGATCTCGAGCGCCTACACGATCGTGATCTGCGACGAGGCGCATACCGCGCTCGGCGAGAAGACGAGCGCGGCGATCCGCAACTGGACCGGGCCGATATTCATCGGCATGACGGCCACGGGCGCGCTGATCGCGCGCCACGTGACGGACCTGTTCCCCACGCAGACGTCGCGCTTCGACCTCGCCCAGGCCGCGCGGCGCGGCGTGATTGCCCCGCTGCGCTGCGTGCGGATCTCGCCCGGCGTGGGGGTGCGCACGATCGCGAAGGTGCCTCTGCGACGGGGCGAGGTGGACACCGAGTTCGACCAGGACGAGCTTGCGAAACTGCTCGATCAGCAGCCGTTCAACCTCGCCGTGGCGAACCTCTACAAGACGCGCTTCAACGGCGTGCCCGGCGTCGTCTACGCCGCCGGCGTGCGCCACGCCTACAACCTCGCCGAAGCCTTTCGCGCCGAGGGGATCAAGGCCCAGGCGGTCTCGGGCGAGACGCCCAAGCGAGAGCTGGTCGAGATCCTCGCGCGCTATGAGCGCGGCGACGTGGACGTGCTCATCAACGCCCAACTGCTCGCCGAGGGGTGGAACAGCCCGCGCGCGACGGTCTGCGTGCACCTGGCGCCGACGGCCTCCAAGCGCATCTACCAGCAGCGCGTTGGCCGGGTCACGCGCAGGCATCCCGGCAAGGAGGCCGGCCTGGTCGTCGATTTCGTGCACCCCGCCACGAAGCACGACGACCCCGTGGTGACGCTGCATTCGCTGCTGGACCGCGACGTATATCGAGGCGGGGCGATCGTGGTCGGCCCCGTGCGGCGCGGGCGCGGGCGCCGCATGCGCGTCGAGCGGCGCGTGCTTCCCGTGTGCGCCGAGGAGGAGCGCCGCTTCGCGGTCTTCGAGCGCGAGTTGTGGCGGATCGCGGTCGAGCACCTCGACTACGGCGAGCAGCACGTATGGGCCGCGCTCGCCGGCGCGCGGGTCGCCCCCAACGGCTGGCGGCGTTCACGCGCGATGCTTCACTTCGACCGCACGGGCGAGCTCAAGAGCCGCTTCCTGATTACCGCCGTGCAGCGCAACAAGAACTCGCAGCTGCGTCTGCGTGCGCTCGCGGACATCGCCGCGCTGCGCGACCCCGACGCGTTCGACACCGCGATCGACATCATCGGCGGGTGGCCGCGCGAGGAGCGCAAGGAGGCCACGAAGATCATGCTGCGCGCGCTCGTCGAGCGCCGCATCGGCCGTCGCGACCAGGCGAACGCGTGGATCTGGCGCCTGGCCGAGTACACGCGCGACGTACACGAGGAGTATGCAGTTCAGCGCTGGCCGGAGACCAAGCGCCTACTCGGCCTGCTCGTCAACTCCGCCGGCGGCGCCCACGCGCGCAACGCACGGCGCCTCATCCACGCGGCGCGCAAGCAGGACCGCCGGCTCGCCGCCGCGCTCCTGGCCGCCGCGCTCGCCCACACGCCGGAGGCCGAGGAGGCGCTGCGCGGCGCCCGCACGCGCATGGCGCGCAAGCCTCCCGCGCTCGCGCGCGAGCTGCTGCGCAACTTCCCCAAGCGGCGCGCGCGTAACGCACGACGCAGGCGCAAGGGCGCCAAGGCGGTGGCCAACGGCGCCGCGCCGGAGCTCGAGCGCGATCTCGCGCTGGAGACCCGCTCCGAGAACGGCGCCGCGGCGAACGGATCGCGCCCGTCGCCCGACGGGCGCGAGCCGCTGGCGCTCGATGACGGCGCAGCCGGGTCCGAGAGCCAGCCTCAGGCGACGGACTCGAGGTGAACCTCGCCCGCGCTGAGCGCGGTTTGCCCGCCCTGCGGGAGCAAGACGATCAGGCGCCCATCGCCGTCGATGCCCTCGGCGCGGCCGTGCCCGCCGCTCCAGGCGATCTCCTTCCCCAGCAGGGCGTCCCGCTCGCGCCAGTGCGTCAGCGTGCTGTTCGCCGAGGCGGACAGGCGCGTCTCGAGCGCCGCCAGCAGGAGCTCGAGTGTGGGCTCGAGCTCGTCGCCGGGGCGGCTCATAGTGGCCGCCGGCAGAGCGCCGGACGGCCCCTGCCCGCGTAGCTCCGCGGGCAGGTCGCGCAGGCGCACGGCGACGTTCAGGCCGATGCCGAGCACCGCCCAGCCCTCGCCCGGGCGTCCCTCGGCGAGGATCCCCGCGACCTTCGCGAGGCCCGGCTTCGCGCTCGCGGCCACGACGACGTCGTTGGGCCACTTGATCCGCGCCTGCTCGCCGACGACGTCGCACACCCCGATCGCGGCCATCAGCGGCAGCAGCCTCGGCACAGGACGGAGCACGAGCGACATCAGGATCGCCTGGCCGCGCGGCGCCGTCCAGCGCCGGCCTTGGCGGCCCCGTCCCGCCGACTGCTCGGCGGCCGTGACGAGCGTTCCGTGCGGGGCCCCCGCGATCGCGAGCTCCCTGGCGCGCTCGTTGGTCGAGTCCGTCAGGCGCAGATGCACGCGCGGGCTCCCGAGCGCGCTCACGCGCGCCCTCGGTTCGCCGCATCGGCGAGGATCGCATCGAGGATCCCGTCGACGTCGTGGCGCTCGGCCTCGACGTCTGGATCGAGGCCATGCTCGCGCAGCGTCTCGCTCGTCACCGGCCCGATCGAGACGACCCGCGTGCTCGGCGAGAGGCCTGCGCGGGGGGTGGCCTGCCCGTCGGCGCTCGCGGCGGCGAGGAAGAAGCGCACCGTCGAGGACGAGGTGAACGTGACGTAGTCCGCGCTCCGCGTGGCGGCGAGCGCGCGTGGCGCAAGCGGCTCGGCGACCGTCTCGTAGAGGTCGAGGACGTCCACCTGCGCGCCCGTGCGCCGCAGCTCCTCGGGCAGGACGTCGCGAGCCTCGCGGGCGCGTGCGATCAGCACTCGCTCGAATCGCCGTCCCGCGAGCGCCTGCACGAGCGACTCCGCGACGAAGCGCTCGGGCACGACGTCGGCGCTGATCCCGTGCGCCTGCAGCGCGGCCGCCGTCGCGGGCCCGATCGCCGCGATGACCGCCCCCGCGAGGGCGCGCGCGTCGCGGCCCGCGGCCGCGAGTCGCGCGAACAGGCACTCGACGCCGTTGGCGCTCGTCAGGCAGATGAGGTCGTATCCCGCGGGGTCGAGCGGCGGGCCCGGCAGGGGCTCGATGCGAATCGTCGGGGCCTGCACGACGCGCGCGCCGAGCCCTTCCAGCCTGCGCGCGAGCCCGCTCGCCTGCGCGCGCGCTCGGGTCACGGCCACCGTACGGCCGAGCAGCGGCCTCGGCCCTAGCCACGAGAGCTGCTCGGCGAGCGCCGCGACCGGACCGACGATCGTGATCGAGGGCGGCTTCACACGCTCGCGCTCGACCGCCCGTGCGATCGTGTGAAGCGTGGCCGCGATCGTGCGCTGCTCGGGCAGCGTCCCGGCTTCGACGACGGCCGCCGGCTCCTCGCGCGGGCGCCCGGCCGCGATCAGCGAGTCCGCGATCTGCGCCAGGCGGCGCACACCCATGTAGAACACGAGCGTTCCCGGGAACGACGCGAGCGCGGACCAGTCGATCGAGCTCTCGTCCTTGTCGGGGTCCTCGTGACCCGTGACGAGTGCCACCGCGCTAGCGAGACCGCGGTGTGTCACCGGGATGCCCGCATACGCGCTCGCCGCGACCGCCGCGGTGACGCCGGGTATGACCTCGTAGCCGATGCCGGCCTCGCGCAGCGCCAGCGCCTCCTCGCCACCGCGTCCGAACACGAACGGATCGCCTCCCTTCAGGCGCACCACCGTGCGTCCCGCGCGAGCGCGATCGATCATCAGGGCCTCGGTCTGCTGCTGCGGGACCGACTCCCCACCGCCCTCCTTGCCGACGAACAGCAGCTCGGCGTCGGGGCGCGCGCGATCCAGGGCGGCGCTCGGGATCAGCCGGTCGTAGAGGATCACGTCGGCAGCCTCGATCAACTCCAGCGCGCGCACGGTCATGAGACCCGGATCACCCGGGCCTGCGCCGACGAGATAGACCGGTCCGGAGTCGAGATCAGGTGACGGCAACGTCCGCCATCTCCTGTGCCCGCCGCAGCAGCTCGGCGGCGCCGACGGCTCGCAGGCGCTCGGCGCCGTGCTCTCCCAGCGACCGCGGGTCGGCGAGCTCGCCGGTGAGCTCGTCGGCGATCCACTCCGAGCCGTCGGGCAGACCGACCCAGGAGCGCAGCAGGAGCCTTCCCGCGCCGGCCGGCGCGGCATGGGCGCCCAGCGGCGTATGGCAGCTCGCCTGCAGGCTTTGCGCGAGCGAGCGCTCGGCGAGCAGGCAGGCGAACGTCGCTCGATCGCTGCACGCGTGCGCCGCGCGGCGCACGCTGTCGTCGTCCGCACGCCCCTCGAGCGCCAGCGCACCCTGTCCGGGCGCCGGCACGAAGCGCCGCGGATCGAGCACCTCGCCGATCGCGTCCTCGCGGCGCAGGCGCTGCAGTCCGGCGCGGGCCAGCACGAGCGCGCGCACGCCGTCGCTGGCGTCCCGCAGCTTCGCCAGCCGCGTGTCGACGTTCCCGCGAAGCGGCAGCAGCTCGAGGTCCTCGCGCAACGCGCGCAGCTGGGCCGCCCGGCGGATGCTGCTCGTGCCCACGCGCGCACCGGGCGGCAGCTGAGCGAGGCTCTCCACGCCGCAGAGGGCGTCCTCGGCGGGCGCTCTCTGCGGGCTCCCTAGCAGCTCCAGCCCGGGCGCGAGCTCGCCGGGCACGTCCTTGGCGGAGTGCACGGCGATGTCGATGCGCCCCTTGATCAGCGCCTGCTCGAGCTCGGCCACCCAGCGCGACTTGTCGCTCGCGGGGGCTCCGCGGTCGCCACTCGTCGAGATCGGGACGACATCGTCCGCGCCGAGCAGCTCGGCGACATGTTCTGCCTGCACCACCGCGAGCGAGCTCGCCCGCGTGCCGATGCGCATCAACGCTCGCGACGTTGGCGGAGCTCGTGCACCTCTGCCAACTCAGCCGCCTGCGACTCCTCAGGGTGAGGATCCTCGCGCAAGCCGAACAGCTCGCGGACGATCTCGAGGCTCGCGTGGCCGCGGTCGCCGCCGAGGCTGCGCAGGCGGATAGTCGGCTCGTGCAGCAGCCGGCTCATCACCGCCCGCGCGATCGCTTCCACGCGGGCCAGGTCCCGCGCGGATGCGGACTCCCAGCGGCCTGCGTTCTCGGCGAGCACCTGCTCGACGAGCGCGCTGCCGTGTTCGCGCAGCGCGCTCACGGTCGGCAGCGCGTCGAGCTGGCCGAGCCAGCGAGCGAACCTGTGGATCTCCTCCTCGACGATCTCGCGTGCCCGCGGAAGCTCCTCCTCGCGGGTGCTGAGGTTGCGCGCGACGCCGGCCTGCAGGTCGTCGATGTCGTACAGGCTCACGCCCTCGAGCTCGCTGCACGTGGGGTCGATGTCCCTTGGCACCGCGATGTCGATCAGCAGCAGAGGACGGCCGTCGCGAGCGGTCATCACGAGCTCCAGCTCCTCGCGTCCCACGATCGGATGGGGCGAGGACGTCGAGGAGACGACGATGTCGGCTCGCACGAGCGTGTCGGGCAGCTCGTCAAGGCCGACGACCGAGCCGCCGAACCGCTGCGCGAGGCTGAGCGCGCGGTCGGCGTGGCGGTTGGCGAGGAAGATCGTGCCGGCACCCTGCTCGGAGAGCGCGCGCGCGGTCAGCTCGCTCGTCTCTCCCGCGCCGAGGATCACCACGTGCCGCTGCGCGAGTTCGCCGAGCAGGCCCTGGGCGAGATCGACGGCCACCGACGGCACGCTCACGCGGCTGGCCCCGATCGAGGTCTCCGTGCGTACGCGCTTGCCTGTGGTGAGCGCGGCGGCGAAGAGGCGGTTGCTCAGCGGTCCCGAGCAGCCCGCGGCCATGGCGCTCTCGTGCGCGCGGCGGACCTGTCCCTGGATCTCGGCCTCGCCTACGATCATCGAGTCAAGGCCGGCGGTCACGCGAAACAGGTGGCGCGCGGCGTCGCAGTTGCGCGGCGAGTAGATCGCCTCGGTGAGCTCGGTCAGGCGCATGCGCGCGCGGGCCGCCAGCAGCGCGAGCACGTCGGACTCCGCCGTGACGGCGTCGCCCACGACGAGGTAGACCTCGGTGCGGTTGCAGGTCGAGATCACGACCGCCTCGTGCACCTCGGGCGTGGCCGCAAGGGCCTGCGCGAACTGGCTCGACTCGCGCTCGGTGAAGGCGAGGCGTTCGCGCAGCGCCACCGCTGCGGTCTTGTGCGAGATGCCCAACGCAAGCAGCTCGTTCATGCCGGCGACTCCCTCTGCGAGGCGCCGGCCGCGCTCGCCGCCGTGCTCGTCGCGCTCGGCAGAGGGGGCGCGTCCTCCTGTGAGGACGCGCGCGGATCCTCCTTTGCGCTGTCGGTCTCTGCCAGCAGCTCGCCGAGCTCGCGCTCTATGCGGCTCATTCGCAGCGCCATGATCGCCACGTAGATCAGCACGAGCGCGAACAGCACCACATACGCGGCGGCGACGTACTTGCCGGCGCTGTGCAGCGGCAGCGCCGGGAGCTCTGCGAGCGGCGGCAGCGCCATCGCTATCCGGGCCTCCCGGCTGTGCGTGCGCTCATCGTCGCGGCGGGGTGCAGCGCCGGGGCGGCGCTGCGGGGGCGGCTCTGCGCGAGCTCGGGGCGCGTGCCCTCGAGCCGGCGGCGCAGCGCCCGCACCTGGGCGCGGGTGTGCTTGACGGTGAGCTCGTACTTGCACAGCGTCGCGTACAGCAGCGCGACTCCGGCAAGGCAGACGAGGAAGGTGAGCGCCATCGGCGCTGGCAGGTTCGACGTGCTGCCCAGCACGCGCGGATGCACATACGCGGTCGACAGACGCACGGCGATGAAGTTCATCGGCACGAAGGCCCCGGCGGTGATCGCGAACACCGATGCGTAGCGGGCCTGCCGTTCGGGGTCCTCGATCGCGAAGCGCAGCGGCTGGTAGGTCGCGTAGAGCAGGAACACGATCAGGAACGAGACGAGCGTGGGCTCGTTCCACACCCACCAGTGTCCCCACGATCCCTTGGCCCAGATCGAGCCCGTGATGAGCGTGCCGACGGCGAAGATCAGGCTCATGTGGATGGCTACGTATGAGCGCATGTCCCAGCGGGGGTCGCGCGTGCGCAGGTGCTGGATCGCCAGCAGTCCGCCGATCACGAAGCCGCACAGGGCGACGATCGCGAGCGGCACGTGGACATAGAAGATCTTCTGCAGGAAGCCCTGTTCGGCTTCCAGCGGCGCGTAGAAGAACACGAGGACGAGCCCCACGGTCATCGTGGCGACTGTTGCGATGCTCAGCGCGCGCAGGCCCTTCCCGTACATGGGATCTGGCTAGTCCTCCAGAAGGAAGTCGAACAGGGCGAAGGCGATCAGCCCGAACAACAGATCATAGAGCCCCAGCGTCAGCAGCCAGCGCGCTGCGGGGCCGCCCGAGTGTCCGCTGCTGAGCAGCGGCGAGGTCGCGCGGGCGCCGCCGATCACGATCGGAACGAACAGCGGCAGCGCGAGCAGCGGTCCGAGCAGGTCGCGGGCGCGTGTGCGCACGGCCAGCGCCGCCACGAGCGTGCCGATCACGGCCACGCCGAGGTCGCCGAGCGCGAGGACTCCCAGCAGACCGGGGAGCGCGTGGCCGAGCGAGGGCCCGAGCAGCAGCAGCGCGAACGCCGGTACGGCCACGAGCTCGAGCACGACCAGATAGGCCAGCAGAGTGAGCGTCTTCGCGACGAACAGCGCGCTGCGGTCGACGGGGGCGAGCAGGAACCCGTCGAAGCCGCCCTGGTCCTCGTCGACCACGAAAAGGCGGTTCACGCCGATGATCGCGGCGAACAGCAGAGTCACCCACAGGATCCCTGCGGCGAGGTCGCCTTCGGTGCTGCTGCGGTTCAGCGCGAAGTGAAAGACCACGAACGTGCTCAGCGAGAACAGCGACATGCCCGGCACCGACTCGAGCGTTCGCAGCTCCACGAGCAGCTCCTTGCGGAGCAGCGCCGGGACCGTGCGCCTCACCGGTAGAGCTCCGAGATCGCTACGACGTCGAGCCCGTCGGCCGCGCCGAGCAGGACCATGCGACCTTCGCGCAGCCCCAGCACGACGTCGGCCTGGGCGAGCCCGCCGGCCGGGTCGTGGCTGCAGATCACGCGCGTGAGCCCGCTCTCGGCGCCGATCAGCGGCGCCAGCAGCTCGATCGCCGCTGGGTCGAGGTTCGCGTGGGGCTCGTCGAGCAGCAGCAGCCTGGGTTCGTGCAGCACCGCGCGCGCGGCCGCCACGCGCTGAACCATCCCGCGCGAGAGCGTGCGCAGGGGCTCGTTGCAGCGCCGCGACATCGCGACCGCCTCGAGCACCTCCTGCACGCGGGTCTCCGGGGTGCCGTGGAGGCGCGCGTGGAAGTGCAGGTTCTCACGTGCTGTCAGGTCCCGGTAGAGGAGCGGATCGTGGCCCAGCAGCCCGATGCGCCCGCGCACCGCAAAGGCCTCCTGCGGCAGGCTCGCGCCGAGCACGCGAACGGAGCCGCCATGTGGACGCAGCAGCCCCGCGAGGATGCGAAGCAGGGTCGTCTTGCCCGCGCCGTTGGGGCCGAACACGACCAGCGTCCGACCCTCCCGCAGCGACACCGAGACGCCGCTCAGCGCCTCCCGTTCGCCGTAGTGCCGAGTGAGCCCCTCAACCTCGAGCACGTACTCGCGAGCAGATGCGCCATCGCTGGCACGTGCACCCTCGGGCGTGCGGGCACCTTCGCCGGCACCGGTACCCTCGGGGGCACGGGCGCGTTCGCCGGCACCGGCACCCTCGCCGGCACCGGTACACCAGGAGGCAGAGGCACCCTCCTCGCCACGGGCACCTCCGGGGGCACGGGCACCCTCGGGGGCACGAGGGGACACGCTCAGGTTCTCGACACCTGCATCGCGTACTCGGTCTGAGCCGAAGCGATCAGCTCGCGCACGGCTCCCTCCTGGCCGCTCCGGAGCAGCTCGACCGGGTCCGGCTCGCCGCCGACGATGCCCTCGAAGAAGTCCTTGCGGTCCTGGTAGGTCGGAAGCGTCCCCTTCGCCCAGCCGCGGACCTCGTTGAGCAGGATCGCAAGGCGCGCGTAGGGCTCACCGAATTGCGCCTCGATCTCTCGCTTCATGCGCTTCGCGAGCGCAGGCGAGGCGCCCGCGGTGGAGATCGCGATCGCGAGCGGGCCCGTGCGCACGATCGCGGGCAGGATGAAGTTGCACAGCGGCGGCACGTCGACGATGTTCACGAGCATCGCTCGCCGCTCGGCGTCCTCGAACACGGCGATGTTCACGTCGGTGTCGTTCGTCGCGGCGATCGCCAGGAACGCGCCCTCGAGGTCCGCGGCGCCGGCGTAGGCCCGCCCTTCCCAGCGAATCGATCCCTCGCGCGCGAGGGCCGCCAGCGCCGGCTCGGCCTCGGGCGCGATCAGCGTCACGTCGGCGTCACAGGCGAGCAGGCCCTCGACCTTCTCGAGGCCGATCTCGCCGCCGCCGATCACCAGGCAGGGGCGAGCGCTCAGGCGCAGGCAGGCGATGTAGAACGGGGTCTCGAGCATCCCCTGCACGCAGCTCTGATCGCAGATGCCTCTGCGTAGCTGACAGACGCACTCCTTGCCGGCGTAGGCCTGGGCGGGCATGGTTCAAGCCTAGCCGCAACCGCGCGCCAGGCACCCGCGGCTAGGCACCAGGCAGGCCGCGTCCGAAGGCCCGCGCGCCGAGTCGCGAGAGCGCCACCGCGCCGTCTCGCAGCGCTCGGTCGCGGTCGGACTCGCGCAGGGAGCGCATCTTCGCGATCGCCCGCGCGGCCCAGGCGGTGCTCTCGTCGTAGGGCGACCACCACAGCCCCCGCGCGCGGGGCGGGTCCCACGTGATCAGCTTCTCCTGCGCGCACGCCCCAAGCCCTGCACGGCCGAGCGTGCGTCCGAGCCCCGCGCCCGCGGCCGCGCCCCACGGTCCGCGCGAGACCATCGGTCCGGGGAGGTGGTCGTTGAGCCACACCATCCCCGCGCGCAGTTCGCGCGCGATGCGAATCCCCTGGTAGCGGTCCGCGGTCCACACCGAGGCGCCCAGCCCGTAGTCGCTGTCGTTGGCCAGCCAGATCGCCTCGTCAACGGAATCGACGGCGGTCACGACGAGCACGGGCCCGTCGATCGGCTCGCGCATGATGCGCATCTCTCGCGTCGCGTCGGTGAGCACAGCCGGTGCGTAGAAGGCGCCGGTCGCGCATCCGGGAGGCTCGACGGGCCCCCCGCAGTGCAGACGGGCGCCCGCGGCGACGGCCTCCTCCACGAGCGCCTGCACGTGCTCGCGCCGTCGCGTGGAGGCGAGCGGACCGATCTGGACGCGGGAGTCTGCAGGGTTGCCGACCGTCAGCGCCCGCGCGCCAGCGACGAGCGCCGTGACGAAGCGGTCGTGGGCCTCGCGCGCAACGTAGATGCGCTCCACCGATCCGCGCGCCTGACCCGCGGCGGCGCAGCCCGCCCACAGCGCGCCCGCGACCGCGTGCTGCAGGTGCGCGTCGGCGAGCAGCAGCATCGCATCCTTGCCGCCGAGCTCGACCGTGACCTCCTTCTCCCGTGAGACGCATTCGCGCGCGACGGCGCGACCGATCGCCGGCGAGCCAGTGAAGAGGACCTTGGCGACGCTCGAGCGGGCGAGCGCCACGCCGACCTCGGAGCCGCCGTGCGCGATCCGGACCAGCCCCTCGGGGAGCCCCGCGCGGGCGAGCACGCGGGCGATCTGCTCACCGGCCAGCGCGGCGCGTGCCGCGGGCTTGTAGACGACGCCGTTGCCCGCGAGCAGCGCTCCGGCGATCTGGCCCAACGGCTGCGCGAAGGGCGCGCTCCCCGCTCCGATCACGCCCACGACCCCATACGGCTCGTACGCGATCTGCGCGCGCCGCGCGAGCGCCATCGAGTGGCTGATGCGAACACGCCGGCCGCCGAGCGCGCGTGCGCCCTCCTCGGCGATCCAGATCAGGGCGTCGATCGCGGCCAGCAGCTCGAGCGCCGCGATCTCGGCCCGCGGCCGTCCCTGCTCGCGCGCGAGCGTCTCGCGCAGCTCGTCGAAGTCGTCGATCACGGCCTGCGCCATGCGGCGCATGTAGCGCGCGCGGTCGCGCACCTGCAGCAGGGCCCACAGCGGCTGCACCTTCTCGACCGAGGCCACCACATCCTCGACGCCGGCCGCCGGCGTCGCGACGACGGTGCCGATCGACGCACCCGTCGCCGGGTCGCGCGCCGTCATGACCTCCTGCTCGAGCATCTCGGCGACGCGGGCGTCCATCGGCTCGCGATTATCGCGCCTGGCGCTCGCGCGCCACGCGAATCGCGGCCAGGCGCTCGGCCAGCGCGGCCTCCGCGTCGTCGGGCGCGTAGAAGCGCTCGCCCGCGACGGCGGCCGGCGCGAGCTCCTGGGGGCCGAGGTGACCGGGGAGCGCATGTGGGTTCTCGTAGCCGCCCGGCTCGCTCCCCGCCGATCGAAGATCGGCCAGCGGCCCCGAGCGAAGCCACGACGGCACGGCCGCCGCGCCGTGCTCGCGCACGTGCCGCTGCGCAGCTGCGAGGGCCCGCCCCGCGGCGTCCGACTTGGGCGCGAGGGCCAGGTAGATGGCCGCCTGGGCGAGCGCGTAGCGCGCCTCCGGCAGGCCCACGTGCTCGACCGCCGCCGCAGCGGCGGTCGCCACGGAGAGCGCCGCGGGATCGGCGTTGCCGATGTCCTCGGAGGCCAGGATCACCATCCGGCGAACGATGAAGCGCGGGTCCTCTCCGCCCTCGAGCATGACCGCGAGGTAGTAGAGCGAGGCGTCGGGATCGGAGCCGCGCGTGGCCTTGATCCAGGCCGAGATGTAGTCGTAGTGGCGGTCGCCCTGCTTGTCGTAGAGCAGCGCGCGCCGCTGCAGCGCGTCCTGCGCGCGCGCGAGGTCCACGCCGTCCTCGCCAAGTCGTGCTGCAGTCGCCGCGGCGAGCTCGAGCGCGTTCAGCGCGGTGCGCGCATCGCCTTCGCAGCGCGCGGCCAGGAACTCCAGCGCCTGCGGCTCCGCCTCGACGCGAAGCTCGCCGCCTGCGCGCTCGAGCAGCTGCCGCACCTCCTCGGGAGCGAGCGCGACGAGCGCATATACGCGCACGCGCGAGAGCAGCGCTCCGATCACCTCGAACGCCGGGTTCTCTGTCGTGGCCCCGATCAGCGTGATCAGCCCGTCCTCGACGGCCGGGAGCAGCGCGTCCTGCTGGGCCTTGTTGAAGCGATGGATCTCGTCGAGGAACAGGACCGTGTGCGTGGCGCTCGCCTGGCGCCGATGTGCCGCGCGCTCGATCACCGCGCGCACCTCCGCGCGTCCGGCCGCGACGGCGCTCAGCTCCTCGTACGCGGCGTTCGAGCCGTGCGCGAGGATGCGGGCCAGCGTGGTCTTGCCCGAGCCGGGCGGGCCGTAAAGGATCATCGAGTGCGGCCTGCCCAGCTCGATCGCCGTGCGCAGCGCCGAGCCCTCCGCCAGCAGGTGTCCCTGGCCCACGAACCCGTCCAGCCCGGTGGGCCGCAGACGGGCCGCGAGCGGCTGCTCGGCGCCGTCGGGGGACGATGGCGCCGCGGGAGCCTGTCCAGAACTGATGCTTGAAGAGTCGTCGAAAAGGGTGTTCACAGACCTAGTATCGCTGCTAAAGAGCGGGTTTCCGGCCCTCGGGGAGCAGGTCGGATGAGAATCCGCGTCGAATCAATACGTCCCGTGTTTCCAAAGACTCATGCCTGATCAGCCAGCGCCAACGAGACCCGCGGGATGAGCGTCAGCCCCGCCGCCACGCTGCCCGCAACCGGCGGAGGTCTCGAGATCGAGCAGGCCGGCGACATCGCCGCACGCTCGCCGCTACAGCTCTTCTGGCGGCGCCTGCGCCAGGATCGCGTCGCGCTCGTCTCGCTCGGCTTCATCATCTTCCTCGTCTTCGTCGCGATCTTCGCGCCGCTGATCGTCGACGTGCTCGGCCTGCCGGGCCCGAGCACCCAGAACCCCAACCTCACCGACTCCTTCGGCAGCCCCCTCGGCCCCAGCTCCGCGCATCCCTTCGGCGTCGATCCGCTCGGCCAGGATGTGATGTCGCGGGTGATCTACGGGACGCGCGTGGCGTTGGAGGTGGGCATCATCGGCACCGGCATCGCCACGTTCATCGGCGTCACGCTCGGCGTCACCGCGGGCTTCTACCGCGGCTGGGTCGACACGGCGTTCTCGCGCCTGGCCGACGTGCTGCTGTCCGTGCCGCTGCTGCTGCTCGGCCTCGGCATCGGCGCCGCCTGCGCGGTGCGCGGCTGCCTGAACGGGACGATCCAGCCGGGCCTCGGCGTGATCATCTTCCTGATCGCGCTCGCCAACTGGACCTACGTCTACAGGATCGTGCGCGGGCTCGTGCTGTCGATGCGCGAGCGCGAGTTCGTGGAGGCCTCGCGCGCGCTCGGGGCATCGAACACGCGAATCATGTTCAAGGAGATACTGCCGAACCTCGTCGCGCCGATCATCGTCTACTCGACGCTGCTGATCCCGCAGAACATCCTCTTCGAGGCGGCGCTCTCGTTCCTCGGAGTGGGCGTGCGCCCGCCGACCGCGAGCTGGGGCCAGATGATCGCCGCGGCCACGCCGATCTTCAACACGGCCTGGTGGTACATGATCTTCCCCGGTCTCGCGCTGCTGGGCACCGTGCTCGCCTTCAACCTGCTCGGCGACGGCCTGCAGGACGCCCTCAACCCTCGCACCGCGAGGTGACCAAACCCATGCGACCCCCGTGGGGATACAACGACAGGAGGCGGCAATGATCGCGTCAATCAGAAGGCTCGCGCCCGCGTTGCTCGCGGGCGTTGCTGTGCTCGGGCTCGCTGCGTGCGGCTCGAGCAGCAGCAGCTCGAGCCCGAGCAGCTCCGGCATCAAAGTCGCCGCGGGCATCCAGACGCCGGCGACGGAGTCACTGACCGGAGGCAAGCGCGGCGGCACGCTGACGGTCCTCAACCACGAGGACTTCGAACACATCGACCCCGGCACGTCCTACTTCTCGATCGACTACGAGGCCGTCTACGCGACCCAGCGCCCCCTGTACTCGTACAAGCCGAACAACTTCACCACGCCGGTCCCCGACATGGCCGAAACCATGCCCGAAATCTCCTCCGACGCGAAGACCATCACCGTCCATATCAGGCACGGCGTGCACTTCAGCCCGCCGGTCAACCGCGAAGTGACCTCGGCCGATGTGGCCTACGCGCTCGACCGCGGCGCGAACCCGAACGTCGCCAACCCCTACTTCCTCGGCTACTTCGCACCGATCGAAGGCGCATCGAAGGCGACCGGCGGCCCGATTCCCGGGATCACGACGCCGAACAAGTACACGATCGTCTTCAAATTGACCGAACCGAAGGCGCAGATCGTCGCTGACGCGCTCGTGCTGCCCGTCAGCGCCGCGGTGCCGCAGGAATACGCAAAGAAGTACGACGCCAAGAAACCGAGCGAATACGGCAACTACCAGGTCGCAACCGGCCCATACATGTTCAAGGCCGACAGCAGCGGGAAAGTGCTCGGCGTCGGCTATCAGCCGGGCAAGTCGGCCACGCTCGTGCGCAACCCGAACTGGAGCGCGAGCACGGACTTCCGGCCCGCCTACCTCGACCAGATCAACATCCAGATCGGCGGAGACACGAACGTCATCGGGCGCCAGGTGCTCGAAGGCTCGAGCATGGTCCAGAACGACACGCCGGCGCAGTCGATCGTGCGGCTCGCGTTCGAACACTACCGCCCGCAGCTGCAGATCTCGCCGGGCGCCGGTGACCACTACGTCGCGATCAACAACAGCAAGGGCGTGTTCACGAACGTGAACCTGCGCAAGGCCTACTGGGCGGCGATGGACCGCGAAGCCATGGACAAGGTCCGCGGCGGATCGCTCGTCACGAACGTGATGACGCACTTCATCTATCCCGAAATCTCCGGTTTCGAAGAGGCCGGCGGGCTGGAAGGCCCGAAGGTCGACTACAACGAACACCCGCAGGGCGACATCGCCGTCGCCGAAAAGTACATGAAGCTCGCGGGCTACCCGAGCGGCAAGTACACCGGCAGCGCCACCGTCCAGGTGGTCGGGTCGACCGGTGCGCCTGCGCCGGAAGATGCCGAAATTGCCAACCAGACGCTGAAGAACCTGGGCTTCAAAACGAAGCTCAACCTCGTCGACCAGGCGACGATGTACTCGAAGTACTGCGGCGTCGTCAGCGAAGCGATCGACGTCTGCCCGAACGTCGGCTGGATCGCCGACTTCGGCGACCCACAGGCGGTTCTCAACGTGCCGTTCAACGGCAAGCTGATCGTACCCAACGCGACGAACTCCAACTGGGGCCTCGTCAACCACGAAAAGATCAACAAAGCGATGGAAGCGGCCGAAAGCGTCGTCGGCACGCAGGCGCGCGCAAACGCCTGGGCGAAGATCGACCGCGAACTCGTCGAAGAAGCGGTGGCCGTCCCCTACGACTGGGACAAGCAGCCGAACATCCAGTCGAGCAACGTCGCCGGCGTCGGCGACCTGTGGAACATCGGCTCGTGGGACTACAACTACACGTCGCTGAGGTGAGTCGCGGGTGAATTGAGACGAGCATCTGAATCGAGCGGGGCGGGCGTCTGCGATGGCGCCCGCCCCCGACTCGGTGGCGAGCGCTCGTCGTATGCCGCGGCCTGGAGACGGATGCGATGGCTAGATACATAATCCGGCGCATCCTCTGGGGCATCGTGCTGCTCGTCGCAGTGTCGGCGCTGATGTTCCTGCTGTTCAGGATCCTGCCCACCGGAGATCCGGCAAAGCTCCGCGCCGGGCGCACGCAGAACCCGAAGGTGATCGCCGAGATCCGCAACGACCTGGGGCTGAACAAGCCGCTGCTGACTCAGTTCTGGTTGTACATGAAGGGCATCGTGCTGCACTTCGACCTCGGCTTCAGCTACTACAGCTCGGCGTCGGTCAAGGAACTGATCGCCAGCCGTCTGCCCGCGACCGTCTCGCTCGTGCTCGGCGGAGCGGTGATCTGGCTCACCTCCGGCGTCGCTGTGGGGATCATCTCCGCCGTGCGGCGGCGCAGCTGGCTCGACCGCCTGAGCATGGGCACGGCGCTGGTGCTCGTCTCCGCCCCCGAATACTGGCTCGGCCTGATCGCGCTGTACCTCTTCGCCGCGGACATCGGGCGCTTTCACATCTTCTCCGGCGCGGGCACGTACGTCGGCTTCACCACCGATCCGGCGAAATGGTTCAGCTCGCTGATCCTGCCGTGGCTCGTGCTCGCGGCGAGCAACGCCGCGATCTACGCGCGCGTGATGCGCGGCAGCCTGCTCGACGTGCTCGGGGAGGACTACATCCGCACCGCGCGCGCCAAGGGCCTGACCGAGCGCCGCGTCGTGTTTCACCACGGCGTGCGCTCGTCGATAAACCCGATCCTGACGATTCTCGGACTCGACATCGGCGTGCTGCTCGGGAGCGCGATCCTCGTGGAAACCGTCTTCAACATCCCCGGGATCGGGCGCCTGAACTACGACGCGATCACACACGCCGACTTCCCGATCGTGCAGGGCACGGTGCTCGCGGCCGCGCTGTTCATCGTCGTCGCCAACATCCTCGTGGACATCGCCTACGCCTACCTCGACCCGAGGGTGCGCTACTCATGAGGCGCTCGCCGGCGGGATCGAAGCGGCCGCGATGAGCGACCCCGGAGAGCCGCTTCTGCGCGTCGAGGATCTGCGCGTCGAGTTTCCGACCGAGGACGGGCTCGTGCACGCCGTCGACGGCATCACCTACCAGGTGCGCGCCGGCGGGACGCTCGGGATCGTCGGCGAGTCGGGATCGGGCAAGACCGTCTCCTCGCTGACCACGATGGGGCTCACCCGCCGCCAGAGCGCGCTGATCTCGGGGCGGATCCTGTTCGAGGGGCGCGACCTGGTGCCGCTCTCGGACGGCGAGCTGCGCGCGATCAGGGGCAACGACATCGCGATGATCTTCCAGGACCCGCTGTCCTCGCTGCATCCCTTCTACAGGGTCGGGGATCAGCTGATCGAGGCTGTGCAAGCCCACAACGACATCTCCAAGGCCCGCGCGCGCGAACGCATCGTGGATCTGCTCGGCCTCGTCGGGATACCGGACCCAGGTCGCCGCGCCGACGACTACCCGCACGAGTTCTCCGGCGGCATGCGCCAGCGGGCGATGATCGCGATGGCGCTCGCGAACGACCCTAAGCTGCTGATCGCGGACGAGCCCACGACCGCGCTGGACGTGACCGTCCAGGCCCAGATCCTCGGGCTGATGGAAAGGCTCCAGCGCGAGCTCGGGATGGCGATCGTGATCATCACCCACGACCTCGGCGTCGTCGCCGAGCTCGCCGACGACATCGCCGTGATGTACGCCGGGCGGATCGTCGAGACCACGTCGGCCGAGCGCCTGTTCGCCCAACCCGAGCACCCGTACACGTGGGGCCTGCTGAAGTCGATCCCGAGCCTCACCGGCCCGCGCGAGGAGGCGCTCGTGCCGATTCCGGGTACGCCCCCGAGCCTGATCAGGAGGCCGTCGGGCTGCCACTTCCACCCCCGTTGCGCCTACTCACAGGCTGAACACACGCGCGTCGATCCGCGTCTGGAGCAGGTTCCCGGCGAGCCCAACCACCACGTCGCATGTCTGCTCAGCTCGCCCGAGCGCCGGAGCCTGTGGCAGGAGCTCCAGCAGGGGCGCACGCCGGAGCAGGCCCTCAGCGAGGTCGGTCTACCGGAGGCGCAGGCGTGAGCGCGCTCGTGGAGGTGCGCGACCTCGTAAAGCACTTCCCCCTCAGCCGCGGGATCGTCTTCCAGCGACGCATGGGCGAGGTGCGGGCGGTGGACGGCGTGAGCTTCGACATCGAGCGCGGGGAGACGCTTGGGATCGTCGGCGAGACCGGCTGCGGAAAGAGCACCACGGCGCGCATGGTCATGCGCCTGCTCGAGCCGACCGCGGGCGAGGTCCGCTTCGACGGCCAGGACATCACGCATCTGAAGGGCGCGCGCCTGAAGGCGATCAGGCGCGACATGCAGATGGTCTTCCAGGATCCCTACTCGTCCCTGAACCCGCGCAAGACGATCGGCTCGATCATCGCCGAGCCGTTCGTGATCCATCGCACCGAGCGCGATAAGGCCGCGCGCAAGCGGGCGGTGCAGGAGCTGATGGAGACCGTCGGGCTGAACCCCGAGCACTACAACCGCTTCCCGCACGAGTTCTCCGGCGGCCAGCGCCAGCGCATCGGCGTCGCCCGCGCGCTGGCGCTCAAACCGAAGCTGTTGATCGCCGACGAGCCCGTCTCGGCGCTCGACGTCTCGATCCAGGCACAGGTGCTCAACCTGCTCCGCGACATGCAGCGCCAGTTCGGCCTGACGGTCGTCTTCATCGCGCACGACCTGTCAGTCGTGCGCCACATGTGCGACCGCGTGGCGGTTATGTATCTCGGCAAGATCGTCGAGATCGGACCCGGTGATGCGCTCTACGGTCAGCCGCGCCACCCATACACCGGCGCTCTGCTCGCGGCCGTGCCGGTGCCCGATCCCTCGCGCCGGGCGAGCGATCGCAGGCTGCTCAGCGGCGACGTTCCCGGCCCGGCCAACCCGCCCAGCGCCTGCCGCTTCCACACGCGCTGTCCGAAGGCGCAGCAGCGCTGCTCGATCGAGGAGCCGCTGCTCGCCGAGCACGACAGCGGCACGCAGGTCGCCTGCCACTTCCCGCTCACGCCGCTGGAGATCGACGAGATCGGCGTACGATCACCCGCATGAGCGAGGAGACGCTCGGCGCGGAGGCGCTCGGCGGGGAGGCGCGAGAGATCCTCTCCCGCCTGATCCGCTTCAACACGGTCAACCCGCCGGGCGACGAGCGCGAGGCCCAGGAGTACCTGGCCGAGCATCTCGCGGGCGCGGGCTTCCGCTGCGAGCTGCTAGGCGCGGAGCCCGCGCGCCCGAACCTCGTCGCGCGACTGGGCTCCGCCGACGGCGCGCCCGCGGGACCGACGCTCTGCTACCTGGGTCACGTCGATACGGTGCTCGCCGACCCGGCCGAGTGGTCGCACGACCCCTGGTCGGGCGAGGTCGCCGACGGCTACCTGTGGGGTCGCGGCGCGCTGGACATGAAGTCGCAGGTGGCCGCCGAGGTGGCGGCGGCCGCGTCGCTGGCGCGCTCGGGGTGGCGCCCGGCGCGCGGCGAGCTGCTGGTCGTGGCGGTCGTCGACGAGGAGACGGGGGGCGCGCTCGGCGCGCAGTGGATCACGCAGACGCACCCCGAGAAGGTGCGCTGCGACCTGCTCGTCAACGAGGGCGGCGGGGCGGTGTTCGAATACGGCGGCAAACGCCGCTACGGCGTGTGCTGCGCCGAGAAGGGCGTGTTCCGCTTCGCGCTGATCACCGACGGGGTCGCCGGTCATGCTTCGATGCCGGGCATGGGCGAGAACGCGCTGCTGAAGATGGCGCCGCTGCTGGAGCGTCTCGGCGAGCGCCAGCCCTCCCACCGCCTCACGGCGGAGGCGCTCGCGTTCC
Source organism: Solirubrobacteraceae bacterium (assembly GCA_035314465.1). Taxonomy (GTDB): domain Bacteria; phylum Actinomycetota; class Thermoleophilia; order Solirubrobacterales; family Solirubrobacteraceae; genus Palsa-744. The sequence continues at coordinate 46,672 of DATFZM010000035.1, read as the reverse complement.
TGCGCGCGATCGGGGAGCAGCCCGAGGACGTCGACGGCGCGCTGCAGCGCCTGCGCGCGACCGACCCGCGGCTGGCGACGATGTTCGAGCCGATGCTCGGCGTCACGTTCACGCCCACGCGCATCAGCGCCTCCGAGAAGATCAACGTGATCCCCAGCCGCGCGGAGCTGCGCGTGGACTGCCGTGTGCCCCCCGGGCTCGGCGAGGAGGAGGTGCGCAGCGGGATCGCGGAGGTGCTCGGCGAGGAGGCCGACGGCGACTGGCGCCTGCAGTTCACCGAGCGCGTGATCGGCAACAGCTCTCCTCTGAGCTCTGAGTTGATGGACGCGATCGCCGCGTGGATCGACGAGCGCGATCCCGGCGCGAGCATCGTGCCCGTCGTGCTCGCTGGCTTCACCGACTCGCGGCACTTCCGGCTCGCGTTTCCCGAGTGCGTCGCGTACGGCTTCTTCCCCCATCGTCACCAGTCGATGCTCGAGAGCGCTCCCCTCGTGCACGGCGCAGACGAGCGCATCGACGTGCGCGACCTGACTTTCGCGACCGAGCTCTACACCGATCTCGCACGGCGCATCCTCGGCTGATCGGCGCCCACCGCTTGACAGAGCGGGATAATCTGATAATGCCAAGGATGGTGGCTGGGATGGGGGAGTCGTCATGAGTGGGCCCAACACGGGCTCAGGCAGCACGGCCGCGACCGGCGAAGCGAGCGCCGGCACCGGCGCGAGCTCCTCCACGGGATCGCTGCCCTCGACCACGACGCCGGCCGGCGGAACGAACGCCACCGCCGCCGCGCCCGGCGGGGCGAGCGCGCTGACGGGCGCCGCCGCCCTGCGCGCCACGAGCGACGCGCGCGGCCGTCCTGTCGTGACCCACGCGACGCCGCCCAAGACGACCCGAATCGTCGAAGCGCCGGCGGCGCCGCAGACGTCGATCACTCAAGAGATCCAGAACTTCGCCGTCAACTGGGAGCCGGTCATCGCGATCCTCTTCTTCGTCGCGTTGATCGGGCTGATGTGGCGCACGCTGAAGGTCATGCCGCGGATCAAGCCGCAGCAGATCAAGCCCTCCTCGAACCGCTCGGTGACGTTCGCCGACATCGCCGGGGTGGACGAGGCCAAGGCCGAGCTGCAGGAGATCGTCGAGTTCCTGCGCGAGCCGAAGGACTTCCACGCGATGGGCGCGAGGGTGCCCAAGGGGATCCTCCTGCACGGGCCGCCCGGCACGGGCAAGACGCTGCTCGCAAAGGCCGTTGCGAACGAGTCCGGCGCGCAATTCTTCGCCCAGTCGGCCGCCTCGTTCGTGGAGATGTTCGCCGGCCTCGGCGCGGCTCGCATCAGGCGGTTGTTCGCCGTCGCCCGCAAGCACGAACCGGCGATCATCTTCATCGACGAGCTCGACGCCGTCGGCGGCACGCGCGGCTCTGACATCTCCGGCGAGAAGGACCAAACGCTGAACCAGCTGCTCGTCGAGATGGACGGGTTCGACTCTGCCGGCCGCGTGGTCGTGATCGCTGCGTCGAACCTGCTCGAGAAGCTCGACCCGGCGCTGCTACGTCCCGGCCGCTTCGACCGCCAGGTGTTCGTGGTGCCGCCCGACGTGAGGGGCCGCCTCGGCGTGCTGCAGGTCCACACGCGCGACAAGCCGATGGGCGACGTCGACCTCTCGCTCGTGGCCCAGCAGACGAGCGGCCTCACCGGAGCCGATCTGGCGAACATCTGCAACGAGGCAGCTATATTCGCCACGCGGCGCCACGGCGAGCGGGTCACGATGGCCGACTTCGACGGCGCGATCGAGCGCGTGATCGCCGGCGTCCAGTCCAAGCGCGTGCTCAACCAGCACGAGAAGCGCGTCGTCGCCTTCCACGAGGCCGGGCACGCCCTCTGCGGCGAGCTGCTGCCGTCCGTAGATCGCGTGCACCGGATCTCGATCGTGCCCCGCGGCCGGGCGCTCGGCTACACGCTAAACCTGCCCGCCGAGGACCGCTATCTGAAGACGCGCGAGGAGCTGCTCGACTACATGACCGTGCTGCTCGGCGGCCGCGTCGCCGAGCAGATCGTCTTCGGCGCGATCACGACCGGCGCCTCCGACGACCTCAAGCGAGTGGCCGACATCGCCCACTCGATGGTTCACGACTACGCGATGGGCACGGCCGGCGTCGGACGCTCGCCGGACGGCGACGTGCGCCTCTCCGAGACGACGCTGCGCATCCGCGACGAGGAGCGACAGGACCTGATCGAGGAAGCCCGCCGCGCGGCGCAGAAGCTGATCGTCGGGCATCGCCACCAGCTCGACGCGCTCGCCGAGGAGCTGCTCGCGAACGAGGTGCTCGATCGCGACGCGATCGAGCGGATCATGGCCGGCGTGCCGCGCCTGGAGCGCGCGCCCGGCGTGGGTCTGCGCGTCGTAGCGGCCACCGAGAGCCCGCCCGTGCCCAGGCCGGCGCCGTTTCCGCGGCGCGAGCCGTAGGCGCCGATCGCCACTGTCGCGCACGCGCGGCGTGGCAGATGTCGCCGCGCGCTCGCCGCTCGCCGGCCCGCCGATAGACTGCGCCGGGTGTTCAGGCGCATCGATCACATCGGCGTCGCCGTGCAGGAGATCGAGCCGGCGATCGCGCTCTATCGCGACGGCCTGCAGCTGGACGTCGCCCACCGCGAGATCGTTGCGGAGCAGGGCGTCGAGGCGGTGCTGCTGGACGTCGGCGAGAACCACGTCGAGCTTCTCGCGCCGCTGTCCGAGGACACTCCCGTGGGCAAGTTCCTGGCCAGGCAGGGCCCCGGACTGCACCACGTCGCCTATCAGGTCGCCGACATCGATGCCGCGCTCGCGGCCTGCCGCGAGGCCGGGCTGGAGCTGATCGACGAGCAGCCGAGGACCGGCATCCGCGGGTCGCGCGTGGCCTTCATGCACCCGCGCGCGACGGGCGGCGTGCTGACGGAGATCGTCGAGCCCGCGGGCGGGGCGGCGGGGCACTGATGAGCAAGGGCATGCGGCGCATCAGCGTGGGCTTCCAGGGCGGACAGGTGCTCGCGCTGCGCGTCGAGGAGGAGCAGCTGCGGAGCCTCTACGAAGCGCTTGGCAACGGCGGCTGGCATGTCCTCGAAGGCGAGGACGGGCCGGTGCGCGTCGAACTCGCGCAGATCGTCTACGTGAGCGCGGAGAGCGACGAGCCGCACGTGGGCTTCGGCTAGGCGCCGCTGAGCGTCCGCCGCGTTGTTCGCAGATCGGCCAAGCCTCGACGAGCGTCTGCTCGTGCTCGCGCGCACGCGCGGCCACTCGGCCGGCGCCGAGCGCGCGCTTAGGCGCTTCTCGCGCGTCGGTGATCACGGCGCGGCGTGGCTAGGGATCGGAGGCGTGGGGCTCGCGCTCGACCGGCCCCGAGCAGCGGCTTGGCGTCGCGCGCTGGCGGGTGTCGCCGGCGCTTACGGCCTCAACACGGCGGTGAAGCTTGCGATCAAGCGTCGGCGCCCGCAGCTCGACGGGCTGCCCGCCCTCGCCGGCACGCCCACGGGTCTGAGCTTCCCGAGCTCGCACGCGGCGACGTCGTTCGCCGGCGCGCTCGCCTACGCGCGCCTCGGCGTCCCGCGCGCGCCGCTCTACGCGTTGGCTCTCGGGCTGTCCCTCTCGCGCGTCTATCTGGGCGTGCACTACCCCTCCGACGTGATCGCCGGGGGGGTGCTCGGCAGCGCCGTCGCGGCGGTGGCGTTCCCGCGGCCCGACGCGGGGCCGCGGGAACTCAAGACGGCGCGCCGCGACGACGGCGGGAGTCGCGCGTGAGCACTCGGATCGGGATCGTCGGCATGCCCAACGCCGGCAAGTCGTCGCTGTTCAACGCGCTCACCAAAGCCGGCGCGGAGGCCGCGAACTACCCCTTCACGACGATCGAGCCGAACGTCGCCGTGGTGCCGGTTCGCGACGAGCGCCTGGAGCGGGTGGCGGAGACGGTCGGCGCGTCGGAGACCGTCTGGGACACGATCGACTTCCACGACATCGCGGGCCTCGTGGCGGGAGCGCACGAGGGGGAGGGCCTCGGCAACCGCTTCCTCGCCAACATTCGCGAGACGGACGCGATCGTGCACGTCGTGCGCGCTCACGGCGACGAGAGCGTCGTCCATCCCGAGGGCAGCGTCGACCCGCTGCGCGACATCGAGACGATCGAGACGGAGCTCGTGCTCGCCGACCTCGAGCAGGCCGAGCGCCGGCTCGAGCGCGTCGCGCGCCAGGCGCGCGGCGGCGATCGCGCCGCCGTCGCGGAGGAGGCCTGGCTGCGGGCGGTGATCGCCGAGCTGCAGGCCGGACGTCCCGCGCGGGGCATCCCCGCGCCCGACGACGCGCCCACGGCCGCTCGCGAACTGGGGTCCTTGACGGCCAAGCCGGTGCTGTTCGTCGCAAACGTCGACGAGGGCTCCGAGGGCGTGCCCGAGGCGATCGCCGAGTACGCCGCGGGGCGCGGGGCGCGGGCCGTGGCGATCTCATCGCGGATCGAGTCCGAGCTGTCCGAGCTCGACGACGAGGACGCAGCGGCGATGCGCGCGGAACTGTTCTCCCACGCGCCCGGCGAGTCGAGCCTGCAGCGGGTGGTGCGCGAGGCGTTCGCGCTGCTCGACCTGATCGCGTTCTTCACCGCCGGCGAGGCCAAGCCCGCGCAGTCGTGGCACCTGCGCCGCGGCCTCAGCGCCTGGCACGCGGCGGGCGAGATTCACAGCGACATCCAGACGGGCTTCGTGCGCGCCGAGATGATCGGCTGGCAGGAGCTCGTCGACGCGGGCGGATACGCCGGCGCCCGCGAGCGCGGCACGCTGCGCCTCGAGGGCCGCGACTACGTGATGGCCGACGGCGATGTGATCACGGTCAAGTTCACTCCCTAGGCGCGAGCGCTCCCAGCCGGTTTGAGAGCTGGCGCATGCCGAGCGCTGCCGCGGCCGCCGACCCGGCGGCGAAGTCGGTCGCGCGGTCGGCGGGTCGCTGCAGCTCGATCGTCTGCAGCGTTGCGATCTGCTTGAACGTCCTGAGCAGCCCCGCGTTCTCGCTGAGGCTCCGCGCGACCCTCGCTCGCATCGACTCCGGCCGCTGCTCGGCAGCCGTCAGAAGAGCCTCGAGCGAGCCATGCTCGCGCAGCAGCTCGGCGGCCGTCTTGGCGCCGATCCCGGGCGCTCCGGGGAGGCCGTCCGACGGGTCGCCGCGCAGCGCGATGAAGTCCGGCACGAGCGCGGGCTCGACGCCGTAGCGCTCGCGCACCTGCTCGGGCCCGATCAGGCCGTAGCTGCCGCCCTTGCCAAGCTCGACGACCGCGACCTGCGCAGCGACGGCGCCGTAGAGGTCACGGTCGCCGGTCACGAGCAGCGCCCGCCCGGCGGCCGCGGCCTCGGCGCGAGCGAGCGAGAACATCACGTCGTCGGCCTCGAGCGTCTCGCTCGCGGCGTTCTCCCAGCCGAGGCTCGCGAGCAGCGCGGGCGCCTGGCGCCACTGGTGGGCGAGCTCGGCGGGCATCGGATCGCGGTGGGCGTGATACGGGGGGTACAGGCGGACCCGGTAGTCGGCCTGCTCGGCGCCCGTGCACGCGGCCACCGCCCGCGGCGCTTCGGCCTCGCCGAGCCCGTCGATCAGCGAGAGGATCGCGTTGACGGTGCCGAGCAGCGCCCCCACCGGCTGCCCGTCGGCGCCGCGGATCGAGCGCGGCAGCGCGAAGAAGGAGCGGTAGAGCAGCCAGGGAACGTCAGCGGCGAGCAGCGGCGCGGGCATCCACGCAGACTATGCGCCGCCGGGAGCGGGGCTCAACCCGAGAGCATCCAGCAGTTTTCGGTCCACAGGAAGCGGTTCGGCTGCGAGCCGCCGAGCAGCGACGCGGCGAGATCGATCGAGGCGTAGCTGCCGTGCACGACCACCCGCGCAGAGCTCGCCGCGTGGTGCAGCGAGCGCAGCAGCGAGCGCTCGCCAGGCTGGCGCAGCATGCCGGCGATCTTCGCGTCCCAGCGCTGTTCGCAGGTCACGCCGTGACGCGTTGCGCGCAGCGGCGCGTTCAGCACCCCGCACGTGCCGGAGCCGTTGCGAGCGAGCTCCGCGGCGAGGAAGTTGCCGGCCGCGCGACGCACCCAGGCGATCTGTTCGGGGGTCCCCACGGAGCGCTCCGAGTACGCCCGCGCCGTTGCGGCCGTGAGGCTCAGCGAAGCGGCTGCCGCCACGAGCGCGTAGGCCAGCGGCGCGGCGATTGGGCGAAGGCGCGTGCTCATGATTTCCTCATCGGCAGCAGATGCCACATTCCCGAGATCTTCGCGCACCGCTCGGCGAGTCCTGCGCGCCCGGACGCATGTCCGAGCGCCGCGAGGACGGGAGAGCGAGGCGGCGAGGGCGCGCCGGCGCGCGACTCGGTGGCAGTCGCGAGGCGTCGGCGCTAGCCGGCCGGGGCGCCGCCGCTGGCCGCTGCAGCGGCGGGTGTCAGGCCGCTGGCGCCGGGCGCCTGTGCGCCGCCCGGACCGGTGCTCGGAGGCGTGCGCGTGCTTGGCGCAGGCGCGCTCGGCGGCGGGATGGGGCCGGCGCTCGGAGGCGTGCGGCCGCTGCGATCGGGCTCGGGCCTCACGTGGGAGCCGTTGCGCACGCTGAAGAACGCCCACGTGCTGCTCAGCCCGAGCCGGCTCGCGAGTTCGGGGCCGTTCACGGGGGTCGAGCCGGCGGAGCCGAGGACGAGCGCGGAGACGACGCGCGGCGATACACCGCGGCGCAGCACCTCGATGCCCTTGAATGACCCCTTCACGAGCCCCTGCAGGCGCGCAGCCGCGCTCGTGAAGCTAAGGGGCACCTGCCAGCTCGAGCTGGCCGTTTCGTAGGGGTCGGCGACGCCGCGCAGCCACGGCTCGGGTGCCGAGCCGAGGAACGAGTTCTCGATGTTCTCGGTGCTGCCGCCGGAGCTCGCGAAGAAGTACGTGATCGCGGCGCGGCCGGCGTAGAGGATGACCTGCCCGGCGGTCGCCGCCACGGCCGCGTTCGTCGCGTTCGTTTCGGCGGCTACGCCCCGATAGACCTGCGAGCGCGCGTCGGAGTAGACGTCGAATTGCGAGCCGCCGGCGTGCGAGGTGAGCGCGTAGGTCCGGCTCGCCACGGCCTGCGCCTCCAGTGCGGCGGCGGGCCAGTTGGCGGGCATCTCCGCTGCCACGACGCCGCGCACATAGCGTTCGAGCGGCACCTTGACGACCTTTGAGCCGACGAGCACCCTGATGGCGCTGCCCGCGCGTGCCATGCCGATCGTCGTGCCGGTGTAGTAGTGGGCGAGGATCTGCTCGTAGGAGAAGCCGTGGCGCGCGAAGCCGAGCGCGCCATCCTGGCTCATGCCGACGCCGTGCCCGTCGCCGGCCCCGGTCACGACGAGGGTGCTCGCTCCCGCGGGCGCCGCGCCCAGCGCCGCAACGGCGAGCGCGCACGCGCTCGCGCGGGCGAGGTGCCCTCTTATCAAGCGGGCGCGAGGCCGATGGTAGGTTGGGTGCGTGATCGGCACTCGTGATCTGAACATGGGCAGGACGCGACGGTCGCGGTCGAGGGCGGATGCTCCCACGAGTCCCGGTTCGGGATCGGGGGCGGGCTTCATGAGGGCTGCACGATGACTGCCGAGCGCGAACGAGAGGTCCTGCAGGAGGTCCCCAAGCAGCTCTTCATCGCCGGCGAATGGCGCGACGCGCGGGGCGGGGGCACGCTCGCCGTCGAGGACCCCGCGACCGCGCAGACGCTCGTCGAGGTCGCCGACGCGGACGCGCTCGACGCGCTCGACGCGCTCGGCGCCGCCGCCGAGGCCCAGGCAAGGTGGGCCGTGCATCCACCGCGCGAGCGCGGCGAGATCCTGCGTCGTGCCTACGAGGCGATCGTCGCGCAGACCGACGAACTCGCGCTGCTGATGACGCTCGAGATGGGCAAGTCGCTGGCCGAGTCGCGCGCGGAGATCTCCTATGCGGCGGAGTTCTTCCGCTGGTTCTCCGAGGAGGCGGTGCGCATCCACGGCCGCTACATGGTCAACACGACCGGCACGGGGCGGATCCTCACGATGCGCCAGCCGGTGGGCCCGTGCGTGTTCGTGACGCCGTGGAACTTCCCGACCGCGATGGGCACGCGCAAGCTGGCCCCGGCGATCGCCGCCGGCTGCACGATGGTCGTCAAGCCCGCCCAGCAGACCCCGCTGTCGATGCTCGCCCTCGCCGCGATCCTCGAGCAGGCGGGGTTGCCGGCGGGGGTGCTGAACGTGATCACGACAAAGCGCTCTGGCGCGGTGATCGAACCGCTGCTCAAGGACCCGCGCACGCGCAAGCTGTCATTCACCGGCTCGACCGAGGTCGGCCGCAAGCTGATCGAGCAGTCAGCCGAGCAGATCCTGAGGGTCTCGATGGAGCTCGGCGGCAACGCGCCGTTCCTGGTCTTCGAGGACGCCGACCTCGACGCTGCGGTGGAGGGCGCGATGCTCGCGAAGATGCGAAACGTCGGAGAGGCCTGCACGGCCGCGAACCGCTTCCACGTGCACGAGTCGATCGCGGACCAGTTCGCCGCGCGCCTGTCCGAGCGCATGGCCTCGCTGAAGGTCGGGCGAGGAACCGAGCCGGGCGTGGACCTGGGGCCGCTGATCGACGCCGACCAGCGCGAGAAGGTGACGCAGCTCGTCGCCGACGCGCGCCAGCGCGGAGCGCGGCTGCTCACCGGCGGCGCCGCCGGCGAGGGCGCCGGCTACTTCTACGAGCCCACCGTCCTCACCGAGGTGCCCGACGACGCACGCATGCTCGCCGAGGAGATCTTCGGCCCGGTTGCTCCCATCGCGACGTTCGCCACCGACGAGCAGGCGCTGGCCGCGGCCAACCGCACCGAGTACGGCCTCGTGGCCTACCTCTACACGCGCGACCTCGAGCGCGCGTTTCGGATCTGCGAGGGGATCGAAACGGGCATGGTCGGCCTCAACCAGGGCGTCGTCTCGAACCCCGCCGCGCCGTTCGGCGGCGTCAAGCACTCGGGCTTCGGTCGCGAGGGCGGCTTCGAGGGTATCGACGAGTACCTCGAGACGAAGTATTTGGCGATGGGGGTGTGAGGGGGAGAGCGGATAAGTGGTCGGGGACCCGGACTAGCCGTGACATAGGTGGCTGAGTCGACCGTGACCTCGGCCGCATGTTTCAGCGCCTGCTGGACACGGTCTCGCTCAGCGGTCCGCAGTAGGCGATCGTCATCCCCCACTCGCCCTAACACCGGCGTTCGTCGGCATCTACAAGATGGTCCAGCTTGCGCGCGGCCGTCGCGCTGCGGAGGCGCGCTCACGATGAGCGCGACGGCCGAACCCGGCAATAAAGCGGATACGCGCGACGCCACGGCGCAGATCGTTGTGCATCGTGCGTCCCTCAGGACTTCCGAACAGCACTGACGCGGCTAATACCGCTGCGGCACGAGCCGCAGCGGTCGCTCCGGCTCGACGTACTCCCCGCGCCCTTGGCGGCCCGGAAGCTTCACCTTTGCACCGGGCGCCGGCTCGTACGGGATCAGCTCCAGGAGGTGGCTGATCACGTTAAGCCGCGCGCGGCGCTTGCAGTTAGAGTCGGCGACATACCACGGCGCGAAGTCCGTGTCGGTCGCCTCGAACATCTCGTCGCGAGCCCGTGAATAGTCGTACCAGCGGCTGTAGGACTCGAGATCCATCGGGGAGAGCTTCCAGACCTTGCGCCCGTCGTCGATGCGGGCCTCGAGACGACGCGTCTGCTCGTGCTGGCCCACCTCCAGCCAGTACTTGATGAGGAGGATGCCCGATTCGACGATCGCCTTCTCGACAAACGGCGTGAGGCTGAGAAAACGCCTGGCCTCCTCCTCGGTGCAGAAGCCCATCACGCGCTCGACCCCGGCGCGGTTGTACCAGCTGCGGTCGAAGATGACGACCTCTCCGGCCGCGGGAAGGTGGGGCAGATAGCGCTGGACGTACATCTGCGTCTTCTCACGCTCGGTCGGCGCGGGGAGCGCGATCACGCGGAAGACGCGCGGGCTGACGCGCTCGGTGATGCGCTTGATCACCCCGCCCTTGCCCGCGCCGTCTCGACCCTCGAACACGATGCAGATCTTGGCGCCCGCCCGCTTCACCCACTCCTGCAGTTGAACCAGCTCGACCTGGAGGCGTTCCAGTTCGCGCTCGTACTCCTTGCGCGGCATCTTCATCGGCATGCCGGCGCCTTCGTTGTCTCTGTTGGGCTGCTCGCTCACGGATCGCTGCCAAAGGAGTGCACGATTCAGTCTTGGACAGTACCGCGCGCGGGCGGCGACCGGCGTGCCTCCATCTGGCGAGGGAACTCTCGACTGCGGCGTCGCGGGTGGGGACGAAGTGGGCCGGGTCCGGCGGGCCGATCAGCTCGTGGCGCTTGAGCTTGTCGCGGACCGGGTCCTTCAGCTCGGCGAACACCAGCGAGATACCGGCCGCATTAGAGCTCCTCTTCGAGTCCAGCAAGTCGGCGGCCAGCATAGTCCTGCGGCCAGGGCGAGGTGTACGAAGTCTTCGACAACCACGTCTGCGCACGCATCCCTGAGACGCCTGCTTGGGGCGATTTGCGAGACCGAGCCGGAGAAGGAGCCGAGTCCTGCCTTTATGCTCGCGCGGGCAACCTTCCCAGTTGGCGGCCCGGGGTCGCGTTGTCGCAGGGTAATTGGCGCAGCCCGCATGCGGAGACCGTCGGACACGCCCGGGCGCCGGCGAGCAGCGCCAGGTGGCGGGTTGCCCCGCCCTCGCGGCGACCCGCCTCCCGCTGGCGTAGCGCGCGGCCGCGGTTGGGCGAGCTGCGTTGACAGTCCGCTGCGTTGACAGTCGTCCGCGATCATGTGACGTGTGCCGAGACAGTTCCATGGAGAAGCGGCGGAGGTCGTGGCGGCACCGGTCGAGGACTGCTTTGCCCTGCTCGCGGCGGTCGATCGCTATCCGGACTGGTGCCTGGACGTCGTTCGACGCGTCGACGTCCTCGACTGTTACGCCGACGGTCAGCCGAGCCGTGTGCGGATGAGGATGCACATCGCCCGGGGAGCGCTCGTCAGAGAGTTCGACTTGTTTCTCGCGATCGTCGTCGAGCGGCCTCGAACCGTGAAGCTGACAAGGGTGACGGACCATCCGACCAACCAGGAGTTCAACGCCACCTGGCTGCTGCGCCCCGCCAGCAGCACACGCGTTGCGCTTCAACTCGACGCGAAGCTCCGCGTGCCGTGGTACATCCGCGCCCACGGGGTCGGCGACGCGATCGCTGAGGGCTTCGTCACAGCGGCCCGTGGGGCACTCGCAGCCCCGTCGCAGTAGGCCGACGGCCGCTATGGCGGGAGCAGCCATCGTTCGCCGGACGCGCCGAGCCGACGAGCGATGTCGGAACGTGCCGCCTCGGAGCTCCGTTCTGCTCACGGCACGCGCATCTCCCTGCCGCCCACCAGCGCCTGCCTCTCCGGACTGCAGGGACGAGTCCGGCGAGGCCACCGCCGGGCTCGCCGCCACGACCGCGAACCTTTACGCGACACCCACGACGAGCTGCGGTCGTCCGAGAACCGGCCCGCGAGAGTGCTCCTTTACCATGGCGAAGCAGTCGTCTCCGGCGCACCCCCGAGACGCCTGGGCTTCGAGGAAAGGAGCGGCCAAGCAAGGCGCGACTGGGGGTGCGACGGGCTCGCTCCTGTACGGGGCTGTTGCACTAACCTCTGGCCGTGGGACGACGCCCGTCATACGCGCGCAGACGGGGCCCGACTGGGTACGCTGTCACCATCACGAGCCATCTCGCCCCTGCGACAGTCGCAGACGCTCCCTTTCGCGAGGAGGCGAGCGCCCGGATCGGGGTGCCGCGCGCTTTCGCTCGGGACGGAAAGGAGGCGTCTCGAATACCGCCGCCGAGACGAGCGCTTAGGACGACGCGCGAGCGTCTCGCCCAGCGATCGCGAGACTCCTCCTTCGCCATGACGAAGCGAGCGTCTGGCGCGTTGGAGCACAGATGAGCGCTGGTCGTCCCAAGCGGCAGTGAGCCTCGTGTGATGCGGACGCCTGCTTCTCGCGCGTTGCGCAAGCCAGGGTCCCGGCTCGAGGCCTCGCGCGTTCGGGCGAACGATTGGCCGGTCGCGCTCAGACGCGAGCCCAAGGTCAGCGGATCCTCAGGAGCGTCATTCGCGCCAAGCGAGTAATGTTGCCGCCCTCGACCCTCGGAAGTCCTGAGGGGAGGGCGACCGAGGGGGAAGAGTGCGTCGCAGCGCACAACTGAAACCGACCGGGTCGGTCTTTGGAGCGACAGCAGCATCGTGCCTAGAGCGATCGGCAGCAGCAGCGCACCGCGCTCCCCGCACGGGATCTACCTCTCGGACGCCGGTCCCAATGAAACGCCGGCGCCTCGCGGGCGGCAAGCACGCTCTGGCGGGCACGCTCGCGGTGCTCGCCATCGTCGTGGCGACGGCGGCGCCCCGACGGCCCTCGCGTTGCCCGCGCTGTCGTGGTCCGCTCCCTTTGCGATCGACAAGAACGCCGGGCGCTCACTCGATGACGTGACGTGTCCGTCCACGAGCGAGTGCGTCGCGGTCGACCGCGAGGGACGCGAGTTGACGTTCGACCCCGGTAACCCAGGAACGCCGCAGCCGGTCACGATCGACCAAGGTAATGCGCTTGCCGCGGTCGCGTGTCCCTCCACTGCGCAGTGCACCGCCGTCGACAGGGCGGGCAACGAGGTCACCTTCGACCCAGCGAGCCCGGGCAGCCCGAGCCCCGTTTCGGTCGCTTCGGCGTTCGACGCGATCGCCTGCGTCAGTGTTGAACAGTGCACCGCGCTGACTCACTCCGACGAGGTCACATTCAACCCAGTCACGAGGGTCGCTAAAGCAGTCACCAAATTGGACAGCGAACCCAAAGCCAACCTGGACTCGGTGGCGTGCCCGGAACCGTTTCAGTGCACCGCCGTCGATTCCAAAGGCCGGGCCTTTACCTTCGACCCCGGCGAACCCGCCGCTGCGACCTCTGTCACGCTGTCAGAATTCGGTCTCGACTCGATCGCATGCCCGTCCGACTCGCAGTGCACGATCGGAGAGGACTCTGGCGAAGTGATCACGATCGACCCAGCCAGCAAAAGCGAAGTGACCGTGCCGGCTCACATTGTGGACAAAGCGGGCGACGGCGAAGAAAACCTCGTCCAAATGGAGTGTCCGGCGGTCAACCAATGCACCGCCGGCGATGCTAAAGACCGCCAGGTCACCTTCGATCCGCAAGCACCTGGCAGTCCCACGCTCGTGGCGGTTACGAGCGCGCCGATGGGCGTCTACGGGCTGGCGTGCCCGTCCGTGACCCAGTGCACGGCCGTCGGCGAAGGCGTTCAGGAGGTCACCTTCAACCCCCAGAGCCCGGGAACACTGGTGCCCGTTGCGATCGACAACGGCCAGTTCATGTCGGGCGTGGCCTGCGCGTCGCCCATTCAATGCACCGCTGTCGATGGCTCAGGGCAGGAGGTCACCTTCGATCCCGCAAGCCCGGGCACGCCAGTCCCGCTGGCGATCGTGAAAGAAGCGTTCCTGACCGGAGTCGCCTGCCCCACCGCAGGCCAGTGCACAGCCGTCGATAGCGCTGGCCAGGAGGTGACGTTCGACCCGGCCGCGCCCGGTAGCCCGGCGCCGGCGGGCATCGACCCGGGCAATAGTTTGACAAGCCTTGCCTGCCCGTCCGCGGTCCAATGCACAGCCGTCGATGAAAACGGCCAGGAGGTGACGTTCGACCCGGGGAGCCCGGGCAGTCCGGTGCCCGTGAAGATCGACACTGCGCTCGCCAACAACCTCAACGCGGTCGCCTGCCCCAGCACCGTCGAGTGCATCGCGGTCGATGGGAGCGGGCAGGAGGTGACGTTCAACCCGCTGAGTCCAGGTGCGCCGTTTCCCGTGGCCATCGACGCGGAAAACCTGCTGTTCGGAATCGCGTGCCCCAGTGTGGCTCAATGCACCGCTGTCGACGACGCGCGGGCGCAGGTGACTTTCGACCCCCTGAACCCAGCTGGCCCCCAACGCCTGGCGATCGGCGCGGGCACCGCTATCGCATGTCCGTCGACGATTGAGTGCCTGGTTGTCGACAGCTCCGGCGTCGTGGTCGCGGGTGCACCGTCGAACGCCGCCAGCTGGGTCACCGATCCGCTGCCAGGGGCACGTTCACCGACCGCGATCGCCTGCGCCTCGGCCATCGCCTGCGTGGTCGTCGACGAAGTCGGCGACGCGCTCGCGAGTGCGCCCATATCCACGGGCGGACAGGGGCCGGGGCAAGCCGCGAACGGAGGACCCGCGGCCGCCGGCGCACAGACTCCCCGGGCGGCCACAGCGAGGGTGGGGCGCGTCCGCGTCGTCGGCAACGCGGCGCTCGTGTCGGTCACGTGCTCTGGCGGCCAGGGCAGCGCCTGCGACATGACGGTGACAATGACCGTGACCGAGACACGGCGGCACGGCCGGCTCGTCGCGCTCGGTGCCGCCACGGGACACGGCCCGCACAGCGTGCGCAAGGTCGTGCTTGTCGGTTCGAGCTCCTCTGCGATGCCCGCAGGGACCACGACGGTGGTGCGTGTTCCGCTCAGCCGCACCGGACGCAATCTGCTCAAGGCTCATCACCGGCTGCTGGTGCGATTGCGTGTGGCTCAGAGCCGAACCCAGCTGACGAGCTTGCTTGTCCGCTTCCAGACCGGCTCCGTTCACAAGCACCCGCTCCTAGGCCGTCGGAGCACCCGCGGGATCGACCGTGCGCCGCTGCCTGGCTGGGACACACCAGCGTGCAGATCTGGAGCGTGCATCAGTGCGTGACCCCGTCCACGCAAGCCAGCCGACCCATAAGCAGCGCCGATCTGTGGGGTGTCTCAGAGGGCTAGGTCTGCGACGTGGCAGACGCGCGAGATGCAGGCAGGCAGGAAACGCCCAGCGCGGGGACGTCGATCGATCGCAATCCGGAGAAGTCCTGCGTCAGCGCTTCCAGCATGCCGTGCAGATCGGCCGCCTCGCACGCCCGGCGACGCTGACGGTCGGCGCCGTTTGCGACGGCGAGTCGCGCGACGTTCTCGAGCTGGGCCGAGCATCCAAGCGCCTCTGCGTGCGGAAGGCAGCTCGCCATAGTCGACTCGATCGTTTCCCAGACTGGTGTCAGCCGCTGCTCGCCTGGTTCGATAAGACTCGCATCCATTCCGTCTCGCGCCGCGAGAAAGCGGTTCTCGGCGAGGACCTCCGGAGAGGACTGGCTCGCCGGGGTATCACCCTCGAGCTCGAGGCGTGCTAGCGATTGCACCAGCGCTACGAGCGCCGCGCTGTCGACCACGTTCACTTGGGCGTCCATCACCCGTACCTCGACGGTTCCCAATGCGGGCTGAAGGCGTACGTCCCACCACAGGAAGCTCGGGTCGGGTATCGCACCCGACCCGATCAGTCCATCGACGGCCTGAATGTACTCCGCGTAACCCGCGAACGTCCGCGGAATGCCCGTGCGCGGGAACCTCTGGAAGATCGTTGTGCGCTCCGAGGCGAAACCGCCGTCGCGGCCTTCGCAGAACGGAGAGTTGGCGGACAACGCGAGCAGCAGCGGTACGCTTGCCCGCAACCCGTTGAGCACCCTTATCGCATCCTCGGGGTCAGGTACGCCGACGTGAACGTGCAGTGCCATCGTGGGCGTGCGCCGGGCGAGCGAGCGCATCGAGTCTGCGAGAGCCCGATAGCGCGCCCCGGCCGACAGCTGGATCTCCTCCTTGGCTATCAGCGGATATGTGCCCGCGGAGGCGGCGCAAAGACCCATCGCTCTCAGCTCTCCCGACAGCTGCTGCCGCAACCTGGCGAGCTGCGCCCCAGCCCTCGCCACGCCGCTGTGGATGTCCGTCTTTAGCTCCAGGACCGCCGCGTGGGTCTCGGGTCCGGTGTGCTCGAGCAGCTCCGTCGAGAACCTCGCGCGTAGTGCGTCACTGGTCTGGGCGAGCGTCAGGTCCGACGCGTCGAGCAGCATCAACTCTTCCTCCACGCCGATCGTGTACCGCTCACGGCCAGCGCCGCTCCAGCGCGCCCAAGGGGGATATCGTGTGCTGGCGGCGACGATCCGTGCTTGTTCGGTCCACGGCTCTCTCGAGGCGCGCCAATCCACGGTGCTCTGCATTCCCGGCTTGTCAGCGACCGTTTCGCTAGGCATCGGCACTTCCTCCGCGCGACGGGTACGCGTCCCTCCCATGCTGGGCCCTTGCCCTCACCCTCCCCCAGTTTGCCGTCGACGCACGCCGACAACGACCGCTCCGGGCCACAGGGGGAGCGTGGCGAATTACGGATGCCCACTCGACGTCATGCCTGCGCTCGAGCGAACAGCCGCGGTGGGTAGGGGCGTCTAGAGCTGGACTAGCCGCGACAGAACCCCTTGGGCCTCCAATTCGAGCGATAGAAACGGACACTGGCGATCTCGCTCTCAAGCGTTGATGGCTGCTGTGGCCGCAGGCGGCTTCACCACGAATGGGCATAGTCGATCCTCTCCTTGGCCGATAATCCCGTAGCTCGACTCAGGCACCTCGTGCCAGGCGCCGGGGAGGTTCCCGATCGGCTCGGAGACCACGAGCCGTGCGTCGTCGGACACCTCGAACAGAACCTCACGCTCCGGATACAGCTCCCGCAGCGTAGGGATATGACCCGTGAAGAACAGCGACCGTGACTTGCCCTCGCTCGAGTAGCGAAACACCCACATGCGCTCACCATCGGTCGTCGCGATCGTGCCCTGAAACGGGTACTGAACGCCCCTCTTCTGGCCGACCGCCTCGACCAGGCCGACCGCGCGCGCGACGGCGTCAGGCGGGTCCTCTTCGAGGCCCAACGTCAGCGCGAGGTAGAACAAGAGCTCGGTATCGGCTTGCCCGGCGATCTCCGGATACAGCGACTCGTCGACCGCGAGCACCAGATCGCGCTTGACCTTCGCGAGGTCGGCGAGGAAACCGTTATGCATGAACAGCCAGCGGCCGTGGCGAAACGGATGACAGTTCGTTTGCTGAACAGCTGAACCGATCGCCGCTCGAATATGCGCAAAGAAATGACCGGAGGTGACATGCGCTGCCAGCTCACGGAGATTCTGGTCATTCCACGCCGGCTCGATGCTCCTGAACATCCCGGGCGACGGCGCGTCGTCATACCAGCCTACGCCGAATCCGTCGCCGTTGGTCGGCTCGGCACCGAGCGTAGAGTGCAGGCTCTGGTCGATCAGCGAATGCGCGGGCGCGTAAAGCGCCCGCTCCAACAATATCGGCGAACCGCTGTAAGCAAGCCATCGACACATATCGGTTCTCCTTCCAGCTCGATTGGTCATATAGGACATGAGCTCTCGCAGCGCGAGGCGCGGCCTTCGTCATGCTAGTAGGAGGCCAAACTTGGCGGCCGCCTCAGCCGCTTTGGTTGAACGTCGAAGTCGATGACCCTCTACGACGCCGAGGGCTTCCAGGTCCCGAACGAGCTCGACCGCTTCGCGATCGGTGACCGCGACTCGCTGGGCTTCAACGACGACGGCTCCCTCGACCTTCAGGTCCAGCACGCCCGCCCGAAGAGAGGCAGCTCCAACTGGCTGCGGGCGCCCGACGGAGGCTTCAACCTCTGCCTGCGCCTGTACCTGCCCGCGCCCGATGCACTCGACGGACGGTGGGTGCCACCGGCCGCGACTCGGGCCCCCTGAGGACGCCCCCAGTAGCGCCCGAGGCTCGTCGCCTCGAGCCGGGTGGTGGACCCGCCCGATGCTCGCGCGGCCCTGGGAAAGCGAGCGTCAGGCTCGGCAGGTGAATGACGCCTCCGATGGACGAGGGAGTAGAAGCGGCCCTAACCGGGCCATTTCGGAGGTCCCTAAGTCCCTATCTTCTATCCCGCTGGGGGTGTGAGGCCGACGGCGCGGCTGTCAGCGCTTCGGCTCTCCAAGCGACGCGAGCTCCCCCCTGGGCCCGCCGTCCTCGCGTCGACGAAGGAGCGCGACAGGCCCGCTGCGCTTGGCAGCGAGCCTGTCAACCCCACCGCCTATGAAAGTGTCTCTTTGCCCGTACCGAACGGAACTTCGTTCCATTGCTGGATCACCACGCCGCCTTTTTCGAGTATCAGCGTGAGATACCATTTGCCGTTCTTGTACTTGAACGTAAACGCGATTTCGTAGCCCTTGACCGAGTTCACGGTGGCAGCACCGCGGCCGCTGAACATCTTTTCTCCCGCGTGGACCGAGAAGGTCGCGCTCTTCAGGCCCACGAGAGACAGGTGCTTGGTTTTGCCTTCCCACGCGTACTGGAACTCCTCTTTGCCCGTGAACCCGGTGTTGATCGTGAGGTTGTCATCTACATTTTCGCCTCCGGGCGTCGTCGGGCCGAAGTGCCCCGAGCCGAAGATTTTGCTGCACGGGGTGGCAACGCATACCTTGACCGGCTGGCTCGCGGAGCCCGTTGTCCCGGTGGTCCGCGTTTTGAACGTAGCCGTGTTTTCGTGGGTCGTGCACGTCCCCGCAGGATCCCCGCTAAACGTATGCGAGTAGCTGAATTCCTTCGGGCTCGGTTCCGTATAAGAAACCGTCCCCAGCGAGCCGCCCAACGTGTCGCTCACACCCACGCTGCCGTCAACGACCGACGGGGTTGAGAACGCGCCTGTCGTGCTGCCCGAGGCGCTCCCGTCCGGGGTCGATGCCGCTTCTTTGGCCCAGGTCGCGCTCGCCGTGTTCGTAAACGAAGCGGGCGAGGGCGCCGAGGAGTAGCCAGAAGGGATTGGCTGCTCAGACGCTGAGCACACCGGTGACGAGAAGCGCGCTGCCGATCCCAAACGAGAGGACCAGCACGATCGCTCGCGCGTGTGCGCTCGCCCAGTCGCGGATCGCCTCCACGGCACGGCGCGCGGCGGGCGGGTCGACGATGCAGATCGCAAGAGCGCCGATCGGCAACGCGAACCAGATGACGTTGTAGAGGAGAACGTCGAGCACGCCGCCGGCGAGGTGTCGCTGGCTCGCGACGATGAGGTCCAGGGCGAGTAGGTAGAAGAGCCCCGGGATGTGCGTTGCGGGGCCGGCCAGTGCCGCCGTCCGCACCCTTACCTCCCTCCCCATCCGCGCCTGCCAGCGGCCGCGGAGGCTGGGCGCATCGTCCGCTTGCCTGCCGCCGACGCGCCCGCTCAAGACGCCTACGCCGAAGCCGATCGCCATGATTCCGGCCACGATCTCGGCAATGCCCTTGGTGTGGCCGGTGCCCGAATGCAGTTCCACACCGTTGAAGAGCCACACGACGACCAGGCCGAAGGCGACCGTAAATGCGAGCCCCGCCAGGAGGTATGCCGTCATCAGCCGGCGGGGCGAGCGCCCACGGGCAAGCGCATAGACGGCCGCAAGACTCGTCGGCCGGACGGCGCTGACGAGCGCCAGCACGGTGATCTGGATGATGATGGGGACGGCTGGTCCTTGCTCTGTTAACGAGGTTGCTCGGGTCCGAACGAGGTTGCTCGGGTCCGGCCGAGTCGCCTAGCCTCGCCGTAGCTTCGGACCGAGGCGGTAGCCGCCGGCCGGCCGTGAGATGAGCAGGTCCAGGCCAAGCTGTTCTGATAGGTGTCTCGCGACCAGCTGGCCCTTGACGCTGTTGCCCGCTGCGTCGAGCCGTGGAGCGAACGTGCCGAGGGCTCCCTTGCCCGGCGAGACGGTCGCGATCGTCTTGGAACCGCTCATGATCGCGAACTCGTGTTCGGCGTCCCCCGCGCTGTAGCAGTCGCCAGCGACGCTGCGCGCCTGCACCGTCTCCGGAGGAGGAAGCGCCCCGGTTGAGACGAAGGGGGTCGCTGTCCGCTCGCGTGTGTGATCAGCCATGGGTCGCGCTCAACCGAGCTCCCCCAGCCCTACCGGCCACGTCAGATCCCTTTCTCCGGCGCCCACGGGCCGAGCGGGGTGCCTGTCACCCATCCCGCCAGGGCTGCAGCACGCCACCGTTCGGTCGAACGCGGCTGAAACTATCATGCGCGCTCGGGCCCGGTTGGCCGCGCTGCGCTTATCTGATCGAGCGTCCGGGGGGTCCGAAAACCGAGTGATCTGGCCGTTCTGGGCGCGGTGGGCTCGGCTTAGGTAGGCTGCTCGTCAAGTAGCTAGGCAGCCGAGCAAAGGCGAGGCGGAGATGAGCGTTCAGGCCTCTCACGAGAGGTTCGCGGGAGTTCCGGCGCGGCGACGCGGTAGGCGTCCCGGACCGGGCAGGAGGCTCATCGGCGACGCGTACATCGCCTCGCGGCTGTTCGGGCACATGCTGCGCCGGATCGCAGGAGTCCGCCCGGACGCGTCGCTCCTGACAACGCTGTTCGCGCTCGCCGTGCTGGCGAACGCACTCCGCCACGTCGCAGAGCCGGCGCTGAAAGTGTTCCGCGGGCCTCCTCCATCGCTTGCGAGCACGGTGATGGCCGGCGCCGTGGTACGCGAGATACCCGGCAGCATCGGTGGAGCCGGCACGAGGAGCAAGCCCTTCGCGGGCACGCTGATCATGATCAGCCTGGCGGTGCCGGCGGTACCGGCGGTGCGCCGCGCCGTCGTGACGGTGCTCAGGCTCCCGGGCGCCTTCGCTGCCTCCGCCAGGAGGTACTACCGAGGCCAGGCCCGGTAGCACCGCTTTGTCCGGCGCTGGGCCCGCGTGCGAGGCCGCGACGCCGGCGCGCGGCGGTTACCTAGGGCTAAGGATCTGAGGCAGCGCCCAGCGCGGGGCTCGCGCTCGGCGCTTCAGCTGTCTGCGTGGCGACCTCCTGCGTAGCCGGCACTGACGCCTCCCGCTTGGCCAGCGCAAGGGTCGCGAGGTAGCCGACCGCCACACCGATGATCACCAGCGGCTCGGCGCCCGCGCCGGACTTGGCAGTGAGCAGCACGGCGATCACGATCGCCGACAGCGGCAGCCGCAGGATCGAGACGACCGCGACCCCAATTCCGACGGCGACGCCGGCGGTCATCGGGAAGTCGGGCAGGTGCGAGGCCATGATGCCCGCGGCGGCGCCGAGGAAGATCGCCGGAAACGTCGGGCCGCCCCGGAAGCTGCCGAGCGAGATGCTGTAGGCGAGGCCCTTGAGGACGACAAGCAACGCGAGCGCGGAGAGCGACCACGTGCCGGCATGGGCGACCAGCCCGGGCAGCGCGGACTGGCCGGAGAACAGCGCTTCTTCGAAGCCCTTGCCGCTCGTGTGCTGGAACAGGATCGCGAGCCCAGAGACGGCCAACCCGGCCAGCGGTAGCGCAACGAAAACTCGCGGCCTGACGATCCCGAGCGTGATCCGCCCCCCGCGCATGATCAGGTGGGCGACGATTGCGATCGCGAGCGCCAGCGCGATCGTCCAGGCGAACTGCCCGAAATCGGGGCGGGCGAAGCTGGCCAGCGGCAGCGCCCCGAGCGAGTATGCGCTCGTGCTCAGTCCTGTGAAGGACCCCATGCCGATGGAGACGAGCGATCCGATGCCGGCCGCGACCAGGCCGGGGAGCAGCACGACGGGGAGCGCGGCTCCGCCCAGGCCCGTCGCCTCGATCAGGACAATCGCGGCGATGATCGGCGAGTTGAAGATCATCGACAGTGCGGCAAAGCTCCCGGCTGCGCTCAGCACCAGCAGGGCCTGGTCGGGCACGGGTCTGCGGGCGAGCCTGACGGTCGCTACGGCGAGGCCCCCGCCGAGGGCGATCAGAGGCGCCTCTGGGCCCACCACCGTGCCCAGCCCGATCGAGGCCAGGCCGGCCAGGGCGATGCCCGGCAACGTGTTCGGCTGAGCCGGGCCGCCACCGACCTTGAGGCCTTCCGCGGGTATGTGGCCGCCTTCGCCGGGCATGCGCACGATCGCGAACGCGACGATCAGCCCGGCGATCGCGAGTACGGGCAGCGACCACCACAGGGGGGCGCCGTGGCTGTAGCCGAGCGCGCTCGGCAGATGATGGTAGACCTCGCGCTGAATCTGGTAGATGAGCTCGAGAAAGCCCCACGCGGCCAGCGAGACGAGCACGCCCACGACCGCCGCGATCACGAGCAGGACGGTGTAGGCCCTGCTCAGCAGCATCGAGGCGGGGTCCGACGCCTGTGCGTTGGTCTCAGTCACTCGCGAGCCCGCTACTCGACTTCGGGCGTTGCGGCACGGGTGCCGAGGAAGCAATCACCAGCGTGGATGCTACGCCCGCGCCCGCGGCCGCGCCCGTCCGCGGGCTTGTGGCGGGCGTGTCGTCACCGTGCAGGCCGTTGCTGGGGGTGATGTGATGCGCGGGTTCGCTCACGACCCGTATCGCCGATCGCAAGGAGGAGACCACCATGGCCACGTCTGAGGGAGGGGCCGCGCCGCCGCTCCACGCACGTGTGTTGGACGCAGTCTCGCGCACGCCGCTGACCGCTCGACGGGCTGCGCGGATCATCGCGTCCGTCACCATCACCGTAACCGTCGTCAGCGGGGTGCTGATGCACTGGGCTGACCCGAAGAACTTCCCCAACATCGGCCGCGGCCTGTGGTGGGCCGTCCAGACCGTCACGACGGTCGGCTACGGAGACGTGGTGCCCAGGACCACCGCCGGCAAGCTCGTCGCCACGCTCGTGATGGTCGTCGGGATCGGCTTTCTGACGGTCATGACCGCCGCGATCACGTCGACGTTCGTCGAGGCAACGCGACGGCGGATGGTGGGAGACCAAACCGAGCTGCTCTCCGCCAAGCTCGATCAGGTCGGCGCGCGCCTGGACGCGATCGAAACGGGGCTCGAGAACATCGCCGAGCGGGGCGCCTGAGGCCTGCTGCCTCTCCGCGGAGATGCTCCTATCTCCCCCAGGTGTAGGATGCGCGCATCCGGGGTCGCCGCGCCGGGGGCGGTGCGTGCCGCCGCGGGGCGCGGACGCAACCACGACCGCAGCAACAACGCCCGCGCCCCTCAGGCCGGCACCACCTTCGCCGCGGATGAACACCCATCCACATCCACGGAGAGGGGACGAGGAGAATGCTTCCGCATCGACTTCGCTGGTCGGGCAAGTCGCGGAGATTGTCGTACGCGGCTGCTGCGGCGCTCGCAGCGCTTGCGCTCGGCGCCACCGCAAGCGCCGCCTACGCGGGAAACGTCAACATCGTGCGCCAGGGCGAACCGCCCGCGAAATACCCGCCGAACACCCACTACTACAAAACGATCCAAGCTGCTGTGAACGCGTCCACGGCGGGGGATTACGTGCTGATCGAACCCGGCACCTACGACGAAGCGGTCAAGATCACGAGCGCCCAGTCCGGAATCTGGGTCAGGGGTATGAACCGAAACACGGTCATCGTCGACGGGCAGAACAAACCGGGCAACGGAATCGAAATCTACAAGGCCAGCGACGTGTGGGTGGAAAACATGACCGTGCGCAACTTCGATGAGGGCCCGGGCTGCCCGGACGAAGAATGCGGCAACGAGATCTGGTGGAACGGTGGCGCGAACTCAGGAAAAATCGGAGCCCACGGCTGGTACGGCTCTTACCTGACCGCATATGACACAGGACTCAACGGGGGCTACGGGATCTTCACCAACAACGAGACCGAAGGCTCCTGGGACAACATCTACGCGTCCGGGTTCAACGACTCGGGCATGTACCTGGGCGCCTGCCAGGAATGCGACGCGCGTATCACCAGGGCGACGATGGAAAACAACTCGCTCGGCTACTCGGGCTCGAACTCGGGCGGCAAGCTCGCGATCGAATCGTCGCTGTTCCGCGACAACTCGACCGGCGTGCTGCCGAACTCCGAGACGTTCGACGCACCCCCGCCGCAGGATGGGGAATGCGGTCGGGAAAACATCGAAGATCCGAACCCGACACCGACGATCACCTCCACCAAGATCGCACGCTGTACGGTCATCCGTTACAACGTGATCACCGAAAACAACAACTCGACGGTACCGGTCAATAACAGCACGGAAGGCGCCGCCTTCGGGAACGGCATCATCCTCCCGAGCACGTACGCCGATCTGTTCGAAAAGAACATCATCAGCAACAACGAAAAGACCGGTTTGTTCGGGGTCGAGTACCCCTTCCCCTTCCCGCCCGGTGCGGGGACGATCTTCTTCCAGCTGGCCGGCAACAAGATCAGCAAGAACGTGTTCCTGCACAACGGCTACCAGGGAGGGATGTACACCGGTGACGTAACGCTCGTGAGCGGTGCCAGCGAAATCTTCCTGGGCACCGAATCGCAGTCGACGAACAACTGCCTCAGCGGCAACGTGTTCACGGGCGCGACGTTCCCGGCGAAAATCCAGGGAACCTGGGGTTGCCAGAACGAAACCACGCCAAGCCCCGGTGGTGGCCTGCCGGCGTACGAATACATCGGTGCGGCGGCCGAAGAAGCCGCGATCCTCAGAAAACCGGCACCACAGCCGGCCCCGCCGCCGCAGCAGAGCATGCCGAACCCGTGCCGGGGGGTGCCCAAGAACCCGCTGTGCCGGTGAGCTCCAGCTCGCTGTTATAGGCACTGAGGTAGGGACGCCGCCGCTCCGCGTAAAAACGGGGCGGCGGCGCCTCGCCGTGACTCCGGCGCCGGCGGCTTGCGGGCGTGCGCGGTCAGCGCTCGCCCCCGGCCGCCTGCAGGATCAGCTGCGAGGCCTCCTCGGGCGTGAGCCGGTCGGTGTTGATGACGAGGTCGTAGTCGGTCGGCAGCTCTTGTGTGCCGTAGAAGCGCTTGATGTAGTCGGCGCGGCCCGCGTCGGAGCGCTTGATCATGCGCGCGGCCTCGTTCTCGTCGAGGTCGAGCGACGCGGCCATGCGGCTGCGACGCGTGTCGGGCGATGCTGTGAGGAAGACCCTCAGCACGTCCTCGCGGTCGGCGAGCGCGAGCGATGCGGCGTGCGAGACGATCATCACGCCTCCTGCCGCCGCCGTTTCCTCGATCACCGACCTGATCAGCCCCTTCAGCTCGTCGCTGGGTGGTTGGGCGTAGGCCGCGGCTTCGGGGACGATGTAGCCGGTCGTACCCATTCCGGCCGGGCCCAGCCCCTCGAGCAGTCGTGTCAGCTTCGACTTGCGCTGCTCGACGTCGGCGACGACGTCGCGGTCAACGCCGGCCTCGACGGCCGCCTTGGTGACGATGTCCTCGTCGATCACGCGAAGGCCCAACGACCTCGCGGCCAGGGACGCGGCTCCCAGCGCGCCGGTGCCGTCCTCGCTCGAGATGCACACAGTCCTGTACCGCATTGGCGCAAGACTACGCGGCCGAGCGTCTCGATGGCGCGCGGAGACGTCTCGATCGCGCGCCGCGGCCTGCCGATAAGCGCGCCAAGGCGTCGTGATGGGCGCGCCGGGCATCATCAGGGTTTACTGCGACTACCATTCCCGCTCGTGGACACCGAGACGCACAACGGTCGCCATCGGCTCCTCGGGGGACTGTTCGCCCCCGAGCGAGACATCCGCGCGATGTACCAGCGGCACTTCTGCGACCGGCGCAAGGAGCGTCAGCTGCTGAGCACGGGCTCGTTCTTCTTCACGTTCGCGGCGGTGCGGGCGATCACGCACGCGATCCGCGCCGAACGCGGCCCGTTCCGCAACATCACGCCGGGGGGCAGGCATATCCACCATATGACCTTCGGAATCACCGGGCTGATCACGGTCGGCTATCTCTGGCTGCTGGAGATCGGCATCGACGAACGCCGCCGCGCCTCGCGCCTAACCTCGCTCGTCTATGGCGCCGGCGCGGCGCTGACGCTCGACGAGTTCGCCCTCTGGCTGAACCTCGAAGACGACTACTGGAGCAAGCAGGGTCGCGAGAGCATCGACGCCGTCGTGCTGTTCGGCTGCGTGCTCGCCATGAGCGTGATCGGCAGGGGATTCCTCGCCGAGCTGCTCGGCCATCCTCCCGCGAACGCCGCGGCCGATGCGCCGCATTCCACGAACGGCCACCAGCCGGGAGCCGTGCCGGCGAACGGGCGCGAGCCCGGAGCCGCTGCCCGCTAGACGCCGCTGCACGCGGGAGCAGTCGCCCGGCTAAGCGAGAAGGCAGTCGGCTTGGCCCGTCAGGCTGCGACCAGGTCCGGCGCCTGCGGCTCTGAGTCCGGCTGCCCGGGCCCGCCCGAAAACACGATCCCGTCGTCCTGGATCGGGCCGTAGCGCATGATGCGCACGTCGCGCGGGTAGTTCTGGTGAAGGCGCCACGGCATGCGGTCGCCCTGCTTTGGCAGCTCGTCGAGAGAGCGCTTTACGTAGCCCGACTTCAGGTCCAGCAGCGGACCCAGGCGGGTCGCGGGGCCGGGCGCGAGCGGTGTGAACACGCGGTAGCCGTGCTCGTCCATGTAGGCGAGCAGACGGCAGACGTAGTTCGCGACGAGGTCCGCTTTCAGCGTCCATGAGGCGTTCGTGTAGCCGACGGTGAACACCAGGTTGGGGACGCCGCTGAGCATCATCGCCTTGTAGCCGACCGTCTCGGAGAGGTCGATCCGCTGGTCGTCGACCGAGATCGCCATGCCGCCGAGCATCAGCAGGTTGAGCCCCGTCGCGGTGACTACCACGTCGGCCTCGAGCTGCCGTCCGGACCTCAGCTGCAGGCCGCGCTCGGTGAACGTCTCGATCTTGTCGGTCTCCACCGAGGCGCTCCCGTTCGAGATCGCCTCGAACAGATCGCCGTCGGGCACCAGGCATAGGCGCTGGTCCCAGGGCTCGTACGTGGGCTTGAAGTGCGTGTCCACGTCGTAGCCGTCGGGCAGCGCCTTGCGCACGCCGCCGCGCAGCAGGCGCGTCATCAGCCGCGGCGCCGCTCGGCACGCTTCGTAGAGGAGCGTCGCGAGCGCGACGTTCTTCCAGCGCACGAGCGCGTAGCTCGCCCGCGAGGGCAGCGCGCGCCGCGCCAGCCGCGCGACGGGATCATCGTTGGGGAGCGAGAGCACGTAGCTGGGCGAGCGCTGGAGCATCGTCACGTGTGCTGCGCGCTCGGCCATCGCCGGCACGAGCGTCACAGCGGTCGCGCCGCTGCCGATCACGACGACGCGCTTTCCCGCGTAGTCGAGGTCCTCGGGCCAATGCTGCGGGTGGATGATCTGCCCTCTGAAGCGCTCCTGTCCGGGAATCTTCGGCGTGTAGCCCTCGTCGTAGCGGTAGTAGCCCGTGTTCGCAAACAGCAACGAGCAGCTGAGCTGCTCGCGCTCGCCGCTGTCGGTGTGCTCGATCTCCACGGCCCAGCTCGCGTCGCTCGTGTTGAAGCTCGCGCTCACGACGCGGCGGTTGTAGCGGATCATCTGATCGACGCCGTGCTCGCGCGCTGTGTCCCTGATGTAGCGCAGGATCGAGGGGCCGTCGGCGATCGCCCTCGCCTCGCGCCATGGCGCGAACTCGTAGCCGAGCGTGAACATGTCCGAGTCGGAGCGAACCCCCGGGTAGCGGAACAGGTCCCACGTGCCGCCGCTGGCCGCGCGCGCCTCCACGATCGCGAAGCTCTTCTCGGGGCAGGCGCTGCGCAGGTGGCAGGCGGCTCCGACCCCAGAGAGGCCGGCGCCGACGATCAGGACGTCTACGTGCTCGGGTGCCACCGCAGCTCTCCTCGACTCGTTGATTGCCGTAGGAGGGGAGTCTATCGACGATCCGACGACGCTGTCAACACTGTGTCGAGATTTGTCGACACTCCGTTGAGGATCGTGTTAGGGTGGGGGAATGGCGGTCTCCGAGGAGCAGGTTTTCGGGCGGCCTTGGCGTGGGCGTCGCAGGCAGCGTCCGAGCGGCGATCAACGCGAGCGTGCGATCCTCGAGACCGCCGAGCGTCTGCTGGGCGAGCGCTCGCTCAACGAGATCTCCGTCGACGACCTCGCTCGCGGCGCGGGCATCTCGCGCCCGACGTTCTACTTCTACTTCGCCTCCAAGGAGGCCGTCCTGCTCACGCTCCTGGACCGCCTCGTCGAGGAGGCGCGCGCCGGGATCGAGCTCGAGCGGCTCTCACAAGGCCCGCTCGAAGTCGTGCGCAGGGGCATCGCCTCCGTGCACGAGACCTTCCGTGACCACAGGGCGATCGCACTCGCCGCCGCCGAAATGCGCGCGAGCAGCGCAGAGGTGCGCGAGCTGTGGGCGAGGGTGATCGAGGGCTTCGTGCAGGAGACCACGGCCGCGATCGAGGGCGAGCGCCGGCGCGGCGCGGCCCCGGGCGGAGCGCCCGCGCGCGACCTCGCGGTCGCGCTCAACTGGATGAACGAGCGGGTCTTCCAGGCCACCCTGTCGAGCGAGGTCCCGGCGATCTCCGATGCGGCGGTCATCGACACGCTCGTCGAGGTCTGGATGCGCGCGATCTACGGCAATTCCGCGCTCGAGGACGAGGCCGGCTAGCGCCGGCGCGCGGTAGGTCGGCGCGCGGTAGGTCGGCGCGCGCGCAGCGCCGCGAGCCCGAGCCCCCCGAGCACGAGCAGGATGCGCCCGAGCGCGCTGCTCAGGGAGCGGACACCGAGAAGCGCACGCCCGCGTGGGCGAAGCGCGGTGCGCTCGCGCTGCCGAGCGCGATCGCAGGCGTGACGCAGCCCGCGACGTCGGGCGTGGCGCCGTCCTCGGCCAGCAAGATGCCGAGCTCGCCCAGCATGCGCGCGGTGGCGAGATAGCCGGGGTGGCCGTCCGCGTCGATGCTCACCTCGAGCTCGCGGCCGCCGAGCGTGCGGGCGAACACCCGCAGCTGCCAACGCCAGGCCTGCAGCCGCTCGCCCTTCGGGCCATAGCCGGACCCAGGCACGATCCGCGACAGCGCCGAGGTGAGCCGGCGGCGCGTGGAGGGCGCCGCGCTCGCGAAGCTGCGCAGGCCCGCCTGCGTCGCCGACATCGCCCCGGCGAGGCCCCAGCGCAGCGGCAGCGTGGCCGGCGGGCCGCCCAGCACCATCCCCTCGCGATAGCGAAACGGCATCGGCTCCACGCCGGCGGCAGCCGCGGCGAGCGCGGCGCTCCGGTGCACGACCGCGGGGTTGATGAACGGCGCCGGGGCCATCGGCGCGATCACGCCGTCCCCGTGAGCGTGGCGCGGGGCGATCGCGATCGGGCTCACGCTCCGTACCGCATCGGCGAGCTGCGCGTCGGTTATCAGGGCCGCCGGGTCGGCGATCAGGTCCGAGCGCTCCGAGGCCGCGATCGCGAGCACGCTCTGCAACGTCCCGCCCGAGATCGCGTCCGACGGACGCGGCAGGCCCGGAGGCGCCGTGATCGACACCTCGACGTCGACGCTCTGCAGCGGCTCGTCGTAGCGCTCGCGCGCGGCGTCAGCGGCGAGCAGCGTCGCGAGGTCCGGCGGGAGCGCCTCGAACCCGCACACCTGCGCGACCTTCACCCCGGCCTCGCGTGCGGGCTGATCGAGCACGTCGAGAACGCCGCGCACAAATGGGATCTCGCCGGTCAGGTCCGCGTAATGGCAGCCGCCGGCGACGCAGGCCTCGATCACGGGCCGGCCATAAGGCGTGTAGGGACCAACCAGATTGAGCACGACCGTCGCCCTCGAGGCAACGTCCCGCAGCGAGTCGGCCTGCTCGACGTCGGCGAGCAGGGTCGACGCCTCACTCGCCCCCTCCTCGGAGAGCACGCGCGCGAGCTTTGCCTCGTCGCGGCCGGCCGCAGCCCAGCGCAGGCCGCTCGCCGCGGCGCGCTCCTGGAGGTAGGCGGCCACGTGCCGGCCCGTCAACCCCGTTGCCCCGAACACGACCACGTCGAAATCGCGCTGACTCACCGGGCCGCACGATACGAGACGCCACCGCCCGGCGCGTGGCCGACGGACGCCAAGCTAGAGTCCCGACGTCGATGCGCGCCCACCTCGACCGCACCGGCTCCGCTCTGCTCCTCGTCCTGCTACTCGGGATCGCCCTGCTGGCGGGCTGCGGCGGGGGGTCTTCGAGCAACGGCGTCGCGTCCAAATCGCCCGAACAGATTCTCGCGGCGGCGAAAACGGCTGCAGTGGACGCGGCAAGCGTTCACATCGCCGGCTCAATTATCAACGAAAACAAACCGATATCTCTTGATATGGAACTCGTTGCGCGCAAGGGCGCAAGGGGGCGTATCGCCCTGGAAGGCCTCGCAATCGACGTAGTAGACGTCGAACAGGCCTTCTACGTGAACGGAAGCGCGGCCTTCTACCGCCACGTCGCGGGCCCCGCGGCCGCGCGGCTGCTTCGCGGCAGGTGGCTCAAGGTGCCCGCCAGCAGCGGCGAATTCGCGTCGCTCGCGCAGCTCACCAGCCTCGGCGATCTGCTCGACTCGACCCTCGCAAGCCACGGCAAGCTGGCACTCGTCGGCACGACGACAGTCCAGGGCCGGCAGGCGGTGGCCGTGACGGACACGAGCGAGGGCGGCACGCTCTACGTAGCCGCCACCGGCACTCCCTATCCGCTCGAGATCTCCAAGGCGGGCTCATCCGCGGGGCGCATCAGCTTCGACCGCTGGAACCAGCCCGTCACCCTCACGGCGCCAACAAACGCAATCAACATAACCCAGCTGCAGAACGGCCGCTAGGCAGCTCCTCCGCAATATGTTTAAGCACGCGGAGGGCCGTTCAAGAGAGCCAGCAAAAGCGTCGAGTCCTGGCTTGCCAGCCGACCACTCTCTGAGACCCGACAAGGACGCGAGAGCTCTCAGTGCACGATGCCCTTCAAGTCAGCTTCCTGCAACGCTCCCCCGACGGGGGAGCGCCGTCGGACTCGCAGTACGGGGGCGAGGGGAAGCGCCGTGTTCGCACGCGCGGAGGTGGGCTCGTGCCTAGGTCTCCACGGACCGGCGCGCACGGCCCCCGCCGGCCTGGCGACGGCGGAGACGCGCCCGGTCCGCGATCGCCGCTCGCGCTAATCCCCTGGGCGCTGCTGGGCCTTGCCGCCGTCGTCGTCGCGGCGCTCGCGGGTGTCTCGGTGACGATCGCAGGCTGCATCGCTGGCGCCGTGATCGCTGCCACGGTGTTGGGCTTTCACCTCGGAGATCGTGGCCGGGCAGCGCTCGAGAAGGAGATAGATGGGCGCACGAGCCAGCTCAAACGCGCGCTCTCCGAGCTCGAGATAGCCCAGGCCGAGACCGTTCGCCGCCTATCGATGGCGGTCGAGTTCCGCGACGAGGACACCGGGGCGCACATCGAGCGGATCGGCCGCTTCTCGACGCTGCTCGCAGAGCACATCGGCATGGACGAAGAGTTCTGCGAGCGTCTCGGCCACGCGGCGCCCTTGCACGACGTCGGCAAGGTGGCGATCCCCGACGCGATCCTGCTCAAGCCCGGTCCGCTCACCACCGAGGAGCGGGCGATCGTCGAGACTCACGCCGAGGAGGGGCACAGGCTCGTGCGCGGCTCGTCGTCCTCGATCCTCGACATGGCCGCGACGATTGCGCTCAGCCATCAGGAGAAGTGGGACGGCACCGGCTATCCGCGCGGCCTCAAGGGCGAGGCGATCCCGATCGAGGGTCGGATCGTCGCAGTCGCCGACGTCTTCGACGCGCTCACGAGCGATCGCGTCTATCGCAAGGCGTTCTCCGTCGAGGAGGCCGTGCAGATGATGCGCGAACAGCGGGGGCGCCACTTCGACCCGGTGCTGCTCGACGCATTCATGGAAGTCCTTGGGCAGACCGGTCCCGACGCTCGCGAGCAGATGCGCTCTGACCCGGCTGCGCTCGTCGAGAGCACGCTCGAGACGTTCGCCAGCGCGCTCGAACGCGGTGACGCCGAGACCGCCGAGGCGGCGATCGCGACTGCGATAGAGGACGGGATCGCTCCCACGACGCTCCACGCCGAGGTGATCGGACCCGCGCTGCGCCGTATCAGCGTGCTCGCGGGCGCGGGTGAGATCGACAGCGAGCGCGAGCGCCGCGCCTTCACGATCACACGCCGCGTGCTCGCGACGCTCTACCGCTATATGACCGTTGACACCGAGCCCACGCGTGAGCGCGTGCTGCTCGCCGGGGTGGCGGGAGGCGACCACACGCTGGGGCTGCAGATGGTCCACGATCAACTCGCCGCGGCCGGCTTCCAGACGATCTTCGACACCGACCTCGCCGCCGAGCAGCTGCTCTCGCTTGTCGAGGGACGATCCCCGGACCTCGTCGTGGTGGGCGCCACGGCGCCCGGGGGAGTCGACTCGATCGAGGTCGCGCTGCGCGAGCTCCACGCCAGCCACCCCGACCTCCCGATCCTGCTCAGCGGCCCCGCCGTGGGCGGCGGCCTGCCGCGTGAGCGCCGGGGCATGCGGGTGCTCGAGCGCATCGACGAGTCGGTCCAGACGGTCGAGGGCGTGCTCGCGTCCTGCGCGTCGGCCGCCTCCGTATAGCGCCAGGACCCCCGGAGAGCGCAGCGGGGCGCGCTCGCCGCGCCGCGAGGGCCGGGCGCGTGAGGCGAGGGCGGGGCGTATAGATTCCCGCCGATGAGCTCCCGCGCGATCGTCACCGGCGGTGCCGGATTCATCGGCTCGCATGTTGTCGATGCGCTCCTCGCCCAGGGCGCGCGGGTCACCGTGATGGACGATCTCTCGACGGGGGACCGCGCGCGCGTCGCCCCCGAGGCCGAGCTGATCGAGCTCGACATCGTCGACATAGGCGCAGTCGCTTCGCGGGTCGCGTCGATCCGCCCCGAGGCGATCTTCCATCTCGCCGCTCAGGCGAGCGTCGTCGCGTCGGTCGAGGACCCCGGCCGCGACTGCGAGGTGAACGTCAAGGGCACGCTGGGCGTCGTCGAGGCCGCGCGCTCCTGCGGTGCCCCGGTCATCTTCACCTCCACCGGCGGCGCGCTCTACGGCGACGACGCGCCGATGCCCACCGGCGAGGACCGCCTGCCGGCGCCGCTCTCGCCCTACGGAGCGTCGAAGTGGGGCGGCGAGGCCTACGTGCGCACGTGGTCGCTGCTGTCCGGGACCCCACACGCCGTCTGCCGCCTCGGCAACGTCTACGGTCCGCGACAGAGCCCGCACGGCGAGGCCGGCGTGGTAGCGATCTTCAGCCACCACCTCTACACCGGACAGGCGCCGCGGCTCTACGGACAGGGCAAGCCGACCCGCGATTACGTCTACGTGGGCGACGTCGTCAGCGCGCTGCTCGCGGCGGTCGGCAAGTCGGGCACCTACAACATCGCCACCGGCACCGAGACCGACGTGGCGAGCGTCTGGCGCAAGCTGAGCGAGATCGCGGGCAAGCAGATCGAGCCCGAGCTGGCAGACCTGCGCCCGGGCGAGCTGCAGCACAGCTGCCTGGACGTCTCCCGCGCCGAACGCGAGCTCGGCTGGAAGCCGCGCACTTCGATTGACGAGGGCCTGCGGCTCACCTACGAAGCGCTCGTCGAGGAATTCAAGCGCGCCGCCTGAGTCGCGACTGACGCGCAGCCGCAGCCGCGAAGGAGAGCGCGCCGTGAGCCCGTCGACCGGCAAGCGCGCCTGCAACCCGCCGAGCGTGCCTCGGGATTCGCCCGACGGCTGCCGAGAGGATACGTATGTGGCGCGCGTACGCTTCCTCGGCCGCGATCGCGGTGGCCTGCACCGCGCTTGGCGCAACGCCCGCCTGCGCGCTCTCGAACGTTCCCGGCGGTGCGATCGCGCCGTCGAGCCCGCGAGCGGGCGCCAGCGAGGCCGGCGTGTTATCGGCGGCGGCGCCGGGGCCGACCGTCGCCCGTCTGAGCGTCCCGACCACCGTCCTCGCCGGCCCTCCGCCCCGCGTGCTGCTGCGCGTCGACGAGCCGGGCGCGACCACCGTCGAGGTGCGCGTCGCGATCACGAGCGTCGCCACGCGCCGCTTGGTGCTCGTCGTGGCGCTCGGCTGGGTGCGCACGGGACGCACGACCGCCGTGCGATGGCCGGCTGACGCGACGCTCTCGCCGGGCGTCTACCACGTGAGCCTGAGCGCCCGCGATCCCCACGGCGCCTCGCTCCTACGCCGGCCTCATCGCTCGGGAGTGGCGAGCCTCACGGTGAGCGCGCCAAGCGCTCGGCCGGTGCCGTCGGTTCCGTCGCGCGCGGCGACGCCCGCAATCGCCTCCGAAGCGGGCGCGCCCACGCCGGCGCAGACGGTGCTCGACGGAGCGGCCTTCCCGGTCGCGGGCGCGCACAGCTTCGGCGGGCCGGAAAACCGCTTCGGAGCGCCTCGCGAAGGACACATCCACCAGGGCCAGGATGTGCTCACGGCCGAAGGAACGCCCATCGTCGCGCCGCTCGCGGGCACGATCACCTACGTCGCCTACCAGGCGGCGGGCGCCGGCTACTACCTCGTCGAGCACACCGGCGTCGACTTGGACTTCATGTTCGCCCACTGCGAGGCGGACACGTTCGCTGTCAGCGAAGGCCAGGCCATCGGCGCCGGTCAGACCCTCTGCTCTGCCGGCCAGACGGGCGATGCGACCGCGCCGCATCTGCACTTCGAGATCTGGATCCGCGGCTGGCAGGCCGCGGGCGGGCGCCCGATCGATCCGCTGCCCTACCTCGAAGCCTGGGAACACTAGTCGGTAGCATCGGGCCGACGGCGAGATAGCTCAGTTGGTAGAGCACACGACTGAAAATCGTGGTGTCCCCGGTTCGAGTCCGGGTCTCGCCATCGCGTCCTGCCCCCGCACGCCTCGGCGCCTAACAGGCGTGCT
Organism: Solirubrobacteraceae bacterium; assembly: GCA_035314465.1. Lineage (GTDB taxonomy): Bacteria > Actinomycetota > Thermoleophilia > Solirubrobacterales > Solirubrobacteraceae > Palsa-744. The sequence goes on along the minus strand of DATFZM010000035.1, from coordinate 12,220 downwards.
CCGCACGCGACTGTAGTCGGATCGCGGCTGCGAACGGACGGTTGGCGCAAGTGAATCGCGCGCTCCCCACTGCGCGGCGTATCATCGGAATTGAGGAATTTGCTATGACGGTGCTCGGCTTCGTGCTCCTGCTGATCGGTGCCATGCTGGCGGTGGCCGAGGCCCACGCGCCGAGCGGGATTCTCGGTCTCGGCGCCGGCGCGGCGCTGATCGCGGGTGGGATCATGGTGATCGCTTCGCTGGGCGGCAGCGCAGCGCTTGCGGTGCCGGTCGGCGTCGCGCTCGGCGCGGCGGCAGGCGGATGGGCGCTCGTGGCAATGCGTAAGGCGCGCGGCTCCCAGCGCGCGCGCATCCAGGCAGGCGCCGAGTCGCTGTGCGGGCGTGTCGGCGTGGTGCGTCGCTGGAGCGACTCCGCCGGCCAGGTGTTCGTCGACGGCGCGCTGTGGCGCGCCCGGCGCGGCTGGACGGAAGCGGACGACGCGGCGCTCCGCGAGGGCGATCCGATCGTGGTGGAGCGAGTGAGCGGCCTGACGCTGTCGGTGCGCCCAGCCGAGGAGTGGGAGTTGCTGGCATGATCCTCGCGCTCGCACTCGTCCTGATCTTCATAGCGGTGACCGCGCTGGTGATCGTGGGCACATCCGTGCGGGTGCTGCGCGAGTACGAGCGCGGCGTCGTCTTTCGGCTCGGCCGCGTAACGACCCACCGCGGGCCGGGGATGATCTTCCTGATGCCCGTGCTCGACCGCATGGTCCGCGTCAGCCTTCGCACGGTCACGCTGGAAATCCCGGCCCAGGAGATCATCACGCGCGACAACGTGCCCGCGCGCGTCACGGCGGTGGCGTACTACCGGATCGTCGATGCCACGAAGTCGGTGGTCGAGATCGAGAACGTGCTGGCAGCTACCTCGCAGATCGCTCAGACGACGTTGCGCTCGGTGCTGGGTAAGGCCGAGCTCGACTCGCTGCTGGCCGAGCGCGAGCGGTTGAACGAGCACCTCCAGCACATCATCGACGACCAGACCGAGCCGTGGGGGGTGAAGGTCACGGCGGTAGAGATCAAGGACGTCGAGATTCCGGAACGGATGCAGCACGCAATGGCGCGCCAAGCCGAGGCCGAGCGCGAGCGCCGCGCGAAGATCATCAACGCCGAGGGCGAGTTTCAGGCCGCCGCTCGGCTCAATGACGCGGCAGAGGTGATCAGCCGCAACCCGGTAACGATCCAGCTGCGCTACCTCCAAACACTGATCGAGGTAAGCGCGAACCAGAGCTCCACGATCGTCTTCCCGCTACCGATCGACGTGCTGCAACCGCTGATGGCGCCGCAACGCGGCGACTCCGCGGGCACCGACGCTCGCGAGCGCGCGAGCCTCGACGAGGCGCTCGCTGCGGCTCGTGAGGCGCTCGACGGAGCAGCCGCTGAGCCCCCGCCCGTCGAATCCCCGGCGCAGCCGGCCCTGATCTCACACGCATCGGAGCCGTCGCTGCTTGGGGAGAACGACGCAGCCGGCGAGCCCCGCCAGTAGAAGCACGCTCAACGTCCAGGTTGGCGGCGATCCTCAAGAGGTACCTGGGGCTGATCTACGCAAAACCGGCGTGTGGCGTAAAGACCTGGCAGGAATCCGCGGAAGAAGACCCCAACACGTGCTGGCCGGGCCCGGGCGGACTTCCCGTCGACCCCTCGCAGCCGTAAGGGCCCGCCTCACGCCGCGAGCGGCGGCGTGGGTTCCTCGACGGGCGCTGCGGCAGGAGCAGCGACCTGCACGGGCGCACCAACGGCCGCGACGGCCGGTGCGTCCGTCCCCGTGGCGCCAGGAGCGATCGACGCGGTCGAGGCGCGCGCCGGCTGAGAGGCGGTGATTGACGTCTGGCCGCTCTCGCCGCTGATCGACTCCTTGAAGCCCCGCATCCCGGCACCCAGCGATCGACCCATCTCGGGCAGGCGCTTGGCTCCGAACACGAGCAGCAGCAGAATCAGCAGGAAGGCGATGTGGATTGGATTATCGAGACCGAACATGTGAATTAGGCTCCAGGAGTAGGGCTCTCACGCCTGGTACGAAGAGCTGATACCTGAGACTACGTGTGCCTGCTGCATGCAGATCACGGGCGGCCTCGACACGCGCTCTCAGCTTCACTGCCACGACGCCATAAGCCCAATACCGCCTCGTTACTACGATGGGTGGATGGTCTTCCGCACCCGAGCTGTGCACAAGTCGTGAGCGTTTCCTCCGAGCCGGCGCTGCTCGCCGGCGAGGCGACGCGGTTGCGCCGTGTGCGACGGGCGGGACGCCCGTCGCTCTTGGCGGGATCTCACCCTCCGGGCGGTGGCGCGTCCTCGCGCACCGACGCTGCTGGGCGCGCAGATGAAGCCGAGGCGCTCGACGCCTACTCGCGAACGGTCGCCGGCGTGGCCGAGCGCGTCGCGCCGAGCGTCGCCAACCTGCGTGTCCTGCGGGCGACTCGCCGCGGACGCGTACCTGCCGGCTCCGGAAGCGCGATCGTGCTCACGCCAGACGGGTTCCTGCTGACCTCCGCGCACGTCGTCGCAGGCCCCGACCGTCGCGGTCGCGCGACGCTCGTCGATGGGCGCGAGATCGACTTCAGGGTGGTCGGCGCAGACGCCCTCTCGGACCTCGCAGTCCTGCGTGCCGACGCGGACGACCTCGCGCCGGCGGTGCTCGGCGACGCGGCGCGCCTGCGCGTGGGGCAGCTCGTCGTAGCGATCGGCAACCCGCACGGCTTCGAAGGCTCGGTGACCGCGGGCGTCGTCTCGGCTCTCGGCAGATCGCTGCCGGCACGATCCGGCAGCATGGTGCGCATGATCGACAGCGTGATACAGACCGACGCGGCTTTGAACCCGGGCAACTCCGGCGGCGCACTCCTCGACGCACGCGGCCAGGTTGTCGGCGTCAACACGGCCGTAGCGGGCGTGGGGCTCGGGCTCGCAGTGCCGATCAACGACGCCACGCACAAGGTGATCAGTGCGCTCATGAGCGATGGCCGCGTGCGGCGAGCGTACCTGGGCGTCGCCGGTGGCTCGCGACCGCTGCCCTCACGCGCGCGGCGCGAGCGTGGGCAGGCGAGGGGCGTGGAGATCGTCGCGGTCACGCCCGACAGCCCCGCCGATCGCGCCGGGCTCAAAGCCGAGGACCTGATCGTCGAACTGGCGGGAGCGCGCGTGATGGGCGTCGACGACATCCAGCGCCTGATGGTCGGAGACCTGATCGGCGAGCCCGTGGACGTGTTCGTGCTGCGCGAGGGCGAGCAGTTGCGCCTACGGCTCGTGCCGCGCGAGCTTCACGATTGACCGCCGTCAGGCGCCGCCCGTCCGTGCGAGGTCGCACAGAGGGTCCCGACGCTCGCGCCGTCAGCGGCGAGGGTCGTCGCGAGCGCGCGGCCGAGCCCGTCCGTGGCCCCGGTGGTGAGGATCGGTTGACGGTCCAGCGGGCGCAGATGCCGTTTTGGCTAGCCGTCTCGGTCGTGAGACTCGCGCCGCGGTCTTGCCGCGCGCCGACGCGGTTCGCGGCGGCGTGGCGATCTCTGGGTCGGCGGCGGGTGCGATCCCGTAGCCTGAGCGCGATGTGGCTGACCTTGCCCCCCGCCCCCAGCCGTCGCTGAGCAGCACGCCAGCGCTGTCGGACGTCGCCGACTTCCTGGCGGCGCACGCACCCTTCGAGAGCGTCGACCGCGACGAGCTCGCGCGGGTGGCCTCCTGCGCGGAGGTCGAGTTCCATCTCGCCGGCGCGATCATCTTCTCGCAGGGCGCCGAGCCGGTGGAGCATCTCCGCGTCGTGCGCAGCGGCGCCGTCGAGATCGTCCTCGACGAGCGCGTGCTCGACAGGCTCGAGAGCGGCGAGATGTTCGGGCACGCCTCGATGCTGTCCGGGCTGCCTCCCGGCTTCGCGGCGCGCGCCGCCGAGGACACGCTCTGCTACCGGATCCCAGCCGACGTCGCGCGCGAGCTGCTCTCGCGGCCGGAGGGCATGCGCTACGTTGCTCGCTCTCTGCTCGAATGGCCCGCCGAGGCGGTCGGCGCGCTCGAGCTCTCCCCGGCGGCCGGCCCGGCGCACGTGCCGGTGGGCAGCCTGGTCCATGGCGCACCCGTCGTGTGCGAGCCGGGGACCTCGATTCAGGAGGCCGCCGCGGCGATGTCGAGCGCGGGAGCGACCTCGGTCGTGGTCGACCTCGGCGACGGGTCACTCGGGATCCTCACCGACCACGATCTGCGCACGCGCGTCGTTGCCGCCGGCGTGGCCGGCGACGCGCCCGTGTCGGTTGCGATGACCGCGCCGGCCTACACGTGCGGGCCCGATCGGCTGGCCGGCGAGGTCCTGCTCGACATGCTCGATCGCGGGCTGCGCCACTATCCGATCGTCTCCGCGAGCGGCGAGCTGCTCGGCGTGGTCAGCGATTCCGATCTCGTCGCGGTCGAGACCCGCTCGTCCTTTCATCTGCGGCGCGCGATCGGTCGCGCGCAGAGCCGGCAGGAGCTCGTCGCGGCCTCGGCCGCGTTCGCCCCGATGGTGATCGCGCTGCACGACGCGCGCGTCGATCCCGCGAACATAAGCGCGATCTACACGGTCGTCCTCGACGCGCTCACGCGTCGGCTGCTCGAGCTGGCGGTCGCCGAGCGAGGGGGCGCGCCGCCGTCGTTCGCGTGGCTCGCGCTCGGCAGTCAGGCGCGGCGCGAGGCGACCCCCGGCTCTGACTCCGACAGCGCGATCGTGTACTTCGACGAGGACGGCGGCGAGACCGTGAGGCCGTTCCTGCAGGGGGTGGGCGCAGAGGTCGTCGCGGGCCTGGAGGCGTGCGGGCTGCGTCGCGACGCGCAGGGAGTGACCGCCGCGGAGGAGCTCGTCGTGCGATCGCTCGCGTCCTGGCAGCGCGCGGTGCGCGGCTGGATGGCGCGGCCCACCCAGGAGCAGGCCGTGATGCTGGTGTCGGTGTTCGTCGACAGCCGCCCGGTGTGGGGCATCCACATGGGCACGCCGATCGCGGACACGTTTGCCACCGCACCGCGCGACGAGGCGCTGCTACGGCTGCTGGCCCGGCTCGCGCTCTCCTATCGTCCGCCGACGGGCTTCCTGCGGGGCCTCGTGGTCGAGCACTCGGGCGAGAACCGCGGGCGGCTGGACCTCAAGCGAGGGGGGCTGCTGCCGGTCGTCGATCTCGCGCGCTGGGCCGGGATGGCCGCGGGCGTGACCAGTGCTTCGACGCGGGAGCGCTTGCGCGCGGCCGCGGACGCCGGGACGCTGTCGCGCTCGACCGCACGTACGCTCGAGGACGCCTTCGATCTGATCCTCGGACTGCGCCTCGAGCACCAGGTGCAGCAGCTGCGCGCCGGCGCGCAGCCCGACGACTACATCGACCCCGAGTCGCTCAGCGAGCTGACGCGCAGCTACCTCAAGGAGGCCTTCCGGGCGATCGCCTCGGTGCAGCGGCGCGTGTCGGCCGAGCTAGCGTTGGGCGTGCTGTGATGTGCCCGTGAGGCTGCCCGGCGGGCGCCCGTGGGGTCCGGCGGCCGTCGAGTACGCATCTGCGCCGAGGCCCTCACAGCGAACGCCCTGGAACGGGGCGTCGTGGTGCGCGGTGGACCTCGAGTTGAGCGGGCTCGACCCGCGCCGGCACGAGATCATCTCGTTCGCCGCGATCCCAATCGAGCAGGGGCGTATCCAGCTCGCGGGCGCCGTATGGGGGCTCGTGCGACCCACGCGCGCGCTGAGCGAACCCGCGATCCGCATCCACGGGATCCGCGCCGCGGATCTCCTCGATGCACCCCCGCTGCAGACGGCGATCGAACCGCTGCTGCGAGCGATCGCGGGCCGCACGCTGGTCGCGCACGTGGCGCGCGTCGAGCGGGCCTTCCTCGGGCCGGCGCTGCGGGCCGGCGGCGTGCGCCTGCGGGGTCCGATCGCCGATACGAGCGTGCTCGGGCGCCTATGGCTGTGCGAGCGCGACGGGACCGTGCCGGCGGAGATGCCCCTGGGGGAGCTGGCAGGTGCCCTCGGGCTCCCCGCGCACGCCCAGCACGATGCGCTCGGCGATGCGCTCACGACCGCCCAGGTCTTCATCGCCGCCGCGAGTCATCTCAGCGTCGAGCGCGTGGAGACGGTGCGTAGCCTCGCCCGCGCCGGGCGCCGGCTGCAGGCCGCGCTGAGGTATCCGACCGAGCCGGCGAGCGCCGCCGCCGACGGAGCCCGGCACCGACGCTTCTGAGGAGCTCGCGCGAACGAGCGTCGTGAGCCCCCCGAGCCGGTCTGCGATGCGAGCTCGGAACGGGCCGCGCCGAGCCGGCTAGGCCCAGAAGCCCCGCGACGGGTGCGCGCGCGGGCGTCGCGAGTGCCAGGCGCTGCAACCGTGCATCCATCCGTAGCGCGTGTAGTAGACGCGGCTGCGGTGGCGTCCGAAGAAGAACCAGCCGACCGCCAGCCAGAACCACCACATCGCCATCACGCCCGTGATCACCAGCACCGCGATCACGATCGACGCGACCGCGAGCGGGAAGGCGATCGCCAGAGCGAGAGCGGGTCGCAGCACGGAGCGGCGGCTGCCGCGCGACGCGAGCACCCGTGAGCCGGGAAGGTCCTCGACGACGGCGTCGAGCTCCCCGTAGGTGCGCGCGGACAGCGCCGCCTCCAAGCGCCGCTCGAGCTCCTCGGTGAGAAGTCGCCCTTCGGTGGCGGCTTGGCGCAGCCGATCGGCGACCCCGTCGCGATCTGCGTCGGACGCTCTCAATCCTGCTCGGCCTGCCATCTCGCTATGCGCCTCGCTTGCGGGTTGCTCCCTGCAGAGCGTAGCGCACCCCGGCGGCTCCGTTTCAGTAGGCGACCCCGATGCGAAGCGCCTGCCCCGCCGGGGCAGGATCCCCGCCGTCTCGATCGCTCCAGCTGGGTGGTTGCAAAACGCAAGCTCGCTGTTATGCTGTGCCGGTGCCGTATCGTCCCTTTGACGACCAGAACTGCTCGATCGCGAACTCCCTCGAGGTGCTGGGCGAGCGCTGGACGCTGCTGATCATGCGGGAGGTGCTCCTCGGGCGGCGACGCTTCGTCGATATCCGCCGCAACGTCGGCCTGGCGCCGAACATCCTCAGCGATCGGCTGAGCACGCTCGTCGAGCACGGCCTGCTCGAGCGCCGGCGCTACTCCGAGCACCCTGAGTCCTACGAGTATCTCCCGACGCGCAAGGGCGCGGAGGTGAGCCCCGTTCTCCTCGCGCTGATGCAGTGGGGCGACCGTCACGCCACGCCGCCGGCAGGCCCCCCGCGCGTCCACGTGCACACCGTCTGCGGCCACGATGCCGACCCGCAGCTGACGTGCGCGCACTGCGGGCAGAGCATCGGCGCGGTTGAGCTGAAGGTGCGTCCCGGGCCCGGCGCGAACGCACAGCAGCGCGCCGAGCCGCTGCTGCCGGTCTAGACGGCGGCGCGCGCGGGCAAGTCGCTGGCGGCGCTCCGCGCAGCATCGCGAGCGCGGATCTCGCGCTCGCGGGCGCCCGGCAGGGTCGCCGCGCTGGCCGCGCGGCCTCACGGCCGCGGGCGGCGCACTAACGTGATGGTTCGACCGCGATGCCACCCCGGCAGTGCGAGCTGACAGGAGGGAACAAGATGGCAGTGAACAGCCCCGTGGAGTTGGATCGCGAGCGAATCCGCAGCCTCAGCGAACGCGAGCGTGCACGACTCGACGAGCGCACCCGCGGCTCCGAGGCGATGTACCTGCGCGCGCGCGAGTCGCTCAGCGGGGGCGTCGCCTCCTCCTACCAGGCACGCTCTCCCTGGCCGATCTACCTCACGACGGGCGAAGGGCCGGTGGTCTACGACGTCGACGGCAACCGCATGTGGGACTTCCACAACGGGTTCGGGTCGATGGTGCAGGGGCATGCTCACCCGGCGATCGTGCGCGCCGTGCGCGAGCGCGTCGCCGAGGGGACGCATTTCGCTGCCACGACCGAGGACGGCGTGATCGTGGCCGAGGAGCTCGCGCGGCGGTGGGACCTGCCGCGCTGGCGCTTCCTCAACTCGGGCTCGGAGGCGACGATGGACGCGATCCGGATCGCGCGCGGCTATACGGGGCGCGAGACGATCGTCAAGATCTTCGGCTCCTACCACGGCCATCACGATGCGGTGATGGTCTCGATCGGCGTCGAGTACGACCAGATAGGCGACCGCGAGAACTACGCCTCGCTGCCCTACGGCGCGGGCATCCCCGCGGCCGTCGCCGATCTCACGATTGCCGTGCCGTTCAACGACGCCGGTGCGATGGAGCGCCGCATCGAGCGGCTGGAGTCCGAAGGCCGCAAGCCCGCCTGCGTGATCATGGAGGCGGCGATGATGAACCTCGGCGTCGTGCTGCCCGAGGAGGGCTACCTCGAGGCGGTGCGTGAGATCACGCGCAGGCACGGCGTGGTGCTGATCTTCGACGAGGTCAAGACGGGCCTGGCGATCGCGGCCGGCGGCGCAACAGAGCGCTTCGGCGTGCAGCCCGACATGGTCACGCTCGCCAAGACCCTCGGCGGCGGCCTGCCCTCGGGGGCGGTCGGCGGAACCGAGGAGGTGATGAGCGTGGTCGAGGACGGAACCGTCTACCAGGTCGGCACCTACAACGGCAACCCGCTCAGCATGGCCGCAGCGCGCGCGAGCCTGCTCGAGGTCCTCACGCCGGAGGCGTACGCGCGCCTGGACGAGCTCGGCGAGCGGATCGTCTCGGGCTGCCAGGGGGTGATCGAGCGGTACGGCCTTCCGGGATACGCCGTCGGGGTCGCGGCCAAGGGATGCGTGACGTTCTCGCCGACGAAGATCGTCGACTACGAGACGTTCAAGGCCAACCAGGACGTCGACGTCACCGAACTGGCCTGGCTCTACAACATGAACCGCGGCATCTTCATGACGCCCGGTCGCGAGGAGGAGTGGACGCTGTCGGTGGCCCACACCCACGAGGCGCTCGACGCCTACGTGCGGGTCTTCGACGAAATGGCCGCCGAGCTGACGGGCTGAGAGCCGATCGCGGCGGCGCGCGCCGGAGTAGGATCAGTTCGTGATCCTCTACACGTGCGCCGACGGCAAGCGCTTCGGATCGCTGCCGGCGATCGTGGCGCACCCGTGCGGCCGCGCGGCGAACGCACTCGACGAGGCCGGCTGCGAATACGAGCTGCGCAAGGTCAAGGGCGGGACGCTGAAGCTCTGGACATGGCCCTCGCGCGCGCGCGACCGCGCCGAGGTGGAGGAGCTCAGCGGCCAGCGCGCCGTGCCGATCCTCGTGCTGGACGACGGCGGCGTGATCACGGGCTCCGGCGCGATCGTGCGCTGGGCGCAGGCTCACCGCCCCTGAGGGCGGCGGGCGTGGCCGGGTCGGCTCCGACGCCGCGCGCCGCGGGCGCGCGACGGGCGCGCGTGCGCGTGGAGGGCAGGGTGCAGGGCGTGGGATTTCGACCCTTCGTCAGCCGCCTCGCGGTCGAGCATGCGCTCGGCGGGTTCGTCCTCAACGACGCCACCGGCGTCCTGATCGAGGTCGAGGGCGCTCCCGATCGCCTGGAGCGATTCCTGACCCGACTGCAGGTCGATCGACCGCCGCTGGCCTTGATCGAGCGGGTCGTAGTGCTCGAGAGCGAGCCCCGCGGGGAGTCGGCCTTCGCGATCCTCGAGAGCGCCCGCGACGCGCGCGGGCACGCGGCGGTGAGCCCCGACATCGGTACCTGCGCTGATTGCCTGCGCGAGCTCTTCGATCCGCTCGACCGCCGCCACCGCTACCCGTTCATCAACTGCACCAACTGCGGCCCTCGCTTCACGATCGTGCGCGCCTCGCCCTACGATCGCGCGCTGACGACGATGGCCGGGTTCTCGATGTGCGCTCGTTGCAGGGCCGAGTACGAGGACCCGGCGGACCGGCGCTTTCACGCCCAGCCGAACGCCTGTCCGGACTGCGGGCCCGTGCTCGCGCTGCTGCACGGCGACGGCTCCCCCGCGAAGGACGGCGCGCACGATCCGCTCGCCGGCGCGGCGGCCGCGTTGCGCGCGGGAGCGATCGTGGCGGTCAAGGGGATCGGCGGCTATCACCTCGCCTGCCGGGCGGACCTGGAGGACAGCGTTGCCGAGCTGCGCGCGCGCAAGCACCGCGACGAGAAGCCGCTGGCCACGATGGTCGCGGACCTCGAGTCCGCGCGCGAGCTCGTAACGCTCGCCCCCTGCGAGCAGGAGCTGCTGGAGAGCGGCGCCCGACCGATCGTGCTCGCGCCGCGTGCAGCGGCGGCGCCGCTGGCCGCAAACATCGCTCCCGATACGCCGGAGCTGGGCGTGATGCTCGCGTACTCGCCCCTTCACCATCTGCTGCTCTCCGACGTAGGTGCGCCGCTGGTGATGACCAGCGGCAACCTCTCAGAGGAGCCGATCGTCTTCGGCGACGAGGAGGCGCGCACGCGGCTCGGCGCCATCGCCGAGTTGCTGCTCATGCACGATCGGCCGATCCATGCGCGTGCCGACGATTCGGTGCTGCGCGTGGTCGCCGCAGCGGACGCCGCGCGGGTCGTGCCGGTGAGGCGATCGCGCGGCTACGTGCCCGGCGAGCTCGCGCTGCCCGTCGGCGCCGAGCGTCACGTGCTCGGCTGCGGCGCGGAGCTGAAGAACACCTTCTGCCTTGCCAAGGGTCCTCGCGCGTGGCTCGGTCCGCACGTCGGGGACCTCGAGAACTACGAGACGCTGCGAGCGTTTCGCGACGGCATCGCTCATTTCGAGCGGCTCTTCGCGGTTCGCCCGGAGGTCGTCGCACACGATCTTCATCCGGATTACCTCTCGACCAAGCACGCGCTAGAGCTCGACGGGGTCGAGCTCGTCGGCGTACAGCATCACCACGCCCACCTCGCCGCCGCGCTGGCCGAGCACGGCGAGCAGGGGGCAGCCGTCGGGGCGATCTTCGACGGCAGCGGCTACGGCCCCGACGGGACCGTGTGGGGGGGCGAGCTGCTCGCCGGCGACCTCACCGAGTTCCGCCGCGTCGGGATGCTGTTGCCGGTGTGCTTGCCCGGCGGCGCGCAGGCGATACGTCAGCCTTGGCGGATGGCGTGCGCGTGGCTCGCGCGCTCGGGCGAGCTCGACGGCGGTGATGTTCCCGTGCTCCCGCGCGCGTTGGGCGAGCGCGTCGGCGAGCAGCGCTGGCGTCAGGTCTGCCAGCTGATCGAGTCCGGTCTGGGCTCGCCGCTGACATCGAGCATGGGGCGGCTCTTCGACGCCGTTGCCGCGCTCTGCGGGCTGCACCCCGAGGTCACCTACGAGGGACAGGCGGCGATCGCGCTCGAGGCCGCGTGCGACGAGCGCGAGCGCGGCGTCTACCCGATCGCGCTCGCGCGCGAGGCGTCCGGCCTGGTGATCGATCCGCGCGCCACGATCGCTGCGATCCTCGCCGACGTCCAGCGGGGCGTGCCAGTGGGCATGATCTCGGCACGCTTCCACTCCGCGGTCGCCCATGCGACCAGCCTTGCCTGCGCGCGGGCCGCCGAGTCCCAGCGGACCGACACGATCGTGCTGTCGGGCGGGGTCTTCCAGAACCGCCGCCTGCTCGCGGACGTGCTCGCGCGCCTGCACCAGCGGGGGCTGCGCACGCTCACGCCCGAGGCCACACCGATCGGGGACGGCGGCATCTCCTTCGGCCAGGTCGCGGTGGCCAGCGCGCGCCTTGGGCGATCTGAGCGCTAGCGCCGGGAGCTTGGCCAGGTCGGGGAGGCTTGCCTAGCGCAGGGAGGCTTGCTTGGCGCCGGGGCGGCTAAGCGCCGGCAGCGGAAGGGCGCTCGTGGTCGATCGCCTCCGCGGCGGCGGGAATCGCGTCCTCGGCGCCCGACCAGGTCTCGAAGAACGTTTTCGCGTCCGCGGGGTCCAGCGGACGCGCGAAGAGGAAGCCCTGGCCGCTGTCGCAATCCTCGGCCTGGAGCAGCGTGAGCTCCCGCGGCTGCTCGATGCCCTCGGCGAACGTCTCGATCGAGAGCGCCTTGCCGAGCTGCACGAGCGTGTGGATCAGCGTCTCGCCCTCCTTGTTGCTACGCAGCCCCGAGATGAACGAGCGGTCGATCTTCAGCGCGTCGACGGGGAACTGCTGCAGATGCGCGAGCGAGGAGTATCCGGTGCCGAAGTCGTCGATCGCGATCCGCACGCCGAGCCGCTTGACCTGGGCGAGGCGCCGCGCGGTCTCCTCGATGTTGCGCATCAGCGTGGTCTCGGTGATCTCGATCGTCAGCGCCGCCTG